>CAZXFB010000043.1:10571-35607 GCA_964639725.1 uncultured Rikenellaceae bacterium
GTAATAAAAATCTATTAATAATAACCAAATATGAAAAGACACGAGACCTATTATTGCCGAAGTAAGCCTAACCTATAAAACAAAGGTCAAAGCATCAGAGCGCCCTCAGGTAAAAAGCTCTCAGGATGCATTTAAGTTATTCTATTCATCCTGGGACCAGGATACTATTGAACACATAGAGTGTTTTAAGCTAATGCTGCTTAACAGGGCAAATAAAGTCCTTGGGATTGCAGAAATTTCCAGAGGTGGCATCTCAGGTACGGTTACTGATATAAGAATAATCTTGCAGTATGTAATTAAGTCAAATGCCAGTGGAATTTTGATTGCACATAACCATCCAAGTGGCTCGCTTCAACCGAGTGAATCAGATACAACGATCACTCGTAAAATTAAGGAGACTGCAAGTTTATTTGACGTACAGTTATTAGATCACTTAATTTAATACCAGAAGGAGAATTCTACAGTTTAGCGGACAATGCCTTGATATAATTACGGTTAAGTCAATTAAACATAAAGTAATTATTTCACCCATTCAATAAAAACCCTCTGGATTGATCATTTTTCAGAGGGTTTCTTATCTTATAGACCTAATGTCCAAACCGCAAACAGTCGCTCATAGTTTGGACGTCACAAAATGATTAAATCAATAATACTTGTATGAAAATGGTATGAATATAACAAAAGGTTACTACGTATAAAACGCTGTAACCTTTTGATTTTCTGTGTAGCGAGAGGGAGAATTGAACTCCCGACCTCATGATTATGAATCATGCGCTCTAACCAACTGAGCTATCTCGCCAAAACTAATATACTTCAAACATTACTTAAACCTTCAACCCCGATGACCTCACTCATCAATCTTTTTGCGGGTGCAAATATAAATAGTCTGGTGCAATTTAACAATAAGTTTTTTTAAGTTTCAATATTTTTTCTATATTGCGTAAATCTATATGGAAAGGATTAAAATTGATCATGAGATTAAAGTTCGAACTTGAATATACCCTTAATTGCTCTCAAAAGGTGCTCTTCTCAAGGCTAAGCACCCCTGAAGGCCTTAGTGAGTGGTTTGCTGAGAATGTAAATGTTGATGGCGACATTTTTACATTCCTGTGGGATAAATCCGAATCCAGAGCCAGGCTGGCTGCCTTAAAAGAAAATAAACTAGCCAGGTTTGAATGGCTCGACAGGGATGACGAAGAATCAAATTACTTTGAATTCAGGATCAACATACAGGAACTAACCGGTGACCTTGCCCTTTTAATTACCGATTTTGCCGAGGATGAGGAAAAAGAAGACTCTATTTACCTGTGGGATTCGCAAATTACTGATCTTAAGAGAGCTCTTGGTATTTAACCTGTTTATCTTCATCCAGCCTGCAACCATCCCGGTCTTAACGGCGTGCAATAATAATCCACCCCGTGGTTTATTTATGACCAGTCTGAGAGGATTTCATTTTTCAGGAACAACCTCATTGAAGTTTAACGAACCTAAGAAATGGGTTTTTTGACAAAAATCAACTAATTTCGCCATCTAATTAATTCATGCTGTGAAACAGATCGACAGATTTGTATTAAAATCATTTATAGGCCCGCTGATCTTTACCTTTTTTATCGTGCTTATAATACTTATTCTGCAGTTTCTCTGGATGTACATCGATGAGCTTGCAGGAAAAGGGCTCGATGTCAAAATAGTTTCAGAGCTTCTATTCCAGTTCTCTTTATCATTTGTACCAACAGCCCTCCCTCTGGCAATACTGCTGGCATCTCTTATGACTTTCGGAAATATGGGGGAATTCAGTGAACTCTCAGCTCTCAAATCCTCCGGCATTTCACTCCAGCGCATAATGTTACCTCTGATAATCCTCAGCTCTCTCATTTCAATAGGATCGTTCCTCTTCTCCAATAATGTAGTACCATATTCGTCACGTAAGGCAAGAACCCTCCTCTATGATATCCGTAACAAGAGACCTGATATTAATATTCAGGCAGGATCATTTTATAACGGGATCGAAGGATTCAGCATAAAAATTACAACAAAAGATCCGGTGACAAACAGGTTGGATAACCTCATCATTTACGACCACAGGGACGGGCGCGGAAATAGTATCGTTACAGTTGCCGATTCCGGTTATATGAGAATAACTGCTGATGAAACTGCGCTTATAATGACACTTTACAACGGTGAAACCTTCACCGAAATGGAAGAGAAAAATGTAAGTCAGATCGAAAAAAAATATCCCTCACGCAAAGACTCTTTTAAAGAGCAGACAATAGTATTGTCACTTAGCGGGTTTGACCTTGAACGCAGCAATGCAAACCTTTTTAAATCGAACTCAGCAATGCTTAATGTGTCACAACTGACATATTTTATTGATTCCCTGAACTCAAAATATAATAACCACCTTATGATTCAATTCCGGGAATTTAATAATACAAAACTTTATACTGAAAAAAACTTTCCAAACACTCTTGCAATTGCCGGGGATACTTCTTTGAAAAGAAACAAGCCTCCTGAATTTGACTCAAAAACATTATACGATTCCCTGGCCTTCCAGGAGAAGATTACAGTATTGGAAAAAGCCATTGAGAACCTTAAAGATGGAAACGTTTATCTGACTCAGCAAAACGAATCCTTTGAATATGAATTGAAATTCATAAAAAAATATGAGATAGACCTTAACAAGAAAATGACCTTGTCCTTTGCCTGCCTTGTATTCTTTTTCATAGGGGCTCCGCTGGGAGCAATAATCAGGAAAGGCGGACTCGGAACTCCGGCAGTGATTTCAATACTCTTCTTTGTAATATGGTATGTACTCTCACTCTCCGGAGAAAAACTCGCTGAAGCAAATCATCTGAAAACTATTACCGGGATGTGGGCTTCATCATATATTCTGTTCCCTGTTGGCCTGTTCCTGACATATAAAGCTTCAAACGACTCGGTCATAATGAACATTGATACATATCTTGCGTTCCTTATGAAAGTTAAGACCTACCTCTACAGGATAATGATGAATGGTATACGAAGAAAGAATTCAACATTTAAAAATAAAAATTAAAAAATAATGGACGATATCAGGCTTAATACAATTGAAGAAGCAATTGAAGATATAAAAATGGGCAGGCTTCTCATTGTCGTTGATGATGAAGACCGTGAAAATGAAGGTGATTTTATCTGTTCAGCTGAATTAATTACTCCGGAGATTGTCAATTTCATGGCAAAATATGGTCGTGGTCTGATCTGTACAGCTCTTCCTGAGGAGAGATGTGAAGAACTTGAACTGGATCTGATGGTCGGTATAAATACATCTCTTCATGAGACTCAGTTCACTGTCTCAGTTGATCTTCTGAATGAAGCCACATCAACCGGTGTCTCAGCAAAAGACAGGGCTTTGACTATTAAAGCTCTTGTTGATCCGCTTACTAAACCATCCGATCTTGGAAGACCAGGTCATATCTTTCCCCTGAAGGCTAAGTCAAAGGGTGTTTTAAGAAGGGCCGGACATACAGAAGCTGTAGTTGATCTTACACGTATGGCAGGTTTACTTCCGGGAGGGGCTCTTGTTGAAATCATGAATGATGATGGCTCGATGGCCCGGCTCATTGACCTGGTGCATATCAGGGAGAAATTTGATATCAAAATTATTACTATCAAGGATCTCATAAAGTATGTCCTTGACAGAGATTCAATTATCGAAAAGGGCGAAAAAGTTAAGCTTCCCACAGAATCCGGTGATTTTGAATTCATCCCTTTCAGGCAGACCAGCAATGGTATTGAACATGCCGCACTGATTAAAGGATCATGGACAAAGGAGGAACCTGTTCTTGTACGGCTCCATTCATCGTGTTTCACAGGCGATATTTTCGGATCGTTAAGATGCGACTGCGGAACCCAGCTTCATAAGGCAATGGAGATGGTTGAAGCTGCAGGAAAAGGAGTTGTTATTTACCTGAGCCAGGAGGGAAGAGGTATTGGCCTTCTGAACAAGATTAAAGCATACAGGTTACAGGATGAGGGAATGGATACTGTTCAGGCTAACCTTAAACTTGGTTTTGGTGAGGATGAAAGAGATTATGGTGTTGGTGCCAGCATTATGCGAGAACTGGGGCTCGGAAATGTTCGTCTCATTTCAAATAACCCTGTCAAACGGGCCGGCCTTGAAGGTTACGGTATTAAAATTGTTGAAACAATACCTCTTATAATAGAATCTAATCCTCACAATAAATTCTACCTCGAAACCAAAGCAAATAAAATGGGTCATAACCTTTCATGCTACAAACATATTGTTAAGGATTGATATTTTTATTAGATTTGTTCTGTAATAAGTAATAACTCTAAAATGAAAAACCTCAGGATAGTCTTCATGGGAACACCTGAGTTTGCTGTGGCGACACTCGGATGCCTTCTTATGAATGGATTTAATGTCGTCGGTGTTGTCACCAGTCCCGACAAACCCGCCGGAAGAGGAATGAAAATGAGCAAATCAGCTGTAAAGGAATTTGCCGAATTCAGTTCCCTTCCCATAATCCAACCTGAAAATCTTAAGGATCCGGCATTTATTGATCAACTGAAAAAACTTAATGCTGATTTGTTTATTATCGTTGCTTTCCGTAAGCTCCCTGAGGTTGTATGGAAAATTCCGGCAAAGGGCACAATCAATCTGCATGCCTCACTCCTGCCCGACTACCGTGGTGCTGCTCCTATTAACCATGCCATTATCAACGGGGAGACATTGACAGGAGTCACAACCTTTTTCATTGATGAGAAAATTGATACCGGAAATATCCTGTTAAAGGAAGCTATCCATATTTTTCCATTTGAAAACGCCGGGGATCTGCATGACAGACTGATGAAACATGGAGCCAGGCTAGTAATCAGGACACTGGCTTTTTTAGCTGACAATAAAATAAAACCATCACCTCAGTCAGATTTAATTAAACCCGGAGAAACCCCAAAAACAGCACCCAAGATACATCCTGATGATTGCATCATCAATTGGAGCAATGGCCCGATAAAGATCCATAATTTTATCCGGGGCCTTGCGCCATACCCTTGTGCGAAAACATTTCTGAGTAACTCAAACGGAACCCTGTCCCTTAAAATTTATGAGAGTCAACCTGAGGTTGCGGAGCATACTTTTGAATCAGGTACTATCATAACCGATGGAAAACATTTCATCAAGGTAGCATGCAGAGATGGATTTGTATTTATTAACAACCTGCAGATAGAAGGAAAGAAGAAGATGAGCAGTATTGAATTTCTCCGAGGTTTCAGAATTGCAGATTATACAATCAAAATCAGTTAACCGGCTTAATAACCCTAAGCCAGATCTTTTGCCCGGCAACAGGTTCCCTCCCCTCCTCCATACGGTTCATCTCCAGAAGACTCTTTAGCCTAATCCCATATTTCTGGGATATCATATACATAGTCTCCCCTTCTGTACAATTGTGATACTCTTTACCTGGTTCCGATTTGTCACGCTTTGGCTGGAGGTACAGGATCTGACCGGGAACAAGTTTAAGATCTCCCTTTACTTCATTATATTTTGTCAGTTCCCACCTGAGCAACTGAAAATCTTTTTCCAGTTTCTCTTTCGTATCCCCATCCTTAATAATAATATATTGTATCCTGTTATTCTCTTTAACCCTCGATACAAGTGCTGGTAAAGATATGTTGCCATCAGTTAAAGGTGTAACCTGTTCAATATTAACACTCTCTTCAACTTCAGCTGACTTATCAGTTACTTTTTTCGTGATCGGAGATAACCCGGTTTTAGTTTTTTCATTATCAAAAAAATATAATCTGTTATCTTCTATTTTCCTGATAAGCATATTTGCATAATCAGGATTTGTAGCATAACCTGCTCTTTTCAGACCACGTGCCCAGGCTTTGTAATCAGTCGGATCAATTTTAAAAAGTGAGATGTATCGTGAACCCGATTTTAAAAAGTCGGAATGGTCATAAAATGAATCCTCAGGTTTCCGGTATTTTCTGAAACACTCATTTCTTTTGTCATCATGGTGTCTTATTGTCGGTCCTGTCCAGTCATTATGACATTTTATTCCGAAGTGGTTGTTTGCTTCCTTTGCCAGCCTGCTGCGGCCATAATCCGATTCCAGCATTCCCTGAGCAAGTGTAATGCTCGCCGGAATGCCTGTTCTTCTCATCTCGCTGACAGCAAGATCTTTATATTTATTAATATAGTTCTCAGCCAATACCCCGGTACTATAAGTAGGGGCAACCGGTTTATATACTTTGCATGATACCAGGAATGAGATCAGCACCAGCTGAAGAATGAAGAATATCTTGTGCTTTATTTTATTCAGGTTTACCATATAAGCATAAAAAAAGTGCTTAAAGGTATAAAAACATATAACTTTATATACTCGCTGTATAAGACACAACAGACTTTTTTACCAATAAATATTAACTTTGTAAACCAAACTGTATTAGACCCTAATGAGAACGACAAAGAATATTACATTCAACTACACGGAATACGACAGGCCCGAGGAGCTGGATGATGAGGACAGGGTCCTTTTGCTGGCTGCAAGAGAAGCAGCGTTAAATGCTTATTCTCCATACTCCTTATTTAAAGTGGGTGCAGCGATAAGGCTCGAAAGCGGTCTAATAGTCAAGGGGGCAAATGTTGAAAATGCTGCTTATCCTTCAGGGATATGTGCTGAGAGAAATGCTCTCTCGAACTCTGTTACAAATCATCCGAATGATAAACCTGTTGCGATAGCTATCGCAGCTCTTTCAGAGAATGGCCTGACCGAGAGTCCGGTACCTCCTTGCGGTAACTGCCGCCAGGTTCTAGCAGAAGAGGAGTTACGGAACAACCGGCAGATAAGGATTATATTATCTGGAAAAAACAAGATACAGGTTGTTGAAAGCTGCACCCAGCTTCTTCCGCTTCAATTCACAAAAAATAATCTCTTAATCAATTTTCACTGATAACAAGCTGAAACCCGGCACCATGAATATTTTTAATATTCAGCCGGGGATCTTCTGACAGAAATTTTCTGAGTTTGGTAATATAGACATCCATGCTCCTTGCAGTAAAGTAATCATCGGAACCCCAAATTTTCTTCAAAGCCATTTCCCTGCTTATCAATGCATTAGGATTTAATGCAAGAAGTTCAAGGAGTTGACCTTCCTTGGGAGACAGTTTCTTCTCATCATCACCCGATGTTAATGTCCTGAGTTTTGAATTAAACACAAACTTTCCAATTTCAAAGATATCGCGTGTTCCACTTTGAAATTCACGTCTTGCCATTATTGCCCGAATCTTGGCTAAAAGAATTTCAGTATCAAAGGGTTTTGTCACATAATCGTCACCCCCTGCACCATAACCTTTGAGTACATCCTCTTTTAGTTTTTTTGCTGTCAGAAATATTATAGGAATAACATTGTTGATTTTTCTGATCTCTGTAGCAATTGTAAATCCGTCAACATGAGGTAACATAATATCAAGGATACATATTTCAAATATTCCCTTCCTGAAATGATCAAGGGCATATTTCCCATCGTCAACCCACTCGACTGAGAAGTCGTTTATCTCAAGATATGATTTAAGGACAGAGCCGAAACTCAGGTCATCCTCTACAAGGAATATCTTTACACTTTTTGTATTCATCATCCGTTCTCCTGGTTAAATGGTAAGAATATTTCGAACCGGCTTCCTTTTCCCGGTTCACTTGAAACATTAATAGTACCCTTATGGGCATCAATAATAGCGCGCACATAATTCAAGCCCAATCCAAAACCTTTAACATCATGTACGTTACCTGAATTTTGCCTGTAGAATCGTTCAAATATTTTACCCTGAACACTTTTACTCATGCCAATACCCTTATCCTCAACAGATAATATTACTCCCTTTTCATTGTTCCTGGTCTCAATAAGGATCTCAGGGTTTTCAGGAGAATATTTAATTGCATTGTCAAGAAGGTTATTTACAAGATTTGCAAGGTGCTCATTGTCTCCGCAGATAACAGGTTCCCCTGCATAAAGATTCAGGACTATTTTCCCATTTCTCTGCTGAATCTGCAATTCAATCGCATCAACCACTTTTTCAATTATCGAATGCAATGAATGATTCTCAAATCTGAAATCTATCTCCTTTTTATCAAGCGATGCAATTTGCAGAATAGTCTCCACTTTCTTATTCATCCTGTTATTCTCTTTCTTGATCATACCTATAAAATGCCTGATACTGGTCTCATCCTTGATCACTTTCGGATTAGTTATAGTATCGGCAGCAAGTGAGATAGTTGCAATAGGAGTTTTAAACTCGTGGGTCATATTGTTTATAAAATCAGATTTAATCTCAGAGATCTTCTTCTGTCTTATAATAAAATAGAGACTCAGAGCAAATGTTGCCAGGATGATGAGTGAAAAGAGCATCGAACCCACAAGTATGAAAGCCATTGAACCGAGAATATAATTAGTCCTTGCAGGAAATATAACTGATAGTATAAGGTTCTGCCTTATAAGATTATCAGGAAAAAGCTGAACCATATACTTGCTCTTTAGAAAATCATCTTTCCTTGCCTTTTTAAAGTTACCCTCCTGAACAACACCGTCTTTAATAATTGCAAATTCGAAAGGAGTCTCTATCCATGAGGCGAGAAGTGATTGGTTTAATATATTGGCAACTTCCTTACTATCAAGATCAAGGGTTTTTTCCCACTGGTAAACTTCGGAGATCATCTGCTCGCTCATGTTCTGAAATTCGCTTGACCTCTTCCTTATCCAATCAAGAAACTCTTTCTTCCTTATATAGCCAGCCTTTGGATTCATGTCCGGATCTGTACCCTTCTCCACCAAACCCAACTTCCCGTATTCATCCGGATAAGTCATGATAAATGTACCCGAATCTGAGATTATCGTTGTATCATGCTTAATTATTACCGGTTTTTCACCGGGAGTTCCTGTTACCGACTGGCTGGTGATCCTGACACTGTAATTACCACCCTGATAGGTTGAGCTGCCAATACTCATGAAGCTGGAAATATCTTTCTGTTCGTTGCTGGATGAGACCGGATCAGACAAAAGAAAATTATTAAAGAGATTCATTCGTCTTGATGTTTCAATATTGGCTGCTGCATGACTGAGACCTGAATTTACTGCAATATCAAAACTCTCGTTACGTAACCTTACAGCATTGCCTATCCATATTATCTGCACCCAGATAATACCTACAATTGAAAAAAGCATCATGAAGATAAGCCCGGTGAATTTCTTCTTGTTCATAATGCAAAATTAATTTATAGGACTACAACTCATACATGTTTTAACTTTTCGTTAACTCTTATTAACCTGAATTTAACTCAATAAGTATATCTGTTGGTAAAATCTGTATTTTTTCTCTTGATTCAGAAGAAGATACAGAAAAGAAAATGACTTTATAGAGACAAAAAAGGCATTAGTGTTAAAATATTAATACAACCTCTGCAATAAAAGCTTAATTGATAAAACGGAATCCTGTTCCCTTTAGAATTTTTATACCTGTGCATTCTTAAAATGTGACCACACATCACCATCTGGAAAGTGAGCCGTAATAGATACTTTTTCCTTTTTAACAGGATGAATAAACTCAAGGCGGCGGGCAAGCAGGCTTATGCTGCCATCTTCATTCGACCTCGGATACCCATATTTCAAATCACCTTTTATCGGGCAACCAGCCTTTGCGAGTTGAGCCCTTATCTGATGATGCCTCCCTGAATGAAGCTCAATTTCCAGGAGATAAAACCGCTCTGATCTGCCAGCCAGACAATATGTAAGAGTTGCTTCCTTTGATCCTTTCACTTCAGTATCATACACATACGTTTTATTCTGTTTTTCATTCTTTTTGAGAAAATGGATCAGCTTGCCTTCATCTTCAGGAGGTCGTTCCTTAACAATTGCCAGGTATATCTTTTTAACATCCCTGGTTCTGAACATCTCATTAAGTCGTACCAGAGCTTTGGAGGTACGGGCATATAAAAGCACTCCACTGACAGGACGATCAAGCCTGTGAACCACACCAAGAAAAGCTTCTCCGGGTTTTTTATATTTATCAACAATATACTTTTTTACTTCAGTATCAATTGAAACATCCCCGGTTTTATCCCCCTGGGCTAATTCTGAAGCCTTTTTATAAACTGCAATTATGTGATTGTCTTCGTAAAGGATTTCTATCATTTTATTAAAATTAGTACTGTTCTTTCTCATTTGGGAACTCACTGGTTCTTACATCATTTATATAATTCTGGACAGCACCTTTTATTTCAGCATGAAGATTATGATACCTTCTGAGAAATCTTGGAGAAAACTCCTGAGTAATTCCAAGCATATCGTGAAGAACCAAAACCTGGCCATCAGTCTTTCCTCCTGCACCAATTCCAATTGTCGGTATCCTCAGGTTGTTAGTAACCTCCTCTGCCAGACGGGCCGGGATCTTCTCAAGTACTATGGCAAAACATCCTGTCTCTTCAAGTAACCTTGCATCCTCTAACAGTCGCCTGGCCTCCTCTTCCTGCCTTGCACGTACCACATAGGTCCCAAATTTATGAATAGCCTGTGGTGTCAGGCCCAGATGCCCCATAACTGGTATTCCGGCAGATAATATTCGTTCAATAGATTCAACTACCTGATATCCACCTTCAAGTTTAACTGCATGAGCTCCTGTCTCTTTCATGATCCTGATTGATGAAGCTAATGCTTCCTTTGAATTGCCCTGGTAAGTTCCGAAAGGCAAATCGACAACGACAAGTGCTCTTTTTACTGCCCTTACAACTGATGCAGCATGGTAGATCATGTTGTCAAGGGTAATCGGAAGAGTTGTGTCAAAGCCTGCCATTACATTAGATGCAGAGTCTCCAACCAGGATAACATCAATTTCTGCTTCATCCAGAATACGTGCAATGGAATAATCATAGGCTGTCAGCATTGCAATTCTCTCTCCTTTGAGCTTCATTTCATTAAGCACATGGGTAGTAACCCTTCTGACCGATTTATGTATTGACATAATATTAAATGTGTTATTTCAGGATGACAAAGTTAAAGATTTGCATTGGATGATGCACTGTCATCATTATTTCTTTTTTGCTTTGGCAGTCGGACAATGTTTGCCTGTCGTTTTGTCACAAATAAAAAAGGAAGGATAAATATAATATTCTTATTAAAACTGAGTCCGGAGAATCACCAGACCTTAATTTTTATATGATTCATATTATGATAGTTATCATGTATTACACATATTATAAACAGAGGGTTATAATGTCCGGACTGTGAACATACAGCCTGATAATTGTATAATGAAGAGGTAATAGAGATGTGCCAAATTTGCAAGAAGCACTCCAATATCTTTAATGGCATAATCATTGCATATTGCGAATATCGAAAAGAAATTTTTTTAAATTATTATATTATGGGGAAAATTATAGGTATTGATCTAGGAACAACAAACTCTTGCGTTTCAGTAATGGAAGGTAATGAGCCAGTTGTAATCCCAAATAGTGAAGGAAAAAGAACCACACCTTCAATTGTGGCCTTTGTTGAGAACGGAGAAAGAAAAGTAGGTGATCCTGCCAAACGTCAGGCAATTACCAACTCAAGGAAGACTGTATACTCAATTAAAAGATTCATGGGTGAGACATATGATAAGGTAACCAAGGAGATAAAAAGAGTTACATACATAGTCGAAAAGGGTGAAAATAATACACCCCGGGTTAAAATTGACAACAGATTATATTCTCCACAGGAGATTTCGGCAATAATACTGCAGAAGATGAAGAAGACTGCTGAGGATTATCTTGGCCAGGAAGTTACAGACGCAGTTATAACAGTCCCTGCCTATTTTAGTGATTCACAACGCCAGGCTACAAAGGAGGCTGGTGAGATTGCAGGATTGAATGTTAAGAGGATTATCAATGAACCTACTGCTGCATCACTTGCTTATGGCCTTGATAAAAAATCACAAGACCTTAAGATTGCAGTTTTTGACCTTGGTGGTGGTACATTTGATATATCAATCCTTGAACTTGGTGACGGTGTTTTTGAAGTTAAATCAACAAACGGAGATACCCATCTTGGCGGGGATGATTTTGACCATTTGATTATTGACTGGATGGCAGAAGAGTTTCTGAAAGAAGAAGGTGTTGACCTGAGAAAAGACCCTATGGCCCTTCAGCGTCTTAAAGAGGCTGCTGAAAAAGCTAAAATAGAACTCTCAAGTTCAACATCAACTGAGATCAACCTTCCGTACATAATGCCTGTGGATGGAATTCCCAAGCATCTTGTCAAGACTCTTACAAGAGCCAATTTTGAAAAAATCTGTGATAAACTGATTCAGTCTTGCATCGGACCATGCCAGGCAGCTCTCAGAGATTCAGGACTTAAGGTGACAGAGATTGATGAAGTTCTTCTCGTTGGTGGAAGTACCCGTATCCCGGCAATACAACAACTTGTCGAAAAGTTCTTTGGAAGAGTACCTTCCAAAGGAGTAAACCCCGATGAAGTAGTAGCTGTTGGAGCCGCAATCCAGGGTGGTGTTCTTACCGGTGAGGTAAAAGATGTTCTCCTTCTGGATGTTACACCGTTATCACTTGGTATTGAAACCATGGGTGGAGTAATGACAAAACTCATTGAATCAAATACAACAATCCCAACAAAGAAACAGGAAGTCTTCACAACTGCCGCTGATAGTCAGCCTTCTGTCGAGATACATGTCCTGCAGGGTGAGAGACCTATGGCAAGCGGCAACAAAACTATCGGACGGTTCCATCTCGATGGTATTCCTCCGGCACAGAGAGGTACTCCTCAGATTGAAGTAACATTCGACATTGATGCCAATGGAATATTGCATGTTGCAGCAAAAGACCGGGGTACCGGTAAAGAACAAAGAATTAGAATTGAAGCATCATCAGGGCTCAGTGATGACGAAATAAAAAGAATGCGTGAAGAGGCCCAGGCTAATGCAGAATCAGATAGAGTGGCGAAAGAAAGAATCGAAAAAATCAATACGGCCGACAGCATGATTTTCACAACTGAAAAACAGCTTAAGGAGTTTGGAGATAAGCTACCTGCTGATAAAAAGCCGGCAATTGAAAATGCACTTTCCAAACTAAAAGAGGCTCATAAAGCACAGGATGTTGATGCAATCGACAAAGCTCTTGCTGAACTTAATGGAGTATGGCAGTCTGCTTCAGAAGAAATGTATAAAACTGCTCAAAATACAGGTCCTACAGCTTCCCAGCCTGGCCCCGACCAGCCAGGTGCAGGGCAACAAGGCGGAAGTAGTTCTAAATCAGGCAGCGATGAAGTTACTGATGTCGATTTTGAAGAAGTAAAATAAATTTACTGACATGTTAATAGAGGAGGTTGATATCAAATCAACCTCTTTTTTTTGTACTTTTATATCAGATTTCAGATCCAAGATTATGTCCCGTAAAATAATTTCTTTTTTATTGTTTTTATTTATTCCCCTCCTTGCCTCAGCTCAAGCAGACCAGGGTATTAACATGACAGATAAAAATGGAATGAAACAGGGACATTGGATCAAGAAAGATGGAACGACCCTGGTGTATGAAGGCTACTTCAGGGACAATCACCCGGTTGGAGAGTTTAAGAGATTCTATGAGGATAATTCGGTAAAATCCTTACTTATTTATAACAACAATGGGAATGAGGCTGAAGCAATAATCTATCATCCAAATGGATTTATCGCCTCCAAAGGAAAATATATCAATCAGCTAAAGGAGGGAAAATGGCAATTCTACTCATCATTCACCAATGGTTATCTTATTTGTGAGGAGGAGTATACAAAAAACCTGAAGAACGGTTTGTCACTTAAGTTTTATAAGGACAAAAAAGTTGCCGAACGGTTAAATTATATAAATAATGTGAGGCAGGGTGAGTGGACACAATATTATCAGAACGGAGCTCTCTGCCTCAAAACTAATTACCTTAACAGCAAGGTTAATGGGAAGTTCAATGTGTGGTTTGAAGACGGGAAACCAGAATTAACTGGTGAATATAAAAATGATATCAGAGAAGGACACTGGATCATATATAAGGAAGACGGAACAATAAAGTATGAGGCAGACTACCTGGCAGGTTTCACAAAAAACCGACAGATGGATATTGATGAATCAAATTTTATAGACTCACTCGAGAAAAACGCGGGTAAAATTCCCGACCCGGAAAAAACCGGTGAACTATGGTAACAAGAGTGGGTAATCTTTTACAAATTAAGTTTCTGCTGATAACCTTCATTTTTTCAATTTTTCTTAAAGCAGAATGCCTGCATGGCCAGGAAAAAATTTACAACTATTATTACAGAGTACATTTCAGTGATAAAGGAGCGAACAATATTTTGAATTTCAAACCCACTGATTTACTGTCAGAAAGAGCAATTTTAAGGAGACAGAAAGCTGGTATCACGATTCCTGGCTTAAAAGATATTCCGGTTTATAAAGAGTACCTTGATAAAATCACTGCTTTGGGATTCAGACTTCATTGCACTTCGAAATGGATGAACAGTGCACTATTTAAAACTGAAACCCCCACTGATATTAACTCAATCCTAGCCCTTCCATTTGTAGTGGATGCTAAAATGGTAAAAAGTACTTCTACAAAAAGTCAATTCAATGATAAGCTCCATTTTACTTATGAATTATCAGAATCCCAGACTTCCTATCGTCCTATATCAATGGTAAACGGTTTCCCTCTTCACAATTCAGGGTTTACAGGCAAAGATATTCTTATTGCAATACTGGATGGGGGGTTTCAATATGCCGACAAAGCTTCTTCCCTGATTAATCTGAATAGCCATAAGAACATTAAAGCGACCTTTGATTTTGTCAGAAATAATAAATTTGTGTATGATTACAGTAACCACGGAACTGCCGTTCTTTCGGTACTTGCCGGAAAGATTCCGGGATTGATAGAAGGAACAGCTCCGGACGCAGATTATCTGCTGTTAAGGACTGAAGACACATTTTCAGAATTCCCAGCTGAAGAAGATTACTGGATTGCCGGCGCTGAATTTGCCGATAGTGCAGGTGCGGATATTATTACTTCATCTCTGGGTTATTTTACTTTTGATGAACCATCCCTCAATTACAAATACTCTGATATGGACGGTAACAGTGCCTTTATCACCAAAGCTGCTGATATTGCTGCCTCACTTGGTATCCTTGTCTTTAACAGTGCAGGTAATGAGAGGAATAAGGATTGGGTAAATATAATTGCCCCGTCTGATGGAGACAGTGTTGTTGCCGTTGGAGCTGTTGACGGAAATAACTTAATTTCAATATTTTCTTCTTCAGGACCCTCCTTTGACGGACGAATTAAACCTGATAATACAACGATGGGTGTTAATGTCCCTGTACAGGTTAACCAGGATATTATAGCAGGCGCAAACGGCACCTCATTTTCATGTCCGGTACTAAGTGGGATAACAGCTTGCCTGATGCAGGCCGTTCCTGAGGCAATAAATACTGATATCATTGAAGTCCTTCATTCAAGTGCTGACAGGTATGATAGGCCTGATCCATTATATGGATATGGGATACCGGATATGGTTGAGGCACTCACAAAGCTTCAGGATAAATATGTTAGAGTACCAGATAAAGAAACAGTTATAAGCCCTAACCCTATTACCGGTGAATTTGAGATAACATTTCGTCAACAACCATTAAAGCTGATAATAGAGATTTATACAGGATCAGGAGTATGCATCTTCAGAACAGACTATCCTGAGTTTGCCGGGAGGATAATAAAGGTAAATAATTTACAGTGGATGAAACAAGGCCTTTACATTGTAAGGCTTATTACAGGAAACGGCACACATGTACATAAAGTGATTAAGATCAATACCTGATTATGACCGAGAAACTAACATTAACTGAGTTACAGCTTGCCATAAAAGATTCACTCTATCTGTCACTGCCAGATACCTATTGGGTTACCGCCGAGATAACTGAGATGAAAGAAAATTTTGGAGGTCATTGTTATCTTGAGCTGGTTGAAAAAAATACGGGTGAGGATAATGTTAGAGCTCGGGTTAAAGCGATAATATGGAGTAACAGGTACAGATTCCTGAAATCATTTTTTGAAAACATAACTGGAGAGTCTCTGAAAGAAGGATTTAAAATCCTTGTCAGGGTAAAGGTAGAGTACCATGAGGTTTATGGTCTGAGTCTCATAATTTCCGACATTGATCCTTCATACACTATGGGTGAACTGGCAATAAAACGACAGTTTATCATAAAGAGATTAGAGGAAGAGGGAGTATTTTCTATGAACAAAGAGATTGATTTTCCGGCCTTACCTAAGAGAATTGCAGTGATATCTTCAAAAAATGCAGCAGGTTATACAGATTTTATAAATCATCTTAACGGCAATAGTTTCGGATTTAAATTTTCATCATTTCTGATTGAAACAATAATGCAGGGATCTGAAACAGAACAGAGCGTTTTAAAATCCCTCGATAAAATTGCTTTAAAAACTGACATGTTTGATGTAGTAGTGATTATCAGAGGAGGTGGATCACAAACTGATCTCAGCTGGTTCGATAATTACAACATTGCTTATTATATAACACAGTTCCCATTGCCCGTTCTAACCGGGATCGGACATGAAAAGGATTTGTCGGTTACAGACATGGTAGCATACCAATCGCTTAAAACACCAACAGCTGTTGCTGATTATCTGATTGATTTTATGGTTACTACTGACAATCATCTTAATGAGTTACAAAATAGTATTTCCGAGATCTCACGGAAAATCATTGAACATAACAGAAAGCAAATCGATTCCTTCAAAATGAAACTTGTACCGGAAGCCAGGTTAATGTTGTCAAAAATAAAGGAAGATCTTTCAGTTAAGGTAATTGAAATAATAGATATCGGAAAAGAGTATGTTATCAGGGCAGGGCTCTCTCCTGCAAATCAAAAATCGAGACTCTTATCAGCTGCCAGGTCGTTCTCTTCAGTTATAGAATCTGATCTCAAACGAAACAGGCAGGATATGATCAGATTAACAGTCAATACACTGAAAAACAACACCATCAAAGTCGATGGACTGGAGAATACACTTGAAGCGGTGAGACCTGAGAATGTTTTGAAACGAGGCTACACTATTACTTCAATTAATGGTAAAATTCTGAAGAGCTCTGCAAAATTGAATATTGGAGAGGATATTGATACAGAGTTCAGTGACGGAACCGTTAAAAGCAGAATTGTCAGGAAACGGACAGGAAGGATCGATAAGGTTGAAGGAGTTGAAAAAGCCTAGAAAAAAACCATTTGTATAATCTTAAATTTTACAATATATGACTAAGAAAGAATTTTCGTTTAATAATGCAGTTACCGAGATTGAACAGATACTCCGGAACATTGAAACCGGTGAACTTGATGTTGATAAGTTATCAATAGAAGTAAAACGTGCGTCTGAACTGATTAAGCAGTGTCAGAAAAAGCTAAGGTCGACAGAGGATGAGATCAACACTATTTTTAAGGATCTGACCTGAATAACAAATCCTTAAAAACATATAAATTAAGTCCTTAAGTGATCTATTACATGCTTGCCGCAAAATCAATTGAATAATATGATTCTGACTATGAACTATATTTATCGTTTATCTGAATAAAGTATATTCGTTTTATTAACGCCGGATATAAACGAAAAAAATCTTATTATATCAATTAACAATAAATACCAGGGGGGAAAAACGTCGCAAAAATAAAGAAGGTTAATGTTTTATTTAAAATGAATTATTGACAGATGAGAATATATAAAAGTAAATCAGGACCGAAGTCCTGATCTACTAACTTACTACCCTAAACCTAAATCCATGAAAAAACTTTTCTAACCTTCTATTAACCTTTTAATATTTAAACGTAATAGTATAAGGAATTGTTTCGCAATAGTGATAAAATTATTCAGAAAAACTCACTTTTTTGACCAACAGGCTATTTCTCAACGCCAAGAACATCTTTGAATGCTTTAACAAATGCATCTTTAGGTAATGCCCCCATAGCCATCTGAGGCTGACCTTCCGATGGAACGAATAATAATGAAGGTATACTTCTTACTCCGAAGACTGATGCCAGTTCTTGCTCAGCTTCAGTATCAATCTTGTATATATCGATTTTCCCATCATAATCTTTTGCCAGTTCTTCCAGAATTGGGGCAACCATTTTACATGGTCCGCACCAGTCTGCATAAAAATCAATAATACAAGGCCTTTCACCTTCAAATTTCCACTCTTTATTTGTTTCAAAATTGAAAACTTTCTTCTGAAACGTCTCTTTTGTTAAATGCTCTACCATTTTCTTTTTATTTATTAAACATACGGAAACACACATTTGTTTATATTACAGCAACCTTCATGCCACTTGATCTGAACCATTTTAATCTGTCTGAAATTGAGTATTAATTGTAACTTTGTCAGGAATATTAAACAAACTGTCATATCTATATATGAACATATGTCTAAATGACAAGATTTTCAAGCTTCTATCTGAGGTAGTGACGGAAGAAAATGTAAGGGCATATCTCATCGGTGGATATGTAAGGGATTCTATACTTAAAAGGAACCATCCTGACAAAGATATTGATATTGTGGTTATCGGAAGCGGAATTGAGATTGCCAGGAAAGCAGCTAAGCGAATTGCTCCGGGGATAAAGGTTAGTCAGTTTAAGAATTTCGGAACTGCGATGTTTCGTTTTGAGGATTATGAAATTGAATTTGTTGGTGCACGAAAAGAGTCTTACGACCGTGGATCAAGGAAACCGGTTGTTGAAAATGGTTCCCTTGAAGATGACCAGAAAAGGAGGGACTTCACAATAAATGCATTGGCTGTAAGTCTTAACAGAGAGAGCTTCGGTGATTTTCTTGATCCCTTCGGAGGGATGGAGGATCTCAATAATAAAATAATCAGAACACCACTTGATCCGGATAAGACCTTTTCAGACGATCCCCTGAGGATGATGAGAGCAATCAGGTTCGCCTCTCAGCTTAATTTCACTATTGAGGAAAAAACATTTAATTCACTGACATCCAATGCTGAAAGAATAAGGATTATCTCTCCGGAACGGATTACATCCGAAATGAATAAAATTATAATGTGTAACCAGCCTTCAAAAGGATTTCTCCTGCTGGAAAAAAGTGGTCTCCTGGCAATTATTTTCCCGGAGCTGAACAATTTAAAGGGTGTTGATAAAAAAGAAGGAAAGGCTCACAAAGATAATTTTCACCATTCAATTAAAGTACTTGATAATATCAGCAGACACACTGACAATATATGGCTCAGATGGGCAGCGCTCTTACATGACATAGCAAAACCTCTCACTAAGAAATATTCAACGGATTCAGGCTGGTCATTTCATGGACATGAATTCATCGGATCCAAGATGGTTCCCGGAATATTCAGAAAATTAAAATTCCCTCTGAATGAAAAAATGAAATATGTTCAGAAATTGGTTGATCTGCATTTAAGGCCGATAGCCCTGTCACAGGAAGTAGTTACAGATTCGGCTGTCAGAAGACTATTATTCGAAGCAGGAGACGATATTGATGATCTTATGCTGTTATGCGAGGCAGATATAACTTCTAAAAATCCTGCAAAAAAAACCAGGCATCTTGAAAACTTCAAATTAGTAAGGACCAAACTTAAAGAGATTGAAGAGAAAGATGCTGTAAGAAATTTCCAGCCTCCTGTTGATGGTAGCGAGATCATCAGAGCATTTGGTATCAAACCCGGAAGAGAAGTAGGCATAATAAAGAATGCAATCAGGGAAGCTATCCTTGATGGAATTATTCCAAATGAACATGAAGCCGCAAGAAGATTGATGATTGATAAAGGGATAGAACTTGGGCTGAATTATGTTGAAAAGTCTAATTGAATGTTAAATCAATATAAACCGGTAAATGATCACTAAAACCTCCCTGGTAACGATATCCCCGGTAAGTTGAAAATGGACTTAATCCCGGGTAACTTGTATCATTCCTTAAAAGAAAATCAGGTTTAAAAATAGAGAAACCCGTATGGTCTGCTGATATTCCTGTTTTAGACGTTAACAACCTTCCGGATACAATTATCTGATCAATCATTTCCCATGTTCCTGCATAACGATAGGTTCCTGAACCTTCAAGTGAGAGTCTTTCTGAGATATTCACCAGTGAAATTCCTGATTTATATCCACTGGTAATATTATTAATTACCGGGTCTTCAGGTGTGCAATTAAAATCACCCATTATAATGATTTTTGCACCTGACATGTTTTTTAAGGCTATTGAATCAACTTTCTCCTTAAGTAATTCAGCAACTCTTTTTCTGTCATGTTCTCCTGCCAGTACTCCTCCCCTCCTCGAAGGCCAATGGTTAGCAAAAAAATGTATAGTATCCTTATTAATCAGGCATTTTGCATACAATATACTTCTTGAAGTGAATTCTATCTCATCACTCCCATAAGGAATAAAGTATCGGGAGAATATGAGTTTAACAAGATCCCTTCTGTAAATCATGGCAACATCAATACCTCTCTCATCAGGAGATTCCTGATGAATGATCCGGTAATCGTATTTTAGCAAGTTGGTTTTGTACAAAAGATCCTCAATAACCTTTCTGTTTTCTATTTCACATAAAGCAACGACAGCAGGAGGAGTCCACTCTCCGGCTGCAATTATTGTTTTATACAATGCGTCAATTTTTTTGTCATACCTTGTGAAATTCCACCGCATCAGGCCATCAGGCAGAAAATCATCATCATCAGTCAATGGATCATCATATATATCAAACAGATTTTCCACATTATAGAACATAATTCTTCCAGAGGATACTTCAATATCCTGGGCATATCCTTTAAATATTGCAAAACAAATCAGCGACAGGGTACCGAACAATCTATTAACGATACCTTTTGACATATATTAAGAGTCGGTTTTCTCAATAGGCATTTATCCAGCGGTATCTCCGGGCACTTTCCCCAAACTTAACAGCGAACGTAAATTCATGACTACCAAAGCTTTGCTTTCGGATATCGGTCAATGTAAAATCGAATGCATATGCAAAATAGAATCTGTCATATTTCAATCCCATCATAAGTATGAGAGCATCCCCTGTTCTCCAGGAGAGACCT
This sequence comes from uncultured Rikenellaceae bacterium, assembly GCA_964639725.1. GTDB lineage: Bacteria > Bacteroidota > Bacteroidia > Bacteroidales > VadinHA17 > LD21. The sequence continues at coordinate 31,704 of CAZXFB010000043.1, forward strand.
GCCCAATAATCATCTTTGTAGTATATCCTTGATGTAAGGTCCATCTGTACCGCTTTAAAAAACATATCAGATGACTTAATAAAAGCTGAAGGTTCCAGTATCCAATCAGGATTAATAGGAAACTTAATTCCACCAGTAAGAAAATAGTGCCCCAGCTCTGATCTCCTATATGATGAAGTATCAGCAAATAATATTGACCCTCTCAACAGGTTCGTCATTGCAAATCCTGCATAATACCTGGTTGTTGTGAAGCTGGCACCAAAATTAAAATCAGGGATAAAGACAGATCTGTCAAAGGTATTTAGAAGCGGGTCATTTTTATCACTGATCAGCATTCCATCAAGATTAACAGCATACTGATAGCCGGTCATTGCCAGGCCAAAAGCAAGATTATTTGGAACTCCGCCAGTCCTGCCCATCGGAATATGGTAAGCATATACTGCCTGCATACCAGTTCTGCGCATAATACCATTGTTGTCACTGAAAAGGTAACCACCAAGTCCAACATTTCCTCCTTTGGTTGGTTTAACCAGCTTTTTTCTAACAGAAGTAGATTTAGATATGTAGCTGTTCTTGAGTAACCTGGTTTGAAAACTGGCAGCATATGTACTTGGTGCCTGGTTCAAACCAACCCATTGTTCTCTGATGGTCAGGTTAACTGTTGTATATCCGTCTCGTCCGGCGAATGAAGGATTGATAAGAAATCCATTCATTATGTATTGACTATACATTGGGACCTGTTGCGCCATTGCAGTTCCAAGAGAATAGCTCAAAACAACCGCTAAAAATATTTTCTTTAATTGGCTCATATTATTCGTCTTCGAAATATCATAATAAATCATCGTATAACACTTATTACTCCTGATTTGGGATCAGACCCATCATTCAGATAAAGAATATAATGGTATGAATCAGTTGGAACAAGCTTACCTTTAAATGTACCATTCCATGGATCGGCTAATATATTTTTCGTCCTGAAAATGAGTTCACCCCACCTGTTAAAGATACGTACTTCAGCCTCGGGATAAAGATCAATATTCTTTATTACCCACTTGTCATTATATCCATCATTATTAGGGGTTATCACTGTTGGTATTTCCAGACATTCAGGAGAGCCTGTAAAACCAACTACTATATTCAGCGATTTTGCACAACCATTCTTGTCAGTAATGGCCACACTGTATGTACTGTCAGGAATATCTGTCCTGTCAATAACACGAATACCGTCTGACCAATATGCACTGTAAGGTTGTGTTCCTCCTGTGATTGTGAGAGTAATTGAGCCGGTGGGATCACCAGGACAATTTGCATCCTGATGAACTTCCTCAATGGTTAATACAGCAGGTTCAGTTATCTGAACAGTACCGGTTGTAGAACAACCCTTACTATCTGTAACTGTTACAATATAACTCCCAGCAATTAGACCTGTTGCAGTTGCAACGCTTTGCACCGGAGAAGTGTTCCATGAATAAATATATGGTCCGGTTCCTCCTGAAGCAACAACTGTTGCAGTGCCTGTTGTCCCTCCAAAACATAATACATCAACCTTAGTTGTTGAAACAGTTAATGCTGATGCGGGTTGTATAATTGTAACATCAGCAGTTGAAGTACAACTATTGGCATCTGTAACAGTAACAGTATATGTTCCTGCCGAAAGTGATGTAACTGTCGCTGTTGTTTTAACCGGTACAGTATTCCATGAATAACTGTATGGACCGGTTCCTCCAGAAGGTATTGCTGTTGCACTTCCTGTACCTGCATTGAAGCAATTAACATCTGACTTAGTTGTATTGACGATCAGTGCTGATGCAGGTTGATCAATTGTGTCAAGAGCTGTAAATGTACAACCATAAGAATCAGTTATCAGAACAGAATAAGCTCCAGCTGATACATTTGTTAAATCCTCTGTTGTTGCACCATTGTTCCATAAGAAAGTATACCCTGGCGTTCCTCCTGAGACAGTAAGATCTATTCCACCAGTGGAGACACCATAACACTTGACATGTACCGGAACTGTTGTTCCTGAAGGCATTCCATTCGCTGTAACAGTAACCGGTTTGATATCATAACAACCTGTTAATGCATCAACACCTTTTATATAATAGGTCCCTGAAACTGAAACCAAATCAGGATCACTCAGAGAAACAGTAGCTAGTATATCTGTCCAGTATGAATAAGTAAGTCCAGGTGTTGAACCTACTGTCACTGCTGGTGCCGTGAGATCAACTGTAGCCATTGAACACCCTACAGATGCAGGATCACTGATAGATAATGTTGGGGCCGTATTTACTGTCATTGTAACCGGTAATGAAGTTGCCGGATTTCCACTTGCACATATCTCACTTGATGTTAATACAACTGAAATAATATCACCATTGACTGGCATATAAGAATAAACAGGGCTATTGCTACCTACTGCAGTTACACCATTATACCACTGGTATGATGGAGTTAAACCGCTATTGGTGGAGGTTGCAGTGAACGTAACCGTTGCGCCAGTGCATGTAGGATTAGCATCAACTGCTATTGTAACTCCGACTGGCAATAATGGATTCACAGTCATAGTAACAGCATTGGATGTGGCGGGGCTACCTGTCACACAAGTCGCACTGCTCGTAAGCTCACATGTAACCACATCACCATTATCCGGAGTGTAGCTGAAAGAGACAAGACCAGCACCTGCATTTATACCATTGACTTTCCACTGGTATACAGGAGTAGTTCCTTCATTAACCGGTATGGCAGTAAACATTACCGAAGTTCCGAAACAGACCGGATTCACATCTGCTACAATAGATACACTGACAGGCAAGGACGGAGTCACGGTCATTGTGACAATATTGGATGCCGCAGGACTGCCTGTTACACATGTTGAACTATTGGTAAGTTCACAGGTCACCATATCGCCACTTACCGGTGTATAGTTAAAGGTTACCAGACCTGAGCCGGCATTGACACCATTGACTTTCCACTGGTAAACTGGTGTCGTACCTCCGTTAACCGGGATTGCAGTGAAGGTCACAGCTGTGCCTGAACAGACAGGATTAGCATCTGACACTATGGACACGCTGACTGGTAATAAAGGAGCTATTGCCATAGTAATTATATTGGATATAGCAGGACTTCCGGTAGCACATGCAACACTACTTGTGAGTTCACATGATACGAGATCTCCATTTGCTGGTGTATAGCTAAAAGTAACCAGTCCTGAACCTGAGTTGATACCATTAACCTTCCACTGATAAACTGGAGTTACACCTTCGTTAACCGGTGCTGCGGTAAAAGTGACGGGAGTACCTGAACAGACCGGATTCAGATCAACTGATATAGATACACTTACTGGCAGAGAAGAACTGATAGTTGTTGGTGTCGAAGAAGTAGCAGCAAGTGCATTACAACCTGCAGCATTGTTATAATTAATATTAACTATCTTACTACCAGCTGTTAACCATTTAACAGTAACAAAATTATCTGTTATTGATCCTCCTGCTGAAATACTATAGTCTGTACCAGGTATACCAATCAATGTCCATACATAATTAGATTGACCAGGTTGTGTAGAATAATTTACATCAGTTCCGGCACATGCAGTTAATCCTGGTTCTGAAACAAATGTTGGTGCTGGTAACGGACTTACTGTTAAAGTACCATTGTTATAAGCTATTGTATAGTTAGTTAGGTTAGTCCCAGTTGCATTTGACACTACAATTGGATATGTACCCTCAGCAGAACCAGATGCTGCACCTGTACTTGTCAAAGTAACAGATACTATTACATCACCTGCGACCAGACCTGAACTTGTAAATTCGGTACCCGTGAAGGTAAAGTTAACTCCTGAACACTTCGAAATGTCATCTGCTGTGATCAGCAACGGTACTGCCGTTACTGTCAATGTGCCAGGAGC
>CAZXFB010000044.1:0-9351 GCA_964639725.1 uncultured Rikenellaceae bacterium
TTAATTATTATGGCCTCTTTATCGTTCTGGCAACTCTTCTTTCAGGATTCAGCTCAAACGAGGTCAGCAGGATAAACGGACTTAATGGATTGAAAATTACTGCACTTTCATTCTTCGTGATAAGCCCCCTGGCAATAACTTATCTCCTTTTTTCTGACTTTACTGCAGCTGTGGAATCAGAAAACTGTCTTAGAAATCTTGGGTACATTGCAATTCTTGCAATACTTGGAAGTGCTACAGGACTTGCACTTTTTTATCTTCTCATCAGGGACACTTCACCAATATTTGCATCTATAGTTACATACTTCATCCCGGTTGTTGCAACCATCTGGGGCCTCTTTGACCATGAATTTCTGACTTCTTCAATGCTGATTTCTGTTATCTTTATATTTGCAGGAGTTTATATAATTAACAGACCTGACTTTTTGAGAAAGATCAGAAAGATGATAGCATGAATAAGTATACACTTGTAGCACTATCTGTTACCGGAGGAGTATTGTCCGGATTAGCATGGACGGAGTGGTTTTCAGGCCTGATCCTGCTTATTTCATTTGTGCCATTCTTCGTAATAGAAAACTATTTACATGAGAATCCGGGCAAATTCACACCCAATGCCTGTTTTATCTACATCATTCCCGGCTTTGTTATTTTCAGTATCCTTGCTATCGGATGGATGAGAGTTGCCAGCATTACAGGAGCCATATGTGTAATTATGGGTCTTGCATTCTTAATGTCATTCACATTCTGGCTTGCACATTCTGTCAGATTAAGAGCGGGAGATTTTTCAGGGTTTGTGTCATTAATTGCTTTTTGGCTGGCATATGAGTTTATAAGCCTAAATATTAATATTATATCCCCTTGGTTAAATCTGGGTAACGGACTTTCTAAAGACATAAAATTCATTCAATGGTATGAATTTACAGGAACGGCAGGTGGTTCCCTCTGGATTTTATCCTCAAACCTTCTGCTTTCACTAATCCTGACAAAAATAAATATTGGTAAAAAGAAAATAATATTATACATAATAATCTGGCTATCAATAATATTAATCCCATCAGTAATTTCAATAAGAATATACAATACAATAAAGCAAAATACAAATGGAGCGGAGGAGGTAGTTATCGTTCAGCCCAATATTGATCCCTACACTGAAAAGTTTACCATTCCTTTTGCTGAACAACTCAGGAAAACAATCGCTCTTGCAGAGTCTCATACCACTGAAAAAACTAAATGGATAATAACACCTGAAACAACCGTAGATGATCCTGTTGACATTAACTATCCGAATAATGACATCTATATAGGGATGATCAAAGAAATGGTCTCAAAATATCCGGGAATATCTGTTGTTGCGGGATTGGTGAGCTACAAATTATATCCACCCACACCTGAAGCCCCAACAATGAGTGCCAGGAAAATTGATGCATCAGGACAATATTATGACCATTTTAATTCAGCATTCAAAATAGATACTGGCAAAGCCATTGAAGTCTATCATAAATCCAAACTTGTACCCGGGATCGAAATGCAGTTTTCAAATGGCCCCGGAGTCTTAATCAGCAAGATACTACCCAACCTTGGAGGTACAAAATGGGGATATGGAATTCAGGAGAAACGGATAAGTTTCAGAAACCAGTTCACCGGGATTAAAATAGCTCCGGTTATATGCTATGAATCTGTTTTTGGGAAATATGTTACAGGTTATGTCAGAAATGGTGCTAATGCCATATTCATTATCACTAATGATGGGTGGTGGAAAAATACAAATGGTTATAACCAGCATCTCTCCTATGCTTCAATAAGGGCAATTGAAACACGCCGGCCAGTTGCCAGGGCAGCAAATACAGGGATCTCATGCATTATCAATATTAAAGGTGAAATTATTAATAAATCAAAATGGTGGACTCAGGATGTTATAACAGGGGAAATCTTTCCCGAAACAAGGTTGACTTATTATGTTAAGTATGGTGATTACCTGTTGCAAATAGCATCTGGTATAAGCTTATTAATATTACTCATGGTATATGTAGTGGTGCCGGCAAGAAAAATAATTAAACGAAATTCCGGGAATTGATGCAACCCATGCATTAACCTTTTGTCTTTATAACCAGGTAAACATATCAGGTGGACAATTCAGACTTGTATAAACATGCTCCGCTTATTGAGGAGTGTAAGAAAGGCAACAGCAAAGCGCAGTTCATGCTTTATGATCAATATTCAAAAGCTATGTATAACCTTGCTTTCAGGATGATGAACAACAGGGAAGATGCTGAAGATATTCTTCAGGAAACATTTATTGACTGCTTCAGGAATATAGCATCATTCCGCTTTGATTCAACATTCGGAGCCTGGCTCAAATCAATACTGATAAACAAATGTATCAATCAGATAAAAAAGAAGAAAATTGATCTTGTTCTGTGTGAAACCATTCCCAGTTATGCAGTTGAATATGAAGATGAAATAACATATAATACTGATAAAATATTTAAGGAGATCGAGCATCTTCCAGACGGTTACAGGATAATACTGACACTTTACCTGCTTGAAGGATACGATCACACTGAAATTTCACAGATCCTTGGGATATCTGAATCTACATCAAAATCACAATATTCAAGAGCTAAAGAGAAACTGAGAAGAATGTTAATTAATAACTAAGCTATGGATAAACTGGAGGAGCATATCAGGAGAAACAGGAAAGATTTTGACAAACACCACCCTTCCTCTGACAACTGGAAGAAGATAGAACTAACCCTGAGAAAAAGCAGGAACCCGCTTTTTAAATGGTACTCAATTGCAGCTATGGTTTTAGCTATTAGCGGAATTGCCTCCATTATCTATTTCTCGGTAAACAGTGAACTGCCTCGAAATAGTGAAAGGACCAGAGAAACTTTGTTATTTAAAGGTAATCCCGAGCTGAAAGAGACCCAGCTTTATTATGACAACCTGGTGAACTCTTTGTATAAGAAAGCAACTCCAATGCTCATGGGTGAACCCGAATTGGCAAGAGAGTTGAAAAATGATATTTCCCAAATCGATAGTATTTATGCTGATATTAAGAATGATCTCAGGGATAATATTGCTAATCAGGATGTTATTGAAGCTTTAATACAAAATTACAGGATCAAGATCCGGTTACTTGAAGAGATGCTGATCCTCTTAAATCAGAATGAAAATGATCAGAATAAAAATACCAGTCATGAATTATAGAATAGCAATAACTCTAATACTGCTTGTGACATTCCCGGGGTTGATCTCAGGTCAGTCATTTTCCGAAAAAAGAAGCATCCGTAAGTCTTTAATTGTCAATAAAGAAACAACTCTGGAAGTAAACAATAAATATGGGACTATCCATATTAACACCTGGCAGGTTGATTCAGTCTCAATAAGGGCTGAAATAGAAGCTTCCGCTTCAACCCTTACAAGGTTGGAGAAAATGTTTGACGGTGTAAATGTAAATATCTCTGAAACAACATATATCGTCAGGGCTCATACATATTTTACACAAAATATCAATATGCTGTTTGAGAGTTTCAAAGGAATGACAAACAAAATTATTGCATATGATTCTAAGATCGAGATAAACTATTTTATAAGTGCTCCTGAATATTTGAACATTAAAATCGAAAACAAATACGGTGATGTATATATGGAAGATAATTCCGGAACCGTTTCAATTAATCTGTCAAATGGCTCATTCAAGGCTAATTCATTGAATAATGCATCTGATATAAATCTTACCTTCTGCGATGCCAGCATTAACAGGATCAATGATGGAAATATTGATGCTTCATTTTCAGAATTAGTAATAGATGACTCAAAGAGACTTACAATAAATTCTGTCTCTTCAAGGTTTGATCTGAAGACAGCAGGCAGGATTGATACAAAATCACGAAGGGATAAGTTCTTTATTGGTTCTGTTGAGTCTCTTAGTGGTAATGCATATTTTACCGATTACAGAATTGCTGCACTGGAAAAAGAGATCAGCCTTGTACCTAAATATGGGAGTATCAACGCAGATCTGATTAAAAAAGGAGTAGAACTTGTTTCCATAAATTCAGGTTTTACAGACATTAGTCTGACATTTGATCCATCAGCCTCATATAACCTGGATATAAGACATGTAAATGTATTTCTTGTTTTGCCTGACAAAAATGCTAAGATTGAGAGAAAAACGATTAATGAGGATAAAAAGGAATATATGACATTTGGGAGTGTCGGGAAGAACCCTTCAGAAACAAAAGTAATAATTGATTCTGCGAGGGGCAATATTCTTATAAAATAAATTGAGACACATGCAACCATGATGGTATTCTTATGTCTTTATTCAAAATTGATCAATACCTGAATACATGAAAAAATTATATTTCATAATTCTTACTTCACTTTTAGTGCTCAATGCACCACTTAACGGACAGTTTGGCAATAAACAGGCGGGTATCAGGTCAGGATACAGGAGTGGAATTTTCCTGCAGATGACAACTGAATCAGGGAATTCAGAGGTTGGTTATAATGCAATGATCGGATTCAATAATAAAGGTATTCAGTTCACGGGTATGAGAATTATATACGAAACCTCACTTAACGAAATTTCTCCCGACCTATGGTTTTCCTGGGGTTATGGAGGTCATTTTGGTTTTATGGTGACCGACCATCTGAATTTTCTCGGTGAAAGATACAGTTTTCAACATAACAGGTTTTGTCCTGTATTAGGAGCTGACGGCTGGATAGGTGCAGAGTACAGATTCCGTGAGATCCCTATGATTATAAGCCTGAATGCAAAGCCTTTTGTTGAAGTAACTATACCTGTATTAGTGAATCTTATGCCCGGCGATATAGGCATATCCGTTGCCTATGTTTTCTAACGATCTTATAAAATCATACTAAATAGAAATGAAAAAACAAGTATTTATATCACTATTGCTGATAAATGTAGTTTCTGCAGCATTTTCGCAGGATCCTGAATTCCAATATTATAAAGACAAAGAGATTAAAACTTTACTTGGCCGCAACCGCTCAGGAGGAGGATATGGCTCAATAACAACAGGCTACACAAAAATTGACAACAAACATGCTGTTCTTGTCGGGGGACGATTTGCGTGGATTGCAAGCCACTCAATCGGTGTAGGTATCGGTGCAACCGGCTTTATCAATGAGTTTCACTATCAGCGGTCGCTCGACAGGGATGTTTTCCTTGCAGGTGGCTACGGAGGGCTATATATTGAACCTATCCTTTTTCCACGTTTGCCCGTTCACCTGTCATTTCCTACACTATTTGGAGCAGGTGGAATTTCCTTTATTTCAAAAGATCCTGGCATAAATGAAAATATAATTGAAGCTTCAAAAACCTTCCTTATTATTGAGCCATCAGCGGAACTGGAACTCAACCTCACAAAGTTTTTCAGGTTAGCATTCGGTGTTTCATACAGAGTTCCCACTCCATTTAATTTAGGATTACCGGAAACAAATAGCATTGACGTAGAATCATTGAGGACAATGAGTTACACAATATCGCTCAAGTTCGGCAAATTCTGATTAAACGAGTTTGACTGGCTTATTTTCACCAAACCTGCGGCACCAATTAAAGAATCCTGCAGTAATAACTTATTATTTTATCTGCCTGAACAATGTAACTCCTTCATCGAGCCATTTTATATACTCTTCAACATTTAAATTTGTTGGCATCGGCTTATTAAGAGGATTTCCTTCATGATCAGTAATCACATACAGAGGAAGGGCATTTGTTCTGAATTTTATAATTTCGATATCCTCATTTATCTTACCAATTGTTTTCTTTATTTTATTATCAACAGTTGATGTTATCCATTCATCAACAGGCAATTCAGTCCTGTCATCAACATAAAGGGCAATAATAACAAAATTGTCCCTTAAACGGCGAAGTACTTCGGGATCGGACCAAACCTTTGCCTCCATCACTTTGCAGTTGGCACATGCGTGCCCTTTAAAATCAATTAAAACCGGTTTTCCCATCTCTTTTGCACAAGCTAATCCCTGGTTTAACTCATAATATCCCTCAAGTCCCAAAGGCATCTCAAACAGATCATCAAATCTGGGTTCAGAACAACGTTGGCTTTTAGCAGGTGTCTGAACAGTTGGTGTTGAGATTATTCTGTTTTCTGAAATTAGCCTTGGAAGATTGAACCCCGAAGTGTTCTGTGAAGGTAGAAGTGGTGATAACCCTTTCAGAGGGGCACCAAAAAGACCTGGTACAAGGTAAACAACAAATGAAAAAACGGCAATTATCAGGAACAATCGAAATACTCCAATAAATGGCAGTTCACTGTCGTGAGCAAACTTAATTTTGCCCATTAAATAGAACCCTAGCAGAATGAAAAGTACTATCCATATCGAAAGGAACAGATCGCGTGACAATATTCCTAGCGAATATACACTGTCAATTGTCATAAGAAATTTCATACTAAATGCAAGCATAATAAAACCGAGGACAACTTTTATTGAATTAAGCCAGCTGCCTGATTTAGGGATCCTGCTCATAAATGATGGAAAAAGGGCAAATAGTGTAAAAGGGAGTGCAAATGCAATTCCGAAACCCACCATTCCTATAGTAGGTCTTAGTACATCACCACTGGCAGCTTCAACCAGAAGGGCTCCTATAATCGGGCCTGTACATGAAAATGAAACTATAACTGTGGTTAATCCCATAAAAAAAGCCGCGAAAATACCACCTCTGTCCACTTTTGAATCGGCTCCCGATGCCCACTCATTAGGCAAAACTATTTCGAAGGCTCCGAAAAAGGATATTGAAAAGAGTATGAACAATAGAAAAAATATGCTATTTGGAAGCCAGTGAGTACTTAATGTATTAGCAAATCCTGCTCCGGCGCTGGTAAGCGAAACAACAACACCTAAAGAGGAATAAATAAAGATTATTGAAAACCCAAATAGAAGTGCCTTGGCTACTGCTTTTCGCCGGTTTTCATTTTCCCTTGAAAAGAAAGCCACAGTCATTGGGATCATTGGGAAAACACATGGAGTGAGTATCCCTGCAAATCCTGCAATAAAAGATATAAGAAAGAATTTAAGCAATCCCCTTTTCGACCTGACAGGGTCAGAAATGGCTCCCTCTGACCTGCTGGCTTCAATTACCTGTTTATCAACCTGATTGGCGATTTTTATTTCAAATTCGACATCTTTTGGGGGTGAACATGTGGCATTGTTACAAGCCATATAATTGACACTGCCTGTCACTTTAAAGGATTGAACCGAAGTGATTATTTTCTGCCGGAATTCAGCTTTTGTCTCAAATGATTTTATCTTGAGTCCAAAAGCTTCATCTAAAATCTCTTCAGGTCTGGTAACTTCGAAAGGTTTTCCATCAAGAACAAACCCGGCTACAGAATCAAAAATGAAGGAAGTAGGAATAGGACCACCTTCCGGAATATCCATTGAGTAAATATGAGATCCTTTATCAATTGAAGCAGTGAAAACTAATTCATACTGCTTCTCCCCAGTTTTTTCAAAGCTGAAATTCCATTTTACAGGATCATATATCTGTGCAGATATATTAAGACTCAGAATAAAGACCAGGATAAACGATGTGAATAATCTTTGCATGACTCTAATTATAAAGTTCAATGCAAAAGTAACAAATAGGTTAATAAAAAGTCTGAAAATATTTGGTTAAATGAGTTCCGACATTTTTCAAGCCAGGTCTATCTCATTTCCATCCCGGTCATAAAAATGATATTCCAGCATATGATAAGATGTCACAGCCTGAACTTTAAGACTTATTTTGTACTTAAAGTTCCATTTTCTGAATATCGGGAATAATCCTTTGGTAAGGTATGATGCAACAAAAGGATGAATGTTAAGAACTATTTTTCTTGTTTTTATCTTATCCACAATAAATGCAAGGCCTCTTTCAAGTTCGTCAGTAAAAAGGATAGTAGGTTTGGTTTCACCTGTTCCCTGGCAAGAAGGGCATTTCTCATCAGTAACAATATTCATTTCCGGTCTTACTCTCTGACGTGTAATCTGCATCAGTCCAAATTTAGACAAAGGAAGTATATTATGCTTAGTTCTGTCATTCGCCATAACTTCTTTTATCTTATCGTAAAGAAGCTGTTTATTCTCGTTCGACTGCATGTCGATAAAATCGATCACAATGATCCCTCCCATATCTCTGAGACGCAACTGCCTGGCAATCTCTGTAGCAGCCTCCATGTTTACCTCCAATGCATTAGATTCCTGGTCGTTACCAGTTCTTGACCTGTTACCGCTGTTTACATCTATTACATGCAGTGCCTCGGTATGTTCAATAATCAGATATGCACCATGCTTAAATGAGACTGTTTTTCCGAAAAGAGCCTTTATCTGTTTATTGATTCCAAAATAATCGAATATAGGGAGAGTACCATTGTACCCTTTTACAATCTTTGCCTTTTCAGGCGCAATTTCCATGATATATTTTCTGATATCATCAGCAAGATTCTCGTCATTTATGTGGATACTGTTAAAAGTCACATTGAGCATATCCCTCAGTATTGTTGAGGTCCTGTTCATCTCACCTAAAAACAATTTAGGTTGTTTTATCTCTTTTTTTATTGTAAAAAAAGCTGATTCCCATTTTCTTACAAGTTCCCTGAGTTCAGCATCAAGAACAGCCACTTTTTTGCCTTCTGCAACAGTACGGACTATAATACCGTAGTTTCTGGGCTTTATGCTTTGCAACAGTGCTTTGAGACGGTTTTTTTCCTCAATACTCTCAATTTTTGATGAAACAGATACCTTATCAGAATAAGGTATGAGAACAAGATTCCTCCCGGCAATAGATATTTCAGAAGCCAGCCGAGGTCCTTTGGTTGATATTGGCTCCTTTGTAATCTGAACAATTACAGTCTGCCCGGTGGTAAGCACATCCGTTATCTTACCATCCTTGTCAATATCAGGTTCAGGCTTGAATTTATGTACAGGGACAATTCTTCCCTGCTTTTGGATAGCAGTTAAATAATATTTATTCTGGGTTTTGAATTGTGCTCCCAGATCGAGATAATGAAGAAATGCATCGCGTTCATATCCAACATTTATAAACGCAGCATTGAGTCCGGGCATAATTTTCTTAACCTTACCCAGGTATATATCTCCGACTGAAAACTTTACATTTCGCTTTTCCTTGTTTAACTCAATTAACTGTTTGTCTTCCAACAACGCTAAAGAAACCTCGGAATCACCAACATCAATGATTAAATCCTTGTTTACCACTTCACAATATAGTCTGAGTTAATATGTAATCAGCAATATCAGATATACAGATAAAATAAACCTAAAGACCATCAGATCTTTAGGTTTAATATAATCGTTTAATGACCA
>CAZXFB010000044.1:9361-34718 GCA_964639725.1 uncultured Rikenellaceae bacterium
CGCTGATCTGCTACTTCTTCTTATGTCTGTTCTTTCTCAAACGCTTTTTGCGTTTATGAGTGGCCATTTTGTGACGTTTTCTTTTTTTTCCGCTTGGCATGGATTATTACTTCTTAGCGTGTGACTTAACTTTGGTTACAAAAGATTTTGCCGGCTTAAAAGCTGGTATGTTATGCGCAGGGATTATAATAGTTGTATTCTTAGAAATATTCCTTGCAGTTTTTTTAGCTCTTTTCTTAACTATAAAGCTACCAAAACCTCTTAAATAAACGTTATTTCCCTTAACCATGGAATCTTTAACGGTTTCCATTAAGGCTTCAACAGTTTTCTGAACCGTTACCTTTTCAATACCAGTGTTCTTGGCAATTTCATTAACAATGTCTGCTTTAGTCATTTTACTTGAAGTTTTAAATTCAACAAATTATTTTGTGTATTCGCTTTTTTCAACCCTGCAAATATAAAAATATTATTTGTTTAAATTGAAACACTTACGTAATAATTTTTTTTTTTGGATATTATTATTGCCTTAATTCCAATGAAATAGATATATCTTCGATTGTAAACATCATATGTGAAGCAACTCTAAAGAAAAAGTCAGTCTAAATGTAAAATGCTGATTGCTTGAATTTTCACCATTAAATAAGAACGGAAGTTGTATGAAGCTGTTTTTTTCATAACTTTGAAGTCTGTTCAGCAAAAACAAATAAACGCATAACTATATGTCAATCAATAAAGTAATACTTGTTGGGAATGTCGGAAAAGATCCGGTTGTCAGATATTTTGACAAAGGAGCTGCCAAAGCTACTTTTCCTCTGGCCACCAGTGAAAGCTATACCAATCAACAGGGAGAGACTATTACCTCAACTGAGTGGCACAACATAGTTCTATGGAGGGCTCTGGCCGAAGTAGCTGAAAAAACTGTTAAAAAGGGAGCTCAGGTTTACATTGTTGGAAAAATAAAAACCCGCTCCTATGTTGATAAAGAAGGAAATAATAAGTATATAACTGAAATACTTGCAGATACGTTACTTGTTCTCGATAAGAAACAACCAACAGGAAATTTTACTTCAACATCAGAAGGAACCAGAAATGATTCTCCTGAGAAGTATTCTGAAACTTCAGGGGTACATGAACAGGGAACAACATATCAGACAGGAAGTAATAAGGACATGCCTGATACTGGTGGAAACAAAACTTATCCCGACGCTGAAAGTACAGGGAATAATGTACCTGAATCTGGTATGAATGAAGATGATCTGCCTTTCTAATTTCTGTTAATTTAAGATATTCAATTGGAACCGGGATACTTATATCCATATGTGACCATACTAAGTGGCATTACAATGCAAACCGCTGATTTCGAAATAATTATCGGATTCGTAATTCTGGTGTGCCTTCTTTTTGGATCAGCACTTATGTCTGGTTCTGAAATTGCATATTTTTCACTCAGGCCGGAAGATATCCAGAAATTCAAGAGCAACAAGAGTAAGAAAGCCAAAGTTGTCATGAAGCTGTACGGTAATCCGGAAAAACTCTTAAGTACAATTCTTGTAGCTAACAATACTGTCAATATAGCCATTGTACTTCTGGCAGCCTTTCTCAGTGTAAGATTATTTGATTTCAGTTCTGATCCTTTAATGGGATTTCTGATTGAGGTTGTTGTTATCACTTTCATACTTCTATTCTTCGGTGAAGTAATGCCAAAAGTTTATGCCTCAAAAAACAATGTTAATATGGCATTATTTATGGCATTTCCTCTTTTATTTCTTATAAAGATCTTCCAGCCTGTAACCTATCTTCTGATTCTTTCTTCATCATTAGTCAGAAGGAGAACAGGTACAAGAAGAACAAACATCAGTATGAATGACCTTTCAGATGCCCTTGAACTCACAGCAGATGAATTGAATGAAGATGACAAAATACTTAAAGGAATAGTTAATTTCGGTAGCATTAATGTAAGTGCTATTATGTGCCCCAGAATGGATGTCACCACTATTGATATTAAATCTGGATTCAGGACGATTATCCCGCTAATAATAAATTCAGGCTTTTCAAGGATCCCTGTTTATTCAGATTCATTCGATAATGTAAAGGGAGTATTATATGCAAAAGATGTTCTTCCATTCACTAATAATCCGGATAATTTTAAATGGCAGACACTTCTTCGTCCCCCATATTTCGTACCTGAAACAAAAAAAATAAATGATCTTCTTAAAGAATTTCAAATTAAGAAGATACATATGGCAGTTGTGATTGATGAGTATGGTGGAACCTCCGGGATAATAACACTTGAAGACATCCTTGAAGAGATTGTTGGTGAAATTTCAGATGAGAGTGATGATGACAAGGCACTCTACCGGAAAATTGATAATAAAACATATATTTTTGAGGGAAAGATCTTGCTTAATGACTTTTGCAAAGTTTTGGATTTTAAAGATGATATTTTTGAGGATGTCAGAGGCGAGTCGGAAACACTTGCAGGATTGATTCTTGAGATGACAGGTGAGATTCCTGAAAAAGACCAGACTATCAATTATAAAAATTTTGTCTTCAGGATTGAATCAGCTGACAGGAGGAGGATTAAGGAGATCCATGTTGTCATTAAAGAAGAAAAAGGTGAAAATAAAGAAGAATAATCTTTATTTATTGATAATACTTATGGTTACAGGTTTCAGCTGCAGGGAAGTAGCTGTTCCTAAACCCAGAGGCTACTTCAGAATTGATCTTCCCCAAAAAGAGTATGTATTATATAATATTTCAAAGGCATTACCATCAAGACCATTTTCCTTTGAATATCCGGTTTACGGGAGAATATCTGAAATAGACATTAAATCATCTGAACCGGGTTGGTTTAATATTGAATTCCCGGCTTTCAAAGCAAAAATACACCTCACTTACAGAGATATCAAAAACGACCTCGATAGTCTGGTGGAACAGACATATAAGCTGAATGTCAAATATCATATGATCAAGGCCGATGCTATAAATGAACAGATCATACTCAACCGGCAGAATAAAGTATTTGGAATTCTTTATGATCTGAAAGGGAATACAGCATCAGCAGTACAATTTTATGTTACTGACAGTATTAATCATTATCTTAGAGGATCTTTATACTTCTCCGTTGAGCCAAATGTTGATTCACTTGCTCCGGTTATAGAGTATTTCAGAGATGATATCGTTCACCTTATTGAAACTCTGAAATGGAAAGAAAATTAATTTATTTTATCTCCTGATGGGTTGTATAACAAAACATTACCTCAATGAATTTTCTATCCTTGGTGTTTGGAAGATAGAGGAAGACCTGAATACTCTCCTTGAAGCAGTTACTCTTGACGATGAAGATAAAAAGAGATACAGGGGATTCTCAAGCAACTCCAGAAAGCTTGAATTCCTAAGTGTCAGAGCCCTTCTCTCTGAACTTCTTGGGGGAGAGGCAAGAATAGTATATAATAAAAACAATAAACCATTTCTTAAAGACGGATCAAGGTTTATAAGTATTTCCCATTCTCATAAACTGACAGCGATACTTGTGAGTACAAATGAAAAGGTGGGAATCGACCTTGAATATATGAGCTCCAATATTGGTGCTATTGCCTTTAAGTTCCTGAACAGGAAGGAAAATATTACAATTGATCGTGCCAGCCGCAAATATCATACATATCTGCATTGGTGTGCCAAAGAAGCTCTTTACAAAATATGTGACAAAGAGGGTATCAGCATCAGAAATAACATTACAATTGATCCCTTTGAAGTGAAGGATTCAGGAGAAATAAAAGGAAAAGTTCACACAGACAAAATAAACGAAACATTCGATCTTTACTATTCAAAATATAATAACTATGCGATAGTGTGGACTAAGAAAAATTATGACACATAATAATTTCCCACATAATAAAAGCATCGCTCTCCTGCTTGATCCTGATAAGGCCGGTGGAGATACTCTGAGGCATTTGCTGAAGTTAGCTGAAAAAACTGACACCGATTATATTTTTGCCGGAGGCAGTCTTACATTCAAAGATATTAATCTACTTATCGATTCAGTCAGGGAAATGTGTTCTGTCCCTATAGTTTTATTTCCAGGAAACCTTCTTCAGCTAAGCCAAAAAGCGGATACAATTTTACTCCTTTCACTGATTTCCGGAAGAAATGCTGAATTGCTGATAGGGAATCATGTCATCGCGGCTCCATTTCTTAAAGATGTAAAGGATAAAGTTATTTCAGTGGGATATATGCTTATCAGTTGCGGAATGAAGACTTCTGTAGAATATATCAGCCAGACAAATGCCATCCCTTCAGATAAACCGGATATTGCAGCAGCAACAGCAATCGCTGGAGAAATGATTGGAATGAGTATGATTTATCTTGAAGCGGGAAGCGGAGCCACAAACCCTGTTCCAGCAGATCTTGTTAGAACAGTAAGGGAAAATATATCTATCCCCCTCGCAGTGGGAGGCGGAATAAAGAATAAAAAAGAGGTTTACGAATTATTTAACGCAGGTGCTGATCTTATCATTTTAGGAAATGGATGTGAAAAAAATCCTGACCTGCTGGTTGAAGCCTGCAGCGTCAGAGATCAAATGAGATCAGCATAGAACTATCTGAATAATTCAAACATCGGTTCCCCGGTACATGCATTAGGGAAAGGTATTTTACATAATGAAGACAAGGTAGCAGCAATATCGGTCATGTTAACCTTTCGTGTTACTGTTAATCTGTTAACAGTCCACCCATACCAAATTAACGGAACATGAGAATCATATTCATAAGGTGAGTTATGGTTTGTGATCCAATCCCCCTCCTCTTCAACCCAACCTGGATTGAGAGTAACAATAATATCTCCCGAACGCTGCGGATTAAAACTGTTTATGATCCTTTTAAGGTGTCCGTTTCCAAAATCATTGGCTTCAAAAGCTGAGTAAGGATAAGCAGCTGCAACACCAGTGAACTGAACCAGAAAACGAGAAACTTTTTTTTGCACTTCATCCAGTTGAAGTCTCGCATCTTCAATCAGTGTCCTGTTAAGGAAAACCTGCCTTTCCGAATATCCTTTTACCCAGTCACCCTCTCCGTAAACTGCATTCAGATAGCTCCGCAGTAACTGTAAAGCCTGGTTCTGCTTAAAATACCCTGCAGGAATCCCATTGGTTTTCAATACTGACGGAATCTCTGATACACCATGAGCAGCAGTAAAATATATCAAAATATTCTTTTTCCCGATACTATCGTTCAGAAATGTCAGAAGATTCCTGATATCATCATCAAGCCTCAGTATTGCATCCCCCATCTCAACCGATGATGGTCCGAATCTGTGACCTATATAATCAGTGGCAGAATAACATATTGACAGATAATCTGTTACATCATCCATGCCCAGATTCTCTTTTTCAATCAGCCTCATTGCAAAAGCGGTCGTTAATGCATTTCCAAAGGGAGTCTCCCTAAGAAGGGAGTAATCATTTTTTACATTATAAAAACCCTTTGACCTGATTTTCTTAAGGTCGTATGGAAAATAATTAATATTCTGAAAACCCTTTTCAAAATTATTTGAATCGGCAATACAATCAGCATAATCCACCGGAGATCTGAACAGGCTCCAGATGTTATTCAGATATGATTCCGAATGCTTCATAGCATTAAAGTCACTTACCCAGAAAGGTAGTGAGTCAATATAATACGAACTTGACATCCAGGTACCGGAAGAATTGTCAAACCAAAAAGCACCATCTGCTGCATGCCCGGCTGTAAGGATAGCCGAATTCTCTTTCATGCCAACTCCATAAACCTTAGCCTTCTTTTTTGTTGCCATCTCCAGCTCATCTGTGAATGTGGATGCCTGAAGGTTAACGGGAGAATGAAGGCCAGATTCAAAGCTGCCTCCGACAGGATTAACATTAATATCCTTTGTACAATATATTAGTTCATTTTTCAGAGGCAGATACCAGTTGTCGGAAGTTATTCCATGAAGTGAAGGTTCTGTTCCGGTAGAGATGGTTGCAAAACCTGGAGCAGACTGTGTTAACATATACTGAAATGAAGCGTTCTGAAAATATGTTCCTTCATTTAACAGCCTCCTTATGCCATTTTCAGATAAGCGGCTCCTGAATTTATCAATTTGATCATATCTCAACTGCTCAACAACAATTCCTACTACCAGACGTGGTTTATCAGGTGGGATATAGGCACTCTGCCCTGATACTCTTATAAAAACAGATACCATCATAATGATGGTGGCAGATTCCCTTAAAACCCTTCCGAAAGTCCACATATTAAAAACAATATTTTATAAATATCCTTAAAAATACAACGATTCAAAAGTAACTTTTTTAAACAGAGTTGCAATAACATTATATTTAATATGGGGAAGCTGATCATCGTTTAACAACAATAAACCTCTCCTTAGAGGTTTTCAGGGAGCTTCTGTTTGTAATGACCATGGTATAAATACCTCCGGCGAGATTACTGACATCAATCTGTAAGGGTATACCTGGAGTCCCTATAGCTTTAAAATCCGAGTTAATAATTCCAGAGGAACTGAAAATCTTAACACTTATCTCCCCCCTCATGTACTCAGGAACAAGAACCTCCAATTGTAAATCTGTCGGATTAGGATAAAGTATCAAAGAAACGGGAATCTTTGTACTGTCCACAGGAAGAATCAGGGGGACCATTTCAACATTAACGGTAGTGCTGAGACCATCCAAAACAAAAACATCTGTAATAAGTGTATCATGGTAGCCGTTTGCTGTAAATAACAGATCCCATGAACCCGAAGAAAGCAGTCTTACAAAATTACCTGAAATGGTATCAGCATAAACATGAGAACTGTCTTTGTCATGTCCTGCAATAAAAACTCTTGCGGGAACAGGATCACCAGTATAAGAATCATTAACAATTCCATGAATACCATATAAGGCATTTTCAAGATATCCGAGAAATGAATGCCAGTTATTGTTCCAAAGTACATTCAGTTGGGATGAAGGGGTAATCCAGTTATCATCCAGTTCAATAGTTACCTCCCGTCCGTGAAGCTCGTATGTTACATAATCCTGACGGCCACCGTTAACTTTATACCACACATATCCATTTGTGATACCATCCTCCAGGTATGTCATATATCCGGGTTCCGAGTAATGGTGAACAGTATCTGCATATCTCCTGCTGATATTATTAAACCATTTATTATCAGGATGTAATCTTGACCATCTGTCCCAAGGATAGTTCACTACTTCCTTACCAGCATGAAAATTTGCCGATAAAATAAAATTGTGACCTCTCATAAACCTGATCATTTCAAGATTCTCCTTTTGTACAGGGGTTGTAGAGAAATCAGGATCAGGAAAGTTTCTGTTAAGATCAAAGCCATTGGCATTCCATCTGATGGGAGAAATTATTGAATTTCCCGATCTGTATGTTCCATCAGGGTTTGCCAGAGGATTAATCCATAACTCAAGGTTATCAACTATATTTTTTACTCTGCTGTTCAAATTATAATTTTTAAGAAGATAATCAGCCAGATGAAGCATCAGAACAAATCCTCCTGTTTCATCTCCATGTATTGTGGATGTATATAATACTTCAGGTTCATTTTCGTTGACATTTGCACTATCTGAAATTTTAAGTGCCAGAATTAACTTCCCATTTATACTCTTACCAATTGTATCAAGACGGCATAAAGAAGGATAATTGGTAATGAAACTCCTCATTATTGAATCATATTGTGTAAAAGTAGGATAGCTTGTCCACTCAAGTGCCTGTGTCAAATCCTCTGAAGATGTAATGCCTTTACTATCAGCATTTTCAATGATTAAATAGTTGTATTTTTGTTGTATAAACCAATCTAGTGTCAGGGGAGAGAGTACAATATGCAAAGTTTTGTCTTTTGCAGATCTGATTGATACAAACCTGCTGATCTGGTCAATTTCATTCTTCCCGGTGACAGGTATTATGACCTCAGCCTGCCCAAAAGTACTTACTATGTTTCGTAAATCAGCATCCTGACTGATAACCTGGGAATAGTTCCACTGTTTAAAAGTAAGGAACAAAAAAAGCACTATCAGCTGGCGCTTTGTCATCACTGCTTTATACGTTGAACCTTATGTGGAGGATGTCTCCATCTTCGACAACATAATTTTTGCCTTCAATATAGAATTTTCCGGCCTCTTTACAGGCGTGTTCTGAACCCAGTGAAATAAAATCATTGTATTTCATCACTTCAGCCCTTATGAAACCTCTTTCAAGATCACTATGTATGACCCCGGCAGCTTTAGGAGCAGTCATACCTGTTTTAATTGTCCAGGCCCTGATCTCCATCGGTCCCACAGTAAAGAATGTCTGAAGATTCAGCATTTTGTAAGCAGCTCTCACAAGTTTATCAACACCAGGCTCTTCCAGACCGGCATCTTTAATAAATGCCATCCGGTCTTCATTGCTTTCCAATTCAGCAATTTCAGCTTCAATAGCCCCCGCAATCACCAATATTTCAGCATCTTTACCCTTAAGAAATTCTTTAACTCTTTCAACATAATTATTACCACCTACGGCTGATTTCTCATCAACATTACAAACATACATAACGGGTTTCATTGTCAAAAGAAAAAGGTCATCGACATATTTTCTGTCTTCATCACGAACCTCAAGAGTTCTTGCATTATTAAAATTTTCAAAATGATCTTTGTATTGAGAAAGAACCTCTAACCCTTGTTTGGCATCTTTATCCCCGACTTTTGCTGCTCTTTCAAGTCGCTGCATCTTCTTTTCAACCGATTCGAGGTCTTTTACCTGTAATTCCAGGTCGATAGTTTCCATGTCTCTTACAGGATCTATTGAACCTTCTATATGTGGAAGAGCCTCATCATCAAAACACCGGGGCACAGGAATAGGTGCATCTGTGGTTCTGATATCGCCAAGAAATTGAGTACCGACTCCTTCCCCTTTATTTGACCCCTTAGCTAAACCAGGAATATCAACAATCTCAACAGTAACTGGAACAATTCTTTGTGTAACCTGATGTTTTTCAAGTTCATATAACCGAGGATCAGGGACCTGAACAATACCCATATTTGATTTTGTTGCACTATAAGCAAATGCTGTTGTTTCACCCTTGGTATTGGAGATACAATTAAAAATAGTTGTTTTGCCTACGTTGGTTATCCCTATAATTCCACATTGAAGAGCCATCAGATAAGATTTGTTCGTTTGGCTGCAAATTTATCATAAAATCGGAGATTATTCAATAGCTGAGTATGAAGTGACTAAAGTGACTGAACTACTAATATCTGAAAACATTGTTTTAATATTAGTTCACCCCAGACTTCAGCTCATTCCTAAACTTTCTTGCCTCTCTCTTTAAACCTTTGTATTTTTGATGCATCAAAAGGAAAACTTAATTGCATTTGAGTAATAATAAGGCGGACCAGGATATTCTTGAACTTCTCAAAACAGATCTGAATAAAGGTTTCAGACTTGTGGTGGAAAGGTATAGCACTAAGTTGTACTGGCATATAAGGCGGCTGGTGATCCTTCATGAAGATGCTGATGATGCCCTGCAAAATACATTTATCAATGCATGGCGCGGTATCAGGGAGTTCAGGAGCGATAGTTCGCTCTACACATGGCTGTTTGCAATTGCAACAAATGAAGCATTAACACTGATAAATAAAAGAAAAAAAAACAGAGTGGAATCTCTTGATGATGAAGATGGGTACTTCGCCAACTCGTTGGAAGGAAACAGCTGGTTTGACGGTGATGAAGCCCAGGTTAAGCTGCAAAATGCTATTCTCCTGCTACCCGAAAAACAACGAATCGTATTTAATCTTAAATATTTTGATGACATGACCTACGAAGATATGAGTGAACTTCTTGAAACATCAGTAGGTGCTCTTAAAGCCTCATATCATCATGCTGTAAAAAAAATCGAAAAAAAAATTAATGAAGATTAAACCTTTGCAATTAAAAATTATCTAATTGAATGATGAAGTCTTTAAACGAAATACCAGGCAGGAATCCCTTCAAAGTACCTGAAAATTACTTTGATGAAGTAAACAGGCAGATTATTTCCTCTACATCCGGCAACAACTCTGAATTTAAGGTGATCCCCATGTTCAGGAAACTTAAACCTTATCTTGCAATTGCTGCGTTAGTTTCAGGTTTTGTTCTTATTGGTTATACTTCTCTGAGGCTTATTCAATCAAATGATTTAGATAATAAAGTACCACATATAAGCCTCGAGTATTTTTCCGAATCGTATCTAAATGAAATTGATCTCTTTACACTGGAAGAGAATGTGTCCGCTATGCTTAAATCTGATGAAGTTCCAGAGATTAACAATTCGGATATTATTGATTACCTTTTGCTGGAGAATATTGACGTAGACGAAATATCTAATCTTTAATAAATATAAAATTATGAAAAGAGTCCTATTCCTATCACTGATAATGGTTTTGATTCCTGTCTTAAAAACAAAATCGCAGAATCCTGATCGCGAAAAGCTGAATGCATATAAAATTGCATTTTTCACTAAAAGACTGAATCTGACATCACAGGAAGCAGAGAGATTCTGGCCTGTTTATAATGAATACCAGGAGAGGAGGAATGAGATCCAGAAGGAGAGACTATTACTATTCAGAAGTGTTAATCAGAATTCTGAGAATCTGACTGAAAAAGAGATTTCTGATGATGGAGATAAACTTGTTTCATTACAGTTAAAGGAGGCTAACCTTGCACTCGAATTTCATAAAAAGTTCAAAGAGATACTAAAACCGATAAAGGTACTGAGGCTATACCAGGCTGAGAATCAATACAGATTACAATTATTAAAAGAATTGCAGGAGAGAAGGCCAATAAGAAATAATTAATTTTTTAATCTGATGCGCCAATTTTAGCTTATCCTTTTTATTTCGGAGGCTACATACGACCCGATATCATTAAGAGGGATTTCACTCTGTTCACCTGTTGACATCTTCTTAATTTTTACTGCCCCGTTCTTAATTTCATTATCACCAGCAATTAATATAAAGGGGATCTTTTTCAGGTCAGCATATGACATCTGCTTTTTGAGTTTAACAGTATCAGGGTATAGTTCAGTCCTCACATTCAGGGCTCTTAACTGATCCATTATTCTGAGGCTATATTTCGTTTCATTATCTCCGAAATTAAGCAATAAAACTTCAGTTTTTGATACTGTGATCTCTTTAAAGAGATTCAACTGGCTCAGAACATCATAAATTCTGTCGGCACCAAAAGAGACTCCCACCCCTGAAACACCATCCATTCCAAACACGCCGGTCAGATTATCATAACGACCACCACCACAAATACTTCCGATGCTAACATCCCGCGCTTTGACTTCAATTATTGCACCTGTATAATAGTTAAGACCGCGTGCAAGTGTGAGGTCAAGTTCAACTTCACTATTAAGAGAACTGTTCTCAAGAAGAGAAAAAATGGTTCTCATTTCCTCTATACCTTTTATCCCTGTTTCAGAATCCGAAAGCAATAATTCAAGTTGTGACAGTTTACCGTGTGTATTGCCTTCTATTTTTAGCAGGGGTTGAAGTTTACTTATTGCTTCAGATGAGACTCCCTTACTACGAAGTTCCTCATTAACCACATCATTACCAACTTTTTCAATTTTATCTATTGCTACGGTAATATCGGTTATCCTGTTTGCTTCACCAATAAATTCTGCTATCCCTGAAAGTATTTTTCTGTTATTAATCTTTATGACTGAAGCAATTCTCAACCTTGTAAAAATGTCATCAATAATTCTAATTAATTCATATTCGTTCAATAATGAATAACTGCCTATAACATCGACATCACATTGAAAAAATTCACGGTATCTTCCCTTCTGGGGCCGGTCAGCCCTCCATACAGGTTGAATCTGGAATCTTTTAAATGGAAAAACAATTTCATCACGGTGCTGAACAACATATCTTGCGAATGGAACGGTAAGGTCATATCTTAATCCTTTTTCGCATATCACTGATGAGAGTCTGTTCTGATTGCGGTTCAATAATTCCTCACTAGTTGCATCAGCCAAAAAATCGCCTGAATTTAAAATTTTGAAAAGCAGCTTGTCACCTTCTTCTCCATACTTCCCCAAAAGAGTAGTAAGGTTCTCCATTGCAGGAGTCTCAATCGGCTGATAACCATATAATCTGAATACAGTTTTTATTGTTTCAAAAATAAAATCTCGTCTTAGCATCTCTTCTGTCGAGAAGTCGCGAGTACCTTTTGGTATTGATGGTTTTGAGAACATGGTAAAGCAAAAAGATAAAAAACAAAAGTATACATATAAGTCGAAAGTCAAAACACCAGGGTTTAACAGACTCTGCAGACTATATGAACTTTGAAGACTTTATGAACTCATCAATATTTCTCCGGGACAAATGTCTGTTCGGTAACAGGAGGTCTGACATAAGCCACATCGTGTTTAAGAGGAGGAAGTTTTAATGGTTTGGGAGTAAGATCTTCATAAGGAATAAGGGAAAGAAGATGATCGATACAATTGAGTCTTGCTCTTTTTTTATCGTCAGCATGTACGACATACCAGGGTGATTGTTTGGTATCGGTATATGAGAACATCTTGTCTTTAGCCATGGAATATTCAACCCATTTATCACGTGATTCAATATCCATAGGACTAATCTTCCACCTTTTTGTAGGATCTGAAATTCTATCCTGAAACCGGTTTTCCTGTTCATGGTCACTGACGGAAAACCAATATTTAACAAGAATTGTTCCAGACCTGAGGAGCATTTTTTCAAATTCGGGGCATGATCTTAGGAACTCTTCATATTCATCATTGGTACAATAACCCATAACCTTTTCAACCCCTGCCCTGTTGTACCAGCTCCTGTCGAAAAGAACAATCTCACCTCCAGCCGGCAGCTGGGAAACATATCTTTGAAAATACCATTGAGATTTTTCCTTCTCAGTAGGTATACCAAGAGCTACAATCCTGCATATTCTGGGATTCAAGCAACCTGCAATGGTTTGAATTACCCCACCCTTTCCGGCAGCATCCCTGCCTTCAAAAACCACAACCACCTTAAGCTTCTTTGTCTTTACCCATTCCTGAAGTTTAACAAGCTCAATCTCAAGCTTCATGAGCAGCTTCTCGTACTCCTTAAGGGCAAGTTTCTCTTTCTTTTCCTGCTTAATATCATGATACAGATCTTTCTTTTTGAAAGTTTCAACTTTGATCTTTTTCTTTTTATCAGGTGATGCCATGGTAATAAAATTAAAATTAAAAAGAAATATACATAATATTTTTCTCTAAAAGAAATTTTCAGAAAGGAATAAAGAATAAATATCTACTGAATAAAAGGTATTGAGATCGGATATCTGAACTCCTCACCTCGTGAAGCTTTAATACTTGCAATAATTATACAGACAACTTTAATTACTACTAAAATTATAATTATCGGAATCCCGATAATAATAAAACACAATGGGATTACAAGTATCATATAAAGAAGCATTGACAGATTGAAGTTAAGTGATTCCCTGCCATTCTGGTTCACCCATAATGACTCATCTTTTCTTGAAAGCCAACAAATCAGCGGACCTATTATTGCTCCAAAGGGAAAGAAGAAACCTGCGAATGCCGTAAGATGGCATAACATCGACCAGTTTCTTTCTGATTCTGACAATTCTCTGATCTCATTCATGACTTTAGTGTTTTATGAAAAGACGGAATTATTTTCTTAATGATGCATTATTCAAAACGTGCAAGACGTCTCAGATCGGCCGGCAAAAAACCATTTGGATTGTTTTTATCTATCAGATGCTGGTTATAATAATACATGTTCGAATCATCAGTACCAATAAGCATCTTAAAACAATATCCTTCATTACTTTTTTCCCCAACAGGTCCTATTTTATGCAATATCAAAGTATTAGGAGTCTTGTTTTCGATAGCCTTAACAATTTCTTCCTCAGAAACAATCTCAATTTTATTTGAATAGATAGCTTTAATTTTTTCTATGGTACTTATGGAAGGAACCAGGTCCTCCTGTTTAATCAATATTGTCTTACTCATGACCTCAGGTACATATTTATTATAATATTTAAGGTATTTCCTTCCTGTAAGGGAGGGATCCTCAGAGATCATTTGTGCATGCTTCTGCATGAATGAAAGTATCGCACCAAGTTTATATCCGTAGTCAGCATCTTCATCCCCGGCAAAAGAGAGTGGAATAGCACATATTTCAGGCATTTCACCTAATTTACTTACATTTTTCCCCTGAAGAAGATTAACAAAATTAAACTGGGAATTGGATTTATCCCGGTCGAAATTAGTTATAGTCAGAACGATGAAAGAGTATTCAGTTTTTAGACGCCTGACATTAAAGTCGGAAATGTTTATGAATTCAAATGGAGTAATTTTCCAGTAAGCTTTCATTGCTTCCTTCATGTATGAATTGAATGAAGAAAACAGGTCATCTTCAAGGACAACACATGTCTTTGAAGCAGTAAACTGTTTTATTTCCTCCTTATTGGGAAAAGGAGCCTGCCCTTTAAGCAGAATTGGTAATAAGATCAGGACAAATGGTAAAAAGTACTTTTTCATTTTTATAGTATTATTTTACAGGTAGATACAATGGATTATTTTCGTTGAACTTGCGCAAATAAACAAACATAAGATCTTTTTTCTTCTTTCTGGGAAGCTGAACATATTCTTCATATAGCTTATTATCTTTCATCAGTAACAGTTCAGTGTTTTCTATATCGAACTCCAGCATCTTACCACTCTCAAAATCAATTATATATTGCCGCATCTCATTACGTGTCATATTAGATTGCCTGTACGGAGAATAATATGGAGAATAATATGATCCATAAGGATTGTAATAATTACCATATCCATATGGTGAATAATATGAATACGGGTCATAATAACCATAGGGTGATGAATTATACCGCGAATCATAAGTTGTGACATCTGCAACAAAATGACAGATACTGCCGATAAAAGTTATTCTGTTAAAATTCTCCTGAATCTGAACGTATAAGATCCCATTTCGTGCATAGCCCCAGATTGATTTTTTTTCTAATTCCTGCCTGATTCCCATCTCGTCGTAGAAATAGATTTTACCTGCTTTCATCAGTTTATCAAAGAATTCCCTGTCATTATAATCAGCTGATGTAAGAAGTTTAGCCTTTGGTATGGGACTATTCAGCCTAACCTGGTCAAAGTTGATGTAAATACCATCTTTAAATCTGAAGTCAGGAGTATATTTAACCATCCCATCACGCTCCTGACCATTTAAGGTAAAAAAATTATTTCCTGAAAAACAAACAATAAATAAAAACAATATCTTTAATAGTCGCTTCATAAGAGTTTCATTTTACTTATTATGTTCAAAAATCGTACCGTAAGGGCAAAATTAGCTTTTTACTTTAAAGGTTGTTAATTTCAGTTAATGTATATTTATTGTATCTTTTGCTTAATTTTACGAAACATCAAAAAGAAATTCAATGTCTAAAGAAACGAGAAATTTTAATAAAGAAGATATTAATCTTTCTACAGGAGATCTATTCGAAAAAACCAGAGGGATTATTGAAAAACTTTCTTACATGGCATTACTTGCCCTAATAATTTCCATTGTACTTCTATCTATTAACCTGCGGCTTGCAGCGGGAGTTACTATTATTGTATCAGCATGCCTCAGCATAGTGATTGTAAAGAAATTTTCTGCCTTTGTGATGAACATTAAAGAATCTCTTAAAGAGCTCTCACTATTAAATGAGAAAAAAGATGGTGTTATTAACGATTTTTCACATAAGATAAGGGAACCCCTTAACAATATCGTAATCATTACTGATATGCTTATGGAGTCGGGCCTCAGTCAGAAGCAAAAAGAATTACTTGAGACTTTTGTTGCATCAACAAAAAATATGGTTACCACAGTAAATGACCTTACAATGCAATCGGCAGGTAACATAAGCTACGAAACAAGAAAACAATTCAAGTTTAATCTTCTTTCTACTATTCAGAATACAATTGAGCTTTATAATCTGAAGGATAAAGGGAACCTTGACTTCATTCTGAATAAAAAGGAGTTTGCGGACTTTGAATGTTTTGGGGACCCGATAAAACTGAAACAGATATTTCTAGATATATTCAATACTATTGAGAATCAGAATTCTGACCAGCTTACAAAAGTCACAATTAATCTGACCAAGGAAAGAGAGACTGAGGCAGAAAGCTTTATCGGATTAAGAATCCAGACTGACAAAAGAATTGTACTTATAAATGATAAGGATTCAAATGTTAGTCTGGCAGCCAAGCTTATCATTGCGGATAAAGGGACTTACAATCAGGAGTTTGGAAATAACTATACAGTATTGGTCATCCATCTTCCATTCTCTAATGCAGTTCAGGAACCAAAACAACTTATAGGCTCATCGAAGATTGATGCACTTATCAGGAAATCCAAGATTACGAAAGAATTAAAGGATATCAAGATCCTTCTTGTAGAAGATAACCTTATTAATCAGAAGATCACTCTTCTTACACTAAACCCACTTGTAAGCGGCATTGATACTGCATCAAACGGTAAAGAGGCACTTGATAAATTTGGAACAGCAAATTATGACCTTATACTGATGGATATTCAGATGCCTGTAATGAGCGGACTTGTGGCTGCTGAAAAAATCAGGGCTCTTGAAGCTACGACCAATTCACATGTCCCAATAATTGCAATTACGGCAAATGCAATGCTTGGTGATAAAGAGAAATGCATCTCAGCAGGTATTGACGATTATATAAGTAAACCCTTTCAGCCATCAGCACTTATCGAAAAGATCAGAAAATATATTTAAACCTTTTTCATAAACGGACGGAATCCTATTACCATAATATCATCTACCTGAGCATTTGTGTTCATCCATGTTCTGATATTATCCTCAAGTATTGCCTTCTGATCGTTAACAGGGAAATTATGAATTGTCATTAATAGATATCTGAACCTTCGGTACATGAACTTCTTATTATCCGAACCACCAAACTGGTCAACATATCCGTCAGAGAACAAATAAAAAATATCACCATCCATTATATCCATTACATAATTTTTATAGGGTATATCTGAAGGGTTCATACCTATTATCAATTTATCATCCTTCATTTCAATAAGAGTGTTTTCACGGATCAGGTAGAGAGGGAAAAAAGCACCTGAATACTCAATTCTTTTTCTCTTCCTGTCGACAACACATAATCCAATATCCATCCCATCCCTTATTATTGTTCCTATATTTTTCTCCCTGCTGAATGTTTTCTCCAATCCTTTATTCAAAACAGCAAGTATTTTCGCAGGGGTACTGATCTCATCGTGATTAATGGTCTTCTCTATTATCTCTAAACCTATCATCGACATAAGAGCACCCGGTACTCCATGCCCTGTGCAATCAGCTGCCACAATAAAGACCTTATCTCCCTTTTCTCCAATCCAGTAAAAATCGCCGCTTACAATATGTTTTGGCTTGAAAAAAATAAAGGCGTCTTTAAAATGTTTTCTGAAATACTCTTCTGAAGGCAGGAGGGCCTCCTGTATTCTTTTGGCATAATTGAGACTGTCAGTTATGTCCTTGTCTTTTAATTCCAACTCGGATTTTTGCTTCTCAATCTGATCCAGAGCCTGTTCCTTTTCCCTTAAAAGCCGTCTTGTCTTTATCAGGTTTCGTGTTTGTGATAAAAAAAGAAAATAGATTATTAATACTGCGATAGCACAGTAAATAATAAACCTGTAAGAAAATGATCCCGGATCAGATACTGACTCAACCTGAACAAAAGCCAATATCCTATCGATAAGAAAGAAAATCACACCATGATATGTAAAAATGACTAACTCCATCTATAATTACAAAAATATAGTAATTATCTGAAACACACATTCCCCAATATTCTAAAATCCAATTCAGGAAACTTTAACAATGACTTCGTCATCTCCGTCCCTGAGCAGTTTTTTATATCTTAAAGAAGGAGAGGTGATAAACGACCCGATTTGGAGCGACTCCCATTTTTGATCTACTGAATTTATTGTCGTGACTGAAGAGCAAACAATATTCGGCCATTTTCGTGTAAAACCACCTTTACGGAATGCCTTAATCGTTCCGTCCAGGAAAAGGGATGCCGGAGAAATAAACTCATGATCCCTCTGAGGATCGGTATTTCCCAACATTTGCCAAGTTGTCATAAAGTAATCAAAAGGGTCAACAGTGTGATCAACTGCAAGAATAAGCCTAAAAAAATCACCCACTCTTAACGATCTTAAAATATTCTTAACCTGTTCAATTGCATTTGCATCTTGGCTGCAATCAATTGCGAGTATTAAAACAGGAATCTCATGATTAATAAGATCTAAGTTTATACCTGTAACTGCTGAATCATTAAAATATTTCGCTATAGAGTCAACAGCAGGATGACCTGTTATGTTATCTTTTATTAATTCCGAGGGAAGCTCTTCAGGGAGTTTAACGGTAGCATCAACACCAGCTTTTCCTCCAAAAGAGAAAGTGTCTGAAGAGTGATCCAGAACATCCATTGGACCATGGCTAAAGAGAAGGTCTTTTTCCAGATCAATATTCATAAAAACATGTTTAATCAGGTCTTTGTAGTTCCTGATATCAACCTTCCCGCTGACAACAACAAGATATTTAGTGAACATCATCTGGCCTGCACCTAAAAGGGAATTGATTATTTTCATTCCCTGCCCGGGATATGTTTTATTGATTTTAACAATAACAAGATTATGTGCAATACCAGCATCAGGCATATGAAAATCATCAATTTCAGGTTGTAATGTTAACCTAATGGGAGAGAGAAAAATTCTTTCTGTAGCTTTTGCCAGCCAGGCATCTTCCTGGGGAGGAATGCCAACTATCGTGGCAGGATATATTGCATTTTTTGAATGGGTAATACAGGTAACATGGAATCTTGGATACCAATCAGACAGGGAATAGAATCCGGTATGATCTCCAAACGGACCTTCCTTTACCAGTTCTTCAGAAGGATCTACATAACCTTCGATAACAATATCAGCATCATAAGGAACAAACAGATCATTCGTCACACATTTAACGAGCCTCACTTTTTTCTTTCTCAGAAATCCGGCGAGAATATATTCATTTAAATTTTCAGGTAAAGGAGCTGTTGCAGAATAAGCATATACAGGATCACCCCCAAGAGCAACAGAGACTGGCATCTTTTTGTTAAGCCTTTTATAGGTGTCATAATGATTTGCTCCGGTTTTATGTCTCTGCCAGTGCATCGCCGTTGAGTTATTGTCAAGTATCTGCATCCTGTACATACCAACATTTGTCTTTCCTGTTTCAGGATGTATTGTATGAACCATTGGCAGGGTAATGAAACGACCAGCATCATGAGGCCAGCATTTGAGAACTGGCAGGATTGAAAGATCAGGTGTGAGATGAATAATCTGCTGACAGATACCTTTTCTTTTTGTCTTTACAGGTAAAATTGCAGCTAATTTTATAAGGTATGGCAAGGCTGTAATTTTTCTTATTATTGAGCCCTCTATTTCAGAGATATTTAAAAGTATCTTTTGAATTTCAGATCCAACTTCATTGATATCATCTCTGCCAATTGCCATTGCTATCCTCTTATCAGATCCGAAAGCATTAATCAGGATAGAAAAGTTAGTTCCGTTATTTTCAAAAAGAAGAGCTTTTCCGGAGTTTTTGGATATTCGGTCGGTGATTTCTGAAACTTCGAGCAGAGGATCAACAAAAGAACTGATTCTTATTATTTCGTTATTATTCTCCAGAAAACTGACAAAACTGGTTAGACCTGGGTAAGCCATTATCTTTTATTATAATATCAAAGATATTTAATAAGGGAACACCAGAAGCAGAAACCTGCAAAAAAGGATAAAATGGGGATGTATTTAAAACAATAATGGGAACTATTCGTTAAGATTAGTTCCCATTCACCATTTTCAACCGAGGTTGTTAACGGTGTCAGGCTACTGTTATTATGACCGGCTGCATTCCCAGGTTAGACCTTTTCCTGCAACCCATGGCTTTCCGGTTTTGCCTGTTACAGCAGAACCTTCCGGCTTTCCTTTTTTCCCGCCAGGCGGGAGTTCCGGGATGAAGTGTCATTCAGGCACTGTTGCCAATTCCCGAAGGATTCGGTATCAGTTTCATACTGACCTGGAACCGAAGTTCCGTGTTTTCTGAGGCCCTGTGACTCAATCGTTTAAAGAACGTTTCCGTTTTCTGTCGATCTTCTGAACATTGTGAACCTGAATTCCTTAGTTCAGACTTCGGCTCTTCTGGTGCGCAGACCCGGAGGTCTGAATGAAGCGATTCTTGTTTCAGTTAAGTAACCTTCCCCGCTTCCACATCTTTGGAGCAATCTTTTATCGCTCACCTTATGAATCAAATTTAAACCAAGAAAGTCAAAAAACAATGCAAATTTGGCTGTTGTTATAAACCTGATTTTAACATAAGTTATCAACAATTGTTAATAACGACTGAAAGTGACAATAATTCTCATTTGTAGTCAATAGTTTTATGATAATTGAATGACTATCTCAAGACAAAAGAGGCTGTCTCAAAAGTCAACCACCTCCCCCCTGACTGACGTCAGGGGTACTCCTCCTTTTGAAGGAGGAGAAAGTTAATGTGCTATACATCAATACTTTCCCCTCCTTTTCAAGGAGGGGTGTCATGCCCGAAGGGTCATGACGGGGTGGTTGATTTTCCTTTTGAGACGGCCTCTTTTTGAATATTTTAGTATTATCTACTTCTTATATCCGTATACAGCCAGGTTGCCAAGCATTTCCTCAATACGCAGCAACTGATTATATTTTGCTATCCTGTCGGTCCTGCTGGCCGAACCGGTTTTAATCTGACCTGAATTGGTTGCTACAGCAATATCTGCAATTGTTGTATCTTCCGTTTCACCTGAGCGGTGTGATGTAACAGTTGTATATCCGGCTCTGTGGGCCATCTCTATTGCATTCAGAGTTTCTGTAAGGGTTCCTATCTGGTTTACTTTTATCAGAATAGAGTTGGCACAACCCATATCTATTCCTTTTTTAAGATAATCCACATTAGTTACAAAAACATCATCACCCACAATCTGGCATTTCTTGCCAATCCTGTCAGTCAGCATCTTCCATCCATCCCAGTCACCTTCAGCCATACCATCTTCAACCGAATCAACAGGATACTTATTTACAAGTTGTTCAAGAAAATCTACCTGTTCTTTTGAAGTTCTTCTTGCCCCGTTTGGACCTTCAAATTTTGAATAGTTGTACATACCCTCTTTATAGAATTCAGAGGCAGCACAATCCAGTCCAATTGTAATATCTGAACCAGGTTTATAACCAGCTGCACCAATTGCTTTGATAATTGTTTCCAAAGCATCCTCGGTTCCGTTGAGTTTAGGTGCAAAACCCCCTTCATCTCCAACAGCAGTACTTAATCCACGCTCTTTAAGAACCTTTTTCAATGAATGGAATACTTCCGTACCCATTCGTAATCCTTCACTGAAAGAGGGAGCTCCTACCGGTCTGATCATGAATTCCTGGAATGCAATCGGAGCATCGGAATGTGATCCTCCGTTAATAATATTCATCATTGGAACAGGAAGAGTCACAGCATTGGAACCACCAATATATCTGAACAATGGTAGTCCATGATATGCAGCTGCAGCTTTGGCAACTGCCAGGGAGACACCCAGTATTGCGTTAGCACCGAGATTACTCTTTGTCTTTGTACCATCCAAATCAATCATTTTCTTATCAATGCCGCTCTGATCCGTAACATCCATTCCAATTACTTCCTCGGAGATGACATTATTAACATTATGAACAGCTTTAAGAACACCTTTTCCAAGATAACGGTTCTTATCACCATCCCTAAGCTCAAGAGCTTCATTTTCACCGGTTGATGCACCTGACGGAACAGCTGCTCTTCCGAAATAACCACTGGCAGTTGTAACATCAACTTCAATTGTTGGATTTCCCCTGGAGTCGAGAATTTCACGAGCATGCACACTAACTATTTGACCCATAGATTTTTAAATTTACATTAAACATTTGTGCAATATACAAAAAAAAGGGATAATGTTTTTACACTTATCCCTTCATTTTAAAATATTTCAATTTTTTACTTTACGTCTGCTCCCGGGTTATCTTCTTTTGATTCTTTGGAGGCAGTTGATTGATCTGCAGATTTATCTGCTTTAGATGTACTTACTTTTGGAGTTTTAGCAGCTTTCGGAGCTTTTGGAGTTTTTTCCTCCACTACTGCTACTTCTTCTTTTTTCTTTGAAGTTCTTCTTCTGCGAGTAGTTTTTGTTTTAGCAGTCTCTCCTCCCAACATAGCCACATTGTAATCAACAAGTTCCAGAATACACATTTCTGCATTATCACCAATCCTGTTACCTGTTTTTAATATACGTGTATATCCACCGGGTCTTTCTCCAACTTTTGGTGATACTTCCCTGAATAGCTCAGATACAGCAGATTTATCTTTCAGATACCCGAATACCACTCTTCTTGAATGGGTTGAATCTTCTTTCGATTTAGTAATAAGAGGTTCCACGAAAGTTTTAAGCGCTTTTGCTTTGGCTGTTGTTGTAATAATCCTTTTATGAAGGATAAGTGATGTAGCCATGTTTGCAAGCATCGCCTTCCTGTGTGAACTTGTTCTTCCTAAATGGTTAATAACTCTTGAATGTCGCATTTCTCTATTTCCTTAACCAGTTTTCAAATTAATCTTTCTCTAATTTATACTTGCTCACATCCATGCCAAAAGAGAGGTTCATAGATTCAAGCAACTCATCAAGCTCGGTGAGTGATTTCTTGCCAAAGTTTCTGAATTTAAGAAGATCATTCTTATTAAATTTGACAAGATCACCAAGGGTTTCAACTTCTGCAGCTTTAAGACAGTTAAGTGCTCTGACAGACAGGTCGAGGTCAATCAGTTTTGTTTTTAAAAGTTGTCTCATATGCAGAACTTCCTCATCAAACTCCTCATTTGCCAGTTTATCATCCGAGTCGAGTGTTATCTTTTCATCTGAGAAGAGCATGAAGTGGTAAATCAATATTTTAGCTGCCTCTTTAAGGGCATCTTTCGGGTGTATGGAACCGTCTGTTTCGATCTCTAAAAGAAGTTTCTCATAGTCAGTTTTCTGTTCAACCCTGTAGTTTTCCACTGAATATTTTACATTCCGTATAGGAGTAAAAATTGAGTCAATAGCAATCAGTCCAAATTCGCTGTCGGCCGGTTCGTTTTCCTCTGCCGGGACATAACCTCTTCCTTTATTTATAGTGAGTTCCATCTGGATTTTGACATCACTTTCCATTCTGAAGATAACCTTTTCAGGATTAAGAACTTCAAAATTGCTAAGGGAGGTATTTAGGTTTCCTGCTTTAAAAACTTCCTGTCCACTAACTTTAATGGCGATCTTTTCATGATCAACATCCTCAACTATCCGTCTGAAGCGGACTTGTTTCAGATTAAGTATAATTTCGGTAACATCCTCAATAACACCTGTAATAGTTGAGAACTCATGGTCGGTGCCTTCGATTTTTACCGAAGTTATGGCAAAACCCTCAAGCGAAGAGAGAAGAATTCTTCTTAATGAGTTGCCTACAGTAATACCATAGCCAGGTTCAAGCGGACGGAATTCAAATTTTCCGTGCGTATTGTCCGCTTCCAGCATTATTACTTTATCAGGCTTCTGGAATGATAAAATGGCCATAAATTTTTTCTTATATTATTACTTGGAATACAATTCAACAATAAGTTGTTCCTTAATATTTTCAGGAATATCAGTACGTTCAGGCATGTTCATAAATTTGCCTGCCATTTGTGTATCATCCCACTCGAGCCATGATAGTTTTGAATAATTTCTGGTAGAAATTGATTCAACGATTGACTCAAGAGATTTTGATTTTTCACGGACGCCAATAATATCGCCCGGTTTAAGCTGATATGAAGGTATGTTAACAACATTACCATTAACAGTTATGTGACGGTGCGATACCAACTGACGGGCAGCAGCCCTTGTTGGTGCAACGCCCAGACGGTATACTACGTTGTCGAGTCGTGCTTCTAGCAGTTGCAGCAGAACCTCACCGGTTACACCTTTACTGCTTGATGCTTTTTCAAAAGTATTTCTGAACTGACGTTCGAGAATGCCATAAGTATATTTAGCTTTCTGTTTTTCTCTCAACTGAACGCCATATTCTGATGTTTTCTTTCTCTTTTTGTTCATTCCGTGTTGTCCGGGAGGAAAATTTTTCCTTTCCAGGTGCTTATCAGGACCGAAAATAGGTTCCCCGAATTTTCTTGCGATTCTAGTTTTTGGGCCGGTATATCTTGCCATTGTACTATTAATTTATAACTAACAAATATTCAATTTCATCACTGTTTAGACTCTCCTTCTTCCGGGAGCACGGCAACCATTATGAGGCATAGGTGTAACGTCAACTATTTCAGTAACTTCTATCCCTACATTACTGATAGCCCTAATTGCTGATTCACGGCCTGAGCCGGGGCCCTTAACATATACTTTTACTTTTCTTAATCCAAGATCATAAGCCACCTTGCCACACTCTTCTGATGCCATCTGGGCAGCATAGGGGGTATTTTTTTTGGAACCTCTGAAACCCATTTTACCAGCTGATGCCCATGAAATAACCTGACCTGAATTATTTGTCAGAGTAACAATAATATTATTAAATGATGAATGAACATGTGCCTGGCCTAATGGTTCAACCTTGACGACCCTCTTCTTTAATGCTCCAGTCTTCTTTGCCATAATCTATTTATTTAGTAGCTTTTTTCTTGTTTGCAACAGTTTTCTTTCTGCCTTTACGTGTTCTGGCGTTATTCTTGGTACTCTGACCTCTTAAAGGAAGCCCGATTCTGTGGCGCACACCACGATAGCAGCCAATATCCATAAGCCTTTTAATATTTGTCTGAGTCTCCGAACGGAGTTCACCTTCCAGCTTATAATTATCGTTCAGGATTCTTCGGATAGTGTTTATCTGATCGTCATTCCAATCCTGAACCTTTGCATTTCTGTCGACACCTGCTTCATCAAGTACTTTCTGAGCAGTGCTTCTGCCTACACCATAGATGTAAGTCAGGCCAACTTCGCCTCTTTTATTTCTTGGTAAATCTACACCAACAATACGTGCCATATAATACTTTTCTTAAATGAGTTGCAAAATTAATTAAATTATCCCTGTCTCTGTTTAAACTTGGGATTTTTCTTGTTTATTACGTAAATGCGACCCTTCCGCCTTACTATCTTACAGTCGGCGCTGCGCTTTTTTACAGATGCTCTTACTTTCATTACCTT
>CAZXFB010000045.1:0-33521 GCA_964639725.1 uncultured Rikenellaceae bacterium
TCGCCTGTGTTACTACAAATTATCAAAACGTTATTAATCATAACCGATAGTCATATAATAAAATGGAATCCGGAAAACTTGTTCTTGAACTAACACCATTCAATCTAAATGATCTGTTCGACGAAATTATGAGATCATACTCATTCAGGTCAAAAGCAAAGCAGCTCAGATTTGAATTAATAAAGGCAAACAATCTGCCTCAGGAAGTCATTGGTGATCCCATCAGACTTAATCAGATTTTATCCAATCTGTTATCCAATGCTCTTAAGTTCACCCGAGAGGGAGGAATAACGGTTTCGGTCAGGCAGATTGAACAGACAGGTAATCAATCAAAACTCGAATTTACCGTTCGGGATACAGGTATAGGAATACCCAAGGAAAAGCATTCAATGATATTTGAAAGTTTCACACAGGCATCAACTGATACAACCAGATTTTTTGGAGGCACTGGTCTGGGATTAGCCATCTGCAAGACACTTATTGATTTACAAGGCGGAACAATATCTCTTGATAGTGAACCGGATGAAGGATCGACTTTCAGGTTCATTCTTTCTTTCGGGATACCGGAGAAACAAAATGAAGAACAATCCAGGGAGATCCCCGAAGTCTTTAAAGGATTGGAAGGTAAACAGATTCTGGTGGCAGAAGATAATAAAATCAACTTCTTCGTAGCTAACAAATTCCTGACAGGATGGGGAACAATAGTTACCCATGCAGAAAATGGACAAATAGTCCTTGAACTTCTTGAGAAAGGTGACTTTGATCTGATTCTAATGGATCTTCATATGCCGGTTCTTGATGGAATAGAAGCTACAAGGATTATAAGAAATTCAGAAAATCCTAAAATCAGGGATATCCCAATTGTGGCACTTACAGCAGCTATAATGTCTGAAAGTCATGATAAAATAGACAACCTGAACATTAATGACTATGTCCTCAAGCCTTTTAAACCTCGTGATCTGTTCGACAAAATATTTAAACATGTAAGGTAACGGAGCAAATGCGCAGAACGGTGTAAAATTATCAGGAAAAAAGGATTAAATCCGGGTTCTTGAATCAGTTAACAAATACCCTGTCACTTGATACAATATTTGCTGATAAATTCCGGGGCTCGTTTATTCCCTAGTCCCAGTGATAACCTGAAATCATGACAGGCATCAACTTCTCTTCTCAAATTTATCAGTGCAATCCCTTTATTGAGCCATATCTCTGAGTTATCTGGCTTAAGATCAAGCGCCATGCTGTAATCATCTATTGCATGGTTCCATGATTTTGAAACAAAATATGAATTTGCACGGTCAATAAAACATTCAGAGTCTTCAGGGTGCAGCTTAATATTTTTTGAAAAATAATCAAGAGCTTTTAGATTATCACCTGAAGCTGCCTGAATTTTACCAGCCATGCTCAGGGCAGTTTTATTGGCAGGGTAAATATCAAGATACCTTTCCAGATCAGAGAAAGCTTTGCCGGATTCTCCGTATTTTCTGTAACATTCAGCTCTGGAGAGTAACAGATCAGCATCTGCGACTTCTAACTCAATCAATTTTGTATAAATATCTGAAGCACCAGTGTAATTCCCATTTCCAGTCTGAGCTTTGGCCAACAGGCGCAGGTATTTTACATTATCCGGATCAAGAGACATCAACTGTGAAATAATATTTATTGCATCAGATTTAATCCCGGAATAATAGCTTATCAATGCTTCGGCATAAAGAACTTCATTATCGCTTTTGTAATTACTTTTAAGTTCAGACAGGAGACTCTTTGCATCCTCTATTTTTCCTTTAGAAACATAATATTCAATCTCCCCAATCCTGTTTTCATAAACGGAATACCAGTCTTTCCTCCAAAACTGCCTCCATTCAGGCTTATTACTTATAAGGGACATATATGGATCCAGAACAATTTCCTTTTCACTTTTCCTGAATTCCGATTTCAGGTTCATTTCGAGATGATAAACAGCAGTTGCTCCATCACCCTTAAGGGCATAGATCCGGGCAAGTCCATATTCACCTGAAGACGGAGTGAGACTATTGGCAACATTAAGATCACTAATTGCACCAGTGTAGTCTCCCTTCAGTGATTTTGCCTCTGCTCTTAATATATAAAGATTATTATCTGATTGCTTCCCGGCTAATGCACTGTTTATTAGATCTATGGCAATATCCGGCTTCCCTTCATTCAGATAGCGTTTTGCCTTTAGAATATAGTCTAATGTCTGTTGCCCTGAGATAGTCCCTGAAAACAGCAAAACAATAAATATTTGTATCACTTTATTCATCTTACTCTCTCTAAAATCATTTGGTTTCCAGTTTTCTGATTGCAGCACCTTCCTCTGTAATCACGTGAATAAAACCGGAACGATGCGTTTCCTCGGTCCCCAGAATACGCTTTTCAAAAACATCACATTGATAGAAATAGACTCCAGGAGAAACAATTTTACCTTTATAGGTTCCATCCCAGTTTATCTTTGGCTCCTCGGTTCTGAATAATAAAAGTCCATTCCTGTTAAATATCCTCATATCTATCCTCTCAACAAGTCCTGATGTTTTTGCAACAAGCATGTCATTAATATTGTCCCCATTGGGAGTGAACACATTTGGTATTTCAAAAAAGTTACAAGAATCAACACAGACCATAACTGATTTCTCTCCTTCATTTCCCTCAATATCGAAGGATGAAACTGCATAACAACCTGATATAGCATCTCCCGGTATATTCTTGTGCAGGTATGAGAATACATTTTTATTATCAACAGTTGCTAGATATTCCAAATTCTCGGAATAAGTCATTTTGAAGTATATCTTATATCCGGCTATATCATTAAAGCAGTCTATATCATTTATTTTCCATGTAAGATTATTTTGCAAGCTATCGCACTGACTTATAACTTCTAACTCAGGAGGACATGGGGGTTCATTATCAATAGGAAAAGTACATCCGATCTGAGAAAGATTAATAAGATTCTTTGGCATATCATCTGCCAGATAACCACCAACTGATCTCACAAAATAACAATATTCCTTTCCGTTAATTAAACCATTATCAACAAAAGAAAGTTGATTTGTTGATCCGATTGAGTCAAATTTGGAGCCATTCTGTCTGAAAAAGTCATAACGTGTATTTATCCAGGGAACATTCCTGTTAATCACAAACCGTGTTTTCCTGTCACCCGGATTTAAGGTGATAAAAACAGATGATGCATAACCAGGTTCTCCAATGAGAAATCTTGGAGAATTGTTATATAATTCGATTTTATAAAGATAGCCCATTGATTGTGTATTAATCAATGTGTCAATAAAAACAGTATCATTCAGATCGGTTGTAATTATGGATTTTATATTTTTAAAAGTAGACCCGGCGATGCCTTCTGCCCTGTATATCAGATACTCATATGGCCCATTGGCCGGTATTGTATCTAGCCTGTCAGGTTTCTTCCATGAAATAAAAACAGAACCATTCACTGCATTTGTATTCCTGACGCTGACATTTCTTATTACCGGAACACCCGAAACTAGTGTAGAGGTGATCTCGTTTGATGATTTACTTTCAGTTCCATTCGGGTAAACAGCCACAATCCTGTAAGTATATTCCCTGCCAAACTGGAGGCCCTGCCCGTTATCTGTATCCATAAATGATTTTGATGAACTTCCTCCAATATAACCAACCTTGATGAAACCTGAAGAGGGAGGTATTCCTGAAGTACAGGAATCGGGAACAAAAGAGGAGGCTCCTTCCCTTCTGTAAACACTGAAGCCAGCAATTGCATTTGTCCCGTAATCATTCCAGGTTAATCTGATAAATTTTCCTTCGGGAACAGCATTCAGGATAACAGGAGGTGGCCCCAGAACCTTTATTTTCATATTATCAATATCAGAAAGCTTCAGCTCAGTGTTGTAATCATCCGACTTAAAGATGATATCATAAGGCTGATTTCTTACTGAGGAATGACATGGTATCCAACGGAACCTTGACGATGCACGTCCCGGCAGAGAGTCAATCTTAGTGAATTTTGCGGGACAGGAGGTTATCTGAAAGACACCTGAAGTTGCCTTAAGGCTTAATAAATCATTATTCACATCAGTAGCTGAAAAAACAAAATCCACAATATCTCCCACCTCAACACAACGATCAGTTAACTCACTGTTAACCGGAGGTTTATTATTAGTACTGAATACCTCAATCTGCATATCACGGGTAACAATTCCGATTTTTATCCCATTCCGCCATTCCTGGATTTCCATTGCAACGTTATAGATGCCGGTATCAGCTGGAGTATCCCATATAAGGTCACCACTTAATGAATCAACCCTTATTGAATTTGTTGCAGGAGGGAATGTATAACCCTCAATAGCCTTTCCATCTTCCCTTGTACAAACAGCAAGTTTATAGGAGAGGCTATCACCATCAGGATCATACGCTGCAGGATTATGAATAAATACGTATCCCAGTGCTGCCTTATCATATGGAGGATTCAGTAATACAGGAGTGCTATTTCTTCCAATGCCAGGATTAACAATAAGAATTGTTGAGATTGAAAAAACAACATTGACTGAGTTTGGAATGTTCTTAACACCTGCGTTCCGGTTTGGATCCTGCACCACTATCCTGTAAACTCCGGGGCCGGGAAAAGTATGAGTGATCTTATAAACATTCCTCCTGTAATAGTTTGGGAGTGTAACTTTTTCAATTCTGATAGCTGTTGATTTAGAGTTGTCTCCCCATTCCACATCAAGTTGTTGTCTGTCAGCAAAACTCTGTGTATATGTAAATGTTGTGATTGTAATCTCAAAAGTAAGATCAGATAGCTGAACATACGTTATT
This sequence comes from uncultured Rikenellaceae bacterium, assembly GCA_964639725.1. Taxonomy (GTDB): domain Bacteria; phylum Bacteroidota; class Bacteroidia; order Bacteroidales; family VadinHA17; genus LD21. The sequence continues at coordinate 4,825 of CAZXFB010000045.1, forward strand.
TCTCCGGCTCTGTTATGAGTAGCATAAAGTTCATTTAATGCAAAAGTTAAAAATATCAGTACCAACAATTTTTTCATAACAGATTATTTCTATCTGAGACTATTTAATAATAAATGTTTGTTCTGTTTTTTCCGCAGTTAGTTTAATACCTTCTTCAAAGTCATTGATCTTAACTATCATCATGTTAGCCTGGTCTGGGTAAAGGGATGTCAGAAACAGGTTCTTAACAGTTAATGATTTTGGTTTTCTATCTGTTTTATATGAAAAATTAACTTTCAACTCCCCGTCAATAATTTTAATATATTCAACTTCTTCTGAAAGTTGCTCATGATTTACAAAAATCTGAAATGTCTTACTGAGATACTTACTCATCATTTCCTTTGCAAGTGCACTATTTCCTGAAAAATCGCTTTCATTAAAACTTAATTCATTCATTTTACAATCCAGCTGAAAATCATCGTAATAAATCTTTAAGAATACCTTTAAAGAAGGCGTATCCGGTGTATAATCAATACTTGTCAGTGTAACATGAACCGGATGGAAAATCAACCATGAAAAAAGATATAAGGTTTTAATCATTTACTAAAAGCTTCAGACCTGAATTAAACATCAAAAATCAGACCAATTATTGATCAGTCTTTTATACTCACACGGTCTTTAAGGTACTGCACCGAACCCACTTCAATAAAAGAAAAGCCAGCTCCTCCCGAAAAGTTACCAGCAAGCACTACGATGATTTCATCGCTTTTCAGATTATGGGTTTTGACCAGATCTCTTAAAGCAATATGAATAAACTCGTCTACTGAATTCCTTTTCTCCTGGAAACTTGCGTAAACACCATATGAGAGTGCCAATTGCCTCATGGTACTTTCAGAATAACATTGCGCCAAAATCAGGTTAATACCGCGATAAGAAGCCATATCCCTGATAGTTCTGCCTCCGGTTGTATCTGCAATAATACCTTTCGCACCAATTCTTAAAGAAGTTTTAACAGCAACTTTTGCAAGGTAAGCCGATATCTCACCCGTCACATTCATATATGGAGTCTCAAGGAACTTTTCTTTATTGCTTTCCACTTCAAGTGCCACCTTAGTCATTGTCTTTACCGCTTCAACAGGATATTTTCCATTTGCAGTCTCCCCACTGAGCATTATTGCATCAGTTTGAGAATAAATTGCACTGGCAATATCGCTCACTTCAGCTCGCGTAGGCCGAGGATTGCTTATCATTGAATGAAGCATCTGAGTTGCTACAATGACAGGTTTTCGCATATAAATACACCTCGAAATAATCATTTTCTGAATTCCTGGAATTTTTTCATAAGGAATCTCAATTGCAAGATCTCCCCTGGCAACCATAATTCCATATACACTCTCAAGAATCTCACCTATATTTTCAACTCCCTCTTCATTTTCAATTTTGGCAATAATTTTAATTCCACCCTTATATTCATCTATAACAGATTGTACATCAACAACATCCTGCTTTGATCTGACGAATGAATGAGCAATAAAATCGACATCATTCTTAACAGCCATTTCAATAAAGGCTTTGTCTTTATCCGTAAGTGAAGGCAGACATATCTTTACACCGGGAATATTGACACTTTTTCGTGATCCCAATAATCCGTCATTTTCTGCAATACATTCAAGAGTATCACTGTTCTTTCTTACCGCTTTTAGTTCAATGTCACCGTCATCGAGCATTATGGCTGAACCTATAGGAATGACAGATGAAAAATTTCTATATGTAACATAAATTTTTTTTTCGGTGGATGTTCTGTCAGGATCACCAATCAAACTAATTTTATCTCCCTTTTTAATATTAATAGGGACATCACTTTTTGTAGTTCTTATTTCCGGCCCTTTTGTATCAATAATTATTGCAATCTTGTCAGAAACTTCACGGGTATTTGCAATAATCTTTTTTGCACCTTCAATGTCCAGATGTGCTGAATTTATTCTTACTACATCCATCCCTGCATCATAGAGCTCCCTGATGAAATCTGCCGAACAATTTTTATCTGAAATGGTAGCAACAATTTTTGTCCTTTTCCTGTTCATTGTCTTATTTTTCTTTTTTTAATAATATATGTGCTTCAACAGCGAGCTTGTAACTGCCGAGACCGAATCCTGCAATAGTACCGGTACAATTTCTGCCGGTCAGACTAACATGCCGGAAATCTTCACGGGCAGAGATATTGGTGATATGGACCTCAACTACCGGGCTTTTAACAGATGCAATAGCATCGCCGATAGCGACGGAAGTATGAGTATACCCACCAGCATTGAGAATGATTCCGTCAAATAAGAATCCGGTTCTCTGTATTTCGTTGATAATTTCACCTTCAACATTCGACTGAAAATAATCAAAATGGATATCCGGATATTGTGATCTGAGTATAATTAAGTAATCTTCGAAAGACCTGGTTCCATATTTTTCAGGTTCTCTTTTGCCTAAAAGATTCAGATTAGGGCCATTTATAATTGCTATTTTCATCCCTTGCTGTTTTTCTGTTGTTACTATTTGGTAAAAATAGGGAAAAATTCCATGGAGAAAATGGTTTTCAGGTTAAATGCTGAGTGATTTTAGATGTTTCCTCTTTTAATTATACTTTTATACAAGTAAAATATTATTGAAAATGAGCCTGACCTGGGAACACTCAATCAAAGATTTTGAAAATTATCTCCGGCTTGAAAAATCTCTCTCTGAGAATAGTATAGAAGGTTATAATGATGATGTTTTAAAGCTGAAAAGGTATTTCAATGAAAAAGGCAGTGATACTTCCCCTGATAAAGTCAGTTATGCCGACCTTAAAGCATTTCTTATATGGTTTAATCTGGAAAATCAAAATCCTAGAACACAGTCTAGGGTGCTATCAGGTATAAGGGCATTTTATAAATTTTTACTTATTGAAGGAGAGATTGAAGAAAATCCGGCATCATTGCTTGAATCACCCAAAACAGGTATGAAATTACCGGAAGTACTATCAATAAATGAGATAGACCGGATGATAGAGGTAATTGACCTCAGCAAACCAGAAGGACATAGAAATAAAGCAATTATCGAAACCCTTTATGGGTGCGGGTTACGTGTCTCAGAACTGACAAATATGCGTCTTACAGACATACATTATGGAGAAGGATTTGTAATAGTAACTGGTAAGGGTAACAAACAGCGACTTGTACCAATAAGTAACAAGGCTTTGAAGGAGATAGAAAATTATAAACATTACAGAAACAGGTTGCCTGTTATTCATGATCAGAATATACTATTTCTAAACCGCAGGGGATCAGGTTTAACCCGCGCAATGATATTTACAATAATCAAGGAGCTTTCAGCAAAAGCGGGAATACTGAAAAATATTAGTCCTCATACTTTCCGTCACTCATTTGCTACACATATGATTGAAGCAGGTGCCGATCTCAGGGCTGTTCAGGAGATGCTTGGGCATGAATCGATTCTGACCACCGAAATATATACTCATATTGACAGGAGCTTCTTACGCGATACCCTCATCTTGTTTCATCCGAGGGCATAAAATGTTATCAATAATAAAGGTTTCAGAAATTCAATTTTAAATATTAACTTTGCGACTTATTTTGCAAAAACAATAATTTATACTTATCACAAATCTATAAAATTATGTCACACGTTAAAAGAGTCTACTCCTTTGGAGGAAAAACTGCAGAAGGCAAATCCGATATGAAGAACCTTCTTGGAGGCAAAGGAGCTAACCTTGCAGAAATGTGTCTGCTTGGATTACCTGTTCCTGCAGGATTTACCATAACCACTGAAGCATGCAATGAGTACTATACCAATAATTGTACTCTTCCGGAAGAACTGATGCCTGAAGTCTGGGCAGCAATGAAAAAGACAGAAGAAACCATGAAAATGAAATATGGTGATGTTCAGAACGCATTACTGGTTTCATGCCGTTCAGGCGCTCGCAGTTCAATGCCTGGAATGATGGATACTGTACTAAATATCGGTCTCTGTTCTGCAACTATTCCGGGTTTCCTTAAAAAGACCAATAATCCCCGATTTGTATGGGATTCGTACCGTCGCCTTATCATGATGTATGCAGACGTTGTTATGGAAAAAGCTGAAGGTATTGATCTTGGTGAAGGAAAAGGTATACGTAAACAGCTCGATGAGAAACTTGATGAGTTCAAAAAAAGTAAAGGATACAAGTCCGATACTGAAATTTCAGCAGATGAACTGAAATTACTTTCGGAAGAGTTTAAAAAAATTGTAAAAGCAGTTCTTGGAAAACCTTTCCCTGATGATGCAAAAGAACAGCTTGAAGGTAGTATTAAAGCTGTTTTCAAGAGCTGGAATGGGAAGAAAGCGGTATCATACCGTCGTATCGAAGGAATTCCTGATGACTGGGGAACTGCTGTTAACGTTCAGGCAATGGTATTCGGGAATATGGGTGATACTTCTGCAACCGGTGTTGCTTTTACCCGTAATCCGGCAACAGGTGAAAACCTTTTCTATGGTGAGTGGCTTGTAAATGCACAGGGGGAAGATGTTGTAGCAGGTATCCGCACTCCAAGTCCGCTTAATGATGACACTAAGAATGATCAGAACAGACATCTTCACAGTATGCAGGAAGCTATGCCTGGTACCTATAAAGAACTATGGGATATCCGCAATATACTGGAAAAAGCTTTCCGCGACATGCTTGATATTGAATTCACAATTCAGGAAGGAACACTTTATATGTTACAATGCCGTGCTGGAAAAAGGACAGGTACTGCAGCACTTAATATGGCAATGGATATGCTTCAGGAAAAACTTATTGAAGAAAAAACTGCAGTTTTACGAGTAGATCCTGCACAGCTTGATGAGCTCCTGCATCCGATTTGCGACCCGGCTGTTGAGAAGAAACATGCTCCGGCAGTTAAAGGTCTTCCGGCAGGCCCGGGAGCAGCAGTAGGAAGAGTTGTTTTCAATGCTGAAGATGCAGTAGCATGGTTCCGTAAAGGTGAAAAAGTTATTCTTCTCCGTGAAGAGACTAACCCTGAAGATGTAGAAGGAATGCGCGCAGCAGAAGGTATTCTTACAGCACGTGGAGGGATGACATCACATGCTGCACTGGTTGCACGCGGATGGGGGAAATGCTGTATAGTAGGTGCTGGGTCACTTCATGTTGATGCCGGTAAAAAAATATGCAAAATCACAGGTTCTGATATAGTTATTAAAGAGGGAGACTTCCTGACCCTTAATGGTACAAAAGGATTTGTTTACATTGGGGCTCTTTCACTTATGGATGCTTCTGAAAACCCGCGTTTCAAAGAATTCATGACAATAGTTGACAAATTCCGTAAAATGGGTGTCCGCACCAATGCCGAAACACCCGATGATGCAATTATTGCACGTAATTACGGAGCTGAGGGGATTGGTCTTTTCCGTACCGAGCATATGTTTTATGGTAAGGGTTCAGAGACTCCCTTGTTTCTTCTTCGTAAAATGATCCTCAGTGCAAACGAAACTGAGCGTCGCAAAGCTCTGGACGAATTGTTTGCACATGTCAAAAAAGACATGAAAGCCACAATGGCCGCAATGGACGGACTACCAGTTACATTCAGGCTTCTTGATCCCCCACTCCATGAGTTTGTTCCACAGGGTGCAGAAAAACAGGAAGAGCTGGCAAAAGCGCTTGGAATTAAAAAAGAAGACGTAGCAAAACGTGGTGAAGCATTACACGAATCAAACCCGATGATGGGCCACCGTGGTGTTCGTTTAGGCATAACGTTCCCGGAGATTTCAGAGATGCAGATCCGTGCAATCTTTGAATCTTCGCTCGAACTTATTAAAGAAGGTAAAAAACCTCATCCAGAGATAATGGTTCCTGTTACCTGTGATGTGACTGAGATTGATTATACCAAAAAGATTGTTGATAAAGTTTATGCAGAAGTCTGCAAAAAATTTGGTGTCAAAGCTATTGAATACAAGTATGGTACCATGATTGAAATACCACGCGCATGCCTTCTGGCTGACAGAATGGCTAAAACCGCTGAATTCTTCTCATTCGGTACCAACGACTTAACTCAGATGTCATTTGGTTTCAGTCGTGATGATACAGGTGGATTCCTCCACGATTATCTGGACAAGAAGATTCTGGCTGCAGATCCTTTCCAGACTATTGACCAGGATGGTGTTGGACAGCTTATCAAGATGTCAGTTGAGAAAGGTCGCGCCACAAGACCTGACCTGAAAGTTGGTATCTGTGGGGAACAGGGAGGAGATCCTGCTTCTGTTGAATTCTGTTTTAAGGCCGGCTTAACATATGTAAGCTGTTCTCCATTCAGGGTTCCGATAGCCAGACTTGCTGCAGCTCAGGCTTCAATTAAATTCGGTAAATAATAATTGGTCATAACGATTTGTATTTAAAGGGCATCCTTCCGGATGCCCTTTTCCTTTCATGGCTGCCCCTTTACTTATAATTCTTTACAGATAAGACCCCCTGCAGTTCCTTTTACCCTATCATCATCAAACTTCAGATTTCAAAAAATTGAATTATATTAGCCCGACGATTTCAAGTAAATTTTTAATGATGTTCATATTAAATTATATCATAGCATTTCTGCTTGCTTATCTTCTGGGATCTATTCCGGCAGCGGTATGGATAGGAAGAAAACTGCATGGGATAGACGTAAGACAACATGGAAGCGGCAATGCAGGTACAACTAATGTAATCAGGGTACTTGGCTGGAAAACCGGGATACCTGTACTATTAATTGATATTGCAAAGGGGTGGCTGGCAACTATGCTTCCTCTCTTTCTTAACCTGGCTGCTACTGACACAGCCCTTCTCACCAACCTTAAGATACTGACAGGAATGACAGCTGTAATCGGACATGTTTTTCCTCTCTTTGCCGGTTTCAGAGGAGGGAAAGGTGTTGCAACCATCTTTGGGGTTCTGCTTGCACTTCATCCTTTACTTACAATACTTTGCTTCTGTGTTTTCCTTGCAATGTTGCTTTTAACAGGTATCGTATCTGTTTCCTCAATGAGTGCAGGCCTTGCATTTCCTATCCTCCTGTTTTTATTTTTCGATACTCCTTCGATAATATTTAAAGTATTTTCAGTGATTGTTGCAATAGCATTACTGATAACTCACCGTAAAAATATTTCCCGTCTGGTGAAAGGTGAAGAACAAAAACTTTTTAAAAAGAAGAATAAAACTTAATTTTTAAATTCACTAAAAAAAGAAGTTATGGAAAAAAGTTTAAAAGGGACAAAAACAGAAAAGAACCTGCTTAAGGCTTTTGCCGGAGAATCACAGGCTAAGAACAGATATGAATTTGCAGCTAAGGTTGCCAAAGAAGAGGGATATGAACAGATTGCAGGAATTTTTCTCGAGACTGCTCTCCAGGAACAGCAGCATGCAAAACGTTTTTTCAAGTTTCTTGAAGGAGGGATGGTGGAGATTACTGCGTCATATCCTGCCGGAAAAACCGAAACAACAAAAGATAACCTGAAAGCAGCAGCAGAAGGAGAACATGAAGAGTGGAGCGACCTCTATCCGGCATTTGCACAGGTTGCCGAAGAAGAGGGCTTTAAAAATATTTCAACCGCTTTTAAAGCTATTGCATCAGCGGAAAAAGTACATGAGGAGAGATATAGAAAACTTCTTGAGAATGTAATGAAAGATAAGGTATTCCAGCGCGAAGAACAGGTATTCTGGTATTGCAGAAAATGCGGCTATGTCCATTTTGGAACAAAACCTCTGAAAAATTGCCCTGCATGCCTACATCCAACAAGCTATTTCGAGATTATGGCAAATAATTACTAATGGTTTGATAACTTCAGTTGACAAATAACAATTTAAATATTTTCGGAAAATAATCGTAAAAATTATTACAGATTGCAGATTTGAGATAGCGGATCAAACTTCCTTTAGGCAAGTAAAAATAAAATTATCCAGAATCGATATTATTGCGACATAATAATTTTAAACTGATAACAGTAACTTTACAAATGATATGCAGGGACATATTTTGCAGCGTCCCTGCATATTTTATTTAATACCACAACAAATTACTATTTTTGCCACACACATTTAAATAATGGAAGATGATAGATGGAAAAGCGATGCTTGATCTTATCATAAGCCGCCAGAGCGATAGGAAATACGGTGATAAAACGATTGAGAAAGAGAAACTTGAAAGGATAATTGAAGCAGGCAGAATGGCACCATCTGCTTGTAATGCTCAACCATGGAAATTCATTGTAATTGATGACCCTGAACTAAGACTTAAAGTTGCCGAAGCTTCTGCTTCAAAGGCTATAGGGATAAATACATTTGTCGGACAAGCCCCTGTTATTCTGGTCATTGTAAGGGAAAACCCTAATATGACTTCAAAAATTGGCGGAACTATCAAAAATAAAGACTATTCACATATTGACATAGGTATTGCAACTGAAAATATCTGCCTTCAGGCAAAAGCTGAAGGAATAGGCTCATGCATCATTGGCTGGTTTGATGAAAGAAAGCTTAAGAAGCTGCTTAACATCCCTAAGTCAAAACGGGTTGAGCTGCTAATCACGCTGGGATATGCTCTAAGTGAACGGAGATTAAAAAAACGGAAACCTTCAGAATATACAGTCTCATTTAATACATATATGTAAAAAGTGCAATGATCATATATCTTTATAACAGGAAATATAATTAGGTTTGTATCTCAAATTAAAAACAGAGTATGGCAATGTTATCCGAAATCCTCAAAATAACCATCCCGGCCCTTATTGTCTTTTTTACTGCATGGGTTCTTTTAAGAAATCTGATGAAGAATGATCAGGATAAGAGAAAACAGGAACTTATTCTTCAGAATAGCAGGACAGTTATTCCCATCAGGCTTCAGGCTTATGAAAGGATCATTCTTTTTCTTGAAAGGATCTCAATGGAGTCGCTTCTGGTAAGAGTATCTAATTATAATATGACAGCTTCGCAGTTGCATACTGCACTTGTTAGTACAATAAGAAGCGAATATGAACATAACCTTTCTCAGCAGATTTACATGAGCCAGCAGGCATGGGAAGTCGTTAGAAATGCCCGCTCAAACATGATCAAGATTATTAACAGCGAAGCAGAAAAAATGACTGAAACTGCAACCGCAATGGAGTTTAGCAAGCTTCTTCTGGAGAGGATTATGGAACTTGAAAAGGAGCCAACCAGAGCAGCAATTGATTATGTAAAAGGCGAAGTATCGAGGATGATCTGAAAATACTCCACAAAACCGGGCATGGTACAGGGCTGATTTCTTACCAATTACCCTGCACCCGGTATATATTTCCACTAAAGCAGATCAACACTCCTTTTTACAAACTGACTCAACTCTTCTCCTCTAAGCATATTATTTGCAAGTAATGCAAGATCAATCATCTGCTTCACTATCTTATTTTCATTTCCATATGACTCTAGGATCTCTTTCCTCGATTTCTCGATTTTCTCCAGTTCTTTCCTGAGGTTTTCAAGATCGTCTTTTTCCACCTGGCTTATATCAGCCTCCTTTTTCTTCTTCTGCTCCTGCTCAATAAACCCGACCTCCTCCTTCACTTTTTGTCTTTCCAGCTGGTTTTCAGCAAGTCTGGTTCCTTCTTTTGCCTGCAGGTCATCAGATATTTTTATCACAAGAGCATGGTTTGGATTAACAACCAGATTATAACTATCGGGTAATTCACCATAAAAATTCATTCCACCTCCAAACTGCGACATCTCTTTCATGCGCCGCATAAACTCTGACTGAGTGATAATTACAGGTGCTTCATTTTCGTCGAGAGTTTCAAACACAACATTAAAAATCTCTTTTGTCTTAACTCCTATATTAAAAACACTCTTCAAATCATTCTTCTGATCGTCAGACAACTTTGACTCACGTGTTTCATCCTTCTGAATAAGTTTATCTGCCACATCCGAATCGACTCTTACGAATCTTGAATCCTTGAGCTTTGATTCGAGATGGTTAATTAGATGAAGATCAAGTTGCCCATCAAGCAATAGAACATCATATCCTTTGCTTTTGGCTTTATCAATATAGGTAAACTGATCTGTTTTATTTGTTGAATAGAGATAAACAAGCGTTTTATTTTTGTCTGTCTGGTTCTCTTTGATAATTTTCTCATACTCCTCAAAGGTAAAGTACTTATCATCTGTGTTCTTAAGCAGAGCAAACTTTGAAGCTTTTTCATAGAATTTCTCCTCAGATATCATTCCGTACTCTATAAAAAGTTTCAGATAGTCCCATTTTTTTTCAAATTCATCTCTGTTTTTCTTAAAAATCTCATTAAGCCTGTCAGCAACTTTCTTAGTAATATGGCTTGATATCTTTTTTACATTTGAATCGCTCTGAAGATAGCTCCTTGAAACATTAAGGGGAATATCAGGTGAGTCAAGAACTCCGTGAAGCAGTGTGAGAAATTCCGGTACTATTCCTTCAACAGAGTCTGTAACAAAAACCTGGTTACAATAAAGTTGTATTTTATTCTTCTGTATTTCAATATTGCTTTTTATTTTGGGGAACTAGAGGATTCCGGTAAGCTTAAAAGGGCAATCAACATTAAGGTGTCTATGAAACAACGGCTCATCACCCGATGGATATAACTCCCTGTAAAACTTCACATAATCTTCGTCCTTCAGATCAGCGGGCTTAAGAGTCCATGCAGGTTTTGTATTATTAATTATTTTATCCTTCCCTGTATCTGTATATTTCCCGTCTTTCCATTCCTGCTCTTTTCCAAAAGCAATTTCAACTGGAAGAAATTTGCAGTATTTCTTAAGGAGTTGCTCCACCCTTTTTTCCTCGAGGAACTCTTTTGAGTCTTTATCAATATGCAAAATTACTTCAGTACCTCTCGACTCCTTCTCAACCTCTTCAATCGAAAATTCAGGACTTCCATCACAGATCCACCTAACAGGCTTTGCATCATCCTGATATGATCTGGTTATTACTTCAACTTTATCGGATACCATGAATGAAGAATAAAAACCAAGACCAAAATGACCTATAATGTTTGTCTGGTCCTTATATTTATCGAGGAAATCATTTGCACTTGAAAATGCTATCTGATTAAGGTATTTATCGAGCTCTTCCTGTGTCATGCCAATTCCTTTATCAGAGACAGATATTGTCTTTTTCTTCTTATCCACACTTACCCGGATTGTTGTATCACCCAATTCTCCTTTATAATCTCCAACGGATGACATCGTCTTCAGTTTCAGTGTCGCATCCACTGCGTTGGAAATCAGTTCACGCAGAAATATCTCATGATCAGAATAAAGGAACTTTTTTATTATCGGAAATATGTTTTCTGTTGTTACTCCAATTTTTCCAGTTTGCATATCGGTCAGTTTTTGTTAGACATAAATATTATCCGGAACACTTTCAAAAGATGTGCCGTTAAGTTAGAACTGACAAATAGTCACATTAAATTTATCAGAAATAGTTCGGGAGTTCAATCGAAGCAAGAATAAGTAAAAGTACGGAGGCAATAATAAAAACAACCAGGGTGTATACTGAAACGTTCCTTCGCTTCCTGAACCGGATAATACCGTTTTCACTGATTAGTTTCTTTACTATGTTGTGTATCCTGAGTATTGAATTCGAATTATGCGGTATATAAGCATCAATATTAACCTTTATAGCCTTCTTGATCTCCTCAAACTTTTCAACCGGGATAAGCAGAATGATTCCGGTACTGGGGTCAATTCTCCTAATCTCAACCGAAAGCTTATCCGTCAAATCAATATGCTCTTTTGTATCATGTATCCCAAGAATAGCGACCTTGCAGAGTCTGTATTTCTTATCCTCAATCAGATGGTTCAATAATTCCTGCCGGCCCTGAAATGACTCAACCCGGTACCTTGAAGTATCAGAAAAGCGTTTCTTCACATCCTCAGAAAAATTTCTATGATCGTCGAAACAAAAAATATGTGTTCTCTTAGTTTGGGCCATCTCCGGTTATCAGGTTATAAAGATACTCAATCTTTGTTTCGGACATCAACATTTTTTTTAAGTCTCCAGAGGCCATCTTTGTAATTATAGCTATCGAAAGAGTACTCTGCACCATATGACACTTTTTCTTCCTTAATTTTTGAAGAGAGTGGAACCAGGTGATCAAAAACAATAGATTTTGCTGAGTAAAATTTTAATGACATTACTCCACCTGCATCATATTCAAGAACTTCTCTGAATTTAGTATCATTATTGACAGAGAACCACTTCTTTCCAAAAATAATATCTCCATCCTTTGTAAAGCTCAAAACGTCTATAATTTTTCTGTTTACCGATCTATTACCAAAGTCCATTCCCAGCAGAACATAATGAACTTCTTTCTTAACCTTAACAGGCCTTAGGTCGTAATATAATGCGCCATACCAGTTACCTTCGGAATAAACAGTATCAGTGCGGATTGGTTTATCTGAGTTTTCGCCTTTCAGACTGTAAATTAATTTCTTCCTGCCATGATCTGTTTTTCTGATAAAATAGCAGAAATATCTGTTTGGACTATCTTTAAGAATTAAATTCCAGGTAATAATCTTTAAATTTTTATCAGAAGATATGATCTGGCCCAGATATCTTATATTTATAAACCGGTGTTCAAATATTGAATCTGATTCTACATAATTATCAATCAAACAAATTATTGAGTCATTTATTGTGATCCTTGAATTGTCATCAAAATTGTTTTCTAACCTGCTAAATAGCCTTGTAAGTTCAGGTGAAATATCACTGAACTCAGGCTGGCAGCGCAATTGTCCGGCAATATTTAACAATAACAAAAAGCATGAAACTATATATCTCATTTTTTACCAGCATTTTGGACAGCACTATCAAGAAGCTTTTTCAGGAGGTGAGAAGCCAGTAATATTTCATCATAGGTTATTATAAGTGGAGGGGCAATCCTGAAAGCATTATCACAGAAGAGAAAATAATCGAGAATCAGGCCAAAATCTGGAGCATGAGTAATTACATATTTCACATAAACCGGGTCTGCCAGCTGAACAGCCAAAAAAAGGCCCTCTCCCCTAACTTCTGTAATAAGGGGATGCTTTAATTCCTTCTTAAAAAGAGCAGATTTAACGTTAGAATCAGCTACAAGATTCTCCTCTATAATTACGTTAAGAGAAGCAAGGCCTGCAGCGCAACAAACAGGATGGCCACCGAAAGTTGTTATATGTCCCAGTTGCGGATTTGTTATCAGCGACGACATGATACTCTCTGATGAGATGAATGCACCCAGTGGCATTCCTCCTCCCAGTGCCTTAGCAAGTAACAGGATATCCGGAACAACATCAAAACGGTTAAATGCGAACATAAATCCGGTACGTCCAAATCCGGTTTGGATCTCATCAAATACCAGCAAAGTGCCCGTTTCATCACATCTTTTTCTGATCTTTCCAAGAAACTCTTCCCGTGGAAATATGATCCCTGCCTCACCCTGTACAGGTTCCACAATAACACATGCTGTTCTGCTGTCAATAGATCCTAAGGAGCTTTCATCATTGAATTCAACCTGGAATGTATCAGGAAGAAGTGGGCGAAAGGAATTTTTATAATGTTCATCTCCCTGTACACTCATAGCGCCGTGAGTACTTCCATGGTAGGAGTTCCTGAAATAAATAATCCTGCTCTTACCGGTATATCTTTTAGCCAGTTTAAGAGCTCCTTCCACTGCCTCACTGCCAGAGTTAACGAAATAAACGGAATTCAGGTTATGTGGGAGAATTTCAGCCAGTCGGCATGCATACTTTACCTGGGGCGATTGTATAATCTCGCCATATACCATAAGGTGAAGGTAACAATCTGCCTGATTTTTAATAGCTTCAACTACTTTGGGATGACAATGCCCAGTGTTACTTACAGATACTCCTGAAATCAGATCAAGGTATTTTTCCCCACCAGTTCCATACATAAATACACCCTTAGCACTTTCAATTTCCAGCAAAAGAGGAGTTGATGAAGTTTGTCCCAGATGCATTAGGAATAGTTGGCGATTGGTAAGCATTACCGGTGGAATAATTATCTGGCCATTACATTGATATCATCCAGCAGAGTGTCTCTGAATGATTTACCGACAGGAATGTTCTTAATAGTTGAACCGATTATAAGATCGAGAGAGTTTTCTTTTATGACCTGGATCATGCTTTTATTAACAATAAATGACCTGTGCACCCTGATAAAGATCCCTGAAGGGAGTTGGTTTTCGATAGCCTTCATTGTAAAATGAATAGTAAACTTGTCATCATTAGTAGAAAGAGTGACATAATTTTCTAGAGCCTCAATGAAGATAATTTCCTTGAGTTTCAGTTTTACAAGTGACGATCCTTTCTTAATAAAAATCTCTTCTTCACCTGTATTAGGAGTATCTTTGTGAGCAAAATATCTCAATGTTTTATCAATAGCCTTGCAGAATCGTGAATATGTCACAGGTTTAAGCAGGTAATCAACAACATTGAAGTCAAAAGCCTTCAGGGCATATTTCTCGGCTGAAGATACTATAATAATATTAGGAGGATAATCGAGACTTGTAATGAAATCAAATCCATCCATTTCGGGCATCTGAATATCAAGTAAAATAAGGTCAATATCGCGGCGTGAGGTAAGTATGTTTCTTGCTGCAACAGCATCACTGAAAGAGCCAATAAGATTAAGTGCACTGGATTTACTTACATGTCCTTCCAGAATTTTGCAGCTTAGTTTATCATCGTCTACAATAATGCAATTCATTCTATCAGATTTAGACCAGGATTATATGACCAAAAATAAGAAAAAACATTCAATTCCTTCTAACAAATTTATTTTAGTTGAATTTCTTTTTTTTTAGATTGCCCCTGATAAAAATTATCTCCAATAAATGATCAGTAAAGCCATAAAAAAAGGGGTGTAAATACACCCCTGATTAATCTTAGTCAATTTTGATTAAAGACCTTTGTTAAGGGCAGGAGCTGCCTTAAATTTAACAACTTTCTTTGCAGGAACATTTAATTTGGCACCTGTACGTGGGTTGCGGACAACTCTTGCACTTCTTTTGGTAACATTAAAGGTACCTAAGCCTGGAAGCTGGATTCTTTGACCTTTTTTCATAGCTTTTCCGAAAGCTGCAACAAATGAGTTTAAAGCTTTTCCGGCATCCTTGATAGAAAGACTTGCATCAGCGGCAATTGCATTAACTAATTCCTTTTTTGTCATAATTAAAATTTTAAAGGGGTTAAACCAATTTTAATAATTAAATACAAATTTATTTTTTTTAAATTCATGTGCAAATTTATTTTTCCGTTTTTCCACAAATAATGCGACTTTTAGGTCTAAATATACAAAATTTATGACGAATATGTTTCTTTTGACAAAATAGTCGCAATTTGGCATTATTATTAGCTATTAGACATTAGACATACATGTTTTGTTTAAATATTGTTAATAAAAACTTTATACGCCTGAATATCAGTGTATTATCAATTTTATTAATAAAAAACCTAAAAAATCAAAAAAATAGTATCTTTGCCGCGGATAAATACCAAGGGTAGAAGCCTTGGAAATAGTTAAAATTTTGGTTTAAATCCGATTTTATGGAGAAATGGCAGAGCGGTCGAATGCGGCGGTCTTGAAAACCGTTGTCCTTTATCCAAGGGACCGGGGGTTCGAATCCCTCTTTCTCCGCAGCACGAATTACTCCCGCAGCCCGGCTGCGGGATTTTTATTTTACAGATGGCCGAGCCAGGCTAGCCTGAGCGAGGACAGATGGAAAAGAAAAAGACCTTATGAGTGAAACGAATAAGGGAGTAATTTGGGCTGCAAGGTTCTCCCCCATGGGATCATCTGGAATAATCCCTCTTTCTCCGCAAAAACAAATTACTCCCGCAGAAACCTGCGGGATTTTTATTTTACAGCTTGACGAACCCGGTTTGCCTGAGTAAGGAAAGATGGAAAATAAAAAGAGCTTACGAGTGTAACGAGTAAGGGAGTAATTTGGATTATTTGCAAGGTTCCCCCCAACGGGATCACCCCAGGTAATCCCTCTTTCTCCGCAGCACGAATTACTCCCGCAGCCCGGCTGCGGGATTTTTATTTTACAGATGGCCGAGCCAGGCTAGCCTGAGCGAGGACAGATGGAAAAGAAAAAGACCTTATGAGTGAAACGAATAAGGGAGTAATTTGGGCTGCAAGGTTCTCCCCCATGGGATCATCTGGAATAATCCCTCTTTCTCCGCTGATTGAAAATGTAATTTACAGCAAAACCCTGAAATAGCCTCTGTTTCAGGGTTTTTCATTTTTACCCCCAAGCTGGAAAAGCCAATGCCCTTGACCACAATCGGCCGGTATCGATTGACCATCCATAGCCGGAAATAAGTGCTTGTCATTAAACTATTTATGTTAATCACAAATTATCCGGCCAAATGTGGTCATGAAGTCCGGTTTTTGCATAATACGAGACATCCTGCATATGATAAGAGAATCCAAAATTTTTAACATTCATCACTTATTATGTATAGATTATTTGATTTTCTTTACAGAAGAATATTATCTTTGTATATATAACCGCGTTTTCTTTACATAACAAGAATGATTTGAATAATAATTCACTTTTTCTATACATATGACAAAGTCAGGTAAAAAGCTGCTTCCGCTTCCACTGGATTGGGATGTAGAAACAAAGACAGTATTGAAAAGCCTTCCATCTGCTCATGCTGCTCTGGCTGAACTAAAAGGTATTGCTTCGACAATGCCAAACCAAAGTATACTAATTAATACTTTGGGACTTCAGGAAGCCAAGGACAGCTCAGCGATTGAAAATATAATAACCACACATGATGATCTTTACAAATCAGAATTAAACCTTGATTCGTTTAAATCACTTAATGCTAAAGAAGTACAAAACTATATTGCTGCTACAAAAACAGGATTTGATCTTATTTCAAAGACCGGACTACTAACTAACCGGATTATATTAAAAATTCAGGAAGTCCTCGAGGATAACAATGCTGGATTTCGTAAACTACCCGGGACAGCTTTAAAAAATACTTCGACCGGAGAGATAATATACACTCCACCCCAGGATCCTGAAGAAATCAAAGAATTGATGACCAATCTTGAGAAATTTATCAATGACAAGGAATCAAGTGACTTCGACCCTCTTGTTAAGATGGCAATTATTCACTATCAATTTGAGAGCATTCATCCGTTTTATGATGGTAATGGCAGAACCGGCAGGATAATTAATATTCTATATCTGATACAGGAAAAACTTCAGGACCTTCCAATTCTTTACTTAAGCAGTTACATAATTAAAAATAAATCTGACTATTACAGACTTCTGCAGGAAGTAAGAACAAAGAACAACTGGGAAGAATGGCTCCTTTTTATGATTAAAGCAGTGGATCAAACTTCAAGGGAGACTATTGACCTGATCATAAAGATTCGTGAGCTAATGATGAATTATAAACACACCTTACGGGACAATTATAAATTCTACAGTCAGGATTTACTCAATAACCTTTTTAAACATCCGTACACAAAAATTGAGTTTATTCAACAGGACCTGAATGTCTCAAGGATTACTGCAGCCAATTATCTGAACCAACTTGCTAATGACAAACTCCTGACAAAAAAGAAACTGGGGACAGCAAATTATTATATCAATGATCCCCTTTTCAAATTGCTCTCCGAAAAATAATTTACCTTCTACCCACGCACCGGAATTGTCAAGCTATTCTAATATTGCCTAAGTGTAAGAAACAGATTAATGGTCAATAGTTTATTATACCAGCAAGGAATACTTAAGAAATAAAGAGAAACCTCCACATCTTTTTAAAGTTGCGTAGGTTTGTTTTTATACCAGGAACGAAACTCCAACTTGAGAACTATATTTCCCCATTAAAGTTTTTTTCAAAAAGAGCTTCTACATCCTCTTGTAAATAAAAGAATTTTGAACCGCCCATGGGTCTTGTATATCTAAGAAAACCCTTGACACGAAGAGTCTGCAAAGTCCTTTCGCTACATTTAAGAATTCTCATGGTTTCTTCCTTGTCAATCCACTTGCTTAGAGGATTCAGAGAGTGTTTGTTGACGTCAATAAGGTTATCCACTTTCCTGTTAAGCTCGTCTATTTTTTGAATTATGTTATCGGCATCCATGATGATAGATTTTTTAAATGGTATTTATCAGTTCTGATATGCACAAAATTAGACAACTCAGGTAACTGGCTATATGGATTCTACTTAAAATCCTATCCGCAATTTGAATGAAATCTTTCTGCAACTATTTATAACCGTGCACGTTTCGAATAGCTTATTTAATTGATTTTCAATTACAGATGGATTTTATTACCGTGTTTAATACTTATCAATAAACTACATCTGGCAGGAGAACCTGGCGGTGTATTATTGTTGGCAGGGCTTGAAAAAGATTGGTTGTGGAGTTAATACAATACAGGTTCTGGAGGAGGCAGGGAATGGAAATCGATTATATCGGAGTAATTGTTGGACCTGATCTTATTGTTAGAAATGGACTTGTGATGGTTGATCCAGCAAAAAGATCACATATGGACAGATCAATTTATGGTTATAAAGCATATCTGATCAATAATCCGGAAGATGCAAAAGAAAATATAAAACTGATAATCAAGAATACGTACAGAACACTATTCACCCGTGGAATGAAAGGGTGTTATGTTTATTTTACTGATAAGAAGACGGAGGAGTATTTCAGGGGGAGGATGGAGAAATATGTATTTTAAAAAAGTGCAGCAATTTCATATATCAATGCTTTGATTATTTCTACTCTTTCCGGATCTGATCCATAGGGTAAAGCGCTTTCAATTCCCTCAGCTAGTCCATCATTTGCAAATAACCTTTCGCATTCTGTCTTCAAATAGTTTTTAACATCCGCATCTGCATTTCTAATATCTGCTAATATGCTGGTACAATTATCAAGGATATAAATAATATCCTCAAAATCATGACTTTGCCTCAAGTCATTTCCTCCACGGTCATTATGTGCCTCAACCTTTGCAGCTAAATAGTACTCTGGAGGAAACACAAATATTTCCGTACTATCAGGAAGGGTTTTGGAAATTTTATTTCCAACGCCACCAGGGTACCATTGATTGTTAAAGCCAAGGATATTCTCCCCTGCTGGCATCACATCAACTTTAATGTCCTGATATATCCATCTGCAAATAGGTGCACCTTGAGAGGTATCATTAGCAAATCCTTTGGTTCTTAGTTCTTCTTCAAGCTCTGTATGCTCTCTGTATGAACTTAATTCTATCGTACAATCGACATCCAGTGTTGGCCTGATATCTGATGAAGCAGGATCATCTGCATATAATTCAGCAACAGCTCCACCAACAAATACCATTTCATCCTTAAGATCTCCTAACCCATCTGCCACAATTTGCAGCATTCTAATATTATCACTGGGCATATCTCATTCTTTTTTCCAATTCTTCTATTGCAATTTTTATTTCTCTTGCCCGGCCAACCCTGAGAGTGTCAGTAAGCGCAAGTAATTCATAGAAAGATTTGTCTTTTTGAGCAACCTCTGGTACCGTCTTATATAGTGGTTCTATTGCCTGTCCTCTTTTAGTCCCCTTTGCATAAGGCCAAACATATATATCTCCACCCTGAGAAATATTTTCACTAATTGGCGGTGCAGAATGTGCAGTTGGTATACCCCGGACAATTGCACCCGGTTCAACCGGGAATACATACTTTAATCCATAAATCAGAAATTCTTTAAATGCATTAGGATTAACACTTTTCTTTTTACCATCAAGTAGTTTTGCTATTTTACATCTGTTTAGTGCTTCAGATACTTCCGAAGGACTTAAATTAAGTGCATTAGCAATATCAATATTACGCCATTCCAGATTTTGCATTGAAATTATTTTCAACAACACTACTATATCCTGCGGACGCATTCCATTATGCTTCTTCATAATCATTATTTATAATTCGCGATTCGCGAATTGCAAATATAGTAATTAATTTAACTTATCCAAAATATAAAGATCTGGTATTAAGTTCAATTGCCGTAAGAGTTCCATATCCGGTCCTGTTTGAATAAACACAACCAGTATCAAGATTAATAACATTCTTATTACTATGGACCATTTTTTTACAATCATCCACCGGAATTGGTCTATGACCATGAATAATAATCTTGTCCATTAGCAATGGATTTTCATAAGTCTGCTTACATACCCAAATCATAGAATATTTATCAGCAAAAGGGTCAGGAACACTATCACTAAATCCTGCATGAACAAAAAGATATTCTTTAAAAGCATAATAGTAGGGCAATCCATTGAAAAATTCAATGTACTTTGGTTCAATATCTTTTAAAGAAGTTATGTTGAAACTCTTAAGTGTTTCATTACCTCCATTCTGAATCCATTTTGATTCAAGTTCTTCATTCTCATAAGCATCAATTAACATTGCTTCATGATTTCCTGAAAGCGGGACGATATCAAAACCTTTAGCCTGAAGGTCAATTATAAAATCGATTACCTCTTTGCTTTGAGTACCTCTGTCAATATAGTCTCCAAGAAGAATGACTTTATCACTTTTTACTATCCGGATTTTTTGATCTAAGAGTATTTGAAATGCATTGAAACATCCGTGAATATCTCCGACAGCAAAAAGTCTTTCATTCATATAACTATGTTACCTTATAGTAAAATATTAAAGTTACATATTCATTGTCAAATCCTGGTGTAGGCAGAGAAAAAAAATCCCGAATAATCGGGAATGATATTTGTACTAAATGTTGGTACCCTTGGCTTTTTATTAACATGGTTAAAACGTATTGCTAAATGAAATCTTGCAGGTGAACCTGGCGGTGTAATAATCTTGGCAGGGCATGTAAAGTATTGCTTGGTAGGTTAATGCAAGACAGGTTCTGGAGTAGACAGGAAAGATTGAAAATAAAAAGACCTTACGAATGCCACGATATCAATATCATGATATACAAATGTTTATGCGGCCTTGACAACTGAATTTTCAAATTAACACTTATTTCTGTGATACTTTGTTACCAACAGAGTTTCCTGAATTCTCTCATTTAAGCTTATTTACCAGGTGATCCGCCTGTTTAATCAAATAATAGCCAGTCTTAAAAAAATAAAGTCATTGATTAATTTCAATGTATATAACATTAATTATGTGGAACTAGGTGTATCATGATTGTCTATGTTTTGATAAAAATTGTTTTAATGAAATAAAGTTGATATATTGGGATTAAGACACTAAATGAGCATTATTTAAAAAAAATCATGTTTTTCCTGATCCTTTTTTCAGTTCTTCAAGTTTGTTTTATTCCCGGATTTATTGTTTTTCTTTTTCTGAATAGAAAATCCAATAACTCAAATCTATTTTTGGTCCCTGTCTTTTCATTTGGACTAAGTCTGATAGTTAATTACTTCATAGTTACATCTCTTGTATATTTCCATTTATATATAAAACCATCTCTAACAATAATTTTAATTGTCGAAATTTTTTCCCTTGCGGTAGTTGTTATGTTTCACAAATTAAATATTGACTACTACCTCAAAAAACAAAATTATCCTGATATTATTAACGAAATTAAAACTATCATCAATGAGAGAAAATCTGCTTCTGACATTGCCAGACTCATTTTATTTCTATTATCAGTTTCAATATTGATATATCTCTTTATAGTATTTATTTTTAATATCGGTAGAATTTTCAGGGAATGGGATGCAATATTTTCATGGAACATCTGGGCTATTGATTTTTACAATAACAAAATTCCTTCAGTAACATACCACTACCCACAATTAATTCCCGCAAACTGGTCTATTTCTTATGTCTTGTGCGAATATCCTTTTCAGTTTATTTCAAAAGCGCTTATGCCTTTGTTCCTTATTTTACCGGTTTACTCTTTTATCATAATAGGATTAACACAAAGATCTTACGCTTTTATATACTCAATTTTCTTTCTTTTTCAGGGCTTCAACAGACTAAACTGGACAGATGGTTGTGTAGATGTTCCTGTGGCTTTTTTTTCGATTCTTGTACTTATCTCTTTAATTATGATAAGAAAACATGATGATGAAACAGATAAACATAAACAGATCCTTTTGAGTACTTTATTTGTCTGTGGTGCAGCTGTAACAAAACAGGCAGGACTTTATATAGTAGCAGTTTATCCCTTTTTGCTTTATATCCTGACAAGTGAAAGTTATCTCAGAGATAAAAAGAAAATATTATTTCAGGGCTTATTCTTTCTTTCTATGATAATTTTGATAGTATTACCTTATTATTTATATGCCGAATCCTCCATAAGAAATGGAACATCAGCATCAGAAATTAATTATGTTACAAATGAAATATACAAAGGGGCCTCATATTCTGAAAAATTCCTGAATGCATGCACATTATTCTTTAAAAGAGTGTTTACAAGCAAACTGATATTCATTATTGCCATATTGCCTTTCCTTGTTTCCTTTACAAACAGAACGTTTCGTCTCCTTAATTTTGTGTTTGTAATCCCATATTTTTTAATATGGGCAATATTTTTCTCATATGATTTGAGAAACGCTGCAATAATGATCCCTTACTTTTGTTTGGCAATTGGAGCAGGACTGGAGATAATTTTATGCAAATTAAAAATATCATCTTTATCAAATGTATCCAAGTAATAATATAAGGAGTATTATTAAACCAACAATCAGGTTGATTTTATTGATCTGCAGTATTGCAGTAGTTATTGTTTTTAACAAATATTTTGACCTGGAAAAGTTAAAAAAAATACATATTGATCAAGAAAAAAGAATTGGGGAAGCAGAAGTAAATAAGGCATTATATAAATATGATTCCGAGACTCACATTGTAAAATCTATACATACAGATTATAATTACTTATCTGTATTACCCGGACTCAGGAAATATTATGTCGGGGGAGCAGTACAAGAACTGCAAACTTCAAGTCCTCTATTTGATGACATTTCAATAGGATATCTTCTGACAACGCCTTCTGGTTCAAATGAAATACCAGTTTTCATTGAAACAAGAATTAAATCAGGTCAGTATATTGAGATCTTCAATATAAAAGGATACAGATTTATAAAAATACGTTAAGTCTACACCTTATGGTTATACCTGTATTAATACCTGCATATAAGCCGGATCATATTTTACCTGATCTGATTAAAAGTTTGACTGATTCCGGATTAACAAACATAATCGTTGTTGACGATGGATCTGGTCCTGAATCAAATGAAATATTTAGTCTGATAAAAAAAATCAAATATTGTCATGTTTGTACTCACACAATCAATATGGGGAAAGGCAGGGCAATTAAAACAGGACTCAATTTTGCCCTTACCAGATTTCCAGATCTTTCCGGGATTGTAACTGCTGACGCTGATGGCCAGCATTTACCTGAAGATATTATTAAGGTGCGCAATAATCTAATTGAAAATCCTAAATCTCTTATTTTGGGTAGCAGAAGTTTTGATTCCAGAATTCCATTCAGAAGTAAAATAGGAAATGAAATTACCAGGAGGATTTTTCATTTGTTCATTGGTGTTAAATTATCGGATACTCAAACGGGTTTGAGAGGTATTCCCGTAGGTTATATAAATGAATGTATAAAACTTGATGGTGAAAGATATGAATACGAGATTAATATGTTAGCCTCCTGTCGTAAAAATGGAATATCATTGAAAGAAACCCCGATTAAAACAGTATATATTGACCAAAACAGGTCATCTCACTTTAATCCTGTTCTGGATTCAATAAGGATTTATTTTGTTTTATTCAGATTCCTGATCTCTTCATTATCAACCGCTTTATTAGATTTTGCAGTATTTATAGTGTGCTCCAGGGTTGGGATGAGCATTTTATACAGTATGATCATGGCCAGGATTATTGCCGGAAATTACAATTTCATGATTAACAAAAATATAGTCTTTAAAAGTGATTCAAAGGTCATTAATACCTTTATAAAATATTGGTTACTGGTTATCCTGCTTGGTTCAATTTCCTATTTGGGAATTCAAACGCTGGTTACCTATCTGAATCTAAACCTGATATTAGCAAAGGCTCTGATTGAAACAATGCTATTCTTCATTAGTTTTATTGTTCAGCGTACCCTGATTTTCAATTCCCGGGAGGCAACACACTGACAAAACAAAATACCTGTTAAGTTTCAAATCTAAAACATTAAATATAAAAGACTTACGGACTATTGGTTTTGATCCCATGTTGGAAAGACCAATCTATATTGTTCAAACTATTGGATTTATATTTTACTGAGCTTCCAAAATAAATTTGACTTTAGCTTTTCGCTACCGTAACTTTATTGTATAAATCTCCAGTTCATTTTAAATTAACGATAAAAGCCTGTAGTTATGAAAAAGATTATTTTTCTCGGTCTGCTGATCTCCATGATAATCGTTAGCTGCACAAAAGAAAGAAAAGCACCTGTTGAAGGTGCATGGAAGATGGTTTATGCAAATTGGAATCTTACTACCACAGTCAATTACCAGTTCCCTGGTAATCTGAATATCAGCCAAATTAAAATGTTATCAAAAGAATATTTTACATGGGTTGGGCAATATAAACTTGATACTGCTATTACATACAATTATGGTACAGGATCTTATAAACTGGAAGGGAACAAGTTTGAAGAAAATGTCCTTTTTCGCAATGGTTCGGCGACTGGAGGTAGAGTCAGAATATTGTTAGAAATCAGAAATGATACACTGATCCAGAAATGGCCTGCAGATGAAAACTGGAAACTTGCAGAAAATTATAGCTCTGAAAAGTATGTCCGGCTGAAATAATGTTTTTTTCACATGCTGATATTCAACCAGATCTTAAAATAACTTAATTTCAGGATACTCATATATTTTCCTTGGCAAAGGTCTGACTATGTGACCATATTTATCCGGTATGATGGTCAAAAGTTTTATGCTTAAAAAAAATCCATGAGTATATTCCTGTGCAAAGTTAGTCAACAATGTCAAAGTAAAAGGAATTCATATTATCAAATTCTATAACCGGAAAGGAAATTTTGATCAGACTGATGATTACCGGTACATGGACTTCATTTCAAGTGAAAAATTTACACATACCGTTCCTTCGTATTCCATTACAAAACCTGAACATAGGTATTGAATACAATTGTTAGTTTACATCTAATTTTTTACCTTTTGGGTTAACTGGTCACGTATCATTCTCCTAAGCTCCAATTGCTTATTTTCAACAACCCGTCTGGATGCCGGACGATAATATTCAGCATATCTGCATCTGGCCAACTTATAGGACAAATCATCCATGTTACCTTTTATATCTAATCCCAGCTTAATTGGCAAAGGGCAGTCTACTACTGAAACATGGTAATCGAAACTGAGGTCAAAATTATGCCTGCCGGCTATTACTGCTTTATATTTATCCATAACAATCAGGAATGGATAAATATCAATTTCATTACGGAAAATAGTGAACTCAGCTGATAAAGAATCAACATTGTTTTCTGTTCTCTTATTGAATTTGAGCATTTTCGCAATCTCACTGAATGTCTCCCCGTCCATCAATACAAGATTATTTCCTCTGATTGAGGAGGCACCACGCAGAGTAGATTTTTTCACATTATATAAGGAGTCCAGATATGTCTCAACTGCAATGTGAAATTCCCCTTTGCCTCCGAATGATCGTAACATAGGCATCAGCGTGTCAATATCAGGTATCATTGTTAACAATTCACCTATCTCAACATCGAGCATATGATAATCAAGTCCCAGGAACAGGTGGTTCTTACGTGGAGTACTGTACATAGCCGTTAATTGCATTCTGGCAGCCGGGGTTTCAAATGTAAGTCCATCGAGCAATAAGATACCATCGTGTACTTGTACATTACCAATTATACTGGTAGCTGTATCAACTCCGAATGTTGCTGTTTTAATATTAGCATTAAGTAACACATCGATGCCTTTAGGTACCATATAAGGACCTGCATAGGTTGAGTCAATTTCTGAAACTTCAGGTTCATTCACTTTAGTTGAATCTTCATTCCCTATCCCGCTTGTAAGAGACATTAATTGAGATACATCTGTTGTATTTGAAACAAAACTTAAGTTACCTTTAAGTATAGAATCGCCCCTGAAATATGATAATATGTTGTTAAAACTACCCGTTAACTGAAAATCAGACTTGTCAATCTGAATTTTGCTTTCTCTGATAATAAAGGTCTCAGGATCGAAATTCATTTTCACCGAGGGGATTTTAATTGGATGTGTGAGACCTGACAAATTGATAGTGCCCTGGTTCATGTCAATAAAACCCTTAACCATCCATTGTAAAAAGATATCTTTTTGAGTATTGTCATTCAGGATGTCTGTATCCAGGTTAATCTTTTTAACCTCAGCCGAACTTTGACCTAAAATGGTTTTAAGCTGATCACTTTTGTAAGTTAACATGATCCTCGGTTGATCTGGTGTGTCAGACCTGGGAGATAATGAAACTTTTCCCAGTGGTTTAGCTATAGAAATGCTCATGGTATCCATCGTGGCAAATAGAGAATCCATGCTAAAGGAGCACAATATATCCGGGATCCTGGAAGTATCCCTTACATCAGATGTTTCCAGAGTGATGACTGCATTTTGCAGAGATGCGTAGTAACTATCAAGTTTACCTGCTTCAATGTTATCCAAAAGGAGGGATGCAAAAGCAAATTTTGTGTTTTTACCTGAGGCATTACGGTTTGGTAGTGAAATCTCAATTTTAGACCTGTCTGTTCTTAGTGATATACTATCATAAGTTACATCAAAATATGACACTATTACCGATCCGGATAACTTCATTCTTTCAATCTGCATCTTCTCCAGCTGGGCCAGAGAAAAGGCAGACCTGACCTTTACAGCCATTTTGCCTTTGAGATGAACCTTCATACTGTCAGGGATCAATGGATTAAGCTCATCCAGTCTTAAAGCTGCACTGGTTGTAAGATCGCAGAAGATATCACTAAAGAGGTGATTCAGGTGACCTTCGATAGTGACGGATGAACGGGGTGTTTTAGCACTCAACCTGTTGATATTCACAAATGAAATGGAGTCGGTTTTCAAATCTGAACATAATGAAACATTCCCCTGAATATCATGCAAAGGTAAAGGGAACCCGGTATATTTCAACATTCCGTTTTCCATCATCAGATTAATGTCCATCAGTGGCATGACGGAATTATTAAAGAGACCTTTTATACTGCCCTGTGAGGATAGGAGTCCATCGGCTTCAACCCCTTCCAAATATGAATGGAACGAAGGTGGTACCAGGGATAGTATGCTTTTTACCGGCCAGGATGTAAGTTTATATGTAATATCGGAAATAATTGTTTTGTTGATTGTATCATTCTCAATAGTACCATTTAGCCCTAATTCAAGATCGTTAACTGAGAATGTTGCAGCCGTAAGCCTTATAAACTGATGAGACGGTATAACATCAACCGGAATATCTAACTTAACATCAGCCTGATTAAGGTAACTCTCCCCGTCATATTCAAAAGAGATCACTGACCTGGTAACCTTAACATTCCCGCTTATGCTATCACTTGTGATATTTCCTGAGATTTTAGCAGTAAGGCTGCGTATAATTGTGTTAAGTTTCAAAGAAAGATCATTATAACGCAGATTTACATCATTCAGAACAACACTCCTGATCTCAATATCGGGTATCATTGTTTCTGAATCTGCAGAGGATTGTGTAGTTGTATCCGTAGCTACAATGTTATAGTTGGTATTTCCCAGAGTGTCTGAAAAAACATATATAGATCCGCCTGTAAGTTCTAACCCGACCAATATCAATTCTTTCCTTTTCAACCATGCAGCAGCATCAACCACCCCAACAAATTCATTCACTTTTACCAGAGTATCGCATGGAGAATCCTTTACCGGGTTTATTAACGCAAACTGACTGACCTTCAATCCAAAATTCGGGAACGTACTGAAAAAGGTTAATTCAACTTCCCCAATCTCTGATTGACAAGTGATGAATTTCCCGGCCTGGTTTCGAACAATCGGAGTAAAACGATCAGGTGTGAAAACAATCCACAAAATAATACTGATTATGACTATCAGAACCGCTAATAATGATAAAAAAGAAATAAAAAAAATCTTCAAGAATTTTTTCATAGCATATACATTAGCCTCATATATAAAGCGTTATGATAAAATGACTCTTTCTACTTTCCTGCTTTGGTAAAGGAAAATTTCACACCGAAACTATCATGATATTTTAAAGATGAAGATGTTAATTCTGTTACTGTATAGACTTTGGGAACAGAACCACCCATTTGCAGAACGTGAATATGCGTCAGTTCCGATTTTTCTAAAGTCCAGGTAAAGGCCTGTGCCTCAGCTTCGGTCACATCATCGCCTGTATCCCAGGTAGCACCTGAACCATTAGACAGATACTTATAGAATAAGGTACCTGATTGCCATTTCCCGATCAATAAGGAATCATCGAAGGACTCTTCAACTGGCTCGCAGGAGACTGCCAGAAAAGAAACCACCATAAACATAGTGAGATAAAACAGTGTCTTTTTCATAATTATATTTGACTTTATGAGGTATACTTGACACCCCGGATTAATCTTTAGTTAAATTATTTTTTTATGAGTATCGGTTATCAATAATAAATTTAAAACAATTGATTATGAGATTCCTCG
>CAZXFB010000046.1:0-33391 GCA_964639725.1 uncultured Rikenellaceae bacterium
AAAGGAGGAGTACCCCTGACGTCAGTCAGGGGGGAGGTGGTTGACTTTTGAGACACCCTCCATTTAAGCTTGGCGGAGAGAGGGGGATTCGAACCCCCGGTTCGCCGGAAGGCGAACAACGGTTTTCGAGACCGCCGCATTCGACCACTCTGCCATCTCTCCAAAAATCTACCTTAACATGGGCTGCAAATATAAACAATTTTGTCAGTTTGACCATAACAGGATGAGATGGCAGACGAGCCAAAAATCAGAGAGTCAGTATCAAACCGATTGGTAACCAAACTGATTGTCAGGGGAGTAATTGAATGTCACCACCAGATACTCATAATTTAACAAACCGCATGACAATATATTTTTCACTGTAGTTTAACCGGATAAAGTAGATCCCCTTGTTGAGGTTTTCAACTCCGATCTGTATTTCCTTTTCCATGTGACATAGATAACTCTGCAGTAACTTGCCCGTGATGTCAAATATATCTATCTGATTAATATTTTGGATATTACTTATTGTTAATCTGTTCTTCACAGGATTAGGATAGATCATTATTTTAATTTCATTATTTTCAGCAGATAAAAGACTTGTTTGCACATTTCCGGAAAGGATAGAAAAATTATCAAGGAAGAATCTTTTAGAAATACCCTGTATCCTTATTCTTCCTGTAATTGTACCTCCTGTACCCGTAATCTGAACACTCTGAAAATCATCTGTTGGTGTAAGTACCGGTCCGATTGCTGTCCCATTCAGATTTACCTGAACTGTTGTTGCATCATTTGGCCATCTGCAGATATCAAATTTTACAATGAAATTTCCTTCGTTCTGCGACATATCAGTTGGAGGTGTTTCAATCCAGCCTGGAGTATTTTCAATGCCAACTTTAATCTCCCCTCCGGCAGGATAAACTTTTAAACCTGACCAACCTGGAATCTGTGTTTTTGAATCAAGTGTAGCTGATGCATCCGAATTAGAAGGTGTAGAATGAGATCCGGTTGTAAAACCCGAGAAGTTTTCCGACAGAATAACAGTTTGTCCATACAATGGAGATCCTGATAAATACAGGATAACACAACCAATAATGAATTGCAGCGATTTATCCATAGCATTACTTTTTAATGTTAATACTTATACCTTTTAGCACGCTCTAATTTATTGAAATTTTGAGAAATAGTCAAATCTCCTTCAGAAAAAAACTTATTTGTTAAGAATTTATAAATGTTTTGCCTGATAGAAGTTTAGAAGTGATTTCCATAATCTGATATGATCAAACAAATTATAGATTTTTATCATTAATGATCAAAAAAATATAACTTCGCAAAAAATTCATTTAATACTTAATCCCAATATTTTTACCTTATGAGACATTATATAAAATTCATTATGGTAACCTGTTTGACAGCTATGGCGTTCTCAGCCTGCAGTAACGAAACCGGAGCAGATAAAGCCAATCCGTTCTTTGTTGAATATAATACCCCATTTGGAGTACCTCCTTTTGATAAAATAATGGCAAAACATTATATGCCCGCATTTGAAAAGGGGATGGAAGAAAAAAGAAAAGAATTGAAGATCTTACTTAACAGCAAAGAAGAACCAACCTTTATTAATACAATTATTGCACTCGATAGTCAGGGGGAATTATTAAGAAAAGTAAGTCAGGTGTTTTTTGCTCAGACATCTGCTGCAACAAATGATTCACTTCAGAAGATTGAAATGGAGATATCTCCTAAACTTGCATCTTTTTATGATGAAATATTATTGAATCCTGAACTCTTTAAAAGAGTGAAAAATATATATGAGAACCAGGCAAAATTTAAACTTAATTCTGAACAGCAATTCATCCTTGAGAATCTGTATAAAGGGTTCATTCGGAATGGGGCAAACCTTAACAAGAATGATCAGGATACTCTGAAAAAGGTAAATCAGAAACTCTCTGTTTTATCAGTTAAGTTCAATCAGAATGTTTTGGCAGAAACAAATAATTACAGGCTATTTATTGATAAAAGCGATCTTGCAGGATTACCCGAATCGGTACTTGCATCGGCTGCTGATGCAGCTAAGGAAGCAGGAAGTGATGGTAAATGGTTATTTACAACACAACGACCCAGTATGTATCCTTTCCTGCAGTACTCTACAAATAAGGAGTTGCGCCATAAACTATATGATGCATATATTAATCGCGGAAACAATGGCAATGAGTTCGACAATAATAATATACTTTCAGAGATAATTGCTCTAAGAGCACAGAGAGCAAAATTGCTAGGATATAAGACTCATTCTAATATTGTACTCGAACCACGGATGGCAAAAGTACCCGAAAATGTATTCAACCTTCTGAACGGTTTATGGGAAAAGGCTCTGCCTGTTGCTAAAAATGAAGTAAAGGAAATGCAGGCATTAATTAATGTTGAAGGTGGAAAATTCAAATTGGAACCATCTGACTGGTGGTATTATGCTGAAAAACTGAGAAAAGAAAAGTATGACCTTAACGACAGTGAGCTTAGGCCCTACTTTAAACTTGAGAATGTTCGTGAAGGGGTATTTATGTGTGCAAATAAACTCTTCGGGATTACCTTTACTCCCCTTGCTGATATTCCATTGCCTCATGCTGAAGCAGAGGCTTTCGAGGTTAAAGAACAAAATGGAACACACCTGGGTGTTCTGTATATGGATTTTCATCCTAGGGAAAGTAAGCGGCAAGGTGCATGGTGCGGCACTTACCGTAGCCATTGTGTAGTAAAAGGTAAAGAGATTTCTCCAGTAGTTACTGTAGTTGGTAATTTTACTCGTCCAATCGGTGAACTGCCATCTCTTCTCAGTATGGAAGAAGTAAGTACATTATTTCATGAGTTTGGACATGCTCTTGACGCATTATTAAACAGGAGTACCTTCTTCCAGAATTATGTTGCCTGGGATTTTGTTGAACTACCATCACAGTTAATGGAACATTGGGCTACTGAACCGGAAGTGCTTAATATGTATGCAAAGCACTATAAAACAGGGGAAACAATAAATTCCGAACTGGTTAAAAAGATTATAAACAGTGGCTATTTTAACCAGGGTTTTGATAATGTGGAGATACTTGCTGCTTCATTGCTCGACATGTCATTACATACTCTTGAGGCACCAGTTAAGATTAATATTCAGAATTTTGAAAAGGAATACTTTAAAAAGATAGGGTTGATACCTGAAATCATATCACGTTACAGAAGTACTTATTTTACCCATATAACAGGGGAGTACGATTCAGGTTATTATTCCTATACCTGGGCTGCAGTTCTTGATAATGATGCCTTTGAGGCATTTAAGGAAAAAGGAATATTCGATCAGGCAACTGCTGCATCATACCGGGAAAATATACTTGAGAGAAATGGTACAATGGATGCAATGCAGATGTATGTCAACTTTCGCGGACGTGAACCTGTCATTGAACCACTGCTTAAAAACAGAGGATTGCTGACCGTAACTCAGAAATAAGCCTAAAAAGCAGTTTTTATGTCGTTAAGACTCGTTCCCAGTACTTTAATGGCTATACTGTCAAGTGAATTAATGTCGCCTGTGAAGTGAAAAGTAAACTGGACATGACTGAGGCTTTCTCCAGGTTTAAGATCGGCTGCGGGAGAGGAACTCTCAAGTTCATAAAATGGGCCCATTTGTG
The DNA here is from genome assembly GCA_964639725.1 of uncultured Rikenellaceae bacterium. Lineage (GTDB taxonomy): Bacteria > Bacteroidota > Bacteroidia > Bacteroidales > VadinHA17 > LD21. The sequence goes on from CAZXFB010000046.1 coordinate 3,651, forward strand.
AACCATCTTCAAGCGGGCCATCATTATATGAATTCATGGCATCACCTGAGTAAGGATCCTCCTGAATCTTCCAGGAAGAATTTACATAATCAGTTTTTTCATCATTCACATTGCATATCAGGACAGTAAGAATATTATTCTCCGAATCAAAACTTCCCATTTTACCAGTTGATCTTCGGGGTGGTATCCCAATTTTTCCCCTGCTTTTTCCGTCAGCTTTGAAAAATATATGATTGCCAGTTACTTTTAAACGGTCTTCAGATATTTTTCCAAAGTAGTTATCATTAACAGGTGGTCCTGAAATCTTAGTATCACCAGGAATAAAAGGTATTACCACAACAACTGAAGGAGACGGATTAAACATACCCAACATCCAGATCGAAAGGAGTCCTGTTTCTTTTATCCATGGTTTATCTCCCTTATTTATAATGGTATTGTCAGAACTGTATGCAACACAGTTTGTCCCTTCAACTTTGATGCCGGTGAGCTTTATGATTTCTTTTTCAGAAAGCAGGGAAATCTTTCTTTTTAACTTAAAATCAAAGTGTGTGCCGCTGTAGTTCAGAGTGTTAACATTACATTCAAAAAGTGCTGAAGTATCAGAAAGTTCAATAACATCATAGGGTGTAGTATCAAGGAAAGCAGGTGTCTGCCAGTTTTCGAAAGAAAAGGCGGTACCTTTGCTGAAAAATATAGAGAACTGACCTCCTTCAGGACCGAGCCATAACCTTTCCTCTCCTCCAAAAGCATTAATGTGCTTAAGTATCTTTTGTGAAGAAATGAGATCATGATTTATCCATCCGAAGCTGAATCCTTCATCTCCTTCAGAAGTACTTGTCATTACCCTGCCCTGCCATGAGGGGATTAAACAAAGAGCTGAATTCTTATTTTTTAACTCTATTATTCCAATGTGCTTTCTAAGAAAATCTCTATTGTATCCATACTGTTTTGTACTGTCTGTAATCATATTATTTTCCTGTTGATTATTATTTTTTACCTGGGGTGATCCAGCGCATGAGACTGAGAGTATGGCAGCGATTACCTGGGTTTTTATTATAAGTTTCATTTTTTTTGAAGGTTACTGGTTTTTTCTTCTGCAGAGTTAATATTTTTTCTTCCATTTTTCAAATATCTGTATCTTCTCCAGAAGGGAAAAGCAGTAAGTGAAGTGAACCGGACAATATATCTGAAAGGTTTAAATCCCATGGCACTGTGCATAATATGGTACAGTATGGCAGCTGTAAAAACCATTCCTGCCATTCCGATAATCTGAGAAAGAAGTTTCCACCACCATACATCAGGTTGAATGTCTAGCATCCTGATAATTAATAGAATGATATGAGAATTCACAATAGTAATTAATATAATAAAAAGTGTTGCCATACCATGAGCTGATTCTATTGCTCTCTGAGGACAATTGTTCATGCACCTCATACAACTTTCACATGTAAGTTTCCAGTAAGGTCTGTTTCTGACAAGCAGGATTGATTCTGTTGGGCACTCTCTGATGCATTGACCGCAATTATTGCAATTATAGTTAGCAATAAATGTTTTTGACAGAAAAAACCTTCCAGCTAAATAGTATCCGGCTGATATTGGACTGATAAGGAGATCGACTGGAATGCTGAAAAGACCCCTGTAAATCTTTTTTCCGGAAAATATCTTTGTTGCGAAGTTTCTGACTATCCTTTCACATCTGTTAATTATTGATTCGATTACTTTAGTTTTCAGCCCCGGATGGATAGGGATCCAGTTGGAAGGCATGTCAACAGGCCTGAAACCAATACATTTATAACCTTTAAGCCAGAGTATAAAAGCAGGAACAATAGTTGCCAGGCCACTCAGTCCAGGAAGGAAAATTTTATAAAGTTTCATTCCCGCGCGGGTATTTAAAAGGAAGATCTCTTTACACAAACCATGGGGGAATCCGGCAATGAATCTTAACATAATGGGTGCAGCATTAAATCCGTGAGTAGGAAAAGCAAACCCAATCAGTACTTTTTCTCCGAATTCCGGCATAATAATGTTCTCTAACCGGTCAATCTGCTGGACTACGGTTTTTAATCCCCTTTTAGCAGCTTCCTCAGCAATCCAATAGGATGATTTACGGGCATTTCCTGTCCCTGAAATGTAATAAATATATAGCGAATCCCATTTATTCATTTATATAACAAATTGTTAACTCCATACAGCTTTACAATTCATATTAATCACTAAGATATTGATAATCCGATTAATTTTGTATAAATATATCTATTATGTATCAAAAGGGTCTTTGTGGATTAACACCTCCTGAAATTCATTCTTTAATTAAAAATGAGGGTTATAGTTTTTCTCATGCTCTTTCTGTTGCACAAGGTCTATACAGAAAGCGGATTGCAGATATTCGGGAAATACCTTCAATTCCGAAAACGTTAAAATCATTTCTTTACAATAATTTCAACTCCGGGTTATCATTACCTGAGTCTTCAGTTACATCAGCCGATAAGACCGTGAAGTATCTTTTCAGTAGTGGGGAAGGGAAAGTATATGAAACTGTTTACATGCCAGACCTGAAAAGAAATAGTGTATGTGTCTCCACCCAGTCAGGGTGCCGGATGGGTTGTCCTTTCTGTGTTACCGCACGGTATGGCTTCCATGGAGATCTTTCAGCAGGAGAAATAGTAAACCAGGTAATCAGTTTACCTGACACTGGCTCTTTAACTCATGTTGTTTTCATGGGAATGGGTGAACCTATGGATAATATTGGTGCTGTTTTAAAATCCTGTGAGATCATTACCTCACAATGGGGTTTGTCAATAAGTCCCGGAAATGTAACTGTATCAACTGTGGGGATAACTCCCGGAATAGAGGCTTTTCTTGACCGGTCAGAATGTAATCTTACTGTAAGTCTTTATTCTCCATTTGAGGAGGAAAGAGTGAAGGTAATTCCGGCTGAAAAGAAATATCCTGTTCATGAGATTATTGAGATCATGAGAAAATATCCCTTAAAGAAGAAACGAAGGTTGAGTCTTGCATATGTGATGATAAAAAATATAAATGATTCTGATAGGCACCTGGACGGTTTAAAAAAACTGGTTAACGGCTCCAAAATCAGGATCAATATCATTCCATATCATTCTGGCAGGGATGATAAAAACATATCATCATCAGATGAAAGAATGCAGTATTTCAAACATAATCTTGTAGTTTCAGGGATTTCAGCTTCCATAAGAAAGACACGAGGGGCAGATATTTCAGCAGCCTGCGGTCTTCTGGCATCGGGATTTAAATAGCCTCGAGTCCCGATAGGAAACCTTTTTATTCATTTATCAACTGGAACATATATTCATCTAGATAGCCGTCAGAGGCCTTTATCCAATCTTTTTTATACCCACATTGTATAAATCCCTGTTTCTTAAAGAGGTCAATGCTTTCACAATTATTTGCAAGGATATTACAATAAAGCTGATGCAGCTGCAAAATCCTGAAACAATAATCTATCAGGCATTTAAGCGACATTGAGGCATAGCCTTTTCTCCGGTATTTTTCATCAGCAATAAGTATACCTAATCCGGCTCTTTTATGAAATGGGTCAAAATCAAATATATCTATAGTACCTATTTTGATTTTTTCAGCAGTAAGAACAATCATAAGCCTCAGCTGTCCTGTTTCATAAATGTTTTTATGAGAATTTTTTAGATATCTTTTCAGGGTAAACTTTGAAAAAGGAGTAATAGTATTGCTGATCACCCAATATGATGTATTGTTTTCCCACTCATAGAGCAGCTCCAGATCTTCTGGTTCCAATGCTCTGAGACTTATTTCCTGATATTTCATATTTATGATAATTAGTGGTTAGAATCCGGAAGAAATGTTCTGTAATACCTTTTTCAATATCTCTGCATTCTGCCAGGTAAAGATGATTACAAAATTCGCCGGTTTTTACTATCTGTTTATCAATAAGTTAACATCCCTGATAAAGGCATCTTTATATCCTGATTCCTGTATCCTGATAAGGTCAGCCTTGGCTTTTGAGTATAATGAGTACTCCCCGTATAAGTAACGGTAAAACCCATCAGCCGATTTTACTTCTTTCACATCATTAATTCCATCGAAAATATTTATGTTTAATGGTCGCCTTACTGCTTTAAGCTGGATTGAATACAGTTTTTTACTATTGACAGGTGAAGGGTTAAGAAGTGTTCTTGACTCATTATTAAGATCATACTGGTTAACTATATATGCATCCTTAAAACCATTTTCCCTGGCAAAAGCCAGGTATTTTATTGCATCGGGTCTGTTATAGAAGATCCCCAGAGAATACAAATTAACTGTATCAATTTTAATTGCCCTTATAAAAAGAAGACCATTCATTTTTAATTTGTTGAAATGACTATCGTTCAGAGATATCTTTGTTTTTAACAAAATTATACTGTATCTCATCGAAAAAGGTTGCTTCCCATGTTCAGGTGTATAAGTATCCTGTGCAATTACAATTCCTGTATGCGGATCCACAATTCCAAATGTTACTCTTCGGTTATATTTCCTTCCTTCAGGATTATCAGAGCCATCAGAATTTGTGTTAGCTGCCACAAAGTTTGATTCCCCGTAAGATTTTTTTATAAACCGGGAGGATGAAACTCCGGATTGGACCAGATTGTCAATAACAGCCTGGGCTCTCTTATCTGCCAGCTTCCGGTTGAATTCACTGCTGCCACTGGCATCAGTATATCCAGCAACTTCAATCCTCAGTTCAGTATGTGTAATAAGTATAGCTTTCAGTATTTCCAGGCTTGATCTTGCCTGATCATCGAGTTTATAGCTATCGAAACCGAATAATACATTTTTTATAGACAGAAATTCACCTTGAGACACCTTTTCGGGAATGAGGGTTGATATGATCGGGAGGTAATGTGATATCGAATTTAAAGGGAGATTGAGGTTTATAGTATCTGGTTTATATCCGGCATAACTGATTAAAATCTGATAATCCCCTGGTTTTAATTCGAACCTGAAGGATCCGTTTTCTTGTACATCAATTGTTTTTGATAATTCGCCTTTCTTACTGTTAGTAAGTACAAGATGTATTTTTTCTGGAACAATATTCATCCCATCCTGCAGCTTTACAATACCATCAGCAATTGTAATTTCATCCGCCGGATCAATTGCAATTAGATTGTATATGTTTCTTGAATTTGTTGTTTTATCGTAAATACTGGTTATAAAACCTGGTCCGTCATTGTTTACAATAAAGAAAGTGTTGTCCTCAGTGGTGTTCAAGGTGTAAGGGAAGCCCACAGGATTACTCCATACTCCATTCTTAAGTGAGGATCTGAAAACATCATAGCCCCCCATACTTGTGTGACCTGCAGAACTGAAAAGCAGGGAATTGATTGATGTATCGAAAAAAGGAGTGGTTTCGTTATATGGAGTATTTATTGTATTTCCGCAATTTAAAGGTTTTCCCCATGATCCGTCAGCAGCCTTTGCTGATACCCAAATATCAAGTTCTCCTCTACCCCCAGGTCTGTTACTTGAGAAGTAAAAAGTTTTCCCATCAGGAACAATTAAGCCATGAGACTCCCAATAGATTGAATTGATTGGTTTTCCCATGTTCTTAATCTTAGACCAGGTGGAGTCATTCCTCTGAGAATAAAAAAGGTTTCCATCACCACCATCGTCTGAAAAAAGTATCAATAGACGTCCATTCCCCGTAATTGAGTTGGAATAGAATTTATCGGATCCTCCAAGTTGATTTGTTATATCTTTGGGTCGCTGCCATGTTCCTGTTTTAAAAGAACAATATATCCTGGTTTTATTCTCTTTTTTTTGGGTGAATACAAGTACGGAATCATTTTTTGAAACAACCGGATTACAGGCTCCGGGAAATTCAATGAGCCATGGTATAAAAAGTTCGGAAATAATTGTTACCGGCTTTTTTCTCATCTCCATAGCGTATTTACAATCCCTAATCTGGTTGTCAATATACTCCTCACGGAAAACCTCAGTTCCGGTCAGCTTTTTCTTTACTTCATAATAGAGAGCTAAGGCTTTTTCAAGGCTATCGTTCACATGGTAAGCAGCCGCAAGATAAATGTAAGTATCCAAAGGAGCTTTTTCTCCATATTCTATGTAGTCTTTGTCATTTTCAATTACATTTCCTGATGCATAGGAGAGAAGACCTATTGCTTCATTTTTTTTCCCATCGATATATAAATAGCAGATGCCAAGCTTGGCCGAAATATTGCTTTGTCCGGGGTACTTTAAAAGAAGGGATTCATAGAGTGCAGCAGCTTTCTCATAATCTTCATCGTAATAGAAAAAAATGTCTGCATCCTGAACCGCCCGGATAAAATCCTTTTTTGCTTGTTTCTGGGAAAAAAGAGGTGTAAAGTTTGTTATGAGAAGTATAAGAATAGCAAAACTTCTTACAATGGAAATCATTTAGATACTTTTTTAATAAAGATATCCTCGGGATAACCTTTCCTGATCAATTCCGATCTCAATCTGGTTGCTTCCTCCCTTGTTGCACAATGACCGGTCATATATCTGTAGAACTTATCCGCATCATTATACATTACCTTCATATCCGTTATGCGTTTAAAGTAGCTGATATCCACAGGGTTATATAAAGCCATTACCTGAACAGTATAGTATAGCACATCTGATTCATTGATATTTGAATCATTCATGTCATTTACATTCATGTTTTTTATAAGTATGCTGGAGTCAATTGCAGAAACAATGGGAATATCTTTAAGATTTATTTTTTCATAGATTACTTCTGCCTTAGGTATTACTATTGTTGTATCCTTCTCCAGTGTTACGTTGATAGTCAGTACTATATCAGGATTATCCTGCATAATTACAGTATCGATTGATTGAGTCAGATATCCCTTTCCGGTGTAAACCAGCCTGAATGATCCCGGGTAAATATTAAAACTGTATAAGCCAGTAAATTTATTTGGATATCCAACATCCAGAGTATCGCCGGATTCTTTGTTGAGAAGATGGATGAAGAATTTTCCACTGCTTGTAATTGCAGTGTCCTGCAAACTAAATTTTCCTCTTATTTCAAAAGTCCGGTTAACATTTACTTTTCCAATACCTAAATAGAATATCTCTTTCTTTTTGTAATCAGTTGTCATTGAATAGAATGCATTCATCCCATTATTAAATGGCAGAAAGAATATATCATCATCGGTAGTATTTATAGGTGATCCGAGGTTTTCCGGGGTTTTCCATACTGTTCCTAGTTTCTGGCTCCTGAAGTTATCATATCCTCCCATACCACTATGGCCTTCAGAGCAGAAATAAATCATGGAATCATTAGCTGTGATGAAAGGAGTATCTTCGTTATATATTGTATTTATAGTATTTCCGAGGTTAACAGCAGGCCCCCAGTCCCCTGAAGCATCTCTATCAGAAACATATATATCCAGTCCACCCTGGCCTCCTTCCCTGTTGCTGGTGAAAAAGAGTTTTTCACCATCTTCTGAAATGGAAGCATGTGATTCATAGAATTTTGTGTTTATGTTCTTATTTAGTTTTTTTATCTGGGACCATTCGCCGTTTACTAATTCAGAACTATAAATATTACCATCAAAATTGTCTTTTTTATATATTAACAGGAGAGTTCCATCTTTATTGAGAGAGCATGAAGAACAATCTTCTCCTGCATTTATCCTTGCTGTTATCTCAACAGGGGATTGCCACTTTCCTCTCTCTTTTCTGGAGTAAAAAATAACATTGGACAAACCTCGTTTTTCAGTATAAACAATTGAATTCCCGTCAAAACTTACAGCAGGGTTATCGTTTATTGATCCCTGGCTGAACTCACTGCCAAGCACCTTTTTACTAATTTCTGTCGGATTCTCCTGGAACTGAATTGCGTTTTTACATGCAAGTATTTGTTGGTCAATATATTCAATATTTTTCATTCCCCCCTTTTGCCGGGTCTCTCCTGCAAGCTTATCGAAGGTCTGAAGAGTTGTAAGCCCTTTCTCAAGTTCATTATTAATCATATAGGCTTTAGCAAGATAGAAATATGCATCAAGAGGTGCTCTCTGTTCTTTAAAAGATTCTGGTTTGGCATCATAACTGGCATTCTTAACAGCGGCTTCCAGATAAGGTATAGCTTTTCCCTTTTCCCCGGGGATATTAAGGTAACATGTGCCAATTTTATATTTGATATTTGAATTATCAGGAGTTTCCAGGAGAATGTAAAGTTGATTTGCCAGATCATATTCTTCATACAGGTAATATGATTCAGCCTGAGCAAAGATATTTTTCAACTCACCGGAAGATTGAGCTGCTGCATTCACAGATATCAAAAACAGAGTCAATAGTTGCAGCTGGAAGTATATTCTTTTCACTCTGAAAATATTCGTCAAAACAAATATAATACTTTTTATAATTTAAAATCTCTCCTGCTCAGCTATTTTTATTTCAAAGTAACCTTGTAAATATCCTCCTTGCCTGATCCTCCTGATTCTTTGAACAGTGAATAGTAACCCGATCTGCCTTTATCTGCAGGCATAAAGAACAGGTTATCGTCAGGTGAGTTTATAGGATAGCCTATGTTTTCAGGATTACCCCACTTGTTATTTGGCTGAATGTCAGAACGAAATATGTCATAACCCCCGATATTCTTGTGCCCCTGTGAACTAAAGATTAAAGTTTTGCCATTATTAATCAAAAATGCACGATCCTCATTGAACTGAGTGTTGATATCAGCACCAAGATTAACTGCAGGGCTCCATCCTCCTTTTACCCTGCGGGAGACATACAGATCAAGGCCTCCAAAGCCACCCGGCCTGTCGGACGAGAATATTATCTGATTCCCATCTTCGGAAATGGAACCATGAGATTCCCAGTATTTTGTATTGATGTTTTTTCCTATTTTAACTGCCGGTGTCCACTTTTTACCGTCAAATAAACTACTGTACAGGTCGCTGTTGACATTATCATCTTTGGAAAAAATCAGAATTTTCCCATCAGATGAAAGACTTGAAAGATAAATGTCGCCATCAGCCTGAAGCTCGGGTGTTATGTTTACAGGAGGAGTCCATTTGCCATTAAGGTTATTTGAAAACATTATTGCATCATAGAACTTAAGGGAAACCATGTAAGCAAAAGATTTACCATCAGCAGAAATAACAGGATTGAAATTAGGCTTTTCATCATTGAAAAGCTCTCCCAGATTCTCTTCGGTATAAGAAACCGGATTTGCGATCAGTTCCTTTGCATTTTCACATATCTGTATCTCGTGTTTAACAAAATCGAGGTTTTCAATCTCTTCAGGAGAAAGCATTTTGGAATACTTGATATATGTTTCTTTTGCTTTATCAAATTTATAATTTACAAGGTATGCTTTTCCAAGCATGAATAATGCATCATATGGAGCAGTGGTTTGGGTTATTGTACCTTCTTTATGTTTGGGTGAAATGTTTTTGGATGCAGTTTCAAGGTAAGATATTGAAAAATTCTTTTTTCCGGGAATATTAAGATAAGATGCGCCTATCCGATAAGCTATATTGGCATTATCCGGCATTTTTTCATAAAGCGGGAGGTAATAGGTGACAGCATCTGAATAATCTTCATTAAGAAAGAAATACTCAGCTTCCAGAAATGTTTCCTGGAGCTTATTTAAATCCTGTGCTTTTGCAGAAATAGTAAATGCTGAAATTATAATAAATAGCGTTTTGATTTTATTGCTCATTTTTTAATTATCATGTTTTGTTGTTATTTTTTCTTTTTTTTCTAAAAATGATAAAGATAAAAATTGTTCCGGCTCCTAAAACAATCCAGAGTATCCACAACCTGTTTTGGTCTGGAATAGTTTGTGATATTATTGATTCAGAAGGAATATCTTTTGAAAGGATCAGATTTGAAAGAGCTTTCAGGAAGGATTCTTTTGTGTAAATTCCCTTATCACTGTTTGCAAGAATATATTGAATCAGATCTTTAGGTGTTCTGATTTTCTCTAGTTTAAGATCGAGCGATTTAAGCCAGGCGAGGAAAGGTTCCTGTGCATGCTGAATTAATGAACGTTTAAACTCTTCAACGTCATCAGTGGGAACTGAACTTAAAGCCACAAATATATCAGCAATCTGGTTATCAGTCAAACCTTGTTTTTTTGATTCATTATAAACGGAAAGCAACCATTGATCAGCATTCTTGATTTTATTATTGTCAGTAGCTGCGATTGCCTGCCTGATTATATTGCCTGAAACGGAATTATTACTTATTGTCAAAATTTTCTCTCTCAAAGAAGATATTGAGGGATCTGTATCTGAGAGTACATCAGCGGCAATTTTATTTAAATCTTCCGGACTTATCTTGCCTTCCGTTTTTGTTGAAATATATTCCTGTAAATCAGTCCATGAGGTTAGATTCTCCTTGTAAATATCGAGGTTTTCAAGGATTTTTTTAAGATCACCTTCCGATTGTTTGGACATTAGATCAACAGCAGCCTGAGTAAGTACATTATCCATAACTGCTATCTTAAGTGCAAGTTTATCGACATCTTCAGAATTAATGTCCGACTTTGCCGCTTCTTCCTTCAGAAATGAAATGAGGTCATCTATTTTACCGAATTGCTTGTTTCCGAAAAAAGCTCCTGCTATGATTTTTCTGAGCTTCTCATTATCGCGATTCTTAAGCATTTCAACAACAGCAGCTAACTGTTTTTCAGCTATAATATGGCTATATTCAGGACGGGTAATGGGCTGGGTTATGACTCCTTTTTCCCGGCTGATATAAACATCGGTAGTAGTAGTATTGTTAAACCTGTCAGTAAGTTTAAAAACAATTTTATTATCCCCTGGCAGAGGTACACTCTTATAATTAAAAGTTGAGTCAGTAATTATAAATTCTTCAGAACCAAGCAGAGAATCTCCAAGCCATTTTTCTACAACCAGAACTGATCCCGGTTCAACTCTAAGCGGAAATAAGATTGAATCTCCTCTGGTTACTGAAATTGACTTATTTCTCCCGACATTGAGATCAGCAACGAAGTCTGTTTTAGGTAAAACAGTACCAGGCAGAACAAAGCTGTCAGAGGGGTATGATATAGGAAGATCTATATTTCTCTTCACAATTTCACCACCCTTGGCTTCATATGTTACTTCAAAGTTTCCGTGAGGTAGCTGGAATTCGTATTCACCTGTTTTAGGATTGGAATAAACGACAATCGTCTGATTGGGATTTTTTATATTCATTGCGCTAACCCTCACACTGTCATTAGCATTTTTGACAAGGTCTGCCACTTTTACCATTCCTCTTAAAAAGAATTTTCTCGGATGGTCTTCAGAAAAAATCTCAATTTTATAGATATCCTGTTTCCCAAAACCATCAGGGCTGTATTTTGCAAGATACCCCGCGTATCCATCATTTAATGCCCTGAAGAATACATCATCATCAGTAGAATTAAGAGGATAACCAACATTTAGAGGTACTGACCAGTCCCCGTTTTCAAGTAAATTGGAATAAAAAATATCATATCCTCCCATATTAAAATGACCTCTAGAACTAAAGAAAAGTGTTTTATCGTCCTTACTCAGGAATGGAGTCTCTTCATTATAAGGGGTATTAATAACAGGACCAAGATTTTTTGCCGGCCCCCAGTCACCTGTGCTGTCCCTGTCCGATACGTAGATATCAAGCCCATCATAGCCTCCTTTACGGTTACTCGTGAAGTATAGTTTTTTATCATCATGAGAGATGGTAGCATGCGATTCCCAGTACTTAGTGTTAATATTCTCATTTAGTTTGACAAGAGGATACCAGTTTCCATTCTCAAACCTGGAAGAGTAAATGATCCCGTCATAAGCTTCAGAGCTGTACAGGTAAAGAGTTTTACCGTCATTTGAGAGAGATGTAGGATAGATATCTCTGTCTATCTTCAGCAATCCGTTCATGTTTATTGGCATGCTCCATTCCCCGTTATTTTTAACTGAGTAAAACAATGCATCGTAAAAAGCTGTGATTCTTGAAAAGACCAGCATATTTTCGTTGTCTGAAATAACAGGATTAAATTCAGAATTATTCTCATTAATAAAATTTCCTATGTTTTTCTCCTTTATATAGAGAGGCATTGCCATCAGTTCTTTGGCATTAAGGCATGATTGTATCTGTAACTTCACAATTGTTGAATCATATACCTTAGGGTCAAGGTTTTGCCTGAAAAGGCCATATGTCTCAAGTGCTTTATCAAGCTGGTTATTAATTCTATATGCGTTGGCAAGATAATAAAGTGCATCATAAGGGGCTCCAATCTCCCTGAATTTACCTTCTTTATAATTAGGATTTATATGTTTAACAGCCTCTTCGAGATAAATCAGTGCCTTGTCCTTCTCTCCCGGAGTATTGATGTAGCATTGTCCGATCCTGTATTTTATATTGCTATTGTTCGGGTATATTTTAGCCAATGTAAGATACAGAGGGAGCGCTTCTTTATAATCCTCGAATAAAATCCAGCTTTCAGCGTCATAAAAATTATTTTTAATCTCAACTCTGGACTGGGAAATCAGGTTAGTATTGAAGATAATAACCAGCAGGCATGACATCAAAACAGACTTCTTTATCATATTAAAGTTGATCTTAAAAGGATGATGGTATCACAATGTTTATTAGTTTCTTCCTTCTGCTTTCTGTTCTCCAGATACATGGAAGTATCATATATGCAAAATATTTAATTCTCAAAGCTACTAATTTAGCGGAAATATTTGGTAAAAAGGATAACGTTGAACAAACCTTTTCCTAAATTTATTTAAAAAAATCAAAATTCTGACTTCATTGGAATAATTTCAGGATTTCAAATGTTATTATTCCGCCGGATCAGTTAATGTCGGGGGAATAATTCTCCAGTATTTCTTTGATTTTATTAAGAAATTTTCCTGCCAGGGCTCCATCAATAACCCTGTGATCATAGCTTAAAGAAAGGATAATTATTTGTCTTATAGCAATAACATCTCCATCAGGAGTCTCCAATACAGCCGGGATTTTTCTGATTGCTCCGGTACCCAGAATTGCGGCCTGCGGCTGGTTAATTATTGGGGTACCCGACAGATTATTATAGCTTCCGAAGTTGGTCACAGTGAATGTTCCACCCGTAATTTCGTCAGGTTTCAACATATTTTTTCTAGCCCGGCCGGCAAGATCGTTAACAGACCTGGCAAGGCCTGTCAGGTTTTTTTCATTGGCATTTTTTATCACTGGTACGATCAGGTTACCATCGGGAAGGGCTGTAGCCATACCAATATTTATATTTTTCTTCCTGATAATATTGTTACCGTCGACTGAGATATTAACCATTGGAAATTCATATAAAGCTCTTGCTGCAGCATCAATAAAAATTGGAGTCAGAGTAAGCTTCACTCCTTCAGTTGCAAAAAATTTCTCTTTAAAGGAGTTTCTCCAATTCACCAGACGTGTCACATCAGCATCAATAAATGAAGTGACATGGGCAGATATTTTTTTGGACATTACCATGTGATCAGCAATAAGCCTACGTACTCTGTCCATTTCAATTATTTCATCACCTGATGAGAATTTGCCTTTGGTTTTCTCTTTTTCGTCCACCCTGAAAACCTTTGAAGCATCCCGAACATTTTTTCTTGTTTCAATAAGCTTGAGCAAATCATCCCTTGTGATACGGCCATCCATTCCGGTCCCACTGATTGAATCCAGATCAGAATAACTTATTCCTTCTCTAACTGCTATACTTCTAACAAGGGGTGATATGAATTTCCCGGATTTGGTACGGCTTTTTAATCCATGCGAGAGTATAACAATATTATCCTTTTCCTTCTTAACAATTTCAATAGACTCTCTTATCCTTTCAATCTCTTTCTCAATTTTTTCAGGATATTCGGGTCCATTTTTCGTCTCATTCTCCAGAATTGCAATAGTATCCCCGACTTTCTTCACGGAACCTTCTGCAGCAATAACAGAAACAACTATACCTGAAGCCGGTGACGGAATTTCTGAATCCACTTTATCTGTAGCTACTTCAACAAGCGGGTCATCTTCATTAACATGCGAACCTTCAGTGACGAGCCATTTGTTTATTGTTGCCTCAATAACCCCTTCTCCCATTGCAGGAAGAATAATATTTATCCTGGCCATATTCCTTGATTAAAGATGATAAGTTACAAATAATATTTGAATCTAACTATAAAACACTCACAAGGATAAAATGTTTAGGTTTTCCTGATCAGATATTGCAGATCAGTTATTTAACAGGTTTAAAGTGTATTCAGGTAATTGATTAAGTATTAAATTTATATTGTCTGATAAGGATTTCTGTTATTTATTGCCCTGCCAAGTGTTATCTCATCTGTATACTCAAGTTCATCACCTACTGCGACACCCCGGGCTAATGTGGTAATATAGGTATCATATTTCCCCAGTCTTTTATAAAGATAGTAGTTTGTTGTATCACCTTCCATGGTTGTGCTGAGGGCAAGGATTATCTCTCTGATACCACCAGATCTGATTTTTTCTTCAAGAGATTCAATCTTCAGGTCAGATGGTCCGATACCATCGATGGGGGATATTATCCCACCCAGAACATGATATAATCCTTTATATTGCCGGGTATTTTCAATTGCCATCACATCCTGAATATTTTCAACTACACATATCAGATCTCTATCGCGTTTTTCATCATTACAGATATTACAGATTTCAGAATCTGAAATATTATTACAGACTTTGCAGTAGTGTATCTCCTCATGCAGTCTCATGATGCTCTCACCAAATCTCTTTACCTCACCCGAATCTCTTCGTAGCAGGTTCATGACCAGTCTGAAAGCAGTTTTTCTTCCTATCCCAGGCAGTGAGGCAAATTCATTTACAGCATTTTCAAGCAACCTAGAGGGGAACTCAGAAAAACTCATAAATTTTAGTTTTTAACAAAAATACTCCAATTATTGCTATATAATTAAAATGTTCTTAATTTTTTGGCCTGCATTCTTTTTGTTATTCTTGTAAAAATAATTTTCTATTTATGTCGCCTTCAATTATCCTGATCATTTTTTTAATATACACTATAATCCTTTTTGCTGTTACATGGTTAACAGCCAGAAAAGCTGACAATCAGTCATTTTTTATTGGTAACAAGATTTCTCCATGGTTTGTTGTAGCATATGGAATGATTGGAGCTTCACTTTCAGGTGTAACATTCATGTCAGTTCCGGGGTGGGTAAAGGATACCCAGTTTAGTTATATGGTTGTTGTTTTGGGTTACCTGGTCGGTTATTTCGTTATTGCTCTTGTATTGCTTCCTTTATATTACCGTCTCAGGCTGACATCAATATATTCATATCTTGACCAGCGATTTGGATATTGGTCGTATAAGACAGGTGCCGGGTTTTTTATTATCTCCAGGATCCTTGGAGCATCACTTAGAATGTTCCTTGTTATTAGTGTGTTACAGACATTCGTTTTTGATGCGTGGAACATTCCGTTCTGGATCAATGTGATGGTTTTTATCATTCTTATTATAATATATACTTTAAAAGGAGGAATAAAGACAATTATCTGGACAGACACGCTTCAGACAACTTTTATGCTGCTGGCGGTTGTGCTTTCAATCATTTATATAAGCAAAGGTCTGGGAATGCCGTTTTCTGAACTTATTTCTTCAATAAGAGATAGCAATGTAACTAATATGTTCAATACTGACTGGCATCATGAAAGATTTTTTGTTAAACAATTCTTCAGTGGCATGTTTATTACAATAGTCATGACAGGTCTTGACCAGGAAATGATGCAGAAAAATCTCAGTTGCAGAAATATTAAAGAAGCCCAGAAAAATATGTTCACGTTCAGTTTTATACTCATTTTTGTTAACCTTTTGTTTCTGTTTCTTGGTGCTTTTTTGCTTCTGTATTCACAAAAAGCAGGCGTTTCTGTTGCAGCTACTGATGAACTTTTTCCAAAAATTGCGCTTGAATATCTCGGGCCACTGGCGGGAGTAGTTTTTCTGATCGGTCTTATTTCTGCGGCCTTCCCCAGTGCGGATGGTGCCCTGACATCGCTTACAACATCAATTAGTATAGATTTCCTCGGACTTGAAAAGAGGGAGGGAATATCGGAGAAGAAGAAGACACGAATAAGATATGCAGTGCATTTGTCAATATCTGTAGTATTTTTTGTAAGTATCATGATATTCAGTGTATTAAACGACAGGGCTGTTATTGACAAATTATTCACTATAGCAGGATATACTTATGGTCCTCTTCTGGGTCTATACTCCTTTGGACTCTTTACAAAAAGAGAAGTGAATGACAGAATTACTCCTGCAATTGCTGTGATTTCACCTGTGATATGTTTTTTCCTAAGTAAATATTCTGAAGCCCTTCTTAACGGATATAAATTCGGATTCGAATTGCTCCTTTTAAATGGATTGATTACTTTCCTGGGGCTTTGGATCTTCAGCAGGAAGTCCGAAAAGGATGGAAGTATATAAAGATTTCAAGGATCAAAGTATTTAAAGTTGGATGAACATAAAAAACTTAATGCCTCTCTCCTTTACCGTTCGGTTTTTGGCGAAGTTGTTGATTCTTCCGTAGTTTCGGGTTCTTCGGGCTTAACAATGTATCTGATGGTTTTATATGGGAAATTCCAAACCATAAAATAGTTGATTCCTGTGCTGACTTTCTTCCCTCCATTACCGAATCCGGGAATATAGATAGGTCTTAAATCTTTACCCGAGCTGCTGTAAAGTAACATTCGTAAACTGACCGACCAGCCGATACTAAAGTTTTTAAAAACTTCTGATCTGATTCCCGGTGTTACTTCAAAAAAATGGGCTGAGGAGGTCTTTGAGGGAATAGAGGAGAATGTGGTTCCCCAGTAATTGGACTCTTTAAATGTAGGAGTCTCTGAATTAAAAGTACTGAATCCATAACGGAGACCGATACCTGCCCAATATTTGTCTGATGCAACTTCGGGTTTTCGGAGATTAAAGTCTACACCGGTACGGAAGAAAATACCTTTATTAAAATACTGATAATTGTATTGTGTATTATTGTAATCCGCATATCCTGCAGTCAATATTACAGCAATTTTCTCATTAATATCTGCTGAGATATATCCTTCTGTACTCAGGTTGTTTTTTTCTATCAGATAAATCACAGGACCAGATAATTCAAATCCGGCCTTTATCCTAAGAGGAAAAAGGATTGTATCCTGGGCCAGGACTATACCATTAAATGAAATTAAGAAGAGGCTAATAATATATACGGATATTCTCTTCATTGATTGTAGTTATATTTCTCTTTATCATCCTGATTTTATCAACACTATTGTTGGTAATAGTAATTGTTGTATCGATTGTATGGTAGAATGAATAACCACACTCCTTCGATATCAGATGAGGATAGCTCTTATAGGATAAACCAAGAGTATCTGTAACTCCGTTGATCCTTACAATGAATTCACAATTACCGGTGTTAGCATCAAGTGGTAAAAGGGCAGGTTGTACTTTCAGGGCTTTATTATACAATTTGTTTGTTTCCATATTCAGGCCAAACAGTGTAAGACTATCCGGAGCAAACTGTTTTCCAGTTGCATTATTATAAAAGGTCACTTTAACAAATGCATTTGTCTCCTCGAAACAGGATTCAGGTGTGCAGGATGGATATACTAGAAGTAATAAAAAAATAAAAAAAAAGCCAGTTATCCATGGGCACTTTTGTAAAAAGGATGAAGGATCTTTTCCTGGTATCAGATATCCGTATATTTTTAAACCTTGAGTATTCCTTCTATTTGAGGTCTTCATTCATAGAAAATTTGAAGCCCTAAAAATACAAAAAATAAAGGGTTAAAAGCAAGCCGGTATGATAATCAGAAATGTAACGTAATCAGAAAGTAAAAATAATGTGTAAATATTGTTCTTTCTTAGTCCTCCAAACAACATTATTACTTATAAAGTCACTTCAGCTTAATATTTTTCTGATCTCACAGATTCTAAAATTTAGGCAGATTCTTCAGGACACCATTAATCCCATTTTTTATTCTGGCAAAAACGTTCATATCTTTTTCTCCACCGGAATAGATATCCGAGATTATTCCTTTATACCGTTCTGTAAGATAATTTCTTTTAAGTTTAAGTGTTGGTGAAAGTTCCCCGGTAATTGGAGACCATTCGTCAGTGACAAGACGGAACCGCTTTATCTGTTCATGTTCGCCAAGATTTTTATTTATCTCTTTTACTTCTCTTCCGAATCTTTCTATTACTTCCTGAAGTTCGATCAGGTCATTATTATCCCTGAACTGTATCTTATGTATAGAGCACCAGTCGTGAAGAAATGCAAAATTCGGGGAAAAAATAGCACTGGCAAATTTTTCATTCTCACCAATGACCATAGCCTGTTCAATAAATACCGACTCCTTCAGTTTGTTTTCAATAACTTGAGGGGCAATATATTTGCCGGCGGAGAGCTTAAAAATCTCTTTTTTCCTATCGGTTATTCTTAAAAATTTTCCATCCTCTATAATACCTATATCCCCGGTATGAAACCAACCATCACTGTCAATAACTTCTGCTGTAAGTTCAGGAGCCTTATAGTAACCCATCATAAGGTTAATACCTTTTGTCAGTATCTCTCCATCCTCAGCAATCCTGACCTCTACATTCTCAAGAACCGGTCCAACAGTGCCAAAACCTATTTCATCAATGCGAAATGGATTTACAGAAATCACAGGTGAAGTTTCAGTAAGTCCGTACCCCTGTATAACAGGCAGACCGGCTGCCCAGAATATCTTCTCGAGACGAGACTGAAGTGCGGCACCACCAGAAACAAGAACCTGAAGCTCACCTCCCAGTGCTTCCTTCCACTTGCTGAAAATAAGCTTTCTTGCAATTTTTAAGCGGAACTTATAAAATGATGAGTTTCCCCTGAGTTTGAATTTGAGACCCAGGTCAACTGCCCAGAAGAATATCTTTCTCTTGATCCATGGCAGATTTCTTCCTTTAGCAAGAATATTGTCATAAATCTTTTCAAGCAGCCTTGGGACCGTATTGAAAATATGAGGTTTAATCTCTTTTACTACCTCTGAAACAGTACCCATATTTTCAACATAATAGATACTTATACCTTTGTATTGAAAATGATAATTAACCATTCTTTCATAAACATGGCAGAGTGGAAGAAAACTTATTGCTCTGTGTCCATATCCCAGGTGATGGGCTTTTGAAGTTGAAATTGCATTTGATACCAGGTTTTTATGTGAAAGCATCACCCCTTTTGAGTTGCCGGTTGTCCCTGATGTATAAATGATTGTAACAAGATCTTCGGGTTTGATACCAGTTTTTATACTGGCAAGTTCATCTTTGTATTTATCAGTATCTCTCTTGCCCGCTTCAATAATTTCATTAAATGATTTTATTCCATCAACAGGGTCGAATGAAAATATATCTTTCAGGTGTGGTATTCCTGTTATAATGGGACTCACTTTGGAGAAAATTGTTTTATTCCCTATAATAATTGCTTTAACATCTGAATGTTGCAGGATAAAGGCATATTCTTCAGTACTTATGGTAGGATAGATTGGAACATGAATTATACCTGCCTGGGCTAATCCCATATCAACAAAGTTCCATTCCGGTTTGTTCCCGCTTATTGTGGCAATCTTATCGCCTTTCTTATAACCCAGGGAGAGAAGACCATAACTAACCCAGTTTATATTATTACTAACTTCTTCAACGTTATAGGTGATCCATTCTTTGTCTCTCTTACCTCCGTACATATCATTACGAGGGTATTTTTCCTTATTCCATTCAATTATGTCAAAAGTTCTTGTTACTTCCATGGTTTTAATGAAATGATTAGTCTGCAATTCTAATAATTATTTTCGAACAACTATTATGGATGTGGCCGATAAAAATATTATATATTTATAATGTATTGTATATCACATATATACAAACTATGTTTAAACTGGTATTTTCGACCGTGATGATTTATAAACAGGGTTCCCTGAAATGGATTCAGGGGAAAAGTGTTCATTGAAGATATACAATTGACCTATAAAACACAGATAAATCGATCAAAAGCTCCCTGACATAATTGTCATGGTTAAATTAATATTCAGATATTGCTGATATATTCTGCCGCTCTCTTGATAGCTTTAGACAATCCTTCTCTATTTTTCCCCCCGGCAGTTGCCATAAAAGGTTGTCCGCCACCACCTCCATCGATTTCAACAGCTATCTCCCTGATAATATCTGTTGCCTTTATACCTCGTTCTTCAACGAGTTTATCTGACACCATTACAAGAAGTGTTGGTTTACCATTGATTATAGAACCAATCACTAGTACACTGTTATCAGTTTTTCTTCTTATTTCAAATGCAACTAATTTCAGAAGATCTGCTGACTCAGCTATGATCTCTCCTGAAATAAATCTTACATCATTCAGTATAACAGCCTTTTCTTCAAGACTTTTAATAATTGTGATTGCATACTGGGACTGAAATTTCTCGATTGTTTTTTTAAGTGTGGCGTTTTCTGAAATTAGTTTTTCCACACTCTCCTTGATGTTACCCGTACTCTTAACCAGAGCAGCTATATCATCAATGCTGGCCATTTTTTCATTAATATATTCCTCTGCTTTGGATGCAGTTACGGCTTCAAGGCGTCTGACTCCGGATGCGATTGCCCCTTCTGATATGATTTTTATCAAGCCTATTTTTCCCGTATTGTCGGCATGTATTCCTCCACAAAGTTCAACTGATTTCCCAAATGAGACAATACGTACCTTATCTCCGTATTTTTCCCCAAACAGAGCCATTGCACCCATTGACTCAGCTTCCTTGAGTGGAACGTCATAGAGAACACTACCCATGTGATTCTCCCTGACCATCCTGTTTGCCAATTCCTCAACTTTCAGAATATCCTCCCTGGTAAGTCTGCTATAATGGCTGAAATCAAATCTCAGACGCTCCGGAGTAACAAGAGAACCTTTCTGCTCCACATGATTCCCTAAGTGTGCCCTCAATGCAAAGTGGATCAGGTGAGTGGCAGTATGATTATTTGCAGTCATAAGACGTTTTTCAATATCTACTGAAGCCCGGAATACATCCATCGGATCTGAAGGCAATTTCGATAGAATATGTATAATAAGATTATTTTCCCTGATTGTATCAGTTACTGTAATCACCTCTTTTTCTGATTTAATAGTTCCTGTATCTCCAACTTGTCCGCCAGATTCAGCATAGAATGGAGTTTTATCAAGAATAATCTGTATACTCTCTTTCCCTTTAGCTTTATTTATGCGGTACTTTGTGATCAACACGTCATCCTCTGATTTATCATAACCGGTGAATATTGTTTCTTCAATATCCCTTAAAATTGTCCAGTCTCCTGCAACTACTGATGCATCATCCCGGGAACGCTTTTTCTGACTCTTCATTTCATTTTCGAAACCAATAGTCTCGAGATGCATATCATTCTCTTTAAGAATAAGTTGTGTGAGATCTACAGGAAAACCAAACGTATCATATAACTCAAATGCAACTTTTCCTGGCAGCATATTTTTGTTTTCATTCTTAAGCTCGGCTATCATTTTATCAATCATCTTTAATCCCTTTCCAAGAGTTTTCAGGAATGATGTCTCTTCCTCAAGGATTATTTTTGCTATCTGCTCCTGTCCCGATCGCAATTCCGGATACTGGTCTCCCATTGTATCAGAAAGAGCCGGAACCAGTTTATAAATAAATGGTTCATCAATCTCAAGATTATTATAGCCATATCTTACAGCTCTGCGCAATATTCTTCTGATTACATAGCCTGCTTTATTGTTTGAAGGAAGTTGTCCGTCTGCAATAGAAAAGGAAACAGCTCTCAGGTGGTCGGCAATAACACGAAGGGCAATATCCCAGTTCTCGTTTACTCCGTATGCTTTACCTGTGATTTTGGATATTTCCCGTATAATCGACTGGAAGATGTCAGTTTCATAATTCGATTTCTTTCCCTGTACAACCATACAAAGCCTTTCAAAGCCCATACCTGTATCAACATGCTTTGAGGGGAGTGGATTAAGGGTTCCGTCTGTCTTCCGGTTATATTGTATAAAGACAAGATTCCATATCTCAATTACGTGCGGATGCCCTTTATTTACAAGTTCGCGCCCGGGTGTTTTTTTTCTCTCCTCCTCATCCCTTATATCAACATGGATCTCAGAACATGGGCCGCATGGACCGGTTTCTCCCATTTCCCAGAAATTATCTTTTTTAGATCCGTCAATTATCCTTCCGTCGGGTTTTGCAAAGCATTTTTGCCAGTAACTGAAAGCCTCATCATCACGTGGTACATTATCCTCTTTGCTTCCTTCAAAAACTGTTGTATAGAGTCTATCTTCCGGTATCCCAAGCTTCTTGACGAGCAATTCCCAGCTCCATTCAATTGCCTCTTTTTTAAAATAGTCTCCAAACGACCAGTTGCCAAGCATTTCAAACATTGTGTGATGATATGTATCATGCCCAACTTCTTCAAGGTCATTATGTTTGCCTGATACTCTCAGGCACTTTTGCGAGTTGGCTACTCTTTTTATCTTAGGTTGTTGATTACCCAGGAAAATATCTTTGAACTGGTTCATCCCTGCATTAGTGAACATGAGAGTGGGATCATTTTTAACAACCATTGGAGCAGAGTCAATAATAGTATGACCTTTTAAATGAAAGAAATCAAAAAATATCCGTCTCAGTTCTTGTGCATTCATTGTAATTATCATTGAGTTATGTAAATATACCCGTAATTTGGCTTGTAAAATTAATTTTTTTGTTTAGATTTGTCGGTTACCGATGAAAAAAATCAAAAAACAGCTACCTGCTGATGCGAAACAGAAAGTATGTTCTTGATTTAAACGACCTGCAATACAAGCAGGTACGATTACCATGGAAGAAAAAGCTCTTAAGGGTAGTGGTATGGTTTGCCGGTACTGTTGCAATTGCAGTTTTTTACGGGACAATATTTGAAAACATTTTCGGATCACCCGAAGAGAAAGTTCTTCAGCAACAGATTGATAACATTAAGTTACAATATGCCCTTGTTGGAAAGCAGTTTGAAAATACAACTGAGATCATCAACGGTATTAAGCTTTCCGATGAAATGAGGTACCGTCCGATTCTTGATATGGATTCGATTCCTGAATCTATGAGAAATCCTGGATTTGGAGGAGTTGACAGGTATCGTGATCTGTCAGGATATTTTAATTCTGATCTTATGATTACTAAGCGTAATAAACTGGATGAGATCAAAAATAGCCTTAACGTGCAGAAAGAATCTTTTGTAGCAGTCTCAGACAGAAAGAATGAATGGATAAGAGAAATGGAGCACATTCCATGGATATCTCCGGTTAAAGTATCCATTAAAAGAGGCGACGGTGTGAAATACAGGGACCACCATCCTGTTCTTGGCATCGGACAATGGCATCATGGACAGGATTTTGAGGCACCTTATGGTACTGAAGTATTCGCGACAGGTGCAGGTACAGTGATAGAAGCGGGCTGGAGTACAGGTGGCTTTGGTAACTATGTGGTTATTGACCATGATTATGGATTCCATACCACATACGGTCATCTCAGCAATATAAGAGTTACCAGGGGAATGAATCTTAAACGAGGTGACCTTGTAGGTCTGAGCGGAAGTACCGGGATATCTTCCGGTCCTCATCTGCATTATCAGATTGACCTTTATGGTCAGCATAAAAACCCTCTTTATTTTATAAATGATGACCTTTCTGAAGATCAGTATTTTGAGATGATTCAGGCCCTCAGCTCTGAAACAAAATTCAGATAAAAACCACATTTCTTCACCCTCTTAATATCTGATATCTGTTATTTTTCAGTTTTGATTATCTTTGTCGCAATATGCCAAATACAAAATACAAATTTAATCCGGAATCACTGAGTTTTGATAAGATCAGGTTGGGTTTCAGAGCTGTATTAATGAGATCATTAGCCTATTTTACAGGTTCCCTTATTATAGCTTTTATTTATGGTTTGATTTTTGCCATTTTTGTAGATTCTCCCAAAGAGAAAGCACTTAAAAGGGAGATAGAACAGATGAGCATTCAATATGATTTGATTCACAGGGAGATGGCGAATGTTGAGAAGATACTTCAACAATTACAGGAGACAGATGACAACTTATACCGGACTATCTTTGAAGCAGAGCCTATTTCCTCAACACTCCGTGACGTTGGAATAGGAGGTGTCAATAGATTTAAAGAGCTTGAGGGATATGATAATTCCAGCATTGTGATTGAGACTACAAAGCGTCTTGACAGGATAAGGAAGAAGATATATGTGCAGTCCAAATCTTTTGATGATCTCATTTCCCTGGCTATGCGCAAAGAAGAGATGCTTAGATCAATACCGGCAATACTACCCATTTCGAACAGAGATCTGACACGCACTGCTTCAGGTTTTGGATTAAGAGTCCATCCGTATTATAAAATCATCAAATTTCACTCAGGGATGGATTTTACTGCTCCCACAGGAACTGAAATTTATGCAACCGGAAATGGTGTAATTGCATCAGTTCATTCATCAAAAAGAGGATTGGGGAACAACATTATTATTGACCATGGTTTCGGATATACTTCAATATACGGTCACCTTGATGATTTCAATGTGCGTCCAAAACAGAAAGTTCAGAGAGGTGATGTGATCGGATATGTCGGAAGCACTGGTATGTCTATTGCACCTCATTTACACTATGAAGTAAAACTTAACGGTATTAATTTAGATCCGGTCAATTTCTATTTTAATGATCTGACTGCCGATATGTATGAAAGAATTATAGAAATTGCTTCAAAAACAGGACAATCGTTTGACTAAAATCAACATACCAGGATTCAAAACAATTAATTTAAAGCAATGCCATACAAAGAAATAAAAGTCGAGAAACTTTATTATGCAATAGGTGAAGTCTCTGATATGCTTGACGTTCCTGTATCTACTGTGCGTTTTTGGGAAAATGAGTTTGAAGTACTTAAGCCAATGAAGAATAAGAAGGGGAACAGACTCTTTACACAAAAAGATATTAAAAACCTGAAGATCATACATCATTTATTGAAGGAAGAAGGAATGACTATTTCAGGTGTTAAGAAGCGCCTTTCGGAAAAATGGGAGGAGACGGAGTACAAATTTGAAGTGAATGAATCACTTCTGAAAATAAGAAGCATGCTTCTTGATATAAGAGATACAATCTGAGAATCTCTGTGAATCCGGGAAAATGTTGAAATAAGATTGAATATGAAGCTAGAGGAACTTTGTTCTTACCTCGATTCGGCAGTTCCATTGTCATTTCAGGAAGGTTATGATAATTCGGGGATTCAGGTAGGAGTACCTTATAAAGAGATATCTTCCGCACTTTTGTCCATAGATATTACTGAGGAGGTTTTGGAAGAGGCAATTTC
The DNA here is from genome assembly GCA_964639725.1 of uncultured Rikenellaceae bacterium. Lineage (GTDB taxonomy): Bacteria > Bacteroidota > Bacteroidia > Bacteroidales > VadinHA17 > LD21. The sequence goes on from CAZXFB010000046.1 coordinate 29,069, forward strand.
AGAAGGGAATGATATTATTATTACACATCATCCGCTTATTTTCAATCCTTTAAAGAAGATAACAGGTAGTTCAATGACTGAAAGGATTTTAATTAAAGCAATCCAGAGTGGAATTGCAGTTTATTCAGCACATACTAATCTTGATGCCTTCAGTAACGGAGTTTCCAGAAAAATAGCTCAAAAGCTTAATCTTCATAATATAAGTGTGTTATCACCATTAAAGAAAAGGATGTTAAAGTTAGTAACATATATTCCAGAAACACATTTAGATAAAGTCAGAGAAGCCCTTTTTAATGCAGGAGCCGGAGTTATTGGTAATTATGATCAATGCGCATTTATCAATGAGGGTTCCGGGAGTTTCAGGGGAAATGAAAACAGTAATCCGTTTCTTGGAGAAAAAGGCATTCTCCACTTTGAAAAAGAGACCAGGTTTGAGACAATATTATTCTCTCATCTGAAAGAAAAAGTAATCAAGGCTTTGCTTGATTCTCATCCTTATGAGGAAGTGGCATATGATCTTTATAATCTTGAGAATGATAATATTGAATTAGGACTAGGTTGTATTGGCGAGTTGAAAAATCCGGTATCTGAGCGTGAGTTCCTTGAATTTGTTTCGACTCAGTTTAATGCTGATAGTTTGAGATACTCAAAGCTGTCCGGTAAGGATATCAGTAAGGTTGCTCTCTGCGGAGGCTCAGGAGCCTTCCTTCTGAGTAATGCTATTGCTTCCGGAGCTGATGCTTTTGTAACCGCCGACATAAAATACCATTCATTCTTTGAGACTGAAAATAAGATTCTCCTTATTGATGCAGGGCATTTTGAAACCGAAAAATTCACAACAGAAATTTTATACGATCTAATTATCAAAAAATTCCCTAAATTTGCAGTCCGGTTTTCAAAAATAAACACCAATCCGATTAATTATTTGTAAGATGGAAAAAGCAAAAGTTCACGAATCCGAAATATCTGTAGAAGAGAGGCTGAGAGCATTATTTTGTCTGCAGTTAGTTGATTCAGAGATAGATAAAATTAAAACTCTTAGAGGTGAACTGCCACTTGAAGTGCAGGATCTTGAGGACGAAATAGTTGGTCTTGAAACCAGGCTTGGCAATCTTAAAGAGGAGGTTGTCACTCTTGAAAAATCAGTTTCAAAGAAGAATATTGAAATAACGGAAGCTGAAGCTTTAATAAAAAAATATGAAGAGCAACAGAAAAATGTAAGAAATAACAGGGAATTTGATTCTCTCTCAAAAGAGATAGAGTATCAAAATCTAGAGATTGAGTTATTCAATAAAAAAATCCGGGAATTTAACTTTCAGATTGAAGAAAAGAAAGTTGTGATTACTGGTTCAGAAACAACGCTTTCAGACCGTAAAACAGACCTGGAAAATAAAAAATCTGAGTTGGATGAAATCATTTCAGATACTCAGAAAGAGGAAGAAGGATTGTATAAGAAACTTGAAAAAGTACAGTTGATCATTGAAGAGAGGTTACTGACAGCATACAAGAGAATACGTTCCAATGCAAGAAACGGACTGGCTGTTGTACCGGTACAGCGTGATGCCTGTGGTGGTTGCTTTAACCAGATACCACCTCAGAGGCAGTTAGATATTAAATCAAGAAAGAAGATAATCGTATGTGAATATTGCGGACGTATTCTGGTAGACGATGAGATAATTAAAGAAGGACATTTATAGAAAATATTGGCATTTAGCTTGAGCTGGCTCGGATATGAGTCAGCTTTTTTTTTACCTTTAACAAATCAATCAGACATTTGCAATATGTCATCTGATGACTTCAAAACCCTTGTAGCTGAAGGCATTCCATTAGAATTGCCTGGTAAAAAGCACTTTGATCATGACATGAATCATGCTCCGAAAAGAAAGGATATCCTTACTTTTTCTGAAAAAAAACTGGCTTTGAAGAATGCCCTGCGGTATTTTCCTGAAAAATTCCATAGAATTCTTGCCGGAGAGTTTGCTGAGGAACTTAGGAAGTATGGAAGGATTTATATGTACAGGTTCAGACCAGATTATGAAATAAAAGCACGTCATATAAAGGATTTTCCATACCGGTCAGCGGAAGCCGGATCAATCATGCTGATGATATTAAATAATCTTGACACTTCAGTTGCTCAGCATCCATATGAGTTAATCACTTATGGCGGAAACGGATCAGTATTTCAGAATTGGGCTCAATACCGTCTGACGATGAGATATCTTTCGGAAATGACAGATGAACAGACTCTAGTCATTTATTCAGGTCATCCAATGGGGCTTTTTCCCTCACATAAGGATGCCCCGAGACTTGTGGTTACAAATGGATTGGTTGTTTCAAACTACTCTTCTCAAGATCACTGGGAAAAGTTCAATGCACTTGGTGTTTCTCAGTATGGTCAGATGACTGCAGGTTCTTATATGTATATAGGCCCCCAGGGTATTGTGCATGGTACAACTATTACATTACTGAATGCAGCAAGGAAGATTGGTGCTTCAGATCAGGATATAAAAACAAAACTTTTTGTTTCATCAGGTCTTGGGGGGATGTCAGGAGCACAACCCAAAGCAGCTCGTATTGCAGGTATTACTTCGGTTATAGCTGAAGTAAATCAAAAAGCTATTCAGACACGCTATTCACAGGGATGGGTTGATGAGGTGATATCAGAACTGGATGTTATTGTTAAGCGTATCAGAAAAGCAAGGGAGTGTAACGAAATTGTTTCAATAGCATATCATGGAAACATTGTTGATTTATGGCAACGTTTTGCTGATGAAGATATTATGGTTGACATAGGTTCTGATCAGACCTCACTTCATAATCCATGGGCAGGTGGATATTATCCTTCAGGATTAAGTTTTGATGCATCAAACCAGATGATGGCAGATGACCCTGAACAATTTAAAAAACATGTAAGAGAATCTCTCTGCAGGCAGGTTGAAGCAATAAACAGGCATACTGCACGTGGAACCTATTTCTTCGATTATGGAAATGCTTTTCTTCTGGAGTCTTCCCGGGCTGGAGCTGATATTTTAAGATCAGATGGTGAGTTCAGGTACCCATCATATATTCAGGATATTATGGGTCCTCTCTGTTTTGACTACGGGTTTGGACCTTTCAGGTGGATTTGTTGTTCCAATGATCCGGCTGATCTGGAAATTTCTGATGCAATCGCCTGTGAAACCCTGAAAAATCTTTTGGAGCATTCTCCTGACAAGATCAGGCAACAGTTGTCAGACAATATTCACTGGATCAATGAAGCAGGGGGGCATAGGCTGGTTGTGGGATCCCAGGCAAGAATTCTTTATGCCGACGCAATCGGCAGAATATCTTTAGCACTGGCTTTCAATAAGGCTGTCAGGAGTGGAATTATTTCAGCTCCTGTTGTAATAGGAAGGGATCATCACGATGTGTCAGGGACTGATTCTCCATTCAGGGAGACTTCAAATATCTATGATGGATCGAGGTTCACTGCTGACATGGCAGTTCAGAATGTAATTGGAGACTCCTTCCGTGGAGCAACATGGGTATCGCTGCATAACGGAGGTGGAGTGGGATGGGGGGAGGCAATTAACGGAGGCTTCGGAATGTTACTTGATGGTACAGAAGAGAGAGACGTAAAACTTAAAATGATGCTTAGCTGGGATGTAAATAATGGAATTGCCCGCCGGTGCTGGGCCCGTAGTGAAGGCGCACTGTTTACTCTTGAGAGAGAAATGAACAGGACACCTGGACTAAAAGTCACTATTCCATATATTGCTGATGATAAGTTAATTGATGAGGTCTTTGGTCAATAATGCAACCGCAAATGCTGCAACTCCTTCCTCCCTGCCAATGAAGCCAAGTTTTTCAGCTGTAGTGGCTTTAATGGTAATATTTTCAGGTTCTGTTTCCAGAATGGAAGATATAATAGATTGCATTTCAGGTATAAATGCGGATATTTTAGGTTTCTCGAGACAGAGAGTACAGTCAATATTTGCTATATAAAAGCCTTTTTGCCTTATAAACTCAAAACTTCTGGTGAGAAGTTTTTTACTATCTATATTTTTAAATTCAGCACTGGTATCAGGGAATTGAATTCCAATATCCCTTAATCCTGCAGCTCCAAGTATGGCATCGCATATTGCGTGAATAAGTACATCACCATCAGAGTGTGCAACGCATCCTTTTTCAGAATGAATCTTAATGCCTCCAAGCCACAGGTCTAATCCATCTTTCAGGCGATGAAAATCTATGCCCTGGCCTACTCTTATATTCATCCGTTTGACCTGTTGGCGTTTCTTAACGACTTAAGATCGAATCCAAGAGAAAATCTCAATGTACGAG
>CAZXFB010000047.1:0-32940 GCA_964639725.1 uncultured Rikenellaceae bacterium
TAGATGTACAAATATCTCATAATCCATGAGTTATAAAATGTTGTCATTAGTAGCGTTAGCGAGGAATCCCATAATCAATTGTTTTAAATTTTTTATTGATAACCGATACTCATATAAAATTAAATTTAGAAAGATTATCTTCATAAAATAATATTGTCATATGAAACAGTTTAGCTCTATTATTATTCTGTTGGCACTTGCAATCATCTCGTCAGGTGCAGGCAATCCACGTACAGTAATAAATCTTAACGGTACATGGGAGTTCGATCAGACACTTAAAGCATTTCCTCCTTCAAAATTTACCAGGAAAATAGAGGTGCCCGGGTTAATTCATCTGGCTGAACCTAGGATTGAAGAATATGACAAATTTTTTAAACGTCCTGATAAACCTGAAGCGAAAGAGCAGTATAATCTTTTTAATCTCGACTATAAACCACGTTATAGCTGGTACAGGAAGATGGTTTTTATTCCCGGGGATCTTGAAAACAAAGAGGTAATGATTTCGTTAAAGAAGAGCCAGTATGTAACACAGGTTTATATTAATGGAATCGATGCTGGCACTTCCATGGCATGCTATACACCTGTTGAATTTCCTGTTACCGGATCAGTTAAGTTTGGTGAAAATAATGAGATCCTGATCAGGGTAGGAGAGCGTATCTGGCTCCCCGGTGAGGCTGCTGGCAGTACCGATAAGGAAAAGGAGCATTATCTCCCGGGTATCTGGGATGATGTAACTCTATCTTTTACCGGCGATATCAGGATTAACCGGCTTCTGGTTCTCCCTTCAGTATCGGATAAAGAAATAACAGTCAAAGCCCAGATAAGGAACTTTAAACCTGCACAGATTTTTTATGGTGATCCTGTAAATGATTCTGCTACTCTTGATGTAACGATTACAGAAAAGTCTACCGGAAAGAGAGTTGCAAATTCAAAAGCCCGTTTTCTGGCAAAACGTGACAATCTTACAGAAATGAGTCTTAAAATCCCGATCAGTGAATTTAAACTTTGGTCACCTGAGAATCCATTTCTGTATGTTGCCACTGCAAAACTGGAAGCAGGTGCCGAAGTTTCTGATCAGATGCTACAATCATTCGGGATGCGTGATTTTACCAAAAAAGGCAAATTCTTTTACCTTAATGGTGAAAAGTATATACTTCGGGGTACAAATATTACACTGCAACGTTTTTTTGAAGATCCCGATTGCGGAAACCTGGTATGGGATAAAGAGTGGGTAAAAAAAATGTTAATAACGATACCTAAAAAACTAAATTGGAATGCGATGCGCATATGTGTAGGTATAGTACCTGATTTTTGGTACGAAATTGCAGATGAGTATGGATTGTTATTTCAAAATGAATGGTTCTACTGGCAGAACCATGGGTGGGATGATCAAATCCGCAAAGAATATACCGACTGGGTATGGGCAGATGGAACTCACCCGAGTATTGCAATATGGGATGCAATAAACGAGAATACAGATATGTATATAGGAAATACACTTATTCCTGAATTGAAGGAACTTGATCCGACAAGAATATGGGATGCCGGTTATATGAGGGAAGGTATGATGTTAAAGGATGAAATGGATGAACCTCATCCATACCAGGGACGTGTTATCCGTAGCCGGGACGGATCAAAAAAAATAATATATCCACTGGGCAATCTTGACTTCAAACCTGCAGCGTTAAAAACAATTCAGGAAGCAGGTGTCCCTCAACTTGCAAATGAATACGGTTGGATATGGCTGTGGCGTAACGGACTACCAAGTAAACTGACTGTAGATATTTATAATTATTATCTAGGTGCTAATTCCACTCCACAGCAGAACCGCGAGCTTCAGGCATATTTTCTTCAGCTTGAAACTGAATGGCTGCGTAGTGAGCCGGCATTGGCCGGAGTACTTGCTTTTTGCTATCTGACCAATAATTATGGATATACAGGCGACTGGTTTATAGATAATATCGGAAATCTGAAACCGTCACCAACCCTTGAATGGTTCCGGCACTGTTTTGCACCTGCTGCAATATTTATCAACCTTACAGACGAACGTTATGTCAGAGGCCTTGAACCACACGTGCCCGGATCAGTACTATTATTTAATATCGCAGGTATCAATAACAATTCAAAAACAGTTAGTGGTAAAGTAGTCCTGAAATTGCTCGATCAGAATGGAAATAAAGCAGGAGAACAGACACTTGAAGTTAAGATTGATCCCCAGATGCGATTGGATATTCCGGTTAGCTTTTTACTTCCATCCAAACCTGGTGGTTATCTGATGTTAGCTGAATTTACTCAGAACGGGGAACCTGCTCCCATAGTATCAAGACGGTTTATTAAAGTAGGAGTAGTCCCCGAATATACATATTATGAGGTTAAACCAGGGAATCTGTAATACCTTGTTTTGCGATTATAAAATAGCATTTCTGTATTACGAAAATAATTACCTTTCTGCGAGAATTACAGGATATGATAAAAGTTATAGCTGATGATAAAATTCCCTTTCTTAAGGGTGTGCTGGAGACATATGCCGACGTGTCTTATTTGTCTGGAAAACAGATAAGTAATGAAATTTTAAAAGATACGGATGCTTTGCTCGTACGTACAAGGACAAAATGTACCAAGGAGCTTCTTAAAGAGACTAATGTGAGATTTGTTGGAACGGCTACAATAGGTTATGACCACATCGACACGAATTATTGTGAAGATCATGGAATCTTCTGGACTAACGCTCCTGGCTGCAATTCATCGTCAGTTATGCAATATATTGCTTCTGCCTTACTCAGGATTTCCCTTGCATATCGTTTTAATCTGGCTGATAAAACAATAGGGATCATTGGAGTAGGAAATGTCGGATCAAAAGTTGAAAAATTTGCCAGAAATATGGGGATGAAGATCTTGCTCTGTGATCCTCCGCGTGCTAAAAATGAAAGAACTGCTGATTTTACTACTTTGGAAAGACTTCTTAAGGATTCAGATATTGTTACGCTTCATGTTCCATTGAATAAATCAGGTGAGCATAAAACATATCATCTTTTTGATAATGATATATTTAAGGAGATGAAGAAGGGAAGCTGGCTGATTAATTCCTCGAGGGGGGAAGTAGTTGATACATCTGCTCTGAAGAGCATACTGAAATCCGGAAGGTTAGGTGGTGCTGTAATTGATGTTTGGGAAAATGAACCGGATATTGATCTGGAACTAATGAATAGTGTATTTATTGCTACTCCTCATATTGCAGGCTATTCAACCGATGGAAAATCAAATGGTACAGCAATGATTGTTAATGCTTTGTCTGAATATTTCAATCTTCCTTTAAAAAACTGGTATCCCGGAAATGTACCTCTGCCTACCGAACCTGTTATTGAGATAAATGGAAGCGGTAAGAGCACAGAAGAGATATTCAGGAATGCGATAAATCATACTTACGATATTGGTTTGGATGATAAAACTTTAAGAGCTTCACCCACTGATTTTGAAAAGCAGAGAGGTGATTATCGTATACGAAGAGAGTTTTCTGCATTTACTATTAATCTGAACAATGTAGAAAGTAAAGTGATCAGTATGGCAAAAGAAATGGGATTCATTCTGACTTCTTATTCCGGGTAGTAATATTTGTGTTAAGAATTGTAAATAAGGATATTACCAATGATAAAATTTAAATAATATGAGTAATAATATTAACCGTCGTCAATTCACCAGGAGTGCTGTTATTGCAGGTGTCGCATCATTTAGTATGCCATTGATTGGCCAAAAGACAAATAAAGAGATTAACAATATTTCCATGCCTTTACAGGGAAGGCTGAAGATCAGCTTAAATGCCTATTCGTTTAATCAACCTTTAAGAGAGGGTAAATTCACAATTAGTGATTTACTTGATTATTGTGCAGTTACAGGATTTGAAGGTGTAGATCTTACAGGGTATTATTTTCCTGGATACCCGGTTGCACCACCTGATGATTATATTTATAATGTGAAGAAAAAAGCATTCAGACTTGGAATTGGGATCAGCGGGACTGGCGTTAGAAATGATTTTAGCTTCGCTGATCCTGCAAAGAGGGAAGTGGAGAAGAAGCTTGTAAAAGATTGGATAGTGGTTGCTGAAAAGCTGGGTGCACCTCTGGTAAGGATCTTCTCAGGCTCTTTACCTAAGGATAATTTCTCCTGGGATCAGCGTTCAGAATGGATTGCTGATGATATAAATGAATGTGCTGAATTTGGTAAAAAACATGGAGTTATGATTGGAGTCCAGAATCATAATGATTTCCTTAAGACGTCATCTGATGTTGAGAAGTTGCTTAAACTAATTAATTCAGAATGGGTTGGCCTATTACTGGATATTGGCAGTTATCATACTGCGGATCCATATGAAGACATTGCTGTAAATTCTAAACATGCTATTTCATGGCAGCTTAAAGAGAAAGTATTCGTAAATGATACCCAGGTTATTACAGATTTTACCAGGATAATCGAAATTGTTAAGCAGTGTGGTTATGCAGGTTACCTGCCTCTTGAGTCTATAGGAGAGGGTGATCCTGCTAACAAAGCGGGAGCATTATTTAAAAATGTAAGGGCAGTGTTAAACCAATGATTATTTAACCATTACAGATTTTCTTTGGTTACTTTCGTGTTACTATTCATATACAGGTGAATATATTGTACATTTTAAAATAATGTCTCTGAAACCATTGGATATCTTTAAACCCACTCTTCTTTTATAACTTCACCAGCAATGCCGACAATGATCATTTTCACAGGTACTTTTCTTGATGCCTGAGACAATGCAGATTTTACCATCTGCAGTAATCCGCCGCAGCAGGGTACTTCCATCATCATTACTGTGATGGTATTAACTTTTGCACTATCTATCATTGCAACAAGTTTCTGAATATATATATCTGAGCCATGGTCAAGTTTAGGACAGGCTATCGCAAGCGCTTTACCTTTCAGATGTTTACTGTGAAATCCACCCATTGAAAATGCTACACAATCGGCGGCTAATAATAGATCAGCTCCCTGAAAGTAGACTGCATTGGGGTTTACCAGATGCATCTGAACCGGCCATTGACGAAGTTCAGATTGTAATGATTCTGATGTTACAGCTGCAACTCCGCTTACAGGTTTTTCTAACACCATTGATCTGGAACCCGGACATCCGCCACCACCGTGATTATGTTCCTGATCATGTTTGTGAACCGGCCCGGCAGGTGCAGAGACTATTGCTTTCCCACTGTTATGCACTGCCTGTAATACTTCATCAAGGTTAAAGTCCAATTCATCCCGATGCTCTTTAAGATATCTTACTCCTTCATGAAGAAATCCTGTTTCACCATGTTCCTTGAGGTGTTTGAGATGAGCTGTAATAGTATTCTTCCCTTTATTTACCATCTGTTCCATGACACTTACTTCATTGTAGGGTTCAGCTTCCCTGGTTTCGATGGTGATAGCGCCTTCAGGGCAATGGCCAATGCAAGCACCCAGACCGTCGCACATCAGCTCACTTACAAGTCTCACCTTTCCATCAATAACCTGTAATGCACCTTCATGACAATTTGGGACACACAAGCCGCATCCATTACATAGCTCTTCATCGATTTTTAAAATATCTCTTTTCATGCTGGATCATTATTAACTGTTTCGACTACAAAAATGAATATACTTTCAGAATAGTTTTGTAACATATGTTACATTTTGTTATTTTTAGAAGAAAAAGTATGAATTTCTCGTTATTGGTTAACACTCCTCTTTTTAAAGGGTTGAACATTAATGAAATAGAAACTATCATTAATTCAATTCCATACAGGACAAAAAAATTCGTAAAAGGGTCGTTTATCGCGCAAAGTGAGGAGACGGTCACTTCTCTTATGATTGTAATTAATGGAGTTGTGAAAGGGGAAATGGTTGACTATTCCGGCAGAGTAATAAAGATTGAAGATATTCCAGCTCCCGGAGCCCTTGCAGCTGCCTTTATTTTTGGTAACAGGAACCGGTTCCCGGTTAATGTTATTGCTGTTTCGGACGCTGAGATTATGATAATTGAAAAAAGTGAATTCCTGAAGCTTCTGATGAAGAACGATAAGGTATTAATAAACTTTCTGGACATGATCTCAAACAGGTCACAGTTTCTCTCAGAGAAGATTAAATTTCTTAATTTCAAGACGTTAAAAAGTAAACTGGCACAGTACATACTTCAATTAGGAGCAGGAATTCGGCAAACTATAAGATTTGGAAAAACCCAGAACGACATTGCAGACTATTTTGGTGTAGCACGACCATCAATAGCAAGGACTTTAAGGGAAATGGAATCGGAAGGTCTGATAAGGGCACACGGCAAGCAAGTCACGATTCTGGATGAAAAGAAGTTGGCAGAGCTGACTTATGAATAGAATATTTTAAATGTAAGCAGTTAATAAAACGAATAAGAGTGGTGTCAGGTTAATCTTATTAAAACTTAATGCAGTTTCCGGATTTTTGATTTAGGATAGTTTTATTATTACCTGCTTCTTCGGAAAATTTTACCGCTATCGTAAATCTGCAATCTGAAACAATTTATGCAATTATCTTTTAAACATTTACAACTTTGGTTCATTAATCCACAATGAACATAACACTAGTTGGTTTTATCTTTTGGGAGACTTATTGCGAAGCAGGTACCTTCCCCTTCCTTACTTTCCACACTGATCTTTCCCTTGTTGATAATAACTAGTTCATGACACAGCTTCAGACCAAGGCCAGTACCTTTTTCATCTTCAGTACCAGGTGTGCTTGCTATCTCAGTGGAGCTAAAAAGGTACTTTTGTTTCAATGCAGGAATACCGATACCATTATCGCAAATCTTTAGAAGAATACCCTCTTCATCCATTGACTTATCTTTAAGAAGAATGCTTATCCGGCCTCCTCTGGATGTGTATTTTACAGCATTTGAGAGCAGGTTTCTTATTATAATGTCAAGCAGATCTTTATCGACATAAGCTATGGTATTCCCTACCTGAGTGAAGTTTAAAGAGATGTCTTTTTTGTCAGCTGTCTCTTTAAAAATACTGAGGTTTGTAAGGATAATATCCGCAAGATTAAGTTTCTCAGGAGAATATTTAAGCTTATCTTCCTGTCCCCTTCCCCATACCAGCATGTTCTCCAGCAGACTTATAACCTGCTGTGCATATTGGATACTTGAGTTGGCAAATGTGTCATATTTCTCTTTGAACTCTTTCTCTTTCAGTAGATTAAGCATATAAAGAATATTAACAACCGGTCCTCTCAGATCGTGAGAGATGACCGAGAATATTTTATTCTTTAATTGTATTGTATCCGATAACTGTTTGTTCTGTAAGGCGATCTGTTTATTTTGTTTTTCTATTTTTTCATTTCTGGTAATTAATTCCTGAGTTCTTTCATTAACTAATATTTCTAGGTTGCGTTTCATGTATTCGATCTCATCATGCAGTTTCTCCTTCTCGGAAATTGTCCGTACCCATTTATATAGCAACAATACAGCCTGTATAAAGATAAAAACTACCACAGAATAGGTGAGAAGATATCCTGATGTAGAATCAGCCTTTCCCAACGAGACTCTTATATCGTGAAATCCAACGATTATAAGTAAAAGGAAAGCAGTAAAATATACGATATCAAGGGGTGTTTTATTCAATACCCCAAGGAAACTCTTTATCAGAGCATAACCCATCAGGCTCACCATTGCCGGATAAAAAAGCAGGGTGGCATAGCTGAAGATGTCAACAGGAAGAAAAATTGTTAGCAGGAAAGCAAAGCCAAAAATAGTAGTGATTGCCCAGGCAAACATTTTGAAAATCCTTGTCGGATAGAAGGTCAGTACAACCCATATCCACCCGATGAGGATCATGTAAAGGTCGAGATACTCAAACTTCACAATCCATTCCCATTTTAATTCAAAAAATTCAAGTATAAGGAAGTTCGAGGTGAATAGTGGTCTCAGTGCAAGACCTATTGTAGCCATGCTAAAGAAAGCCATTATTTTTTCCTGGGGACGAATAAAGAAAAAGAAAAGAAAAAACATAGAAAATCCTAATAATAAGGTGATAACAGACCAATCTGCACCCCAGCTATTTGCCACTTTTCTTTGCACCAGGTTGAAAGTTCCAAGGGTAACAGGTAACCAGAAACCTCCTCTTCGGTGGTGGAAATTAGATACGTTTATTATTACTGTAAGAGAGTCTGATTGCGTATCAATTTTAAAAAAATTTCTTCTGTACTCTGGTATAGTTCCTGCTTTGGTTTTTTCCACGGTACCATTGCCACCAATATACTTACCATTAATATATATATCATATGATGAATCAAACACCGGGAGATCAATAGCTAAAGGTTTATTCATATCCGGAGGTAGCAAAACAGTAAGCCGGTACGTAGCAAATCCAAGTTTTGAAGTCTCAACCTCATCCTGGGGATAGTCGGTCCAGTATGAAGGAACTTTCCCGAAATAATCGGGTTTAGGGTTTCCGGTCTGGAAATCATGCGGCCTGAGTATTTTCTTCCAGTAAAACTCCCAGTTACCATTAAGTTTTATAATGAAATCATCGTTTGGGTTATAGTTACTTATGTCAAGAATACCTTTTTCCGCAACAGGTGATTGTCCCGATGATTCATTTATAAAACATGAAGAGAAAAAACATATTAATGTAATTAGCCTGAGGAACATCTTAGAGCTGAATATTATCAAATTTATACTATTTCTGAAAGTGTCAGAGACCTTATTATATGTTTACCTGTTAACCTACTTTAATCCTCTGTTGATCAGGAGTGCATCTATCCCTGGTTCTTTTCCCCTGAATGCAATATACATATCGAGAGGGTCGCGGGTAGCCCCTTTTGCGAGTATCTCTTTTTCAAATTTTGCAGCTACATCTTTATTAAAAATGTTACCCGTCTCCTTAAATGCCTGAAATGCATCAGCATCAAGGATCTCGCACCAGATATAACCATAATATCCGGCAGAGTATCCTCCGGCCCAGATATGATTGAAGTAAGTAGATCTGTATCTTGGTTTAATTTCGTTTATAAGATCATATTTGTTCATCATCTTTTTCTCAAAATCCCTGATATTGATATCAATTGGTTTTTTAACTGAATGGTATTCCATATCAAGAAATGAAGCAGCAAGGTATTCTACAGTCTGGAATCCGGTATTGAATTTACCTGTATTTTCGAGTTTTTCAACAATTTCAGCAGGGATGACTTCACCAGTAAGGTAATGTTTTGCATAAACTTTAAGTACTTCTGGTTCAAGAACCCAGTGTTCCATAATCTGAGAAGGCAGCTCAACAAAATCGCGTGGCAATGATCCACCAGGATAAGTTTTATTGGAAAGGAGACCGGCAAGGGCATGACCAAATTCATGGAAGAGGGTACTGGCTTCCTCAGAAGTAAGCAGGGAAGGTTTGTCAGCAGCAGGGGGTGTTGAATTTGTAACCATTGTAACAAGGGGATAAATCATTTTCCCTTTAATGTCACGGCCCTGACTACGGAAAGATCCGCACCATGCGCCGCCACGCTTCGATGGGCGTGGATAGTTATCAATCATCAGTATTCCTACATGATTTCCATTTCGGGTTACTTCAAAAGTATTTACGTCGGGATGATATTTTGGTATATCCGTTCTTTTCGTGAAATTAAGGCCATATAGCTGGTTGGCAACATAAAACATCCCTTCCATCACATTGTCTATTTTAAAATATGGTCTTGTGACTTCATCATCCAGGTCAAATTTTTCTTTCTTGATCTTATCAGAATAGTACCACCAGTCCCATGGCTCAAGCTTGAATTTTCCTCCCTCTTTTATTATAAGCTCCTGTTGGGCTTTTGCTTCTGCTTTGGCAACCGGTGTTGCAGCATCCCAGACCTGGGTTAGGAATGTAAATACTTTCTCAGGTGTCCTGGCCATGGTTTTTTCAAGAACATAATCGGCAAAACTATCATATCCAAGCAATTGTGCTTTTTCAACTCTTAGGTTCGCTATTCTCTCTATAATTGCTTTATTATCATGCTCATTATCATTATCCCCTTTCATAAAATAAGCAGTAAAAAGCTTCTCCCTGAGATCGCGGCGATCAGAATATTGAAGGAAAGGTGTCATGCTGGGGACCTGGAGAGTAAATACCCATTTTCCATCCATATTCAATGATTTTGCCATTGATTCTGCCTGGATAATTACTCCTTCAGGTAATCCGGAAAGATCTTCTCTGTTATCAATTATAAGCTTGAATCCATTGGTTTCAGCAAGAAGGTTTTGTCCAAACCGGACCGAGAGAAGAGAAAGTTCTTCATTTATTTTGCGGAGTTTGCCTTTTTCTTCCGCAGGTAAAGAGGCGCCGCTTCTTACAAAGTCTTTGTAGGTATCATCGAGTAGCTTTTTCTCTTCATCAGTCAGTTTAAACTTCTCAATATTATCATACACTGATTTAATCTTCCGGAAAAGAGTGTCATTCATACTTATATCATCCCCGTGTTTTGAATAAAGTGGAGCAATTTCCCTGTTTATTGCCTGCAGGGAATCACTTGTATTGGCTGAGTTAAGAGCACTAAATACTCTGCTTACTTTTGTGAGAAGCTCACCACTGTATTCAAGAGCTTTGATTGTGTTTGTAAAAGTTGGTGATTCAGGATTGTTAATTATCAATTTAATTTCTGCATTCTGTTCATCAAAACCTTTCAGAAATGCAGGCATGTAATGAGAGGTTTTGATTTGTTCAAAAGGTGGAACTTCAAATGGAGTCTCATATTTGTTAAAAAAAGGATTATCACTTTTTATCTCTTTTTTGCAACCAGTAAAAACTGTTACAGCAACTAATAATATTGCAGGAATTCTTCTCATGGAATTATTTATTGTTTATTTTGTTTAAGTCCGGTGAAAATTACTAAAATTGGATACAATGTACAAAATATTCTGCTTCCCGGTCTTATTTAACCTTGTGACGCAATAGTTTTACAAAAAGAAAGGAAGACTTCTTGCGAAGTCTTCCGGTGTTAAATATAAACCTGATCGTAGAATTGGCCGGCTGGCCATTTTGAGATCTTTACATTGCAGGAATCTGAATCTTTGTGTTTTTAAGTAAGCCCGGATAGAAGGCAGCAATAAGTTTTGAATTTTCAAGATCGCTGTTCTTCTGGTTAGTAATCAGTTTCTGACGAAAATACTCATCATTGTTGAGAGCATTTTCACATGTTCTGTAGCCATACTTCTCAAGTTCACTGTCCAGTTTTTCAACTCCGAAATACCTGCCATTGCAAGTATACTGGATTGATAAATTGTCAGATAGCACATAATACTTTTTGCATTTATTTTGTTTATCAACTGCAACAGTTACCTTCATATTGGTATTGTCATAGGAGATCACAAATGCCTTCAGTTCCCTTCCATTCAGCATAAACGGGTTTTCAAGTGCCTCAATTTTGTAGTTGCCCAATGTTGAGAAAGTCTTTCCTTCGGCAATAGTTTTACTGGCAAAAGATGCAATGCATACTGTCAGAATAAGCGTAAATGTTAAAGTGATTCTTTTCATGGCGTTGAATTTTAATTATTGTAAAAGAAGTGTCCAAAAATATTTTTGTAAAGTGTTATTTTTTATGATTCACAATAAAGACGTTTGAAATAATAATATGTTGCAGAAATATTTGTTAATGTAATGTTAACGTTACAGGAATGTGACATATGTATCATTTAATCATGAACATAGCATTTAATTTAAATAGGAAAAACAAAATAACCAGGGATGATTATTAGTATTTTCAGAAATGAAACTAATGTTTCTTCTATCTTAATTTGATCCTGACTGAGTCAGAAGTATATGAAGTAAATACTCCCAATCCGTCTGTAATATTAGAGAATACAGGTGTAACCTCGGCAAAGGGATTTTCATCATTGTTATAATTATCCAATGAAGTATGATAGAGATAATATGATTTTTCTGTATTAAACAGATAGAACACATAAAAGGAAGAATCCCCGATCAGATAATTTCCATTATTATTAAGTGTTCTGAGAACAATCTCCTTTCCATCCATTCCATTATCTGAAAAGAATTCTTTTTCAAATCTGGTATTATTTATCCACTGATAAGTTTTTCCGCTATTAACGGAAGTATGATAAGCAGTACATTTCCCGATGGCACGATAATAATTATGTTCCCCCGGGGGATCCAAAAATGAGACCTTAAATTCTAAAATTCTATATGAACCTTTTATATCAGGATATTGAACTATTGAAGACAGAGTATCTATTTTCAAGGAAAAATTCTTTTTTTCAGGAACAGTACAGGTAGCTTTTATTGATAAACCTTTGTCATTTGAAACTCTTATATCATAGGTTTTGCCATATTGTATCAGCATTTTTGAATGGTTAATATAAAAGCCTGTTTTTATGGTGTCAAGTGTTATTTCATCTGTACCGTCTGAAATAAATCCTTTCAGACCGTCAATTGGGTTTTCAGTATTTAATTCTCCATATATCTTTTTATTAGAGAATACATTAACAGAAGATGTATTATTAGAAGGTGATAGAAAAGCAGTGATAACCAGTTTCTGTTTAAATTCGGGTAAATCCACCAGGTCTGCATCAGTTTCACATCCAGCCAGGGTTACGGTGATTATCAGAGATAAGAGATATTTAATTCTGTCATAATACATAATATTAAAACTTAAATGAATAAGTAAAGGATGGAATAACAGGAAAGAGACTGACCTGTTTTAAGAGGCCATATTCTTTATTATTAACATTTTTGTGATCAGGATAATAGAAGAACGGATTTTTTTGATTATATAAATTATACACTGAAAATTCCCATATCCGTTCTCCCCATTTTTTTGCTTTATGGAATTGGATACCAATATCCATCCGGTGGTAAGCTTTCATCCTGAAACTGTTTTTTTCTCCGTAATCATTAACATAATATCCTGAGAATGGGGAAAATGAATAATCATAAGGTATATTGGGATTTCTGGTTTGAAGATGTCTTGGTGCCATGTATTCAGACAGAGGAAGAGTTACAGCATTGCCGGTTCCGTACACCCAGGTTCCTGATAAAGTAATGCGATTACTGATTTTATAAATTGCAACAATTGAAATATCATGACGACGGTCATAACGGGCAAAATACTTTTTCCCGAAATTGAGAGAGTCAAACTGCATCTGGGTCCATGAAAGAGTGTATCCTATCCATCCGTTCAGGCGTCCCTCTTTCTTCTGAAGTAAAAACTCTAAACCATATGACCATGCTCTGCCGGCAGTTACATTATCTTCCCAGTTGATGCCAACTGCAGATGTAGCTTCATCGAAATCTATGAAAGAGGCCCCTTCTTTATATCCTATAACGTGATTCATGTCTTTAAAATATCCTTCAATAGAAAATGCAAGTTCCGGGTTCCTTATATCTTTAACCAGACCGATAGCTATTTGCCGGGATTGTTGCGGAGCAACTCTGTCAGTAGTAGGAACCCAGAGATCTGTCGGTAAGCTTATTCCAGTACCCGAGATCATATGGATGTATTGATTCATTGACGAATAGGAGCCTTTAATAGCAACATCATTTTTTAATCTCCATGCCAGGGAGATTCTTGGCTCAAGAAAATGGTATTGTTTTTTTGTTGCAATGAAATGACTGAAGCGAAATCCTCCGTTTACCTTTAATGAAAGAACCGGTTGCCATGTATCCTCGATGTATATACCTGACTCAATACCATGTGTATATTTGATATCCCGTGTATGAATATTACCTGCAACATCTTCCTCAACAAAAGCATGTGGATTGAACCTGTGCATATTTGTGATTATTCCGGCTTTTATCCAGTGATTTGTATTGGGAATAAAATCAATGTCGTACTTCAATGAAAAATCCCTGATTCCGGAATAGTATTCAGCAAAATAATCTTTGTTTTCACGGATTACTTTGTATTTTTCATATATTCCAAATGAATAGTTGCTGTAAATAGCAGACATATTAGTGAAAAGTTTATTATTAAAGAGGTGATTCCATCTGATTGTGCCAGTTGAATTACCCCATAAGAAACCAACGTTTTCCTTGTAATATTCTGAATTGTTTTTCAGGTAGAATTTGTCCTTTCCAAAATATCCGCTCAGATATAGTTTGTTTTTCCTTCCGAAGTCGTAGTTAACTTTAGCATTTAGATCATAAAAATAGTATCCGGTTTTTTCCTCTTTCATCAGGGGGTATAAAATAAGATCGGCATATGTCCTCCTGCCAGAAAAGAGTATGGAAGATTTGTTTTTTTTAAGAGGTCCTTCAACAGTAAATCGTGAGGATATCAATCCTATTCCTCCCTCCCCGTGCCACTCTTCCTTATTTCCATCTTTCATATTCATTTCCAGTACTGAGGAGAGTCTTCCACCAAATCTGGCAGGAAATCCACCCTTTGTAAGTTCAACACTCTTAAGTGCATCGCCGTTGAAAAGTGAGAAAAATCCAAACAGATGGCTGGCATTATAAACTATTGCGTCGTCAAGAATAATCAGATTCTGATCTGGTCCTCCGCCTCTTACATAGATTCCACTTGTTCCTTCTGTTCCTTTCTGAACCCCGGGCATAAGCTGTATCACTTTCAGTACATCTTTTTCACCAAGTAGTGATGGGACATTCTTTATTTGAGCAACCTGCAGTTTTACAATGCTCATCTTCTCCGACTCACTTTGCCTCTCAGTCCGATCTGCTGTTACTGTAACTTCACTCAGAAATATGCTAGGTTTAAGATTAATGTTAAGTTCAACGTCTTTACGAAGGGTTACTTTAATTACTTCAGGCGAGAAGCCTACATATGAAAAAAATATTTCAACTGAATCAGTTGCAGTTAATGTGATTGAATAGAATCCATAGTTATTTGTAACTGTTCCTGTTTTCCTGTCTTTCAGGTAGATATTGACCCCAATAAGTGATTCGCTGCTTACTGCTTCTTTTACATATCCACTGATTGTGAATCGTTTAGAGGTTTGTCCGGAATTGGATAAACTTATTAGTGATAGAATTAGAGTAAGATAAATAGCCTTCATGAAACAAATTTGGCACTATTTGTAAAAATCAACGGGAATATGATGGTTTTATTACGGGATATAAATAAAAAAAATGTATAACTTGCATACCGATATTTAAAATAATGATCGCAAAACTGAAATATCTCTTTAACTGGCAACGACTTGGCCGCCGGCTCTACAGTTGTCTTATGTTCTATAATTTCTGAACATTTTGCTTTTCTTACTCCTCAGTAAGAAGTTTCACTATTTCTAATCACATTATACTTAATAATATTTTGCTTTATGGCGGAAGGACTCATTTTCAGTGTTAAGAGATATGCTATCCACGATGGCCCTGGAATCAGGGTGACATTCTTCTTTAAGGGATGTCCGCTAAGTTGCCTCTGGTGTCATAATCCTGAAGGCATTTCTCCTTTGCCTGAAAAAGTTATCAGTACAAGAAGGATAGGTGAGAGAGAATTCTCAGGTGAGGAAGTAGCAGGAATAAATTACAGAACTGATGAGATCATTAGAATACTGGAGGGTGAAAGAGTATTTTTTAATTATTCAGGGGGAGGTGTAACATTCTCAGGTGGTGAACCTATGCTTCAGACAGAATTTTTACTGGAGACTCTCACGGAATGCAAAAATCAGGGATTTCACACTGCAGTAGATACTTCAGGTTACTCTTCTGCCGAAAACTATAAAGCCATAATACCATATACAGACTTGTTTCTGTTTGACATTAAGCATCTTGACGAACAGAAGCACATTGCTTTTACCGGGGTATCAAATGTATGTATCCTTGAAAATTTCCGACTTTTAATTGGTAGCGGAAAGAAAATAATGATAAGAATCCCTGTTATTCCGGGATTCAATGATGATCAGATATATTTCGGGCAGTTGCGGGATTTTCTAGCTTCCCTGGAAACAGAATCTTTAAATAGGATCAGCCTCCTTCCATACCACAGGACAGGATTATCGAAGTACAGGAGATTAAATATCCGGAACAGAATGGAAGGAGTGGAGCCTCCTTCAAAAGGTAAGATGGAAAAGCTCAGGAAGTTTTTGTCTGAGTCAGGATACAAGGTAAAGATTGGTGGATAAGAAATGATAATAGGGAGTTTATTATAAATATCAATATGGAATGATACTGTCACAACGGGTTATTAAACTTAGAGAACAGAGCCTCAACGCTGTTGAAAAACTGAGTGCCGAACGGGCATTGTTAATGACTAACTTTTATAAAAGTGAAGAGAACGGCAACCTGTCAGTCCCGGTAAAGAGGGCTAAGGCATTTGAATATCTGTTGAAAAACAAGCAGATATGTATCAACGAAGGTGAACTTATTGTTGGTGAGAGGGGACCGGGTCCGAAAGAGACTCCTACTTACCCTGAATTGAGCCTTCATACAATGCAGGATCTTGAAATTATGAACTCACGGGAGAAAGTATTCTTCAAAGTGGATGACGAAGTAAAGAGAATCTACAGGGAGGAGATTATACCATACTGGAAGGGTAAAAGTAACCGCGACACTATTATGAGTCAGATGACACCTGAGTGGATCAGGGCATATAATGCCGGACTTTTTACTGAGTTTCAGGAACAGCGGGCTCCTGGACATACTGTATCAGGCAATAAGCTTTTCAGAACCGGTTTTCTCAAACTTAAAGAAGAGATACAGGAGAGTATCTCAAAGCTTGATTTTGATAATGATAATCATGCCACTGAAAAGTTTGAAGAGCTTAAAGCTATGAAAATATCTTGTGATGCAATTATTATGTATGCAGCAAGACACGCGGATATACTTGAGAGGCTTGCCGGTCACGAAAAGAATCAGAACAGGAAAAATGAATTTGTCAAAATGGCAGCTATCTGCCGGAAAGTCCCTGCGCATGCTCCTGAAACTATCCATGAAATGCTTCAGCATTACTGGTTCATACATCTCTGTGTCATAACAGAGCTTAATCCATGGGATTCATTTAATCCCGGCCGGCTTGACCAGCATCTTTATCCTGTTTATGAAAATGAAAGAGAGAGAGGATCAATCAACACTCATGATCTTTATGAGCTTCTTGGTTGTTTCTGGGTAAAATTCAATAATCATCCCTCGCCTCCAAAGATTGGTGTTACAGCAAGTGAGAGCAGTACTTATACTGATTTCTGTCTCATTAATTTGGGAGGTGTTAAACCTGATGGTTCCGATGCAGTTAATGAGATGTCATATTTTCTTCTCGACATTATCGAGGAGATGCGAATACTACAGCCCGGCTCAATGGTTCAGATCAGCAGGAAGAGCCCTGACAGGTTCATACATAAAGCCCTGGAGATAATAAAAACCGGGTTTGGTCAGCCTTCATGCTTCAATTCAGAAGCAATTATTCAGGAGTTGCTCAGGCAGGGAAAAAGTCTTACTGATGCACGGAATGGAGGCTCTTCAGGTTGTGTTGAATCGGGAGCATTTGGAATGGAAGCTTATTGGCTCTCAGGTTATTTTAACCTGCCAAAAGTATTGGAGCTTACTCTTAATAATGGGTACGACAGGATTTCAAAACAACAGATCGGACTGAAGACAGGGTATGCAGAGGAGTATAGAACTTTTGATGAATTGATTGACGGATTTAAGAGGCAGGTTGACTATCTTGTTGATATTAAGATAAGTGGCAATATTGTTATTGAGAAGATATTTGCAAGCTGCCTTCCTGTACCCTTTCTGTCATTACTTATTGAGGATTGTATAATGAAGGGTAAAGATTATAATTCAGGTGGTGCAAGATATAATACAACTTATTTACAAGGTGTTGGAATAGGAACTGTAACCGACATGCTGACGTCGATACGGTTTAATATTTATGATAATCATAAATTCACATGGAAAGAGCTGTCTGATGCTCTAGATTCAGACTATAAGGATTCTGAAAAACTTCAGTATGAATTGATCTATAATACTCCTAAATACGGTAATGATGATGATTATGCTGATATGCAGGCAGTAAAAGTATTTGAAATTTATTATGATGCAGTTAACGGCAGGGCAAATGCAAGAGGGGGCTATCATCATATTAATTTGCTGCCAACCACATCGCATGTATATTTCGGAAGTGTTACCTTGGCTACTCCGGATGGACGAAACGCATTCAGACCTCTCTCTGAAGGAATATCCCCCAGCCAGGGAGTTGATAAACAAGGACCTACATCTGTAATTAAGTCTGCATCAAAAATTGATCATCTCAGGACAGGTGGTACCTTGCTTAATCAAAAATTTGCACCACAGTTTTTTGAAGATGAGGAGAGCTTTAATTGCCTTACAGCATTAATACGCAGTTATTTCAGTCTGGGCGGACATCATATTCAGTTTAATGTTGTAGATGTTGCCACTCTTAAGGAAGCACAAAAGCATCCTGAATTGTACAATGATCTGATAGTGCGGGTTGCGGGTTACAGCGACTATTTTAATGACTTAAGTGAGGATTTGCAAAATGAGATCATTGCAAGAACAGAGCATGGATCAGAAATTTAAGATCCATTGAAACGGTTATTTATTGGATACTCGATTAACGTCCTGGATAAGTTGGTTTTGTTTGAGAGAGCCAGATCAGGGAAATTGAGTCTTATTGAAGTGTCCGGTATTTTTTCAAGGACTGGTCAGTTATAAATAAATAATATTATACGCCATCAGGTGGAGACGTTAGGAGCAGAGACCGAGTTGAGGTCGAGCTCGGACAACCAATCTCCAATCAAAATAACCTGAATTTAGACACATGATGTAAAATAATAGATATGGTTGATTTCCGATAGTCATATAAATAAAAGAGGGTGTCTCAAAAGTCAACCACCTCCCCCCTGACTGACGTCAGGGGTACTCCTCCTTCAAAAGGAGGAGAAAGTTAATGTGCTATACATCAATACTTTCCCCTCCTTTTCAAGGAGGGGTGTCATGCCCGAAGGATCATGACGGGGTGGTTGATTTTCCTTTTGAGACAGCCTCTTCCGGAAGAAATAAAATTACTTTATTTTGGCTTTGTCTTTTGTTTCATTGAATACTGATGTTGCTGTTGCAACAATTCCTGCAACATCGGTAAGGTTGGATGGTAATATTATTGTATTGTTGGTTTTTGCGATGTTGCCAAAAGCTGTAAGGTATTGTTCGGCAATCCTGAGGTTAACAGCATTCAGTCCGTTATCATCAGAGATTGCATTTGCTATAGCCCTTAACCCGTTAGCTGTTGCTACTGCAACCTGTTCTATTTCAGAGGCCCGGCCTGCTGCTTCATTAATACGTCTCATCTTTTCTCCCTCTGATTTCAGGATATACTCCTGTTTGTCACCATCGGCATTGTTAATCTTGGCTTGTCTTGTACCTTCTGATTCGGCGATCACAGCTCTCTTCTCCCTCTCTGCCCTCATCTGCTTTTCCATAGCATCTTTAATACTCTGTGGAGGGGAGATGTTTTTAACTTCGTAGCGGCTTACTTTGACTCCCCATGGTTCGCTTGCTTTATCAACAGCTTCAACAATTGAAACGTTTATGGTTTCGCGCTCTTCAAAGGTTCTGTCAAGTTCAAGCTTCCCGATCACGCTTCTCATTGTTGTCTGGGCAATCTGAATAGATGCAAACCTATAGTTATCAATTCCATAGGATGCTTTTTGAGGATCAAGTACCTGGAGGTAAAGTATCCCGTCAACTTCAACAGCAATATTATCGCGGGTGATACAAATCTGTGGAGCGACGTCAATAGCCTGTTCCTTAAGTGTATGCCTGTATCTAACTTTGTCAATAAAAGGGATAAGTAGCTGGAATCCAGCTGTAAATGTAGCCCTGTATTTGCCAAGCCGTTCCACGATTATTGCTGTTCGCTGGGGAACTATTTTAATCATAGAGGCAATAAGGATGAATCCTAAAAAGATTACACCCAGGAGAATTAGAGTTGTGCTTGATCCTTCCATTTTAATTATTTTTTTGGTTCAACGTTTAATTTAAAACTTTCTTTATTAATAATTATTACTGATTGTCCTACTGATATATCTGATTCTGATTCAGCATTCCATGTTGTACCTTTAAACTCGACTTTTCCTTTACTTCCGGCGCTAAAAGTGCTCAGGGCAACACCTTCCTTGCCTGTAAATTCGTCTTCAACTGCAGCAGAGTCACTCTCCCTGCTGTAGAAAAATTTCTTCTGGATAATTCTTCTTAGTGCTACAAGAGAGAGAACAGATATGATAGCAAAAATTACTATCTGAAGATTTGTCCCGGGGTCAGCAATCAGGCATGCTAAAGCAGTTACCCAGGCACCAAGTCCAAAGAAAAAGATAAAAAATCCTGGAATCACAAGTTCCATCAAAAATAGAATAAGACCTATGAGAAACCATAGGAGTTCAGGTCTTGAAAAAATAGCTGTTATCATACAAATCAGTTTTAAATAATTGCAATATTGTCCTTTGCTGAAGTAAAGATATAAGAAATATGATACAAATCTTTAATAAATCAGTAATCAAATTTTAAATTTCTGTAGAATTTTGTTGAAAAGAGGCTTATCTTACATAGGTTTTGTTGCCGGAATTTCGAATCCATGCTGCAACTTTCTTCGAAAAAAAATTAAGGTTTTCACATGTGATGTCACCTTCCATTTTGATTAAGTGACCCTTATAGGTTCCGGTAAGTTCAGAGTACTGGAAACAGATAAATTCGGTTATTCCGGAATCATATGCTTCATAATTGCGGGCGCTGACTTTACTTAAAGCAATATTGTGGATGAGATTGGTATATTTCTTTAACTCCTCTATTGGTATTTTTCCCGGGGAGACTTCACATTTATTAATATTCTCTTTAACCTGCTTATCAGTCAAAACATAGTATTGATCATTAAAATGCCAATTGCCAGGATTATTATATGTCAGAATACTACCCTTATTATCGATATAAAAGCCCTCGTGTTGAAAACCCCAGGCAGCATTCTGATAATCACACTGGAATAATATCTGCTGGTTTTCACTTATAATATGATCCTTCTTGCATCCTGAAAAAAAAGAACTCAGAAAGACAAAAATGGATATTATGATCAAATGCATTTTCATTGTTTGCAGTTTTTCCTTTTTTTTATCAAAAATCAGACCATTTTCATACGATAAAGTACTGAAACATAAATTTTGTTAAAAGTAATTGAATGAATTAAAATAAATTTTCAGAATTCATTTTTTATTTATAAATTATAACGTTAATAAATCCTTAGAGG
The DNA here is from genome assembly GCA_964639725.1 of uncultured Rikenellaceae bacterium. GTDB lineage: Bacteria > Bacteroidota > Bacteroidia > Bacteroidales > VadinHA17 > LD21. The sequence continues at coordinate 21,226 of CAZXFB010000047.1, forward strand.
ATTGATCTGAGATTTGAGGTCTCAACCGTTTTCAATACGGGATAATAAGCTCATATAGAATCATTAAAATGATCTGTTTGCAGCAGACTGAAAAACTAACCGGAAATAAAAACTTAAAGCAATGGAGAAATTCTTTGATTATTTTGATGGACGGTACAGAGAGTCAATCCTTAATAAACCTCCGGCTGAGGATGGTCCTGTTATAACAATTTCAAGGATGACAGGATGTGATGCCCGACAGGTTGCAGCGAATCTTGTTGATAACCTGAATAGGAGATACGAGACAACAAAGTGGAAATGGGTAGACAAGGATATCATATATTCAATTGCGAAAGAATTAAATACAAATATCGAACGGGTTGAAAATTTCTATAAAGGGATTGAATTGTCCAATATTTCCGAGATGATAATGGCTTTTTCCGGCGGTTTTGTCAGCGACCTGAGAGTAAAAAAGGCAATAAAGGATACCATTCTATCAATATGTAAAGAGGGGTATATTGTTATGGTAGGACGAGGTGGAGTTTCAATTGCACACGGGATAACCGATTCATTGCATATAAGGCTGATTGCCCCCTTCTACTGGAGAGTTGAAAATGTAATGAAGAAGAAATCAATGGATATAGAAACTGCTGAAGAGTATGTCGTTAATGCAGATGAGTGCAGGTTTAATCTTATCCAGGCTTTTCTGGAAAAAAAATCACTCAATATTGATTATCTTTTTGATTCAACGATAAAAAGAAGTTCTTTTTCAATAATTGAAATATCCGAACTTATTGTCTCTATGTACGACAAAAAAATAGGCAGACAAATTACCGAAAGGAAACAAAGGAAGACGATATTTTAATACTAAAAAGATTAAGAGTTATGCATTCTACCTGCCTTACTCTTAATCTTTTACTAAATTCCGCTTACCTCACCAATTCTTTTTATATGATCACTTAACCTGCGGTCAAGGCTCTTCTTATATGCTTCCCAATCTGTAATCGGATATTTTGCAATACCACTCTCCATCGCAGCTTTAGCTACGGCCGGTGCAACAGTTGAAATTAGTCTTGGATCAACAGGTTTTGGGATAATATATTCTTTGCCAAATACCAGATTTTTAATATTATATGCCCGTAATACAGAATCAGGTACTGGTTCTTTTGCAAGAGCAGCCAGTGCTTTGGCAGCAGCCATCTTCATCTCTTCGTTTATTGTTGTTGCCCTTACATCAAGAGCTCCGCGGAAAATATATGGAAATCCGAGTACATTATTAATCTGGTTAGGATAATCTGATCTTCCGGTTGCAAATATGAGATCTTCTCTTGTCGACATTGCATCTTCAAATGAAATCTCAGGATTTGGATTTGCCATTGCAAATACAATCGGATCTTTTGCCATCGAAGCCAGCATATCTCTTGTCATCATATTTGCAGCTGATAATCCGAGGAAAAGATCAGCCCCTCTGACAGCCTCAGCAAGGGTATCAATTTCCCTCTCAGTAACGAACTCCAATTTATATTTATTAAGATCGTTCCGTTTTCTGTTCAGGACACCCTTAGTGTCAACCATCACAATATTTTCTTTTCTGACTCCCAGTGAAACATATAGTCTTGAGCATGAAATTGCTGCAGCTCCTGCACCGCAAACAACCATTTTTATCTCATCTATTTTTTTCCCTGTTATTTCTATCGAATTAATTAACCCGGCACCAGAAATTATAGCTGTTCCATGCTGATCATCATGGAATACAGGAATGTTGAGCATCTTCTTCAGCTTAGTCTCAACTTCAAAGCATTCAGGTGCCTTGATGTCTTCAAGATTAATTCCGCCAAACGTTGGCGATATTTTAGCACAGATCTCAATCAGTTTATCAGGATCTTTTTCATCTATCTCAATATCAAACACATCAATATCGGCAAATACTTTAAATAGAAGACCTTTTCCTTCCATAACAGGTTTTCCCGACATAGCGCCAATATCACCAAGTCCCAAAACTGCCGTCCCATTTGAAATTACCGCAACAAGATTACCCTTTGCAGTATAATTGTAAGCATCCTCTGGATTTTTTTCAATCTCAAGACAAGGATATGCTACACCCGGGGTATATGCCAGACTGAGGTCGTATTGTGTTCCATATGGTTTTGTCGGTATTACCTCTATTTTACCGTGGCGGCCTCTGCTATGATAGAGAAGAGCATCTTCCTTAGTTACTTTTTGCATGTTTTATACTGATTAAAATTACTATTCGAATTTACAACTATAATAATGATATCATTGTTGGGAAAAAACAAGTAAATCCATACCCTGAAGAAAATCGATCTCAAAATAAAGTATTAATCTTTTATCACAGGTTTTTATTTTGCAATGACAACAAAATTAGATATTTTCAACCGCAGTTTAAAAAATACTTTTACAAGGTTCAAATATTACCCTTTTTCTATGAATAAAAACATTGCAATAGGAACAGATATAGGAGGAAGTCATATAAGTTGTGCAGCTATTGATCTTTTGTCAGGGAAGATATTGAGGGATACTTTCTCTGAAAGAACAGTCAATAACCAGGCCCAGGCACACTCGATAATTTCTGTGTGGGCTGAGACAATTTCAGAGGTCTTAAAAAAGTTACCTCCTGATAGAGTTAAAGGGATAGGTTTTGCAATGCCGGGGCCATTCGATTATGTAAAAGGAATATGTTTTATCAGGGGAGTTGCAAAATATGAAAACCTGTATGGTTTTAATATATCTGATGCCATTTCCAGTAGTCTCGATGTTCCTGAAGATTTCTTGATCAGGTTTATGAATGATGCTTCAGCTTTTGCAGTTGGAGAATCATGGGCCGGAAGTGCAATCAGGGAGACTCGTTCCATGTCAATCACTCTTGGTACTGGTTTTGGCTCTGCATTTATCAGTAACAGGATACCTATAGTTGATGGGCCGGAAGTACCTAAACTGGGATGTGTTTATCACCTTCCTTATAAAGATGGAATTGCAGATGATTATTTTTCAACACGTTGGTTTATTGGAAGATACAAGAGCATCAGAGGGAATGACCTTGCTGGAGTTAAAGAGCTTGCAGAGTTAGCCCTTACTGACAACAGAGTTACAGACCTGTTTACCGAATTTGGAGATAACCTTGGTTTATTCCTCGCGCCATGGCTAAAAAAGTTTGGTGCCGAAATTATAGTAATAGGAGGAAACATATCATATGCATACAATCTTTTCGGAGCTGTATTTGAAGAGAGATTGAAAAAGGAGAAATGTATTTGCAGGGTGGCACTCTCAAATCTGAAAGAGGATGCTGCGCTTTTAGGAAGTGCTTATCTGCTGGACGATGATTTCTGGGAATCAATACAGCACGCACTTCCACTTATGTAGATGAAATCAATACAGGCTTACCAGCATATTTACTGAAAATGAAGATATGTATGAAATTGAATTCTGTCGTCTTAATAATGATTTTAAATTCTATTGATATTAATATAATCATACTGCGATGAAAAAAGACAATCTGGGTAGACGTGATTTTCTGAGAAAGACAACCAGTGCCGCCCTGGCATTTACAATTATTCCAAGGCATGTTCTTGGAGGAGGAGGTTATACTGCACCAAGTGACCAGTTGACTAAGGGTATTATAGGAGTAGGTGGTATGGGCCGAGGTCATATTGTGTATGAAGGAACAAGATTACTTGCTGTTTGCGATGTTGATAAATCACACCTCGAACAGGCAATAGCGCAGGCTGGAGGCAACATTACGGGATATCATGATTTTCGTGATCTGATAGCCCGGCCGGATATTGATATTGTTCATATAGCGACTCCTCCTCACTGGCATGGAATAATTTCTGCGATGGCTGCAGAAGCAGGAAAAGATATATGGTGCGAAAAACCTATGACACGTACCATCGGGGAGGGAATCAAAGTTGTTGAAGCTGTTCAGAAACATGGCAGAATGTTCAGGCTTAATACCTGGTTCCGTTTCAAGGATCCTTTTTATGGACTTGGGACAACAGTCAGGCCACTCAAGAAACTTATTGACAGCCGGATTCTTGGCTGGCCTCTAAAGATAACAGTGAGTGGAATCACAGGATATAACTGGAAATTTTACCACAGCGGAGTTTATAACCTCAAACCAATGCCGGTACCTCCTGAACTGGATTATGATTTCTGGCTTGGCCCCGCACCATATAAACCCTATAATCCTGAACGGGTGCATTCAAAGTTCCGTGGTTACTGGGATTATGATGGTGGGGGACTGGGAGATATGGGTCAGCATTATCTGGATCCGGTTCAGTATATGCTTGGTAAAGATGAAACAGGCCCTATAAGTGTTGAGATTGACGCACCCCAGCAACATTATGATGCTGTTGGTTCCTGGCGCAGGATAACATATACCTATGCCGACGGTTGCAAAATAATCCTGGATGGGGAAAACCGCGATGTTGATGCTGCCTATATTGAAGGCCCGAAAGGCAAAGTCTATCAGGGATTCAGATCAGATATTCCTGATATTCAGAAACTGATCAATTCCCTTCCTGATCCTGAACCTCAGATAACCACATTCAGTGAATCAGTAAGAACAAGGAAGAAATTTGCACTTAACGAGGCAAACGGACATAGATCCTGCTCAATTGTTAATATGGGTATTATTGCCCTGAGACTTGGGAGGAACCTTAAATATGATCCTGTTAAACAGGAGTTCATTGATGACGAAGGTGCCAACAGACTTATTAATCCGCCAATGCGGGGACCATGGAAAATATGACAGTTTAAAATCCGGAAATTTGAAAATTTGAAAATATGAAAATCTTAAAAATATCTTTAATCAGTTTTTCTTTCCTGTTAATATCACTATCAGCATATCCTCAGGATAAAAGAACCATAGAAACAAAAGTGGCTGACCTTCTTGCCAGGCTTCCTGCTAACGACCTCCAGTTTACAAACAAGTTGATGGTTGATATGATTTCCCTTGGTGAAGCAGGGATACAACAGATCTGTAATCAGATTGTATCACCCGGATCAGGTGATGACACACGCGCCCGCTTCGCTGTAGAGAGCCTGTCACGATTTCTTTCTCAGAAAGGAAAAGAGTCAGAAAGATTAATGTGGGAAAAAATTTGTATAAGTTATTCTGCCGGACAAAAAGAGAATAACATCAAAGATTTCTTTATGAAGCAGCTTCAGCAGATAGGAGGAGTTGAATCGATCACAGCTTTGAAACCTTTCCTTTCAGACAATGAGATTTGCGGACCTGCACTGGCAACAATAAGTGCTATTGGCGGAAAAGCTGCTGAGACGGTGCTTGCTGAATCTCTTAAAAACCGTAACCTTCCTTGTGCTGCTGCAGTAATGAATACACTTGCATCAATGAAATCGCAGATTGCTGTTGATGAATACATTGCCTGGGCTGCAGATAAAAATGTAAATACACAGGCATCGGCTTATAATGCTCTGGCCAGAAGTGGATCACCTATGGCATATCCCGTGCTGTTACAGGCCGCAAAAGAGGTTTCTTACAGGTGGGAACGTTCCGGAGCTACAACCTCACTGTTGACCTTTGCCAAAGTCGTTGGTCAGAATGGCGACATTAAGACCATGGATAAAATCTGCAAACTATTACTCTCTAAATGTGATGACAATACCAATATTCAGAATAAGATTGCCGCTCTTGATACTTATGTTAGTTTTCATGGCATTGATGCAATGCCTTTGATAATGAAAGCAGCGGGGCACATTGATAAAAGTTATCGTAATGCTGCAATGCGTATGTCTCTGGGTATTGCCGGCAGCGCAGTTACTCTTAAGTGGATAGAATTTTTTCCAAAGGCGATTCCTGAAGCCAAACCGGAGATCATTTCTTTGCTGGGAAATCGTAAAGATGAGCAGGCTTTGTCATTAATTAGCAATTCGCTTATGCACACTGATATGGCTGTTAGAGTAGAATCTGCTGCGGCTCTGGCTAAGATAAGTGGCATTAAGTCAGTTCCTGCTCTTATTGAATATATGCTTAAGTTTACAAACCAGATCGATCAGGAAGCGGCAAAATCTGGACTGATGAGTGTGATAAACAGTGAAAAAATGGCTCTTCTTAGACCTGTATTGAAAGAGGGACCTCCTTCTGCCAGGAAGAGCGCCATTGAATTGATGGCCTGGAATAAGGGCAAAGAGTTCTTCTCCGATGTGATTCCTTATACTTCCTCCGGAGAGGAGCCGGTTAAAGTGGCTGCCTATAAAGCACTTACTGATATAGCATCTCCTTCTGACCAGGCAAAACTTATTGATCTTATGTTAGTTACTACCAAGCCTGATCTTGAATCTTATGTTCAGTCTGCAATAACTAATGTTGCTTCTACGATAGCTGATCCTGAGAAAAGATCGGATGCTATTCTTATTGCATTAAAAGGAAATGTTAAAAAGGAAAAACTGATCCCGGTGCTTGCACAGACAGGAGGAAGGGAAGCTTTGAAATTTGTGCTGAATGAGTTTCAGAATGGTTCACCAGAAATGCGTGAGGTTTGTTTCAAAGCTTTAACAAACTGGAAGGATTATTCAGCATCATCGGCTTTGTTTGAGATTTGCTCTTCAGGGAATAAGACATATGAGGCACCTGCATTTGAAGGATATGTACGTCAGGTCAGATTGACGAGATTGGCAGACGAGCAGAAACTTCTGCTCTACCGGAAAATTATACCGTATGCATTTAGTACTGATCGTAAAAATGAGTTATTAGCAGAAATTGGTAAATTAAAAACCTACCAGTCCTTATTTTTAGTTGCAGATTATCTTGATGATCCTGAAACATCTGCTGCAGCTGCCAAAGCAGCTATGTATATAGCTCTGCCTTCAGTCAGTTCAAAAGCCGGTATGTATGGAAATATTGTCAGAGAAATTCTCACCAAGGCTCTTCCCAAACTGAAAGGAAAGGAGAGTGAATATGATAAAGAGATGGTTAACAAATATCTGGCCTCCATGCCAACAGATGAAGGTTTTAAACCGATGTTCAATGGTAAGGATCTTTCAGGATGGCAGGGACTTGTTGAAACACCTGTTACACGTGCTAAAATGAAACCTGCAGAACTGGCAAAGAAACAGATTGAAGCAAATAAGAAGATTCCCGGTAACTGGACAGTTAAGGATGGTTGTATCTGGTTTAGCGGAAGTGGAAATAATCTCTGTTCTGTAGTGGAATATGGTGATTTTGAAATGATAGTTGACTGGAAAATATCCAAAGCAGGAGATAGCGGAATCTATCTGAGAGGTTCGCCTCAGGTGCAGATATGGGATACTTCAAGGATTGATGCCGGAGCGCAGGTTGGATCAGGCGGATTATACAACAACCAGAAAAATCCTTCAAAACCACTTAAGGTTGCAGACAATCCTGTTGGAGAATGGAATACATTCAGAATTATGATGACAGGTGAAAAAGTGTCGGTCTGGTTGAACGGAGAACTGGTTGTGGATAATGTGACTCTTGAGAATTTCTGGGAACGCAATATCCCTATCTACCCCAGGGGTGCAATAGAATTGCAGGCTCACGGTACTAATCTTGCATTCAGGGATCTTTATGTCAGGGAAATAAGTGAGAAGGAATTCAATCTGACTCCTGTGGAGAGAGCTGAAGGATATGTTGCTCTCTTTAATGGCAGGAACCTTGATAACTGGATTGGTAATAAGGAGTCATATGTAGCTGAAGATGGTATGATTATTGTCAAGCCTGCAAAGGGCAGCGGAGGGAATCTGTATACTGAAAAAGAGTATTCTGATTTCATTTTCAGGTTTGAATTTCTGTTGACACCTGCAGCAAATAATGGCCTTGGCATAAGGGCTCCACTTACAGGTGATGCAGCATACGTTGGGATGGAACTTCAGATCCTTGATAACACTGCCCCTGTATACGCTAACCTTCAGCCGTACCAGTACCATGGATCTGTGTATGGAGTAATTCCTGCCAAACGGGAATATCTTAAGCCTCTGGGTGAATGGAACTATGAAGAAGTAGAGATAATAGGAACCCGGATAAAGATCACCCTTAACGATGTTGTTATCGTTGATGGCGATATTGCAGGGCCTAGGGATAATGGTACAATGGATCATAATGATCATCCCGGGTTAAAGAATAAGACAGGACATATAGGTTTTCTGGGTCATGGATCAGAGCTTAAATTCCGGAACTTAAGGATAAAGGATCTTTCCCAATAGATGTATTGTTTATTTCTGTACTTTCTATTTGCCATGGTTAACTGATCCTGATGTTTATTATAATCATAATGAGCCAATAAAAATGAAAAGAGTTTTAATCCTGCTGACATCAGTTATTTTTATATTTTCATGTGCTGAAGTCAAACCTCCGGAGCCATTTGGTCCTGTTCCATCTGAACGGCAGCTTGCTTGGCATGAGATGGAATATTATATGTTTATTCATTTTACTGTTAATACTTTCACAGATAAAGAGTGGGGTTACGGTGATGAAAAGGAGTCTGTTTTTAATCCAACTGAACTCGACTGCAGGCAATGGGCAAAAGTAGCAAGTGATGCAGGTATGAAAGGCATAATAATTACTGCCAAGCATCACGATGGATTTTGTCTCTGGCCATCCAAACTGACAGAACATTCCGTAAAAAATTCCCCATGGAAAGGGGGAAAGGGGAATCTCCTGCAAGAGCTCAGGCAGGCTTGTAATGAATATGGATTGAAGTTGGGGATTTACCTGTCTCCATGGGATCGTAATTCATCCGTTTACGGAACACCGGAATATCTTACGTATTACAGGAATCAGCTTCGTGAGCTATTAACTGAATATGGGGATATTTTTGAAGTATGGTTCGACGGAGCCAATGGTGGTGACGGGTATTATGGAGGAGCTAAGGAAACAAGAAAAATTGACAATAAAACATTTTATGACTGGAAAAATACCCATATTTTAGTAAGGGAATTACAACCTGAAGCGGTTATGTTCAGTGATGCCGGACCTGATGTGCGCTGGGTGGGCAATGAAAAGGGGATGGGAAGCCTGACAAACTGGTGTCTCCTTAACAGGGATGAGATGTATCCGGGTGGGAATTTCTCAAAAATTTTAGGGGAGGGCCATGAAGATGGGAATTACTGGGTTCCGGCAGAAGTTGATGTTTCTATCCGACCAGGATGGTTCTATCATAAGAACCAGGATTCGCTGGTCAGATCACCTGAAAACCTCATGGACCTCTATTATTCATCGGTGGGCCGTAACAGCAACCTCCTGTTAAATGTTCCACCGGACCGACGCGGATTGCTGCATGAAAACGATGTCAGGTCGTTATTGGCATTCAGGGAACTCAGGAAATTGGAATTCGGGTCAGAAATTGCTTCCGGAAAAAGGGCTTCAGCATCCAGGATACGTTCAAAAAGGTATAATGCTGCCAATGTAAATGACGGGAGAAAAGATACATATTGGACAACACCTGATGAAATAACAAGTGCATCTCTTACAATTGATCTTGGTAGCGAAACTGAGGTAAACAGAATAATAATTCAGGAGTTTATCAGACTCGGACAAAGAATTCAGGAATTTAAAGTTGAAGCCCTTATAAACGGGAAATGGAAACAAATTATCGACGGAACAACAATAGGGAACAAAGTAATTCGGAAATTCCCGGTTGTAAAAACAAGTAAAATAAAAATATCAATAATAAAATCAAAAGCCTGCCCGGTAATATCAAATATTGAGCTGTACAGGTCGCCGGGAGAGTGAGTGGGAGAGCAGAGGAAGAGGTGGATAATTAATGAATAAACTAATAAGCTTGTAATGAACAGGAAACTATTTTTTTTGCTTGTAATTACTTTACTGGAGGGGATGCAGGTGTTATGTTTATATGGACAGAAGTCATCAGTCAATACACTCAATCCATATTCAGTGACAACATTTGAATGTGCAGGTTTATACTGGAAGGTCCCGGAAAAAGGTTCTTGCAAAGTAAGGTACAGGGAAGAATCAGGGAGCTTATGGAAAAATGGACTTGATCTTGTTTATGATTCCCGCGACAGTGAATACCGTGGTAGTATTATCGGGCTTAACCCTGGCACAAAATATCAGGTCGAATTATCAAACAATTCATCCAAAACAGAATTAAATATTGCAACCAGAAGTGATAAATTCCCTGTTGGCAAGGTTACTCTATTGCCCGCTGGTGAAACTGACAGTACAATTATTGTTACCGAATCAGGCACTCCTGAACAATATCACCTTATAACAGTGCCTGCTGGCGCAAAATCTATTCTTAACCTGAAGAATGTATTCAGGTATGGGATCGAAATTGATGCTGATTATGTTATAGTCAGAGGAGTTGAGATCAGGAATGCAGCTGTTCATGGAATAATTATCAGGAAAAACAGACACAACGTTGTGGTTGAGCAATGTCATATGAATTTTTGGGGAAGGATGGGTGGACCTCATACTTATGGTAATGTTGAAGGAGGTTCTGACAGCGGTATTTACGGGGAGAGTGGCACTTCTGAACTTACAATTCAGTATAATCTTATTGAGGATCCGAGAGGAGCCTCCAACGACTGGGAGACAGGTCATCCTGATGGTCCTCAGGGAATAACAATAGTTCAGAGTAATGGAGGAAACATAATTCGCTATAATGATATTGTGACAACAGAGGATCATGGTTTCAATGATGCGATTGGAGGAGGAAGCAATTACTCTTTTGTCGGGAATATGAATAAGGATTCTGATATTTATGGTAATCTCATAAGAGGGGTATGGGACGATGCGATAGAAAGTGAAGGAGCGAACATGAATGTACGTATCTGGGGAAATTATGCTCATCTCTTTTTTAATGGTATTGCTACTGCTGCAACATCCAGGGGTCCTTTATATGTATACAGAAATGTATTGGGTCAGAGCAGGACCGGGCACAGAAATCCCATTGGAGGTGCATTTATTAAGACAGGCGAGAGGGAACCATTCGCAGGAGGAAGACGGTTTATTTTTCATAATACTGCACTCCAGCCAGGTGGTGTTTTCAGTGCATTTACAGGCCATGTAAATCCGAATTGTGTTAGTCGCAATAATATATTTGATGTACCGGGAAATCTGGCAACTGATCTTGAAAAAGAACCTGCCAGCGATTATGATTATGACTATTTTTCAGGAAATGACAGAGGTACAGCTCAGGAAAAACATGGGATAAGAGTCGGAACAACTCCCTCAGGAACCAGATTATATGTCGAATCATATAAACTTGAATTTTATCCGCGCAAAACAATTAACAGTATAAAATGGGGCGCTCTGCCTTATCAGTTTGGTGAGAAGAAAGTAACTATCACAGATCCTGTTTTATGGGTTAAGAACCCTATGATAGATGGAGGAATAGTAATTCCCGGATTCAATGATACTTACACAGGAAAAGGACCTGATCTGGGTGCTTTTGAGGTCGGAGCACCACCATTGGAGTTTGGACGACGTGCTTATATGAATTATAATGAAGGCTGGGCTCCCTGGGAGGTTTATTAGAATTATCCAGTAATAATTTGTTGTTATTATTTTTTATGAGTATCGGTTATCAATAATAAATTTAAAACAATTGGTTATGAGATTCCTCGCTAACGCTCGGAATGACAGTATTTTATGTGACATAGGGGAAAGCAGAGGCGATTCGCTGAGCGAATCGCCTCTGCTTTCCCCACAAACAACCAACTGACTCGTCCTGAAAATAGTTTACAGATTAATAATTAAATTCTGATATCAATTTA
>CAZXFB010000048.1:0-32090 GCA_964639725.1 uncultured Rikenellaceae bacterium
TAATGGTGTTAAAAACTATTAAAAATAAGCCTGTCACTTTTGGTATATTGCACTATTGAAATTAATAAAAATATGTCTTCAATAAATTATATATCTGAAATCAAAAGAATAAAAGCTGAAAAGAATGCGATCATTCTTGCACATTATTACCAGACAGGTGATATTCAGGATATTGCTGATTTTGTTGGCGATTCTCTCGCACTTTCTCAGAAAGCAGCCTCAAATAATGCTGATATTATTTTATTTGCAGGTGTGAAATTTATGGCTGAGACTGCTAAGATACTTGCTCCTGAAAAAAAAGTTTTACTTCCTGATATGAATGCAGGATGTTCTCTTGCAGATTCCTGTAAAGCATCTGATTTTAAAATATTTATAAAAAATAATCCTGGCAGAACTGTTGTCTCTTATGTTAATACAACAGCTGAGATAAAAGCATTGTCAGATATTATTTGCACATCATCAAATGCTGTTCAGATTGTTAATTCTCTTCCACCTGATGAGAAAATAATATTTGCTCCTGACCGTAATCTTGGTAATTATGTTTTAAATAAAACTGGTCGTGATATTATTGTATGGAATGGAACATGCCATGTTCACGAGGAATTTTCTTTAGAGGCGATAATTAAACTGAAAAAAGAGAATACTGATGCAAAAATAATTGTACATCCCGAATGTGAACTTCCTGTCCGGCTTGTGGCTGATTATATTGGTTCGACATCTGCACTTCTTAAGTTTACAGAAACAGACAAAGCAAACTGTTATATTGTGGCTACAGAACCAGGAATAATTCACCAGATGAAGAAGGAGAATCCATCAAAAAAATATATTCCTGCTCCACCAAGAGATTCAACATGCGGATGCAGCGAATGTAATTTTATGAAACTGATTACAATGGAAAAAATATTTACATGTCTTAGTAACGAAAAACCAGAAATATTTGTTGATCATGAGGTACTTATAAAAGCACAGAAACCTATTAAAAGAATGATGGAAATATCGAAAAAGCTTGGCCTTTGAATAATGAAAGTCATAAAATTAATAATTGCTTTTACGCTCTTCAGTAATTTTGTTATTTCACAGGTAAACGACAACCTGAAGGAAGGATATCAAATATTTAAATATCCAAATGGTGCTATTTCAAGTGAAGGAGTAATTAAAAATGGAAAACCTGAAGGCTTCTGGAAGAGTTATTATGTTACAGGTGTTAAAAAATCTGAGGGAAAAAGAACAAATCATCTGCTTGACAGTATTTGGGTTTTCTTTGATCAGACAGGTGATACCACTGAAAGAATAAGTTATTTGTTTGATAAAAAAAACGGCTGGTATTTTAAATATAAAAAAGATCCTGCTCAGGGTCTTTATATATGGTCTCAAGAACTTTATGCAGGTGGAAAGAAAGAGGGCACAGCATACATATACTTTCCTGATGGTAAAATACAGCAGACTTTAAGCTATTCGGGAGGTAAAAAAGAGGGATTATCAAAAGAATTTGACAGGAATGGAAATCTAATAACATTATTTGAATATAATAATGATTATCTGATAAGCAGGGAGAGAATAAACAGGACAGATAATAATGGATTAAAACAGGGTGACTGGAAAGATTTTTATCCAAACGGCGCAAAAAAAACTGAAAGAACATTTAAAGACGACATGTTACATGGTTACTACAAAGAGTATGATAGCCGTGGAAACCTCGTATTAACAATGTTATATGATAACGGAACAATTGTAAAGTCAAGAGTTGAAGATGAGCCTGATATTGAGATTTCGAATAGATACGATGCTGACGGGAAATTAATTTATAGTGGTCATTACAGAAATAAAATACCTGTCGGTATCCACAGGGAGTATGGGAAAGATGGAAAAGTGATAAATGCATTCATTTATAATGATAATGGATTGCTCCTGTCACAGGGAATTGTAGATGAGGCAGGAAATAGAAATGGACGATGGAAAGATCTTTATCCTGATGGTAGGATTCAAGCTGAAGGTCAGTTTACCGATAACAGGAGAACAGGAATCTGGAAATTCTACAATTTATCAGGTAAAGTTGAGCAAACAGGTGCATTTAATAACGATAGACCTGATGGTTTATGGAAGTGGTTTTATGATAGCGGTGTACTTCTTAGGGAAGAAGAATATTTTCAGGGGCAGCGAGACGGATCATTCACAGAATATTCTCACGCGGGTGACATTATTTCACAGGGACAGTATTCCGATGGTGAAAGAAACGGAGACTGGAAATTTAAATCAGGAGATAACACTGAAGTAGGGAAATATATAATAGGTTTGAAAGATGGTGTTTGGAAATCATTTTACCCTGATGGAAAATTAAGATTTAAAGGTAATTTTTCACAAGGAAATCCCGATGGACCACAAATATTTTATTTTGAAAACGGTAGAATAAAAGAAGAACAACATTTTAAAATGGGCATCAGGGAAAAGAGCTGGAAAAAATTTGATGAAGAAGGTAATCTGATACTTACAATTGGATATAAAAGCGACGTTGAAGTAAATATTAACGGAGTAAGAATAAACCTTCCTGCAAGCGATACAAAACTTATTAAATAGTTACTTTGCTCTATGGAAGAAAACCTTGACATCCGAAAAGAGGAAATTTCCCTGACAGACAGGGAATTTGAAAAACAACTTCGTCCTCTGACATTCGATGACTTTAAAGGACAGAAACAGGTAATTGATAACCTTTCGGTTTTTGTTACAGCTGCCAGGCAGCGTACTGAATCACTTGACCACGTGCTGTTGCATGGTCCTCCTGGATTAGGAAAAACTACTCTTGCAGCAATAATTGCAAATGAAATGAAGGTTAATTTGAGAGTTACCTCCGGCCCGGTTCTGGATAAACCCGGTGATCTTGCAGGATTGCTTACAAACCTCCAGGAAGGTGATGTTCTTTTTATTGATGAGATTCATAGACTAAGTCCGGTCGTTGAAGAATATCTCTACTCTGCAATGGAGGATTTTCAGATTGATATTATGATCGACAAGGGACCCAGTGCAAGGTCAGTACAACTGTCGCTTAATAATTTCACTCTTATAGGTGCCACTACAAGGTCAGGACTTCTTACAAGTCCTCTGAGAGCAAGATTTGGTATTAAGTTTCATCTTGAATATTATGATCACGATGTTCTGACCGGTATTATAAAACGATCTGCCAAAATCCTGAAGGTAAAAATTGATGAGCAGGCAGCAATTGAGATAGCCAGAAGAAGCAGAGGTACACCCCGTATTGCTAATTCTCTTCTTCGGCGGATAAGGGATTTTGCACAGGTTAAAGGATCAGGAATGATTGATCTTGATATCACAAAATATGGACTCCTGGCATTGAATATTGATCAGCATGGCCTTGATGAAATGGATAACCGGATCCTTTCAGCAATAATTGACAAATTTAATGGTGGCCCTGTCGGACTATCAACTATTGCTACAGCAGTCAGTGAGGAGAGCGGAACAATAGAAGAAGTGTATGAACCTTTTCTTATAAAAGAAGGTTATTTAAAACGGACACCCAGAGGAAGAGAAGCTACAGAACATGCTTATCGGCACCTTGGACGGCCATTAGGACAAAATATGCCAGGAACACTTTTCTGATCGAAGATACAGTGGTTTTACAACCGTGGATCAGAGAAACACATTACTTATCTTTTCTAATCCATTACGGTTAATAATCTTTATCTTCCGTCCGTTTAACTCAACAAGTTTATCACTTTTAAATTCGGAAAGTAATCTTATTACCGATTCTGTTGCCGTACCAACAATATTGGCAAGTTCTTCGCGAGTGAGTGAAATCTTTAAATCATCCTGTTCATCGAGACCAAATTCATTTACGAGGAGAAGAAGTATCTCTGCAAGCCTTTCTCTTACTGTTTTTTGAGCTATATCGGTTATAAATGAATTAGCTTCGCCTAGCTCATGACATGCAAGCTTTATTAATTCAAATGCAAAGCCAGGATTGCTTTTTACGAATGAAATGAGTATTTCTGATGGAATAAAACAAACCTGACAATCTTGAATAACTTTTGCTGAGGTACATGCTACTTCATTACTAAGTACACTTCTGTAAGCAATTATATCTCCGGGTTTTGCAAAACGGATAATTTGTTCTTTTCCGTCAAAACCAGTTTTAAACACTTTGATTATCCCGTTAGTTATGCAAAAAAAGCCACTTATACGATTTCCTTCATTATATAGAATATCACCACGTTTATATCTTCGATGATCCTTTTCAAAATTAATTGTTTCAGTCTCTTCAGGTGATAAGTGCCTGAAAATTGCATTCGTCTCAAGGGCACATTTTTCACATAACGGGATATCAGTCTCGTGTTGTTTCATTGGTTCTTTATTTCAATAAAAAATTTACTATTTATTTTGTAAATGAATTTTATTAAAATGATGTTTTAAACTGATCCAAAAAACGTATATCATTTTCAAAATATAAACGAAGATCATTAACCTGATATTTAAGCATTGCAAGTCGTTCAATTCCCATTCCGAAAGCGAAACCTGTGAATCTGTTGCTGTCAATTTTACATAAATCAAGAACATTGGGATTAACCATGCCACAACCTAATATTTCAAGCCATCCGGTATATTTACATACATTACACCCCTTACCACCACAAATTTTGCAACTGACATCCATCTCTGCAGATGGTTCTGTAAATGGAAAGTACGAAGGCCTTAACCTGATCTCCGTTTCTTTTCCAAACATCTCCCTGGCAAAAAAAACCAGTGTTTGCTTAAGGTCTGCGAACGAAACATTTTCATCAATATATAATCCTTCTACCTGGTGAAAAATGCAATGTGCTCTTGCCGATATTGCTTCATTTCTGAAAACTCTGCCGGGTGATATAGTTCGAATCGGAGGTTGCTGGCTTTGCATGACTCTGACCTGGACAGAAGAAGTATGTGTGCGAAGCAATATATCGGCAGGACATGAATCATCCTCTGATACCCGAGATATGTAAAAAGTATCCTGCATATCCCTGGCAGGATGTTCAGGTGCAAAATTTAATTTGCTGAATACATGATCATCATTTTCAATCTCAGGACCTTCTGAAATGGTGAATCCAATGCGTTCAAAAATATTTATTATCTCATTTCTAACTATAGAAATTGGATGACGGGATCCTGTGTTGTATGGGAATGAAGGCCTTGTGAGGTCATTTATTTGAGATAAATCTTCTACGGAGGCAAGATCAGCCCTTAAACTGTTATACCTGTCAGTGGCTTTTTGCTTTAAAATATTAAGCTTCTGCCCGATATCTTTTTTCTCTGCGGCAGCAACATTCCTGAAATCTTCAAAAAGAGCAGAAATTAACCCTTTCTTACTTAAAAATTTTAATCTGAATGATTCAAGTTCTTCCGGACCTTTTACTGAAAATGATTCAACCTCTTGTATGAGTTCTGTTATTTTTTGAAGCATTATTTTATTATTTGATCATTATTTAACTATTTGCTGATAATTTTGATTTTTAATATTTTAATATCATGTAATGGCTTATCATTATTGTCAGTTTTAACTGATGCAATCTTGTCAACGACATCAAGACCCTCTATGACCTCACCAAATACAGTATATGTACCGTCTAAACGAGGTACTCCACCAACTGTTTTATAAATGTTTAACTGATCCTCAGGAATCTTATACTCCTCATTATCTGTAATATATTGAAACATTTTAACAGAGGCTGCCTCCTGGAGATCGGCATTGGAAAGTGAAATTCCTTTCATCCGGACACTATCTAAAATTTCATTGACAAATTTATTAAATATTGCTTGTTTAATGTTATTGTTAATTTGTTGTTCTGCAATTTTTAATTCAGTGTCGTTGTATTTAATTCCCTGAACTATATAAAATTGTGTACCTGATGATCTCATTTTAGGATTAACAATATTACCTTCGCGTGCAGCTGCCAGAGCTCCCTTTTTATGAAAATATTGTGTTGAAAATTCAGATGGTAAGGTATAAGAAGAAAGGGAATCAAGTACATCTTTGGATAAATTTGTGCGGGTATTGGGGTCTCCTGCCTGAATCATAAACTCATTAATTACTCTGTGAAATGAAATACCTTCATAAAAGTTCGAATTTATGAGTTTGATGAAATTATCCCTGTGCACAGGAGTGCCATCATAAAGCTTAATTTTAATATCACCAATTGTTGTTTTTATCGATACAATATAATTATCATTTCCTCCTGGCGCTTTACATGTTATAAGAAAAAGTGAAAGAACAAAAATCAAAATCTTTTTAATAATTGTGTTCATGAATTCTTTATGTTGGTTAATAACGTTCTGCTGATCTGTTTGCAAAGATATTTAACTTTGAACGATACATGTTAAGAATGATTTTGAAATTGAACAATTTTTTTGAGACATGAAGTAATTATTTAAAGTTGCATCATTAAAAGTATATTTGTTTACAAATTTTAAAATGAAAGAAGTTAAGAAGCTTGCAGGGCAAACATTGATTTATGGGCTGGGTACAATTATTCCCAGGTTTTTGCATTACGCTCTGCTTACTCCTTTTTATACCAGAATTTTTATCGATACAAGGGATTATGGCGTTATTACCGAGCTATATGCATGGATGGTACTTATGCTTGTAGTTCTTACGTACGGAATGGAGACGGGTTTTTTCAGGTTTTCACAGAATAAGGAGGATTATGAAAAAGTCTATAGTACTTCGCTATTGAGCTTGTTTATTACATCAGTTCTTTTTGTATTGGCAGTTAATATATTTATTGAACCAGTTGCCTCTCTGATGGATTATCCTGATAATCATGATTATATTAAAATGTTTGCCGCAATCGTTGCAATAGATGCATTCACTGCTATGCCTTTTGCTAGATTGAGAAAGGACAACAGACCAGGTATTTTCAGCATTATTAAAATCTTAAATGTTATTGTCACAATTGGAACTGTATTTTTCTTTCTTCTAATTGCCCCTGCTATATATAATAAAAGTGATGGCTGGTTCAGGGAGATATATAATCCGGAATATAAGGTTGGATATGTGTTTTTAGCTAATTTAATATCAAGTATTGTAACACTTATTATGCTGCTTCCTTATATTTTAAAAACAAAGTTCTGTTTTGATATTTTAATCTGGTACAGGATGATAAAATATTCATTTCCTCTGCTTTTAGCTGGATTAAGTGGTACTGTTAATGATGCATTGGATAAAGTTATACTACGCAGGATGATCGGAGATGCTGATGGTCTATCAGTGGTTGGTCAATATGGAGCTGGTTATAAGATTGGTGTATTAATGGCATTATTTATACAGATGTTCAGATTTGCAGCAGAACCATTTTTTTTCGAAAGAGCAAAACAAGCTGATGCTAAGGAGACTTATGCTTTTGTAATGAAATATTTTGTTATTATATTATTGGTTATTTATTTGTTCATAAATCTTTATCTTACCGGTATACAGTATATTATAGGTGCCAGATATAGAGAAGCTATTATAATAGTGCCTATTATTAGTATGGCATATCTTCTTTATGGTATTTACATCAATCATAGTATATGGTATAAGTTGAATGATCTTACATGGTATGGTACATGGATCACTTTGATAGGTGGAGCTGTTACAATTATTATAAATGTACTTTTTATTCCTTTATTCGGATATATGGCTTCAGCTTGGGCACATATTGCATCATATGGATCAATGATTATACTGTCATTTATTTTTGCAGAGAAACACTATAAAGTGAAATACAAAATGGTGGAATTGATCCCATACTTCCTTGTCGCAGTAATAATGGTACTTTTTAGTCGTTTATTTAACTATGAGAATTTTATTGCGGAGATGATAGTTAATACAATTTTTATAGCTCTGTTTATTATATATGCTCAGTTTAAGGATAAGATTCTGACTATATTTTTCAAAAAAAGTTAGAAAAAGATGAAAATTGTAATTGTTAAAAATTTAAGACATTTTTAAAATGATCATATAGATAATGCTTCTTTTGGAATGAAGTGTAAATAGATTTTATAATAGGTAGTTAAAGTGGAAATGGAGAAAAAATGCTAGTCGGAACTAGGCTATTTTAGAAGAACTCTTCTGCTTATAAGACTAAAATGAAATTGAGAGGATTTAAATATTTTCAGAGACATTACAGGTTTTAATTCGCAGGGAAGTAATTGTAATGATTAAAGATGTGAAATTTATTACATACTCATAAACTTATTAAAAAAAGTAACTTATAATGATGAGTAGAGATTTTTATGCCCGGTTATTACTAAACATCAGAACCTGATTTAATATTTGTCGGGAATTTTATTAAGATAATAAGGATATCGAAGTATTCAGACATACTGAGAACTGGAAATTATGAAAAGAAATATTATAAAAATATTATTGATTTTTTTTATTACTCTGGCATTGGGTTCTTGCGGGAGGAAGTTTACACCGTCGCAAGGATTATTAATGAAGACTTTGGATTCTTCTGCTTTTGACAGGATTTACGTCGAGGCAATAAGACTTAAGTTAATGGGAAATGAAGGCGAAGCTCTTAAATATTTTGAACAATGCATTAAAATTAACCCGTTAAGCGATGCTGTTTACTATCAAATGGCTCAAATTGTTGCTTCGGTAGGTAATTTAAACCTATCTAAAAAATATTTATTGAAATCATTATCAATTCAGCCGGGTAATTCATGGTATGCAGTTATGCTTTCCGGTATTTATTATAAGGAAAGGGATCTTGACAGTGCTATTATATATTATGAAAATGCTGCTCGAAATTCTCCTGATAAGGATGATATGAGTTTTTCTCTGGCGAAACTTTATTCTGAGAATAAGAATTTTGATAAATCAAATCAAATATTAGAATTACTCGATAATAAGTTAGGTGTAAACTCAACATCTACTGTTTATTCAATAAGAAATCTTATGGCCTTAAAAAAGTTTGATAAAGCAAGAGAGAAAACTTTTTTACTGCTTAAAGAGTATCCTGATGAAATGATTTATAATGGTCTTTTGGCCGAGATTTATCAGGGCGAAGGTAATAGTAAGCTTGCATTGGGGGTCTATGAAAAGCTGATATTGAAGAATCCGGAGGAACCACAGGTCCAGCTATCTTTCTGTGATTTTCTGATTAAGAATAAGATGTTTTCTGATTTGATAACAATGCTGAATACAGTAGCATTAAATACCAGAATACCAGAGGAGGATAAAATTTCATTATTTGCAAGAATCATAGAAATTGATGAATTATTAAAACAAGATTCGGATAGAATTTCATTAGCTCTGATGTTACTTGAGGCTAATTATAAAGATAATGGCTTTATTGCACTCTTACGACCCGAGCTTTTGATTAAGCTTGGAAAATCAAAGGAGGCTGAAGAGAGACTTGAAATTATAATTAAAAATACTCCTGATAATTACTATGCATGGGAAAGACTTTTATTCATTTATCTTCAGTCAGGTGATTATGTTAAACTACAGAAAAAGGGAGAAGAGTGCGCTACCAGATTTAACAGATCTTTTGTGGCAAAGATTTTATACGCTAATGGGGCGTTGCAGAATAAAAATTATCAAATTGCACTGGCGGAATTGAGAAAGGCTTCAATTCTTGCAGGTGAGGATAAAGAAAAAATGGTTCAGGTGCTTACTCTTAAGGCAGATGTTTATTACAGGATGAACGATTATGAAAATTCATTTAAAACATTTGAAGAAGCATTGAAATTAAACAGTGGGGATCTGACAATAATAAATAACTATGCATACTATCTGGCTGAAAGAAATTTAAGGCTTAAAGATGCTGAAATAATGGCAAAGAAAGTGATAGAACTGGAATCCGATAATATATCATATTTAGATACTTACGCCTGGATTCTTTACAAGAGAGGTAAACTAAAAGCGGCTGCTAAAATTATGGAGCAAATTATTTCTGATAGTAAACCAAATGATGCTGAATTATTTGAACATTATGGTTTTATACTAAAAGGTCAGAAAGATTGTCAGAAGGCAATTGCAAATTGGGAAATTGCGATTAAACTGGATAGCACAAAAAGCAATTTGAAAAATGAAATAGTAAATTGCAAATAAGGTTATTAATATTACTTACAGGAATTTTGATATTGAACTCCTGTTCTGTTTTTAAATTAGCTAATTCTGATAAGGAGAGAGTTGATAAAAACGGAAATTTGGAGATTGTCAAAAATTCTAATATGACAGCCAATGATTTTTTTATTTCTAAAATTGAAATTGTAGTATCCGGAGAGCAGGAAAGGGAAATTTATTTTGGTAGTATAAAGTATAAATCTCCTGATAATTACATTTTAAGCATTAGGAATGCAATAGGAATTGAAGCTGTTAGAATTTTTCTAAAGAATGATTCTATTTTTATCAACGATAGGATAAATAAGAAGTTATATTATGGATCAGATAAAGATTTAGAAAAAAAGTTCAGGATTAAATTAATTTTTATTCCTGTCCTGCTCGGTGATTTTATTTCGGAACGATTTTCAGAAGTTGCTACATATGATTGTGATAAGGGATTTATCGAATATATTTCATACTTTAATAGTCATAAAATTAGGTATATCATAGATTGTAAAAAATCTAAAGTTATAGCAGCAATGTATTTAAATGATAGAGATGAGATAGAAATGAGTTTAGAGTTCTCAAAGTTTATAAAAAAAAGCAATATCATATATCCTGGAGTCATTGAAATTGAGGATATTAGTAAGAAGATTAAAGTAATAATGGAATTTAAGAAAATAGAATACCCATGGAAAGGACACTTTGAATTTATTCCCGGGAACAAGTACGAAATTTTGCCTTTATTATGAAATACATTATATTGCTTGTTGCTTTATTTTTTGGTTATTATTCATTATCTCAGGCTCAATCGAAAGCAGAGCTTGAAGATCAAAGAAAGAGGACTTTAGATGAGATAGCCTACGTTGATAATTTATTGAAAACCACCACAAAAGAAAGGTCTGAAAGCATAAATGCTCTAAAAATAATCAGTAATAAGCTTAATTTAAGAGAAGACGTTATCAGGAGTATGAGAGAAGAAATTTTGCTTATTGTAAACAGAATAAGCCTTAATACGCTGGCAATAAATATGATGGAGGATGATTTGGTAAAATTGAAAAATGATTATTCTTTTGCTATAGTTAGTTCTTACAAGTCAAAGAAATTAAATTCTGAGTTAATTTTTATTTTATCTGCAAGAGATTTTAATCAGGGTTATAAAAGATTGAAGTATTTACAGCAAACGGCAAAATTCAGAAGGAATGAATCTGAAATAATTCTTGCAATTAAAGAACAAATAGAATCAACAAAAGACAGACTAGAAATAGATTTATCAAAAGTATCGGAATTAAAGTCTAAGGAGGAGCAACAGAAAAACCTGCTTCAAAATGAGCAATCAAAGAAGCAAGACATGATAAATTCTTTAGGAAACAAAGAAAAAAAATTAAAGAAAGAACTTGCTGATAAAACAAGGATTGCAAAAAAAATTGAAAATGAGATTGCAAGATTAATAGAGGAAGAAAAAAGGAAGAGCATTAAAGTAGATTTGACACCAGAATTGAAGTTGTTAGGCGATAATTTTGTAGATAATAAAGGATTATTACCCTGGCCTGTTGAAAGAGGAATTATCACAAGTCATTTCGGTGTTCAGAAGCATCCTGTATTAAAATATGTTACAGAAGATAACATAGGAATTGAAATTACAAGTGCAGGAGAAACAGCAGTGCGATCAATATTTAAAGGAGAAATTTCACGTGTTTTTCCAATTTCAGGAGCTAACATGGCAATTATAATTAGACATGGAAGATTTATGTCTGTTTACACCAATGTTATTGATGTTAAGGTTAAGCCAGGAGATAAAGTAGATATTAAGCAGGAATTGGGATTAGTTTTTTGTGAAAAAGATAACAGCAATAAAGCAATTCTGAAGTTTATGATTTTTGATGAGAGAGAAAAAATGGACCCTGAACTTTGGATTTCAAAAAAAAAGTAAGAAGATTGTAACAAAAGCAGATAATTTTAGTATAAAGTCTTGAACTGGATTTAATATGCGTAAAAAATTAAGAATAAGCTCAGGAATTACTAGTTTAAGAGTAGTGGAAACTTTAATAGATACAGTTACTATTGAGATTGGAATTAAACAGGAAAACTATGGGAAAATATTGATTTCGACACTGGAGGCTGTCAACAATGCAATATTACATGGGAATAAATCTGATCCGTCAAAAAATGTTGAAATAGAATTTGTGTTTCAGAAAGAAGTGCTTAGGATTAAGGTAACTGATGAAGGTGAAGGTTTCAAACCTGAAGCCTTACCTGACCCGACGATTCAGGAAAATCTTGAAGCATTAAATGGGAGAGGTGTGTTTTTGATGTCTCAGCTGGCAGATGAAATTAAATTCAGTAAAAAGGGAAATAGTGTAATAATGAGATTTAAAAATATTATTTATTGAGTATAAAGATATTCTACGACGACGTAGATTTTAAACTTCCCGGGTCGAGGAGAGTTATAAAGACTATTATACGGATCATCGAAAAAGAGGATAAAATACCAGGTGACCTAAATTTAATTTTTACTAGTGATTTAAGTTTAAGGAATATTAATAAAGAGTTCCTGCAGCATGATTATTATACTGATGTTGTTGCTTTTGATTCTGGTTCAAGTGAAGTTGTCAGCGGTGAAATCTATATCAGTATAGATACGGTACGTTTAAACGCATTAAACTATAATGTTAGTTTAAGAGATGAGGTATTGCGGGTTATGTTTCATGGTGTTTTACATTTATGCGGATATAGAGACAAGAAGGTAGATCAGAGAGAAAGGATGAGAGAGTTGGAAAGTCTTTGGATAAAAATATATTTGGAGGGAATGTTGTGATATTAAAATACGATATAATAGTTGTAGGAGGAGGACATGCAGGATGCGAAGCGGCACATGCAGCAGCAGTAATGGGTGCAGATACACTGCTTATAACCATGGATATGACCAAGCTGGCACAAATGTCGTGTAATCCTGCCATGGGAGGAATTGCAAAGGGTCAGATTGTACGGGAAATCGATGCACTAGGAGGAATGAGTGGTATTGTAACTGATAGAAGCATGATACAATACCGTATGCTGAATAGATCAAAAGGACCTGCAATGTGGAGCCCAAGGGCACAATGTGACAGGCAGCGTTTCACAATCGAATGGCGAAAAGTGCTTGAAATGACTGATAAGCTGCATATATGGCAAGAGCAGGCAAAGTCTTTAATTATTGATAAGAATTGTGTTGTTGGGGTGGAAACATCTTTTGGGACAAAGTTTTTTTCCGACGCTGTAATTCTTACGAATGGAACTTTTTTGAATGGACTTATGCATATAGGTTTTAATAAGATAAAGGGAGGCAGGTCAGGGGATCAGGAATCTACAGGATTAAGTGAGCAATTGCAAACTCTGGGTTTTACCATTGACAGAATGAAAACTGGAACAAGTGCCCGGATAGATGGAAGGTCAATCAATTTTGAGAAAATGACTGAACAGAGGGGAGATGTAGAGGGTCGTTCTTTTTCATATAAATTTGAGAGGAGCAATATAATTGATCAAAGGAGCTGCTTCATTACACATACAAATGAAGAGGTACATGAGGAATTAAGAAAAGGATTAATGTTTAGCCCTTTGTTTACAGGGAAAATAAAAGGCCGAGGGCCCAGGTATTGTCCAAGCATAGAAGATAAAATAGTAACGTTTAAGGAAAGAGAGGCACACCAGCTATTTATTGAACCGGAAGGCCTGGATACTGTAGAGTACTACATTAATGGATTTTCAAGTAGTCTTCCGATGGAGGTTCAGTTAAAGGCGATGAGAAAGGTGGCAGGTCTCGAAAAAGTAGAGATTTTCAGACCTGGTTACGCAATTGAATATGATTTTTTTCAGCCAACACAGTTAAAGCATACATTAGAAACAAAATCAATTTCGAATTTATACTTTGCCGGACAAATTAACGGAACAACAGGATATGAAGAGGCTGCAGCACAGGGTTTATTAGCAGGGATCAATTCTGTGCAAAAGACAAGGAATCTTGAACCCTTTATTTTAGGCAGAGATGAATCATATATAGGTGTTCTGATTGATGATCTGGTAACAAAAGGTGTTGATGAACCTTACAGAATGTTCACTTCAAGGGCAGAATATAGAATTTTACTGCGGCAGGACAATGCTGACGAGAGACTTACAAGAAAGGCATTTGACATAGGTATGGCAGATAAAAGTAGAATTGCAAAGTTAGAGGAGAAAGAATATTTCATTAAAGAAATTATAGATTTTTTATCAGATACAAGTATAACTCCTGCAGAAATTAATGGTTTTCTGGAAAAAGCTGGTACTAATAAAATATCACAAAAAGTCAAAGCAATTTCTATTGCAGCGCGACCACAGATTATTATTAGCACCTTGTTGGAATTCATTGAAGGAGGAAACAAACTAAATGCTTTTAAGTCTCAAAGATTTGAAGAGATTGCAGAATCAGCAGAGATAAAAATTAAATATGAAGGTTATATTGTGAGGGAAAGAGCTGTTGCAGATAAAATTTTAAGATTGGAAAATCTTAAAATTCCTGATGATATTGCTTACGAAGAATTAGTTTCAATTTCGACAGAAGGAAGGCAGAAACTTAAGAAAATAAAGCCGGTTAATATTGGTCAGGCTGGAAGAATTAGCGGAGTTTCTCCATCCGATATAAATATTTTATTAATGTATCTTGGCAGATAAAGTGTTCCACGTGGAACAAAAAATTTAAAATATTATAAAAAATTATGAAAATCAAGGGAAGATTGGTTGATATTTTTGAGAGAAGTATCTATCCTGCGATTATCAGTATCGTGGATGGTAAGATAAATGATATTAAAAAAACGCAAGACTCACCTTCGATATACATAATACCTGGACTGATAGATTCACATATTCATATTGAAAGCTCAATGATAACTCCGGGTGCATTTGCATCAGAAGCAGTAAAACATGGAACTGTTGCTGTTGTTTCTGATCCACATGAAATTGCAAACGTCCTTGGATTAGACGGGGTTATGTTTATGTTGAGGGATGCAGAAAAAGTTCCGGTTAAATTTTTTTTCGGAGCTCCTTCATGTGTTCCTGCAACAATATTTGAAAGTAGCGGAGCTGTTATTGATCATAATAAGGTTAAGGAGCTTCTTAAGCTACCCGATATTAATTATCTGTCGGAGATGATGAATTTCCCGGGAGTATTGAATAATGATAAGGAAGTTCATAAGAAGCTGGGTGTAGCTCGGAAGTTAGGTAAACCCATTGATGGACACGCTCCAGGTTTAAATGGAGATTCTCTAAGAAAATATATTAATAGTGGAATATTAACAGATCATGAGTGCAGCACATTTGCGGAAGCAGAAGAAAAAATTAAGTTAGGGATGAAGGTTTTAATAAGGGAAGGAAGTGCGGCAAGAAACCTTAATTCATTAAAACCTTTATTCAGCACCCAACCTGACATGATTATGTTATGCAGTGATGATCTGCATCCGGAAATGCTAATGAGAAGGCATCTTGAGAAACTGATAGCTGAACTTTTTCTGGAAGGGTACGATATTTTTGATATTTTAAGAAGTGTAACTCTTAATCCCTCTCAACACTATAACCTCAATGCAGGTCTTCTCCGGCAAGGGGATAAAGCTGATTTTATTCTTGTTGACAGTTTGGAGAAAATGAACGTTCTGCAAACATGGATAGACGGGAAGATGGTATTTGGAGAGGGACAAATTCATTTTAATTATTTAAGTGAAGAGCCCGTAAATAATTTTAATAGTTCAACTGTTTTAGAGGAGGAGATCAGAGTTATTAACGCTGGGAATATTGTTAGAGCAATTGAAGCATATGATGGGGAACTGGTGACAGGAGAAATTTTGTTCAAATCCGGAACATCAGATTATATTGAAAGTAATCCAGAGAATGATATATTAAAAATTGTTGTTAAAGACAGATATAATGATTCCCCTCCTGCAACAGGTTTTATTAAAGGATTTGGTATTAAAAGAGGTGCTTTTGCCAGTTCAGTTGCGCATGACAGTCATAATATAATCGCTGTAGGAACAAATGATTCTGATATAATATCTGCGATAAATGAAATTGTACGATTGAAGGGTGGTCTTGCGGTTTCATGCTCACAAGAAGTAGCTTCGATTCAGTTAAATATCGCTGGTATTATGACAAACCGCTCTTGTACTGACGTTGCTAATGATTATGAAAAGCTTAATAAACTATTGAACTCATACGGATGTATAATGAAGGCTCCGTTCATGACTCTCTCTTTTATGGCATTACTAGTTATTCCTGATTTGAAAATCAGCGATAGGGGCTTATTTGATGTAAGGAAATTCGATTTGGTTTCAATGTTTGTCTGATGAATTTTCTGTTTTTGTGTTAATGTTATTGGCTTTGTTACTCAGCTAAATGTCATATAATCAGAGAACTCAGATAAATGTAAAATTGTATTTTACTAATAGGTAGTAATAGGTTCTGAATGAGAACAACTAAAAAAAAGAGTGATTATTTTCAATTACTATCTTTGATATTAATTTATATGCAGTAATGGCATCCGGTTCAGAATATCAACTCCTTATATCCTCTTTTCCTGATAAACCCGGTATTTATCAGTTTCTAGACTCTTTTGGGAACATCTTATATGTAGGAAAAGCAAAGAATCTGAAAAAAAGAGTTGCATCCTACTTCTCTAAGAACCAATCGGGAAAAACTATGGTAATGCTGAAAAAGTCAATAGATATTCAGATTGTAGTGGTGGAAACAGAGTCAGATGCGCTTTTACTGGAAAACAACTTAATAAAGAAACACCAGCCAAGATATAATATTCTTTTAAAGGATGATAAAACTTTTCCCTGGATCTGTATTAAAAATGAAGGATATCCCCGGGTATTTTCAACACGCAATGTTATCAGGGATGGCTCTCTCTATTTTGGACCATATACATCAGGATTGATGGTTAAAACCCTTGTTGATCTCATCAGGCAACTTTATAAACTAAGAACTTGTTCGTTAAGTCTTACAGAATCAAATATTAAAGAGAACAAATTTAAAGTATGTCTTGAGTACCATTTAGGAAACTGCAATGCTCCATGTATCGGTAAGCAATCTTTATCTGATTACAATGAAAATATATTACAGATAAAAGAAATTCTTAAAGGTCATTTATCATCCGTCATTGACCACCTGAATAGTCTGATGTCTCTTTATTCCAGAGAAATGCAATACGAACGGGCACAGATCATTAAAGAAAAAATAGAGATACTTTCCAGGTTTAAAAGCAAGTCAGCTGTTGTAAGTTCAACAATCAGAAATATCGATGTATTTGCAATAACTCTGGATGGCGAAAATGCTTATATAAATTATTTAAAAATAGTTCATGGAGCTATAATACAGGCATATACATTAGCGATTAAATGCAGGGTGGATGAGGAAAAGGATTCACTGTTAAGCTTTGCTATTAATGAAATAAGACAAAGATTTTCAAGTGATTCCCCGGAAATAATTGTTCCCTTCAAGCCTGATATCCAATTAGATAAAATCAAGTATACTATTCCTAAACAAGGGGATAAATTAAAACTACTGGAATTGGCTGAACGTAATGCATTATATTATAAGCTTGAACAGAAGAAAAAAAGATTTGAGCATTCCCCGGAAAGAAGAACAGGAAAAAATCTGGAGAAGCTAAAAAACGATCTTCATATGTCAGTTATCCCTGTACATATTGAATGTTTTGATAATTCAAACATAATGGGAACAAATCCGGTAGCAGCTTGTGTTGTGTTCAAAAATGGTAAACCTAACAAAAAAGAGTATCGGCATTTTAATATAAAAACGGTTATAGGGCCTGATGATTTTGCTTCTATGCAGGAAGTAATTTACAGAAGATATAAAAGGATGATAGAAGAAGGAAATAAACTTCCCCAGCTTGTAATTATTGATGGTGGTAAAGGACAGCTATCTTCTGCGATGAAGAGTTTAGAAAGACTGGGTATAAACGATGAAATCACAGTTATAGGGATTGCCAAGAAACTGGAAGAGATTTATTTTCCTGGAGATTCAGTCCCAATTTATCTTGATAAGAACTCCATAAGCCTAAAACTCATTCAGCAACTACGAAACGAGGCTCATAGGTTTGGGATAAAATTTCATCGTGATAAACGTTCTTCAGATATGACAATATCGGAGCTGGATAGAATCCATGGTATTGGACAAAAAAGTAAAGATTCGTTGCTGAAATATTTCGGAGAAGTAGATAAAATAAAACAGGCACCCCAGCAGGAACTTGAAAAGATTCTTGGACCATCAAAAGCTTCACTTTTAACTGCCTATTTCAACAGATAGAGCTTCTTTCCACGTGGAACATACCTGAATTAGTATTCACATAATATATTGAAATACAGTATTATAACCTGGATTATATGTGTTTTTAAGTCATTGAGAATTCAATATTTTTACAAATCCAGACACTCTGCTTTAAATTTTACAATCTGGGAATGGCAAAGTAGGGATAATTCATTTTAAATGATTTCTATTATTTTAGAACTCCAGTCTGAAATTGAATACAGGGATAATTCCAAGACTTAAAATATCAGTAGTAATTATTTTTCCGTTCAAATAATTGAATCTTCTTCTGAACACATTCTTCCGATTTATTGTATTCTGAATATCCAGCATTACAATCCATGAATAATGAGGATTATTTTTTCTAAAATTAATACCTGCATCGATTCGTGAAAAAGAGGGAAGCTTACTTGAGTATGACATATTACTTTTATAAATAATCCTTTTAGAGGTAAGGGATTTTGCCAGATCAACAGGAGTGTACCGGTAACCACCACGGGAAATAAATTTTAAATTAAATCCTATTATATTTTGCTTTTTTATTCCAACGAAAAAATCTTTTCCTGCAAGAATATTAGAAACAAACCCGGTATTGTAATATGTACTATACCACAGGTGATCCCCGGCTCTATACCTGGAATTAAAAAGTGAACCTGTAATGAGGAAGTAATATTTTTTAGAAAAGTCTTTTTCAACAGTAAGTTCAATCCCTTTGTTGAATCCTAATCCCTTGTTTTCAAGCATAGCATCAGGTAACCTTTCCGCACTGTTGATTGCGGAGTATTGACTGGCTGGTTTGTTTACAATTGGTATATCATACAAACGTTGGAAATAGCTTTCAAAATGGATTTTAATATCTTTTAAAGATGCAATATCATAACCTGCAACAAAATGAAGCGCTTTTGAATCACCCATTTCTTTATTTAAGGGCAACCTTAATCCGTTGTCATTTTTGATGAGGGAATAATGAACTGCCAAAGCTTCCGTCCGGCTATGAATACCTACTCCGGCAATAACGTAATTTCCTGGAGCAATTTGCCACCTTAGTCCAAAACGAGGTTCAACTGAAGTCTGGTGATTTATATCAAAATGAGATACGCTGATTCCTGAATTTATCTCAAGAATGCTGCTCGGACGGAATTTCCATTGAAGATAACCCTGAATAAGTGAACCTTCTGCAGAGGGATAAACCATTGTATCAAACAGGTTTTTGGAATTTCTCCGGAAATTTTGCATACTTCCCCAGAGAAAGTTCAGGTTCAATCCGGTTCGAATAGAATTCCTGGCATTGAATTTATGATTTATCAGAGTTGAGAATCGCAGTGTTGGATAGGAGTATTTATATAAATAGTTATCAGATCGGGAATAAGCAGAATCGATATACCCTTCATGATAAGAATCATAGTAAGAAGTAAAGGAAAGAACAGATTTTAAATAGGTTTTTGAATCAGGAAGAGTAATAAGATGTTTTGCCCCGATAATTGTAAATCCTTGTTTCTGCATCTCTTCCCATCTGTCGGATAATGATTGCCATCTGGTAGTATCATGTTCAGCAATTTTCCCTATTTCACTCGATCCGAAAACACCAAACAGATTTAAGTTTCCGGCCTTTTTTAAAGGGAGGTTAAAATTAAAGACCAGATCTCTTGTACGAGGAGCATAGTTGTTCTCATCAAGGTCAATTAAATTCAGAAAGTTTAGGATTTTAAAATTTGTGTAACGGATATTTAAGAGAAAAGATGCCCCGGAACTTGGAATTATGGGACCCTCCACTGATACTTCTGCTCCAATCATTCCTGTTTGGAAGGCATATTCCTTTTTATCAGTGTTCCCCTTACGAAGATTCATATCCATAACCCCTGAAATTGCATTCCCAAATTCAGCCGGGAAAGCTCCGGTAAAAAAGTCAAAATTTGATACAACATTTGATGTAATTGCAGAAAATGCTCCACCACTTCCTCCCTGTCCATCACTAAAATGATTGGGATTAGGGATTTCAATTCCTTCGAGACGCCAGAGAAGGCCACGGGATGAATTTCCTCGGATAACTATATCATTACTATAGTCACTGTTGGATGAGACTACGCCTGCAAACGCAACAACAATCCTTGAAGGATCATAAAAGCCCCCGGCATATCTGAGTGCATCTTCTGTACGGATTGTGTGGGTGCTTATCGTGGCCATCTGGTTGAGATTTGGCCTATTGTCCTTCCCTGAACTTATGACAACTTCCTTTGTCTCTATTAACTTTTCCTGTAACTCAATACTGAGCTCTATCTCTTTACCCGAAGCTAAAAGAATATCTTTTATCTCAAGATCTTCATAGCCCAGGTAACTTATCTTCAATGAAACTCTTCCGATTTCTGTGACCAGTCTGAACCGGCCATCAGAATTGGTCATAGTACCAACAGGCGGATTGGAGTTTAGAACAAGAACGTTAGCACCCGACAATAATATTCCTGATTCCCTGTCTGTTACAGTACCTTTAATTGTTTGGGATAATGATTGGGTATTAACGTAAGGGATAATTAGGAAAAATGTTATTATGAACAAAACCAGTCTTTTCATACCGATATTTAAGAAAGCAAGTCCTCTCCTTCTATTTTTATTCAGCAGATATTCCTAATATGTTATATACTGTATCGGATATATCCAAAGACCCTGATGTAAAAAACCCTCTCATCCCTGCTGCCATTGCTGATGTAACATTTTCTTCAATATCATCAATATAAAGACATTCCTCAGGTCTGGTATCCATTTTTTCAATAAAGATTTTAAAAATCCTGATGTCAGGTTTAATAAGTTTAACATCAGCTGAAATTATTCCACCATCAAAATATTTAAAAAAATGATTTTCATTTTTTACTTCATCAAATATATCATTAGGAAAGTTTGACAGGTAGAATAGCTTATAACCCGCTTTTTTAAGATAAGGAAGCAGTTTTATGTTTTTTGACAGCGGGTAGATAATCTCTTTCCGTAAATCGAAAATTTGGGCTATTTCATCACTCCTGAGAGAAGATTTTAATGAAATTGAATCAATAGCTTCCCGAACGGTTAAGGAACCTTTATCAAGCAGCTGCCACTCACGGCTGCCAAAAACATCTTTAAGAATAATTTTTCTGATATCTGCACTATAGTTTTTTATTTCCAGAAATTCCGAGGGCTTAAAGCTTATCAATACATTTCCCAGGTCAAAAACAATACTTTTTATCATATTAGGGATTCTTCATGCTGATAGGCTGGCCTGTTGCTTCGAGAACATTCCACCATAATTCACCTTCAACATCAATTTTTTTCCGTTTTGCAACGGCCTTTGGTATTGGGATCAAAGTGAACTGATTGTTCCAGAAGCCAATAACAAAATCAGTTCTACCCGATAAAGCTGCATGCACTGCATTTTGTGCAAGAAGATTGCAGAACTTGCTATCATTTGCATTTGCAGGAGCACTCCTGATTATATAGCTTGGATCAATGTATCTTATTGAATGCGGAAATCCTTTAGAATCAAACTCTTCCTTTATTTTTTCTTTTAGATAAACACCTATATCCTTATGTTTAATGTTGCCAGATAGATCTTTTTCATTATTGCCAGTTTCAAAAAAATCCTGGCCTGCACCTTCTGCAACAACGATTACTGCATGATGTCTCTCTTCCAGTCTCTTTCTTAAAATCTTTAAAAAGCCGCGTTGTCCATAAAGGTCAAAAGAGATTTCAGGAATAAGTACAAAATTTACTTCCTGAATAGATAATGCAGCACTAGCTGCAATAAATCCGGAATCACGACCCATTACTTTTACGAGAGCTATTCCGTTGAATGCTCCGGCTGCTTCATTATGTGCGTTACGTATTATATCATTTGCAATAGAAAAAGCAGTTTCAAAACCAAAAGATTTCTGTATCAGGTCAATATCATTATCTATAGTTTTAGGAATTCCGGTAATACATATTTTAAGTTTTCTATTTTCAATCTCCTGATGTATGGCGTGGGCTCCCCGGAGTGTTCCATCACCACCAATACAAAAAAGAATGTTTATATTCAGTATCTCAAGAGTATCTACCATCTGGCTTACATCCTGGTTTCCCCGTGATGAACCAAGGATTGATCCTCCGGTAAGATGTATATTGCTCACACTTTCAGGTGTAAGCTCAACTACAGGATGATTATATTTTGCAATGAGACCTTCATAGCCGTATTTAATTCCAAGTACGCGGGTTATATTATAACGGTAGTATAATTCATTTACTAAACTACGTATCACATTATTTAAACCAGGGCACAAGCCACCACATGTTACAATGCCAACTTTAGTTTTTGCTGGTTCGAAAAAAATATTTTCCTTTGGCCCTGCTTTTTCAAAAGACACAGGATCCTCTCCATTCTCTCGGCATTTTTGGAAGTTTTCTGCTGAGACATCAAAAAGAATCCTCTCGCTGTCATTAACAAATTTATATACAGGACTATCTGCCCTTTGTTTATGTTTTAAAGGCGATATCACATTCCCTTTTCCTAATGATGGGACCAGAAAATCCTCGTATTTCATTTTATCCGGGTTAGTTTAATATTATTAATCAGGAGTAACTTAAAATATTATCAGATATAAAAATAGATAAAATTTTAAAAGAGTTATTCCTGGTCACTATTAATTAAAGGAAATGTAATCTCAAACAATTCTCCGGACCTGGTTTTATAAAATGGGTAAATATTGAATTTTATAGGTATAATATTTATATACAATAATTTAACAAATGATGGATTAAACAATTTGCTTAATTCTTCCAACAAGACCATCTTCGAGCATCACTTTTATTCCATGTGGATGATTGGGTGAAGTAGTAAGCACCTCTTTTACCCTGCCGCCTGTTAATTTTCCAGTTCGTTTATCTTCCGACAATTCTACCATAACAAGTATACCTGGCTTAATATCTGCCTTTCGAGTTCCTTCCATAGCCATTCAATTTTTATATTTCTTAGTTAACTTAAATAATAGCAATAATATTAGCACAATGATAGATAAATTTTTATCAGATAAAACAAAATAAAGAGATAAGTAAAGAAGTTTCTTAAATGAAATGAGAATAATATTGTGATAGTTATTCAGAATATTATATTAATCTGCACCCATTGGTTTCTTCCTGAGTTTAATACAATATAGGCCTTTACTTGCTGTAATAAATAATGTTCTTTTTTTCTTTCCTCCAAAACAGACATTTCCTGTCCAGTTTTCTGGTACATCAATAGTTCCGGTCAAAATACCGTTTTTGTTAAATATAGTTACCCCTCTGCCAGTAAGATAAATATTCCCTCTTTTATCTATGGTCATCCCATCGGAGCCCATCTCGCAGAACAACACTTTATTTGTAAGCATGCCGTTATTTTCAATAGTATATGACCAGGTTTTGTTTCCTCCAATGTCTGAAACAAATAGTCTCTTTCCATCGGAAGTACCCACTATACCATTAGGTTGAATTAGGTCGTCGGCTACTCTTTTAACAGTTTTATGATCTTTGCAGAGATAATACACACTCTGCTTTTCCTGAGGCATCGATTTATGGTCCCACCATGGCCGTTTGTAAAAAGGATCAGTAAAATAGATCCCTCCTGATGGGCTAATCCATAGATCATTTGGACCGTTTAACTTTTTTCCTTCAAAGAACAGAGGAATTTTTATCACTGTTTTATCAGGTCTGATAATCCATAGCTCGTTTTTTTCATCTGCACAAGCCCACAAATTATTTTCACTGTCAAAAAAGAGACCGTTAGAGCGGCCACTGGGCTGCATAAAAGTAGAAAGTTCTCCATCTGTGCTCCACAACATAATTCTGTCTCTTGGCTGATCTGTGAAATAAATATTCCCCTGGTTATCCGATGCGGGACCTTCTGCAAAAAGAAATTCCCCTGCAAGTTTTTGAAGATTTGCACCAAGTTCTTTTTTAGCAGTTCTTTCTGTGTTTTGACTGAAGCAAGGGTAAACATTCATTATTAAAATAATGAGATTCACTGCTGCTTTTTGGCGTAATGAAGAACTTTTGGAAATAATATTAAATTTTTGATTTTGATTTAAGTGCATTTTGTATCCTATCCAAATAGTTATCTATCTGTTCCGGATGTTCAAATCCGACAATAATTAAGTCAACTCTATTTAAACCAAGGACAAATTTTAATGAAGTATCAACTTTCTCCGAGTCATCTTTAAACTTTCCGTTACCAATAAGTTTCATTCCGATAATCCCTTTACCTGCCCTATGAATTTTTTCAATTAACGGAATTACCATTTTGGGATCTTTGTTATCCATGTTATCCCCGAATGGATTTATACGAATATGTATAACATCCACCCACGGATTGATTGCCGCAGCCTCAAGAGCTTCAAAAGAGTGAACTGAAACACCGTGGGCCCGAATAATTCCTTTTATTTTAAGTGTTTCAAGAATATCCATCTGCTTTTTCTGAAGAGAGGTCCAATCCCCAGTTGTCATACAATGAAGTTGAATAAGATCAATATAATCTGTTTTTAGCTCCTTCCGGAACCTGTCAACGACAATATTGGCATCAGCTTTATCCTGCTCAGGAATGCCTCCTGCAGTTACCCACATTTTACTGCTTAACGTGTAATTTTCCCGTGGAATATTCTTAAATGCTGCCGCAATAAAGGGATGTGTACCATATGAGTCAGCGCAATCAAAGAATCGGATACCCTTGTCATATGCATGACGAATAAGAGATTCTGCAATTCCAGCCCTGGTAATTGCAGATGTACGGTTGTATCCATTAAAACCTGTTCCCATTCCCAGAAGAGTGGATTTAATGCCCGTTTTGCCAAGAGTGACTTTCTGTAATGGATCAGACGACTTAAAAGTGCCCCCGGGTACTGATTCAATAGATTTGTTTCCAAAATAGAGTATCCCTGCGCTTCCCGAAATACCAGCTACAAATTGCCGCCGGGTAATATTCTTTTTTTCCATATTATGATTCTGTTTGATATCTGGTTCTCATTATTTCAGACCTAAAAGTTCAATCAGATTACCTGGTGCAACAGGTCGTCCCTTTTTTGTGGCAATTCCAGTAACCCTTGCCTTTGCAACCAGTTTTTGATCAGGAATTCTGTAAATATCCTGAAGAAACACCAGGCGCACATTACCTTCTCTCTCGATATTTATTCTGACAAAAAACTGATCCCTGCTTTTCAGCGGAAACTTATATTCAATTTCTACCTTTGTAACAACCAGATCAATACCTTCCTCATGGAGCTTAATAAAACTTACTTTTTTTGAAAGTAGAAACTCATGTCGTGCATGTTCAAGGTAATGAAGATAGTTGGCATTATTGACTACCCCCTGAATATCACACTCATAATCTCTTACGGTGAACTTTACGTCATAGTCGGAAAGTATATCAGGCATAAAATATTTATTAAGATTATTAAGGATACAAGTTATAAATATTTTGGACTTGAAAGAAGGTGTTTGTGAATAATCAAACCATTACTTTTACTCATAAGTTTATCTACCATCCTTGTCAAAACTCCTTTTTTATTTATTGAGGAACATCTAAGACAGGCATATTCATTTATATGGATTTCTTATTTCACAAAAGCCTTGATCAGTATTGCTTTTGTGTCCGATTTATTGAATATTCTTATGCTTCCTGCAGCCGCAGGAATAACAAAGGTCTCTGCATAATTAAATTGTTGTACCAATCCGGTTTTTGTTTCCACTATTATACTGCTTCCTTCAACAAGGTTCATAACAAGGCATTTATTATTAGTCTGGATATCTATTTTATCACAGAAATGATACCTGTGAATATCATATAAATGAGACTGATGAGTTGAAAGATGATAAAGTTCCCAATCTTCCCCTTTTTCAATCAATTCTGGTTTCGGGATTAAGGTTTCACTTATATAAGTACCTTTCCTTTCAAAATAGAGGTTATCCATTCCTCTTTTTATATTAAGAGGACGTGGTTTTCCATCAAGATCCATTCTCTGCCAGTCATACATTTTGAATGTAAAAATATAAGGGGTTGAGCTGATTTCAAGGACGAGATTATTCTTTCCGGCTCCATGTATTGTTCCATAAGGAATGAGGAAGAGATCATGTTTTTTTGCAGGATGTTTCAGAATAAATTTTTCAGTTTCAAATAATTTTTTTGTATAGAAACTCTTTTCAAGTTCCGCCTTAAATTCGTCAGGGTCAATATCCTCACAAAAGCCGAGATAGACTATCGCATCTTCCTTGGAATCGAGAATATAATAGGTTTCTTCCTGAGTAAAACTTTCCCCGAATTTTTCCCTCATGTATTCTGGTCGGGGATGACATTGCAGGGACAGATCACTGCCCTCAAAAGTGTCAAGGAAATCGAATCGGATTGGGAAATCAAATCCAAATCTGTCATAGCAATCACCAAGAACATTTTTTGCCGCATGAAACATGAGACAATCAAATGAGACTTCTATCAATCTGTTGGAACTTTCGATCAGTAATCCGTTTTCAGGAACTATCAGTTCGAAGGACCATGCATAATTAGTTACATCCTTATTTAATCCGTTTATATTTTGTAGCATCCAGTTTCCTCCCCATGCTCCCGGTTCAAACCAAGGCCTCACCCTGAAAAAATTATTGCTCATTTCAGATAAAGTCTTTTTGAACGTTTCTGATTTAATCCATACTGGCAACTCTGGCCGCTGCATATCTACGTAGAGATCGATAAGAGGGAAAATTTTCTGTTTGTGTTTGTTTAAGACAATCCAGTCTACAAAATAGAAGCATTTGTACATTTCCCCGGGATCATTTGTGGAATTGTTTCCAAGGTTTGTGATACTTCCGGCACGGGCTCTGAATTGCAGTTCATTTTTAGGAAGGTCAGTATAAATTACAAATCCATTCCAGCAGGATAAGGTTGCACCTGGACCAACTATAATATTGATATCATATCTTAAATCCGGAGTAACAGCTTCGAGCAATACTGTTTCGAAATAATCTTCAATTTTCAGAGAGGTTCGTTTCCCGAAAAGAGGATCATTTCCGCCAAGAAACGGTGCGGACATTTTACAGATCTGTTCGACGGGTTTTAGATAATCAACAGTATTTATCCAGTAAGTCGAGTAACCTGCTTGCTTCAGAGCGTCATCAAGACATTTACGGAAGTGGTCATAAAATATACCTATATAACCATCGATAATTACAATATTATGTTCAGCCACTGCTTTAGCAAGAGAGTCAAATCCCGAAAAAATTTGATTATCACTAATTATAAATGAGGGATAGATATCATATTTTTCACCTGGCAAAATTTTTTTTTCAGCAGGTAAAAGATCCTGATTAGTTTTTCTAAAAAGTCTATCAACGCCCGGATTCTGCAATTTATTTTGGTTTTCTGGATAATTGGTACCTGAAATCAGTTTTTACAGAAAAACAATATTCTTAATCAGGTTTTTTCAATTAAACCCCGATTTTCCCTAGAATATTATGATTCAGGAATTCTATTTTGGAAAACGGCCAAAAAACTTTTTCAATTTTCCATGAAATTTATGTATACTGTGAGGCTTATAATGCATTAGTATACATTCACCTGAGATTAAATTCACATCAGTGCCTTCAAGTTCTTTTTTAGCCTCAGGAGTATCAGCCATTTGCTGAATCCAGATCTGCTTTAATCCTTTATTTTTTGCTTCCCTTACAACTGATGCAGTTTGTTCTTTTCGGGTCATAATTATTATACCTTTTACATCAGGAGAGAGTGATTTAACATCAGGGAAAGCTTTAACTCCTAGTATTTCAGAAGCAAACGGGTTTACAGGAATTATCTTCATCCCTTTCTCTTTCAATTCTTTAAATGCAGAATAACCAAATTTCTTTGGATTTCTGGATACTCCTATTAACGCAATAGGTTCTGTTGCAATAAATTCTTCAATTTGTTTTAATGTTGTCATCTTAAACTGGTATTAAATTTCTGAATATTGAAGGTAGATTCAATTTAAACCTAATAAATAAGTATAAAGACTTAAAAGTACAATAAAAAAACAACCGACCTTTATTTTTATTTACTGGGTCAGCGGGTAACACTTTTTTAATCAACATGGAAAAACAGGAAATTCGTAGCGGTTATCTCTTTACAAAGGGATATTCAAATTATGTTTTTATTCTTCTCTTCTTACTTTACCTGTTTGATTATGCTGACAGGATGGTGGTAAATTCGATGTTTACTTCAATCCAAAAAGAGTGGTTTATAACAGACACACAATGCGGCTGGCTTGTATCAGTAATATACCTAGCTATTGGACTTCTGACATTTCCGGTATCAATATTGGTAGATCGCTGGAGCAGGACAAAAACTATTGGTATTATGGCAATAGTATGGAGTCTTGCTACACTATTGTGTGCAATAACTGGCAATTATACCCAGTTATTTATGGCAAGAATTCTGATTGGTTTCGGGGAGGCGGGTTATGCTCCTGGCG
Source organism: uncultured Rikenellaceae bacterium (assembly GCA_964639725.1). GTDB lineage: Bacteria > Bacteroidota > Bacteroidia > Bacteroidales > VadinHA17 > LD21. The sequence continues at coordinate 28,870 of CAZXFB010000048.1, forward strand.
GAAGTGCCCTGATTTCCGGTATGTATCCACTTGAAAAGAGGTCAAAAATGATGGGATTCTGGAATGCTTCAATTCCTCTTGGTTCTGCAATTGGTGTTACTATGGGAGGCATTATTGCGCAAACCCTTGGCTGGAAACATGCTTTTGGGATTGTAGCCATACCAGGTCTGTTAATAGCAATATTATTCCTTTTTGTTAAAGATTATAAGACTGTTGATCTTTCATTTGTTGATAAGAGCAATAATAAAATCAGGATGGAAAAGAAAGATATGATTAAGGAATTTATTACAAAACCATCAGTTATATATACTTATTTTGGAATGGCTGCAATTGTATTCGTAACAACTGCTATGATAGTATGGCTTCCAAAATTCTTCGAGATCGAAAACGGATTGGATCCAAAAGTAGCAGGAACTATTGCGGGAGGGGTGATGATGCTGGCTTTAATAGGTGCACCTGCCGGAGGATTAATTATTGACAAATGGAGAAAAACAGAGCCAAGGGCAAGGTTGCTTTTTCCTGCCCTTTCAACATTTATCTCTGCTATGATCCTTTTTATTGCCTTTTTCCTGTTAAAGGGTACCATGCAAATCATACTTCTATTTTTATTTGGGGGACTGATAATGACATTTATTGCAGGTGCAGCTGCAGTTACACAGGATGTTATTCATCCTGGATTACGAGCTACTTCATACGCTCTGGCAGTAGCAGTACAAAATTTACTGGGATCATTTACAGCTCCTATTGTTTTGGGGAAAATCTCAGACTTATCAAATATCAGGACAGCGATGACAATACTTCCATTCGCCTTACTGCTGGGCTCATTGCTGTTTTATATAGGTTCAAGATATTATGTTGGAGATATGGAGAAAGTTGCAAAGGTTAAACTTGAGATTGTTTGAAAGTAAAATCCGGAGACTATTTATTTCTCGAGGTTGTATAGTTAACAAATGCTTTAAGTGAATCTTTAACTTCTGAATCAGGATAGGAATCGAGAATTGCTAGAGCCTTATCACGGTACTGATTCATTTTTAGCTCAGCATATTCAATACCTCCAGAATCTGTGACAAAAAGTATAACTTCATTAATTTCTGTTTTAGTTTTTTTCTGGCTCTTGACAATTGATAGAATCCTTCTTTTCTGAGAATTTGTCGATAGATCAAGTGCATGAATTAACGGCAGTGTTATCTTTTTCTCTTTGATGTCGTTTCCGGCAATTTTTCCTGTGAAACCATTTCCTTCATAATCAAGAATATCATCTCTTATCTGGAAAGCAGTGCCAATATTTTCACCAAAATCTTTCATCAACTGAATAGTATCAGTATCTTCTGTTACCGATTTTGCCCCCGTTGCTGTACATGCAGCAAGCAAGGCCGCTGTTTTACATTTTATGATTTTGAAATAGTCTTCCTCTTTTATATTTAGTTTTCTTGCTTTCTGAAGTTGGAGCAACTCTCCTTTTACCATAGAATTTACAGCTTCAGAGACAATTTCCAACATATCATAACAGGACTTTTCAACGCTTATAAGTAATCCTTTTGAAAGCATATAATCCCCGACAAGAACAGCAATTTTTGAATTCCAGAGAGCATTTATTGATAATACCCCGCGTCTTTCGTGAGCATCGTCAACAACATCATCATGAACAAGGGAAGTAGTATGCAGAAGCTCGATAAGTGTCGCTGCAATATATGTGGGTTCTTCTATTTTGCCATTTAACTTTGCAGTCAAAAATACTAATAACGGCCTCATCTGCTTACCTTTGCGCCTGAATATATAATTAAGGATTATCTTCAGAAGAGGAATCTCACTCTGCATAGTCTTGCTGAAGTAGGCTTCAAATCCAGCCATTTCATCTTCAACAGGTTTCCTTATATCAGTGAGAACAGACATAGTATTTTATTTGGTCAAATATAATAAAATCAGGGCAATCAGCTTTAATTATTTTATAATGTTAAATGTGTTGGATGCTGCTGGTAAAAGTATCTATTACTATCATATCAACATATTTATATATATTTGTATTCAAGAAAAGTCAGAAGTATGGAATTTAAAGAGCTGAACCCCGAAAACCTTGAAAAAGCTGCAAGCATCCTTAAAGCAATAGCACATCCTGTGAGAATTTCAATAGTTGGTTGCCTTGAAGATGGTAAGAAACATACAGTAACAGAAATTTACACTCAGCTTGGAATTGAACAATCTACAGCCTCGCATCATCTTGGAATTCTTAAAGATAAAGGAGTTTTATCTTCAAAAAGAGAGGGAAAGAATACGTGGTATTTTCTGAAGCATGAGAACCTGAAAACAATACTTAGTTGTGTAAGTAGTTGTTGTCAGTAACAAACTGTAAACCTGGCATGAAAGTCAATTCATGACAAATCTTTAAACATTTGTTTCTGGAAAAGGAGAATAGAAATAACTCCGCATGTTATAGCTGAATCCGCAATATTGAAAACCGGACGGAAAAAAATAAAAGATTCGCCTGCTTTTATGGGAGACCATACCGGCCAATGTGTATTTATTATTGGAAAATAGAACATATCTACTACTCTTCCATGCAGAAAAGATGAATATCCTCCACCAGGAGGAAATAAAATAGCAGGCTGACTAAAACTTTCGCTGAAGATTATTCCATAAAAAGCACTATCTATAATGTTCCCGATGGCTCCTGCCATTATTGCACTTACTGCAAGAATTAATCCAAGATTAGCCTTTTTACTGACAAGAGATGAAAGGAACCAGCCTATACCGAAAATTGCAATTATTCTGAATATGCTTAATATTAATTTACCAGGTTTTCCTCCCATCTCCATTCCAAATGCCATCCCGTTATTTTCAATAAAATGGATTATCCCCCAGTCTCCAAAAAGATGTATTTCCTGGCCGATTACCATATGGGTTTTAATCCAAATCTTAAGGGCCTGATCAATCATCAGGATCAACACTATCATCAATATTGATTTTTTTCCTATAGACATTCTGTATTATTTAAAATGAAGGGCGAAAATTAGTAAAAAATTCATTACCAATTAAGGCATGAAATGGAATGGTTTTTTAAAACTAATTGAGGCCTGTAAACAAAAACTGGGTGAGGTTCTCTTTTCCGGCCTCCTTTTCTTTGGTTCCTTAGCCTGCGGAGGATTCACCGCACCACATTTCTTTGTAATCAGGGTTATTGTTCTGCTCGGATATTTTGAAGTAGCAAAAGAAATGAATATAAA
>CAZXFB010000049.1:0-31915 GCA_964639725.1 uncultured Rikenellaceae bacterium
TTGAATTATGAACATTTACGTAGGAAGTCTTCATTTTAAAATGAATGAAGCAGAATTAAAAGAACTGTTTGAAGAGTATGGCGAAGTTACATCCGCAAAAATCATTATTGACAAGTACTCGGGAAAAAGTAAAGGATTTGGTTTCGTTGAGATGCCAAATGAAGCTGAAGCAAAGAAGGCTATTAAGGAACTTAATGGCGCTGAGGTTCAGGGTAGGAATATTATCGTTAACGAATCCATTGAAAGAACTGACAAGAGAAGCAATTTCAGAGGTGGCGATAACGACCGCCGCGGTGGTAGCGGTGGTGGAAACAGAAGGGATAACTACAGGTAGGAAACAAAAAAATCAAAACTATGAAAGGTACTGTTAAGTGGTATGACAGGGTAAAAGGCTATGGATTCCTTCAGACTGAAGATAATAAGGATATCTTTATCCACCGTTCTGGTTTAGAGGTTTCACATACCGATCTTGAGGCTGGTCAGACTGTTGAATTTGAAGTAGAACAGAGAGAAAAAGGACCGGTTGCCATCAAAGTAAAAAGAGTAGACTGATCTTACTCAAACTAATACCAGAGAGGCTGTAACTTATTAATTACAGCCTCTTTTTTGATATCTCCGGGTTATTAAACCAGTTTCCAACCGGTTCTGTAAGTATAATGCATCAGTTTCGTTGCAGCCCCATCTGTATCATCAATAAATTTCTCGTTTGCAGGATCCCATTTGACAGTACGTTTCAACTCGCAGGCAATATTTCCCAGTGTACATACAGTACAACTGCTGTGACCTATTTCAACCGGGACAACAGGATCTTTCCGTGTACGGACAGATTCAATGAAGTTAACCTGATGAGGAATTCTGGTTTCGTATGGACCCTCCGGTTTTTCCGTTTTAGGTGCGTAAAACTTCGGATCAGAGGCATTGAAATAGCTTCTTGCAACTTCTATCCAGCCATTCTCACCCCAGAATTTTACACCTTTTGTCTTCTTTTCATCAAAAGGTTCTGAAGTCATCACCGTTCCTGATGAGTAAATGAACTTCATAAATTCTGTTCCATCACCAATCGGGGATATCTCAACAGGTCCATTCTTGTCCATCCCAAGACCCCACTGGGCAATATCAAACATATGAGCTCCCCAATCTGTTGTAAATCCGCCACCCATCTCTTTGTACCATCTCCATGCACCCCAAATTTTTTCATCTTCAACAGGATCGAGCGATATGGGAGGATCCAGCTCATTATTGAAATGAATTGGAACAGGAAGTGATCCAAGCCACATATCCCAGTTCAAATCGGCAGGTATTGGTTCTTCGGGAAGATCATAAGGTTTGGGTGGAGCACCAACATAGGCATTAACAAGCGTAATCTTGCCAAGGGCTCCATCCTGTACAAGCTTAACCGCATGCTGAAAGTTAGTGTCTGATCTTTGTTGACTGCCAATAGCCAGTATTCTGCCTGTTTCCCTAACAACCTTCCTGAGTTCCTGGCCCTCTTTGATAGTAAACGTCATTGGTTTCTCAAGATAGACATCTTTGCCCGCCAAACATGCTGCAATAGCTATCCTGGCATGCGAATGATCCGGTACAGCTATGACCACGGCATCAATATCTTTTCTTTTTAAAAGATCTTCAAATTTTTCGTATGTTTTGATCTTGACTTCTTTGCCGGCCTTATTATAAAATTCGGTAACCCGCTTTTCAAACCTTTTTCGTTTTATACCGTAAACATCACAACCAGCTACAACCTCAACACCCTGGATCTGGATAAATCCATTCATGAGGTACATTGACTGGCGTCCCATTCCTATAAATCCAAGTCGGATAGTTCCGTCAGATTTTTTAGAAGAACAACCTGCTAGCTGTGGGATAAGTGCAACACCGGCCATCCCCGCAACTGCAGAATTGATGAACTGGCGTCTTGACCATACTTTCTTTTGATCTTTCATGGTTAGTTATTTTTAAAATGGTAAAATGTATTGTTGAAAAAATTATTATATAAAATTAATGCTTTTTACAATCAGATAAAAGTGTCCTTAAATTCAAGCTTCACTACCAGTACGGTATCTGCCATCTCATTTGCAGGAAGATTCTTTAAACGCAGAAATGCTTTCTGGTCAAGATGATCACTTGGAGCAAGGTTCAGTGAACATTCAATATGCCTGTTGTCATTCAGTAATACTGATTTCACCGGCAAAATATTCAAAGGTTTAAGCTTAAAACCTTTTCCTGTTAGCCCCTTATGGAAATGGATGTAAATTGTATTCCCATTCCTGGTTATGAGAGCATCGTTGCTTGCAATAAGGGACGAAGCTGGAACAACCCTCTCAAAAGATTCTTTTACAGAGAAGAACCATTTGCCAATCCGTTTCAGGATATCTGCTGACTCACCGGGAATCAATCCTTCTCCTGTTGGCCCCACATTAAGCAGATAGTTGGCATCGCGCGCAAGATAGCGGTCAATACTCCTTTCAAGATGACAATCGGTATAGTAATCCTCATCCTTTTTATAACCCCAGCTCTCCATCCCGACAGACTGACAAGCTTCTACAGGCCGGTCAAAACCTCTGGCTTCGGCTGAAACGGCCTCAAAATCTCGTTCAGGAGTACCGAAATCACCATCATCAAACCCACGGTTGTTAATTACAGCTGATGGTTGAAGTTTCCTGATCATTGCATTTACTGAAGGGTCCTTATAGAGTGGCACATTCATATCCCACCAGAATCCACTTATCTTTCCATAGTTAGTGCAAAGTTCCCTAACCTGTGCTTTTAAGAAATCCATATACTTTTCCCAGTCAGGCTGATCTCCTTTTTCAGGACCGGCGAGTTCATGATGACGCCCCAGATTCGGATAATTAGGATGGTTCCAGTCAGCAATTGAATAGTAAAGACAGAGTGGAACTTTCCGTTTATGACAGGCATCAGCAAGCTTACCGATTATATCCTGCTTATAGGGAGAATTCATGGTATTAAACTTAGTCTCTTTAGTATCCCATAAACAGAAACCATCATGATGCTTGGTGGTAATAGTTATATACTTCATTCCGGCTTTTTCCATAAGATCCAGCCACTCTTCGGGGTTAAATTTACTGGGATTCCACTGGTCTTTTAATTTCACATATTCGGCTCGAGGTATTCGGGCACGCCATTGATGTTGTTCATGCCAGCCGGGGATTGAGTATAAACCCCAATGAATGAACATGCCATATCGTTTTTCAAAAAACCAGTCACGCCCATCACCGAATCTTTTAATTTCGGATGTTCCTGTACCGGTAATAGAAAATGTGTCACCAGATGCCATTGCACCGGGAAAGAGCATTGGCACTGCAGCCAGAGATGTTGCTGCTTTGATCATTTCCCTTCGTTTCATAAAAGTTATTTATTTGCTAATTGAAAAATAAGGATCATTTCAGAATCTCCCGAAGATAGAATATTTCTCAGTATTACAGAAGATAGATGAATAAAGAAATATTCCGGGATTATTGGTTTCCATTTTCCGTTCAAGATGAAGAACAGGTTGTCCTTTTTTCAGGTTAAGAAACCGGCTTATTTTTGAAGAAGCAGGAATAGCCTTTAACCGCTGCTCTCCTCCTTTTATTTCAATATGATAGTGTTCCCTGAGTACCTGAAACAGAGATTTATTTTCAAATTGTCGTGAAGTGATCCTCGGAACATTAATATTAGAAATATAATTAATATCGTAGAATATTGGAACCCCATCAAGAAGTCTAAGTCTTTCCATATAAATAGAGCCTGATTCCTTTTCAAGTTCTGAAAGTGAAAACATAAAATTATCCGGCCAGGGAGTAAGAACAGGTTTAATTATAATCTTTGTTTCCAGGTTACGGTCACCAACTGCAGATGTTGTTCCGGAAACTGACAATATTCCGATCTCGCGTGGTAAACTATGAACTATACTTCCCTTACCCTGGTGCTTCCTGATATAACCATCATTAGCCAGTGCACTCAACGACTGGCGTACGGTCGGTCTTGTCATCCCATACAATTGACATAGTTCATTTTCAGACGGTAAAAGATCACCCTCTCTGTAAATGCTTTCTGTTATATGTTTCCGCAAAATCTCATATAATTTACGGTATTGCGGAACAGGTTTATTCAAAACCATATCTGAAGAAAAATTTAATGTAAATATAATTGTTTTTACTTGTAAATACAAGTTAATATAATTATTTTTGTAACTACTTATTTTTAATATCATTAGTCTTCAGCTAATTAATAACAATTTGACTTATAATAACAAGTTAATACATTTCTTAATAATTCAATAACAATAAACATGGCCACACCGGTAATCATGCCAAAACAAGGGCAGTCAGTTGAAACATGCATCATTTCACAATGGTTTAAGAAAAAAGGTGATATGGTTTCTGCTGGCGACATTCTGTTTTCATATGAAACAGATAAAGCAGCATTCGATCTGGAATCACCTGTAAATGGAGTACTATTAGATGTTTTTTATAATGATGGGGCAGAAGTTCCGGTCCTTGAAAATGTTGCAGTAATCGGGAACCCGGGGGAAGAAACAAAATCTTTTATGCCTGGTACTGTTGCATCAGCCGCAACATCAGGATCATCGCTGCCTCCTTCAGCTGAAATTTCCAAGGAGGAATCAATATCTGAAAAAGTCTCTTTAACAAAAACCGGAGATAACAAAATCAGAATATCTCCAAAGGCAAAACAACTGGCAAACAAAAAAGGCTTCAGTTATGCCGATATAGAGGGATCTGGGCCAAACGGCAGAATTATTTTCAGTGATATAGAAAAATTTCTGTCAGGCAGTAAACCCTTATCAAAAATTTCAGATACAACAGGTCCGGAATTTAGCGAACAACCTCTTAGTAATGTCAGGAGGCTTATTGCTAAAGCTATGCATTCATCATTACAAAACTCAGCACAACTTACACATCATATGGGTGCCGATGTAAGGAGGTTGCTTGAGTACAGAAGAAAAATCAAGGAGGGTCTGAAAGAAGGAACTGAAAAGCAGGATATAACTCTTAACGATATGATTTGCTGGTGTGTCATAAGAGCACTTGAAAGATATCCTGAAATGAACGTTCATTTTCTGGATGACCGTATTAAAACTTATAATAAGATACACCTTGGAATAGCTGTCGATACACCACGAGGACTTATGGTTCCTACTGTAAAAAATGCAGGAGAGATGGATCTTGGAAAACTTTCAGCAGAGCTTAAAGCTGTTGCCGGTGCCTGTAAAAAAGGCAACATAAATCCTGAGCTGCTTCAGAGCAACTCAGCTTCATTTACAATATCAAATCTTGGTAATTATGGTGTAGAGATGTTCACTCCGGTAATTAATCTGCCACAGGCCGGAATATTAGGAGTATGTACAATTATCAACAGACCGGCTGACCTTGGAAACAATATATTTGGATTTGTGCCATATATCGGATTATCACTGACTTACGACCACCGGGCTATTGACGGAGGACCGGCTACATCGTTTTTGAGGGAGATAAAGCAGCAGATTGAGAATTTCAGAGTATAAATGAGTGTGTCGAAAAATAAGAGACTAAGATCAAGCTTTTTTTCTAAAACCTAATAACAACATAATAAGCATTAAAGACTAAGATTAAAGATTAAACATATGCCAAAAAGTCAAAACATCAATCCAAAGGTTGTTCGTAAACCAAAATTTATCGAATTTGGAAAAATTCCTGTGAATCAATATAATAAAACAATTGAAGAGGAGAAGAAGAACTACACTTCTGAAGATTTTATCAGGATTTACCGCGACATGGTTATAATAAGGGAATTTGAGACCATGCTCAATATTATAAAGACAACAAATGAATATCATGGTATAGGATATAATCACCCTGGCCCTGCGCACCTTTCAATAGGACAGGAGGCTTCAGCTGTCGGGATGGCATATAATCTTAACGTTGAAGACTATATTTTCGGATCACACCGTAGCCATGGAGAAATACTTGCGAAAGGACTTTCATCGATTAATAAGCTTGATGAAGATCCCCTCTATGATACAATGAAGAATTATTTTGGAGGTTCTGCCCTCAGAGTTGTTGAAAAAGGATTTCAGGGTAATATCAAGGAGCTGGCAGTTAATTTTTTACTCTATGGAGCTCTTGCTGAAATTTTTGCCCGTGAAAACGGATTCAACAAAGGGCTTGGTGGTTCAATGCATGCATTTTTTACTCCTTTCGGCATATATCCCAACAATGCAATTGTTGGTGGATCAGGCGACATCTCGGTAGGTGCAGCACTCTATAAGAAAATCAACAGGAAACCTGGAATTATTGTCTGTAATATCGGAGATGCCTCAATGGGTTGTGGCCCTGTGTGGGAGGGAATAACTTTTGCTACAATGGACCAGTACAAAACTCTTTGGGATGGTGAATATAAAGGTGGGCTACCACTGATATTCAACTTCATGAACAATCTTTATGGTATGGGAGGGCAGACTATGGGTGAAACAATGGGCTATGACATACTTGCAAGAGTAGGTGCCGGTGTCAATCCTGAAATGATGCATGCAGAACGAGTTGATGGATATGACCCTCTTGCTGTAATAGATGCTTTCAGACGTAAAATGCAGTTGCTTAAGGAGAAAAAAGGACCTGTATTACTGGATACTCTTACTTACAGGATAAGTGGCCACTCACCCTCTGATGCTTCGTCATACAGGTCGAAAGAGGAGGTTGAAGCATGGCAAAAGGAGGATTCCATATTGTCGTATGGCAACTCACTGGTAATTGCAGGGATTGCTCAACAGGATAAACTGGATGGAATCAGAAACGAAACACAGGAAACATTAAAGCATATTCTTAAACTCAGTATAAATGATGATCTGTCTCCACGGATCAATATGAAAAGTGATCCGGATGCCATAGGCAGGATGATGTTCTCCAACGGATCAGTCGACAAAATGGAAGAAGGGACACCCGAAGTACTTATTCCGATTGAAGAAAATCCCAGGGTTAAATCCCTTAAAAATAAAGAGAGATTTTACAAAGACCGTGAAGGGAAGCCGGTATCAAAAGCAAAACTATATCAACTACGCGACGGACTCTTTGAAGCAGTGATCGACAGGTTTTATAAAGACCCAACTCTGGCAGCCTGGGGTGAAGAGAACCGCGACTGGGGAGGTGCATTTGCAGTATACCGTGGACTTACCGAAGCACTACCCTATCACCGGCTCTTCAATTCTCCAATCTCAGAAGGGGCAATTGTTGGAACTGCAATCGGATATGGCATGTGCGGTGGTCGTGTAATTGCTGAAATTATGTATTGTGATTTCCTTGGAAGATCTGGCGATGAAGTATTCAACCAGTTACCTAAATGGCAGGCAATGAGTGGTAATATTATCAAAATGCCTGTTGTTATCAGGGTTTCAGTAGGTTCAAAATATGGTGCCCAGCATTCTCAGGACTGGTCATCCCTTACGGCCCATATTCCTGGCTTAAAAGTTGTATTTCCTGCTACACCATACGATGCAAAAGGATTACTTAACACAGCATTACAGGGTACCGATCCTGTGATATTTTTCGAAAGTCAGAGGATTTATGATATCGGGGAAATGTTTCATACACAAGGTGTTCCTGAAGGATATTATGAGATACCTTTTGGGGAGCCTGATATAAAAAGAGAGGGAAAAGATATAACTATTCTTACTATTGGTGCAACATTATATCCTGCTCTTCAAGTTGCAGAAATCCTTAATGATAAGTATGGAATGAGTGCAGAAGTAATTGATGCAAGAACTCTTGTTCCATTTAACTATGAACCTGTAATTCAATCAGTTAAAAAAACAGGCCGGATTGTACTTGCCAGTGATGCCTCCTCCAGGGGTTCCTTCCTGAAAGAGATGGCACAGACCATTACAGAACTGGCATTTGACGATCTTGATGCTCCGCCAGTTGTTGTTGGATCCAGGAACTGGATCACTCCCGCCTACGAGATGGAAGAGTACTTCTTTCCGCAGCCTGATTGGATACTTGATGCAATTAATGAAAAGATTGTACCATTAAAGGGACATCAGTCAAAAACAGATTACTCAGTCGAAAAAGCGATATCACTGAATAAAGAGGGTGTCTGATAATTATCTGAGAATAGTATACAGCGAAGCATATAATACCTCTTACATATGCCGGCATTATATGGCTAACAGAATTGTACTGACTGCAGAGAATACACAAAGTTTTGCTTCTTTGCGGTTATCCGGATCGTAACGACCTGCATGGTAAAACCTTTTTAATATCTTTACATTATCAATTAAAGAATAATGGAACAAATTGTACAAAATATTAAGGAGAAGGCAGGTTTTATAATTGATATGGACGGAGTAATATACCATGGTAACAAACTGCTTCCTGGTGTTAACGAGTTTCTTGCATGGCTTGAGGATTCCGGTAAAAAATATCTTTTCCTGACAAATGCAAGTGAAAGGACACCAAAGGAACTGCACGAGAAGTTGAAGAGACTTGGTATCAATGTTGAGGAGGATCATTTTTATACCAGCGCACTGGCAACTGCCACATTTCTCTCAAATCAGAAACCAAATGGCAGTGCTTATATTATTGGTGATGCCGGATTGATCCATGCACTTTATAGTGTAGGTTATACAATTAATAATGTTAATCCTGATTATGTTGTTGTAGGGGATACACACGGTTACAACTTTGAAAAGATTGAGCTGGCAGTAAACCTGGTACTCCGTGGAGCTAAGCTTATTGGAACAAATCCTGATGTTAGCGGGCCAGTAGAAGATGGAATCACACCCTCAACTAAAGCACTTATCGCCCCTATTGAAATAGTAACCGGGAAAAAAGCCTATTTTGTCGGGAAACCAAATCCACTTATGATGCGTATTGCACTTAAAAAACTGGGCGTAAAAAGAGAAGATGCTGTTGTAATCGGTGACAGAATGGATACAGATATCAGGTGCGGACTGGAATCAGAGATAGACACGCTTCTGGTTCTTAGCGGAATCACCGAGCGGGGTGAAATAGACAATTACCCCTATAGACCTCATTATGTACTCGATGGTATAATTGACCTTGTTAAGTGATATGTTATGAAAACAGGTTTGACATACAGGTCCGAACGTAAAAATGTTGCCAGGTTCATGCGGCGATTATACAAACAGGGCCTTACAACTACTTCAGGAGGAAATATAAGTTGCCGGATTAATGATGAAATAATCGCAATCACTCCTTCTGCAACTGACAAGGGATATATGAGGTGGAAAGAAGTAGGAATTATGAACCTGAAAGGCGAAAATCTCACCCCTGATCTTAAACCATCCATTGAATCTGAAATGCATCTCTCAATTTACAGAAAGAAAAAACATATTACTGCAATTATACATGCTCATCCTGTATTTGCATCATCATTTACAGCAATGAAGTGTAAGATCAGTACTAATCTTACAGCTGAAGCAAAAGCTATTCTCGGAGATCCATTGTTTGTACCTTATGCATTAATGGGCACTAAAGAGCTTGCTGAGATTGTGGGAGAAAAGATTATGCAGTCAGATATTCTACTGCTTGAGAACCATGGCATCCTTGCAACAGGATCATCTCTTTTACAGGCATTTGACAAGATTGAAGTATTGGAGAACGCAGCAAAAATGACTCTCATAGTAGAGATAACCGGAAAGAAAAGAGAGCTAAGCAGGTCAAGGATACTTGAAATCGAAAAAATTTTCAGATGATCAGAGGAGTATTGTTTGACATGGATGGTGTACTGGTTGATTCAGAGGAGTTTATCTGCAAAGCTGCTATAATGATGTTCCGGGAAAATGGGATAATAGTATCGCCTGACGATTTCCAACCCTTTGTGGGGATGGGAGAAAACAGGTATATCGGAGGAGTAGCTCAGAAATATGGGTTGAAAACTGATATTGAACAGATAAAAGCACGAACATACGAGATTTATGAGTTAATAACCAGGGGTAAACTGGTACCACTTCCAGGAGCAAAAGAGTTCATAAACAAATGCATAAGTAGAGGCCTTAAGCTCGCACTGGCAACGAGTGCTGACAGAATAAAAATGGAAGTAAACCTGAGAGAAACAGGAATTTCATTAAATCTCTTTCAAGCATCGGTAAATGGTCTGGACGTTGAAAGAAAGAAACCTTTCCCTGATATTTACCTGAAAGCCAGCAATATGATAGGGATAAGACCTGATGAGTGTCTTGTAGTTGAAGATGCTGTCAGCGGTATAAAAGCAGGAAAATCTGCAGGTTGCAGATGCCTTGGTCTGACAACATCCTTTGACAGAGATGCACTAGGAGAAGCTGACTGGATCTGTAACAATCTCTCGGATGCCCCTGATGAAGCAATAAACTGGTAAAACTAAATTAATGTGAAAAAGAATTTCTTATCTGCAATGCCTCACCCTGAAGAACTTGAGAAAATCATTCAGAAAACAAAATTACCTGTTTACAGGGAGACAAACGGACATATTCATACACCATTCTCATTCAGCGCTTTCGACAAACTTGAAACGGCATTCAGAATGGCAAATTCAGAAAGCATCTCAGTTTTAGGGATAAATGATTTCTTTGTTACTGACGGGTATGAAGCTTTTCACCAGGAATCTGTTTTTCACAGAGTTTTCCCTCTCTTCAATATTGAGTTTATTGGCTTATTAAGGGAAGAACAGAAGAATGGAATAAGAATTAATGATCCTAACAACCCCGGAAGGATTTATTTCAGCGGAAAAGGACTCGATTATCCATTTAATCCTGAACATGCGATCAGGAAACAGCTTAATAGTGTTATAAAAGAGAGTCAGGATCAGATAAGGGCGATGATTGCCAGGCTCAATCAGTTAATACATCCTATAAATACATCTCATATTCTTACCTATGAAGGAATAAAAGAGAGATATGCTCATGATCTTGTCAGGGAGCGTCATCTTGCGAAAGCGATAAGGGTACTTGCTATTGAAAATTATACTACACCAGAAGCACAACTTCAATTCATAGAAGCACTATATGGGGGTAAAAGTTCGAAAACCGGCATGTCAAATCATTCAGCACTTGAAAATGAAATCAGGTCAAATCTTCTAAAGGCTGGAGGTGCAGCTTTTGTTGAAGAGGACGAAAGTTCTTTTCTTGATCTTAAAAAGATTGTAAAGATAATACTTAAATCAGGTGGTATACCATGCTATCCTGTCCTGCTTGATGATCCTGCCGGAAAATACACAGAATTTGAATCTGATCCTGAGGGTCTTTATTCATCATTAATTGCACTTAATATAGGTTGTATTGAACTGATACCCGGAAGGAACGATTATAATATCTTTAAAAGTTTCGTAGAGTTCTTTGACAAAAAAGGTTTCCTGATCACTTTTGGTACAGAACATAATACTCCTGAAATGATTCCACTTACCATAACGGCAAGAGGAGGCAAAGAACTTGATGAATCATTAAAAATTATAGCCTGGGAAGGGTCATGCATAATAGCTGCACATCAGTATCTCAGAGCCCAGAAAAGAGAGGGTTATGTAACCAGGGAAGGTGCACTAAAGTTTGAAGAAAAGAAAAATTTTGCTGCTCTGGGAGCAATGGTCATAGAGTATTTTTTAAATGAAAGCAACTATGAAACCGGAAATTGAAAAGCTTATTGAAATCTCGAGATTTTACGGCACCGACAAGAACTATGTTATTGCCGGAGGAGGCAATACTTCATATAAGGATGAGAATACTATCTGGATAAAATCAAGTGGTCAATCATTAGCAGAACTGAATGAGGAAGGCTTGGTTGCTCTAAACAGGGAACCTCTTCATGAGATCTCAATGAAACAATATTCAGAAGATCCTGTTATAAGGGAGGAACAGGTAAAAGCAGATATGTTAAGGAGCATTTCTGAACACGGTAATAGTAACCGTCCTTCAGTAGAAACCTCACTTCATGAGATCATAAAATACAAGTATGTTGTTCACCTCCACCCTACCCTTATCAATGGGATATTATGCAGCAGAAATGCTAAAAACCTTACAAATGAGATATTTGGAGAAAAAGTTCTTTTTGTTCCTTACACCGATCCCGGATACACACTCTTTAAAAAACTTGAGGCAGAAATAAAAGTATACCGGGATAAGTATTCAAATGAGCCGCAGATAATATTCCTTGAGAACCACGGGATATTCGTTGGAGCTGATACTACCGATGAGATAAAAGTGATCTACTCTGAAATAATTCAAAAAATCAGCGGCACGATCACTCCTATTCAAAATATTGAGGAATTACCATATAATCCTATTCTTAACAAAGTACTTCCGGCTATCAGAATGCTTCTGCCAGAGAAACAACCCGGAATTATAAGATTTCGCCATAATACCCTGATTGCCAAATATTATACTAACCAACAGGAGTTTCATAAAATATCATTGCCATTAACTCCGGATATTATAGTTTATTGTAAGACAAGATATTTGTTCATTGAACAATCTTCAACAGCTGAGAAGATACTTGATTCATTCAGGCACCAGTTACCACGTTTTATAAATGAGTACGGTTACACTCCAAAAGTCATTGTGATAAAGGACATGGGACTGTTTGCAATTGATGAGAGTTACTCATCGGCAAGTATAGTGCTTGATGTATTTGAGGATCTCATAAAGATAAGCCACTATACATCTTTGTGCGGAGGAACAAAATTTCTAACCCCGGAACAGGTTGCATTTATTGATCAATGGGAGGTAGAAAACTACAGGAGAAAGGTTGCGAAAACAAGTGAGACATCAAACAAATTAAAAAATAAGATTGCTATTGTAACAGGAGGAGCCCAGGGGTTCGGGGCAGGTATCACAGAAGGTTTGTATTCGATGAATATGAATGTAGTTGTAGCAGACATGAATGAAGGAACAGGCATTTCATTTGTATCAGGGTTTAACAGAAAGAATGCGATTAACAAAGTCTCTTTTGTTAAGACGGATGTTTCTGATCCTGCATCAGTACAAAACCTCATAACTGAAACAGTCAGGGAATTCGGGGGGCTTGATCTGATGGTAAGTAACGCTGGTGTACTGAAAGCAGGATCTCTTGACGAGATGGACCCCGAAATATTTTCGAAGACTACAAATGTAAACTACAACGGATATTTCCATTGTGCCAAATATGCTTCAGAAGTTATGAAGTTGCAGAATCTGGAAAAACCTGAATATTTTACAGATATCATCCAGATCAATTCAAAATCGGGTCTTCGTGGCAGTAATCGCAATTTTGCTTATGCGGGAGCAAAATTCGGCAGTATTGGTCTTACTCAATCTTTTGCACTCGAACTTGCTCCCTCAAGGATCAAAGTAAATGCAATATGTCCTGGTAATTTCTACGAAGGTCCTTTGTGGTCAGATCCACATAACGGTCTGTTTGTACAGTATCTGAAAACGGGCAAGGTCCCGGGTGCAAAAACCATTGAAGATGTGAGAAAATTTTATGAAGACCAGGTACCGATGAAACGCGGATGCAGACTGGAAGATGTGGTAAAAGCACTATTTTATATTGTAGATCAGGAATATGAAACAGGGCAGGCAGTTCCGGTTACAGGTGGGCAGATAATGCTGGGATAAAACCAGGGAGTTCAGAACAGGGTCGACGTTCAGATTATTGGTCAGTGAAAAGTGAGTTGGAATAGGTTGAATATTTTGCAACAGTTTAAGAGGTTTTAGAAATTACTTTATGAAAAATTGGTTTATTATTTCAAAGTAAAAAGATAAAAACAAATATGAAGACAAAAGCAATCAGAATATATGGCAAGAAAGATCTTCGCCTTGAGGAATTTGATCTTCCTGAGATGAAAGAGGACGAGATACTTGCAAGGATAGTATCGGACAGCATCTGCATGTCATCACATAAAGCCGCTCTTCAGGGTGCTGATCACAAGAGGGTTCCTGATGATGTTCATATTAACCCGACAATACTGGGGCATGAATTTGCCGGAGTTATTCTTGAAGTTGGCAGAAAATGGAAGAATAAATTCAGGGCAGGGCAGAAGTTTTCAATTCAGCCTGCCATGAGCCATATGGGCACATTGAATGCCCCTGGTTATTCATTCAGGTTTATTGGTGGTGACGCAACAAATATACTGATTCCAAATATCGTAATGGAAGCTGATTGCCTCCTTCCATATGACGGAGAAGCATTTTTCCCTGCCTCTCTTTCCGAACCAATGTCTTGTATAGTTGGTGCTTTTCATGCATTTTATCATATACCTCCAGGAACATATGTTCATGAAATGGGGATACGAAGTGGAGGTAAAATGGCAATCCTTGCCGGTGTGGGGCCGATGGGACTTGGAGCCATAGATTATGCCATTCATAATGACCGTAAACCCGGATTGATAGTTGTAACAGATATTGATGATAACAGATTAGCAAGGGCATCTTGTTTATTCACCCCGGAACAGGCTGAAAAAGAGGGAGTAAAATTGGTATATGTAAACACAGGCAAGATGAATGATCCTGTAAAACATCTTCGCGAACTTTCCGGAGGAACAGGATTTGATGATGTATTTGTATTTGCACCTGTAAAGCAGGTAATTGAACAGGGCGATTCAATCCTTGGTTTTGATGGGTGTTTAAACTTCTTTGCAGGCCCCACAAATACCGAATTCAAAGCTGAATTCAATTTTTACAATGTTCATTACGCATTTACTCATATTGTAGGTACTTCGGGAGGAAACACAGATGATATGGTTGAATCACTGAAGCTGATGAGCGAAGGCAGGATCAATCCTGCGGTTATGGTAACACATATAGGGGGACTTGATTCGGTCGTTGAAACTACTTTGAATCTTCCTCAGATTCCTGGTGGTAAAAAGCTCATTTATACAAACATCTCCATGCCACTGGTCTCCTTATACAAGCTTGGGGAATTGGGCAAAGAAAATAAGTTGTACGCCGGATTGCACGAAATAGTTTCAAAAAACGACTATATCTGGTGCCTCGAAGCAGAAAAATATCTTTTGGCTAATGCCAAACCTATATAATTCTCATAACTCAGGCAAACATCTGTAGCAAATTCAACCGCAGTAGAAATAATTTTACTCCATTCCTGTCCGGTGATTTTATCCAGACTGTAAGCTTCAATACCATTATTAAAAATAGCGGTTATCATACCTGCATTGAAATTGTCGCCTGCACCAATTGTACTAACAGGGATTATTTTTTTTACAGGGAATCTCCCCGAATAAGAAGTGGTTCTGACAAAAACACCATCTGCATTTGCTGTATAAACCAAACACTTACAGTAACCTTTGACTATTGCCCATGCTTCATCCGGATCTTTAGCTCCAAATATATTTTTAAAATCTTCATCTGAACCCCTTAATATACCTGCCATCTGAATATTTTCAATTATCAGGGGTTTCAAAACATCTAATTCAGAGAGATGAGTTTTACGAAAATTAGGATCATAGATTATTAATGCACCTCTCTCCTTTGCACCATTGATAAAATTCTTATACTTATCCCTTATCTCACTCCATATTGCATAATATGATCCAATAAGGATTATGTCATCTTTGGCAGTATCAGGAAAAACTATATCGAGCCGATTACGGGGATAGTTCTTATAGAAATTGTAGTGTGCATCATTTTTTTCATTCAGGAATGCAAGGGCAAGCGCAGTATTACCACCTTGAAAGCGATTTACATATGATGAATTTACACCATTATTTTTTAAAAATTTATCAATTAAATTGCCAACATCATCCTGACCATATTCACTGATAAATGAGACTGGCAACCCTATACGACCCATAGATACAACGCTATTAAGAACTGATCCTCCTGGTTTAGCAGCCTGAGGCTGATCGTTCTTGAAAATAATATCCAACACAGTTTCCCCTATTCCGAATATTTTTCTCATTGATTTGAAGCATTAAATAATTACACACTGAATAAACCATTTTCGAATCACTTTTTCCTTACTGTTCAGCAGAAACAGATATTTAAATTATGATCCGTTCGACAGTCAGCAGCAGCTAGTGCCAATATCACTTTACGATTCCTGAGATGCTCTTGAATATATTAGTCCCGGCAAAGCGTGTCAGTTCAAAAAGAATGCTCTCCATTGTTGTTATTTGAGCTCCCGTCTGCCGCATACGCTCAATTGCAACCTTTTTATCATTATGTTTACGTGATGAAACACAATCTTCAACAATAACAGGAGTCAATCCTGCATCCAGAAGGTCAATACAGGTCTGAAATACACATACATGTGACTCTAACCCACAGATAATTAAATTCTTTTTACCAAGAGCAGAAATCCTGGATGAAAAGAGAGGTTCCTCATAACAACTGAACGAGATTTTCTCAATATAACTGAATTCTGAAAACTTCTGTTTTAACGCTGGTGCAGTAGGTCCAAGTCCTCGGGTATATTGCTGGGTAACGATAATGGGAACAGAAAGAATCTGTAAACCTTCAACCAGTTTAATACAATTATAGAGAGTGTTCTCCCCATCATAAATATGCGGCAACAGCTTCTCCTGGATATCGATTACCACAGCTGCAGTCTCTTCTTGTAATATTCTCATATTTAACGCTATAAATATAAAGTTGTTCAAACAAAAATATCATAAAATTATTAGTAATGAAAGAACTGGAAGAATAACTTCAGATTATTCTTTCTTCAGGAAAGATTTTTATCCGTTATCGAGTGTTGTAGTTATCCTTATATTTGTATTACTTAACCAAAAAAAGTCGTTATAAATGAAGACAATGATGCTAACAGGTATCTTACAGATGGAGATGAGAGAAGTACCTGAACCAATGATAATTAATTCCAAGGATGTTAAAATAAAAATGTCAGTTGTTGGCATCTGCGGATCTGACATTCATTATTACACTATGGGGAAGATAGGGTCACAGAAGGTTGAATATCCTTTTACTGTGGGACATGAGGGAGCTGGGGTTGTAGTAGAAGTCGGACCCGAAGTTAAAAGTGTGAAACCTGGTGATAATATTGCAATAGAACCGGCTATGCCATGCTGGGAGTGTGACCAGTGCCTGGAAGGCAGGCATCATACCTGCCGTAATTTAAGATTCCTTGGATGTCCTGGTCAGGCTGAAGGGTGCCTTTCCGAGTACATTGTAATGCCTGAGTCGAGTTGTTTTCCATTAAAAGGCAAACTAGGACCTGATCACGGCTCAATATCTGAACCACTTGCCATTGGAGTTTATGCTGTAAAGAAGTCAATAGATATTAAAGGTGCCAGGGTTGGCATTCTAGGATTCGGCCCAATAGGAATGAGTGTTCTTCTCGCAGCAAAAGCTCAGGGTGCAGAAAATTTTTTTGTGACAGATAAGATTAATGAACGTCTCTCCATAGCAAAGGAGGAAGGTGTCTCCGTTACCTGCAATCCTCTGGAAGGTAATGTAACAGATAATTTAAACAATTCCTTTCCCCTGGGGCTTGATGTGGTTTTTGAGTGTTGTGGTCAGCAGGAGGCATTTGACCAGGCAATAGATATTCTGAAGCCTGGCGGCAAATTAGTTGTTGTTGGAATTCCACAGTTCGATAACTGGATTATGAACGTTGAGACTACCCGCAGAAGGGAGATATCTTTACAATTTATCCGTAGGCAGGTTGATTGTGTAGAACCTGCTCTTGAAATGATGGAGAGCGGAATGATTAAAGTAGATAATATGGTTACACATCGGTTCCCATTCAATAAAACCTTGGAAGCCTTCAACCTTGTTGCAGGTTATGGCGATGGAGTAATGAAGGCTATGATTGATTTCTGAAATTATTAAAGAATTAATATTCTGCTTATTTAATATATTATATGTCTCGTATAATAGTAATCGGAAGTTCAAACACCGATATGGTGATTAAAACCAGTAAACTACCCTCTCCAGGAGAAACGATTTTAGGAGGGACTTTCTTAATGAATCCCGGTGGAAAGGGTGCCAATCAGGCGGTAGCTGCAGCAAGACTGGGAGGAAGTGTGACTTTCATCACAAAAAGAGGTAATGATTTATTCGGAAATCAGGCTGTAGGATTACTTATGAGAGAAGGTATTGAAACAAATTATGTAGTCAAAGACCCTCTTTTACCTTCTGGTGTGGCATTGATCACAGTCGATTCAGCAGGAGAAAACAGTATTGTGGTTGCACCAGGATCAAATGGTAATCTCATACAGGAGGATATTCCTGAAAACTTGCTGGATAAAAGCAATTTTAAAATATTATTACTTCAACTGGAAATTCCGGTAAGTACTGTTGAGCATGCTGCTGTAACCGCTTCAGATAATGGTATTAAGGTGATACTTAATCCGGCGCCAGCCCAGATATTATCTGATAACCTTTTTAAACATACATGGTTGATAACACCAAATGAAACTGAAGCAGAAATACTTACAGGCATTAAAATTACAGATATTCTTACAGCTGAAGAAGCTGCCTTATCAATGAAAAAAAAAGGAGTGGAAAATGTAATCATAACTTTGGGATCTGACGGAGCTTTCATCCTGTCTGAAAGTTATACAGGATTGGTACCTGGAATAAAAGTAAAAGCAGTTGATACTACAGCAGCAGGCGATGTTTTTAATGGTGCGCTGGCAGTAGCTCTTGCCGATGATTATACACTGAAGGAAGCTGTAGTATTTGCAAATAAGGCTGCTTCAATATCAGTAACACGTCTTGGTGCCCAGGCTTCAGCACCGTACAGGAATGAAATTAAATAATTTTATAATCAGCATTTCATGAAGTACAGTATCTGTTTTTTAGCTATACTTTTTTCAGTAATCACGGGATGTTCCAGACCATCTGAAAATGAGGTCAGAATTATTTTCGACAGTGATCTCGGACCTGACTATGATGATGTCGGAGCTCTCGCCTTCCTTCACGCAATGGCCGATAGTGGCAAAGCAGAAATCCTCGCAACATTATCGTCAAACAAGCATGAACTGGTTGCACCAGCTATAGATGTGATCAATACATATTTTGGAAGAAGCGACCTGCCAATTGGAGCTCCAAAATCCAAGGGTGTCGATATGGGTTCAACTCAACACTGGGCAGATTCCATTGTGGCCAGATATCCACATAAAGTAAAATCAACTTCCGATGTCCCGGATGCGGTATCTATTTACAGAAAAATTCTAAGCCAACAACCAGACAAAAGTGTAACAATTGTTACAGTCGGTTTTCTGACGAACCTTAGTAATCTTTTGCTGTCTCAATCTGATAATATCTCTCCATTAACAGGAAAAGAGATTATCGAAAAAAAAGTTGCAAAGCTTATATCTATGGCTGGAAAATTTCCTGAAGGAAGAGAGTTTAACGTTTTTATGGATTCATCAGCATCAAAATTTGTATTTGAGAATTGGCCGGGAGAAATAATATTTACCGGTTTTGAGATTGGATGGAATATAAGGACAGGATTGCAGTTGATTGAATCACCTGAGCAAAACAGCCCGGTCAAAGATGTATTTCGAATATGTATTCCAATGTCTGAGGAGGATAAGTCAGGCCGTATGAGTTGGGATGAAACAGCAGTTCTGATTGGAGTATATGGAACTGAAGGATTTTTCGATATTGAGCGAGGCAAAATTATCATTAACAATAATGGCAGTAACAGATGGGAGAGTGATCCCTCAGGCAGGCATATTTATGTTATTCAAAAGATGAGTGTGCCTGAGATAAGCAAATTCATCGAAGAGAGGATGATGCATATACCTGCAAGAAAATGAATTAACCTCTGCAAACCTGATAAATCAAAGGATATATTAAAATCTCAAAAGCTGAAAATTCTGAATATTAATAACATACATACTATAATTGTCTAATTATTTATAAGTCATGAAACAATTTCTGAACAATGTTCTGGCAATTACTATTCTGTTTACAATTTCAACAGTTACACTGATTGCTGAAGTAAAACTACCATCCATATTTGGTGATAATATGGTCCTTCAACAGCAGACGGAAGCAGCCATATGGGGTGTTGCAACTCCAGGTTCATCTGTCAGAATTTCGACCTCATGGAATAAGAGATCTTACACCGCACATACTGACAATGAAGGCAAGTGGAAGATAAAAGTCACAACACCTGTTGCGGGAGGCCCTTATGAGGTTGAAATAAGCGATGGAAAATCTTTGAAATTAAAGAATGTTCTAATCGGTGAAGTGTGGGTTTGTTCCGGTCAGTCAAACATGGAGATGCCTATGAAAGGTTTCAGGAATCAACCCGTAAAAGGTTCAAATGAAATTATAGCTGGCTCTTCAAATGATTTTATAAGAATTATTACTGTTCCACGCTCTTCAAGTCTGCAGCCTCTATACGATTTCAATGGAAGCTGGAAAATGAGCGAACCGGAGAATGTAAGTGAATTCAGCGCTACTGCATATTTCTTCGGATTGATGATAAATAAAGCTTTAAAAGTGCCTGTTGGGCTTATTTGCACAAGTTGGGGAGGAACCAGGATTGAACCATGGATTAGCGAAGCAGGATTCAAGAAGTTTGAGTGGGTAAAACTGCCCGATAAAACTCCACAGCAGGGAACCATTTCGGCACAGACTCCTACAGCACTTTTCAATGCCATGATAAACCCGATAATTGGCTTTGGGATACGTGGTGCAATATGGTACCAGGGGGAAGCAAACCGTAATGAACCGGATAAGTATCAGCAATTGCTTCCCGGTCTTGTTGAAAACTGGAGGTCGCATTGGAACATTGGCGAATTCCCGTTTTATTACGTTCAGATCGCTCCTTTCGATTATGGCCCTGCAGGTATTAACTCAGCCTATCTTCGCGAAGCACAGCTCAAAGCATCAACTTCAATCCCAAATATAGGGATGGCATGTATCATGGATTGCGGAGAAAAAGATTGTATACATCCTTCAGATAAAAGTTCAGCAGGAAAGAGACTCGCATATCTTGCACTGGCTAAAACATATGGCATGAAAGGATTTGCATGTGATGGTCCTGTACTTAAAGAGATGAAAGTTGAAGGCAACCAGGTGAAACTTGCTTTCGATAATGCAGTTAACGGACTCACTTCGTTCGGCAAGGAGCTTTTATGCTTTGAGGTTGCAGGATCAAACAAGAGGTTCTATCAAGCCAAAGCTTATTTGACACCAACTGGGATTACACTTTTCTCACCCTCAGTAAATGAACCTATTTCTGTTAGATATGGTTTTAAAGATTTTATAACCGGAGATTTATTTAACACAGAAGGATTACCTGCATCATCATTCCGTACTGATACGTGGGAAATCCAATAAATACTTATATTATGTTTATTCCACAAAGTTATCAGTTAGCAATAATCCTCTGCATAGTAACAATGCTTTGCTGGGGATCGTGGGGAAATACTCAGAAACTTGCCGGTAAATCATGGCGGTTTGAGCTTTTTTACTGGGATTATGTAATAGGGATCTTTTTGTTCTCCCTTCTCCTGGGTTTTACTCTGGGCAGTATTGGAGAAAATGGTCGCAGCTTCACAGCAGATATATCCCAGGCAAGTGCAAAAAATATTTTAAATGCATTTCTTGGAGGTGTAATATTTAATGCCTCCAATATTCTTCTTGTTGCAGCCATGGCCATTGCAGGCATGGCAGTTGCTTTTCCTGTAGGAGTTGGAATAGCTCTTGCTCTTGGAGTAATCATTAACTATGTATTTACTCCACAGGGAAACCCGGTTATACTTTTCCTGGGTGTATTTCTGATAGTTGTTGCCATCATCATTGACGCATTGGCATATAAAAAACATAGCGCATCGATACAGAATGTATCAAAGAAAGGAATTCTTTTATCCGTTACAGCAGGTGTTTTAATGGCACTATTTTACCGCTTTGTGGCAAGTTCAATGGCAACAGATTTTGTATCCCCTGAGCCAGAAAAACTAACCCCCTATTCTGCTTTGTTCTTTTTTGGAATTGGTGTTGTGATAAGCAATTTTCTCTTTAACTACCTGATAATGAAAAAGCCTTTTGATGGGCCACCTCTTTCATTTAAGGATTATGCCCAAGGTAGTTTTAGTGTCCATCTTACAGGAATTCTAGGAGGAGTAATCTGGAATATAGGAATGTCGATGAGTATTATTGCATCAGGCAAAGCAGGATTTGCAATATCGTACGGACTGGGTCAGGGAGCAACACTAATTGCAGCGCTCTGGGGAGTTTTTATCTGGAAAGAGTTTAAAGGAGCTTCAAAGCCTGTAAACAATTTAATTTTGCTTATGTTCCTGGCATACTTGGCAGGGCTTGTCCTTCTTGTATATGCAGGAGCATAGTTGAAAAGATATTTTTCTTCAATAAGTAAAAGATTCCCTTTGACCCTGTAAAAAAAGAGCTATTCCAATTTCCGAAGATCATGGAATAGCTCTGTTACATTTCATAAAATTTACTATCAATAACTGAGCCAGCAATAATGCTGACTTGTCATTATCAAAAATTAAACTTCCTTGGGAACAACATAAGGTTTGCGGTAAACTCTTGTTAAAAGTATGTCTGCCTCAGGATCGTTTGTAAATTTTTCCAACTTTCCCATAAACTTCAGGCTACGGCCAACACGGTAAGAGATATTTGCGAGCAATGGAAGAGCAGATGAATAGAATCCTTCATTAATATCGCAATGAAGAATTTCATTCTTCCCGGTCCGAACAGCTTCTAGAAAGTTGGTAAAATGGTTTTCTTTCTGGTTGTCTGCTGTCTGTTTGGAACTGGCAAAAGGTATAGTTTCTCTTCTGCGGAAAGCGTTCCAGTTATCACCATAAATTTCCAGCCATCCTTCTGTTCCATAAAACAGGTTTCCAACTTCCTGACCTTTGCTTCCCTCCTGGTTTGTATAGCGTCCCCGGGTTTCAAACTCAAGTAATGTTCCATCGCCATACATGAATGAACAAGTTTGGGTATTTGGAGTCTCCTGTGAGGTCTTATCATGACCGTAAGTCTCAACGTCTCCATATACCCTCTTCCCAGGTGTGCGTTCTTCCGGTTTACCTTCATCCTTGCGTAAGCCATAAATACCTCCGGTTGAATAGACAGAAACCGGGTGTTCATTTTTATTAAGGCCCCATCGTGCAATATCGAGTTTGTGGGGTCCTGTGTTCCCTGTATCCCCATTACCTGTATCCCAGTACCAGTGCCAGTTGTAATGGCTCCGTTTCTCATTATATGGCCGATAAGGAGCTGGCCCCAGCCAGCGGTCATAATGGAATGTGGCAGGCGGTTCGCTGTCTTTTGCATAACCATAAGAATCACGTCCCTTATAACAAAGAGCGCGGGCCATATAGAGCTCTCCTATTCCTCCGCCATGAAGAAATTTAATCGCTTCTCTCACATTATTCGATGAACGGTTATTACATCCAACCTGAACCCGTAAATTTGTTTTGCGGGCTACCTCGACCATTTTCCTTCCCTCCCAGATATTATGGCAGGCAGGCTTCTCCACATAAACATGTTTTCCAGCCTGGCAGGCCCATACTGTTGCAAGTGCGTGCCAATGGTTTGGGGTAACGATAGATACTGCATGTATTTCCTTGTCGTCCAACACCTTGCGTAAATCCCATTCTGTTAATGGTCTGTCACCGGTCTTATCTGCCACCATCTTCAAGCGCGATTCAAAAAGCAGTTCATCTGTATCACAAAGTGTTTTGATCTTTACATTATGGCTGTTTTTAATACTGCACCAGTTATTTATATGTACACTTCCCTGGTTACGGATGCCAATAACGGCTACATTGATCCGTTCATTTGCACCAATGATTGAAGAATATGCTTTTGAACTTAAGCCCATACCACCGATTGCAATACCTGCAGTTCCAAGAGCACTCTTCTTAATAAATTCTCTTCTTTTCGTCATATTATACTTTTTTGATAGAATTAAAAGTTATCTAATAAATGCTAAAACCAATTTAAAAATTATTTCAAATAACTTAGCCTGCCAATGAATCTTTGTTCTCATAGATTTTTGTTACGGCATTAACGATATCATCCATATCATTCCTGCTACCTAACAGAATACTCTGGTAAAAAACAACTGCTTCATCGCAAAGCTGGTCGTTGCCCGGAAGCATGTTTTCTTCACGCCATTGTTTAAGCCGTGCCTCTGAGTATAATCTTTGATAACCTTTTGATGTCAGGACTGTTTCGATCATTTCACTCTTATTCTGTGGACCATAACCGCTGCTACATGGGATACCTTCGGCATTCATTGCCTTAATGAACTTATCTTTAGGAACATTATTAAATTTCTCCTTTTTATATCTGAAAGGATATAAATGATAAGCTGATCTTGAATCACTACTTACGAGCTTATAGGGAATGATACCTGGAATCTTTTTTAACTTCTTGTCAAGGTATTGTGCATTAGCAAGACGGATATCATTATCTTTCTGAAAACGTTGCATTTGTGACAAAAGGATCAGTGCCTGTGTCTGTGTCATCCTGTAATTGCTTCCATTGATCTGACTTTTAACAGTACCAACCTGTCTGCCGCAATTATGGAACGAATTGCATTGATCCATTAATTCCACGCTATTACCGAGAACAGCTCCACCCTCTCCGGCAGGAATATTTTTTGAATTCTGGAAACTATGGCAACCCATATCTCCAATAGTTCCCAGTTTTTTACCCTTGTATTCTCCAAGCCAGGCCTGGCAGGCATCCTCAACAACCATAAGTTTATTTTTCTTTGCAATAGAATTGACCTTATCCATATCAACCGGTAAGCCATAAATATGAACTGGAACAATAGCTACTGTACGGTCAGTAATCCTAGCTTGAATTTTAGAAGGATCCATCAGAAAAGTTTCAGGATCTGAATCAACAAAGACAGGAAGAGCCTTACTAAGAAATATAACATTATAAGTAGCTATGAATGTAAAAGGAGATACCAGTACCTCATCGCCGGCATCTACGCCAGCAACATTCAGGGCTGTTAAAAGAGCTGTAGTGCCACTGGCAGTTGCAAGGCATCTTTTTGCACCCATTAATTCTGCATATTTAAGCTCAAAATCTTCAACATGTTCACCACGGCCTCTCCACCACCTTCCGCTGCGTAACATCTCAATTATGCCGGCTTCGGCAGATTGATCCCAAACTGGCCATTGTGGCCATGTACCTTTGTGAATTTTCTCTCCACCGTTAATGGCCAGTTTCCCGAAAGCACTGCTTCCAATACAGGAAACCAATGGCAAGTTGATCATAGTACCAATAACACCAGCTGAAGTTGCAGCTATAACCTGACGTCGTGTAAATTTCCTTGCTTTCATTACTTTACTATTTAAGATTTATTAAAAGAATATCTGAATTCAAAATTTCCCCGATGGGTTAAAATACAATTATTTATTATCAAGAGCCCAAAAAGTACAATTTTTTTCACGTTGCTGAATTAGAAAATAAGAAAATAGATATTTAGTCCGATATATTTTTCAATTATATCAACAAATCGGATCGGAATAATGATTAACATTTTGTAAATATTTCGATTAACCATTTTTCGCAACAGTTAGTATCCTGACATATCTGACTTAAATCTTATCTCATATGCTAAAGATTTTTTTCGCTGTACCCCTGTAAAGTGACTCGAGCACAGGTGCTGGTAACTCAAGGCCATAATATCTCCAACCAACGCGACCTGGGATATATTCATCTGCACTCTCTAACAATCGCCAATGAATCTGATACATACTTTTCGCACGGTCCTGATCGGTTCCAAATACAATCCTGTTCTTATATTTTGAAAGAAACTTTGCTGATGCCCTGGGGGTTCTACCCATTTCATAGTCCCGGGCAGAAGTATCAAGATAGAGGTTAGGATATTTATCCATATCAAGGCTCAGCTTTTCCAGGTCATTACCCTGGTTGCCCAAATGACAAGCTATAAATATTGTCTTCGGGTGTTTTAAAAGAGTTCTGTTCCTGACTGCTATCAATTCATCATAGGAGAGAACATCTTTCCCAAACTGATTGAAATGCTGATAATCCGGAGTACGCTCCTGAAAGACATCCAGTGGTGTCCAGCATGAAGGATGGTCGGCCATGTGAAGATTAACGGGCATCTTCAATTCTGCACACTTTTCCCAGAATGCATCCAACCGTGGATCATCAGGATGCAGTCTTTTATCGCGGGGCATACTGGAATCCCTTGAGATACCTGATCCTTTGTCAGAAATCTCTCCTACTCCACATGCGCCATTTTTATGACACCTTATCAATTCCGTCACAATCCTCTCTGAATAATCGGGATTGCCAATATCGGTCCTGTCAATTCCGCAATAGAGTAAAAACCTGCCTGGATATGCCTTTGGCAAAGCTTCAACGAGAGCATCAAATGCTTTGCCTGTTGCACCAGTAAGAACTATTGAAGTTTCCATCCCAACTTCATCCATGGTACTAACCCATTCTTTAATCTCTTCGGGAGTTCTTCCCACCACATGTACATGGCAATCAATCACAGGATATTTAGCTTTAGGAATAAACGATTCTTTTGTTACAACAGAAGATCTGGGTGCGTGATCTTTAACCAGTATAGCATCCATAGGCCCCGGCCCGGCAGAGACCCCTGGTCCACCCCAATCCCCATATTTAATTTTACTCCATTCCGGATCAGTATGCCAATCCTTTGGGGGTTGTTCCCCAATAGCAGATACAGGAGAACTGGCACTGATACCAATGCTGCCAACTGCCAACCCTGTAGTGCCTAAAACACTCTTCTTAATAAAATCTCTTCTTTTTGTCATATTGATTGTTATTGCCCCATAATCCTTAAATAGATAATAAGTACTTTATTCTGACACTATTCTGCATTTTTCTGCAAAAAAGTATGTCCCCCCAAGTTTTCAATTTAGTACCTATAATACATCATATGAAAAATCAGGGGGCCATTATTAATTCATAATTACAATAAATTCAGGTTATAATTAGTTAAGCGCTAATACTTACCAGCAAATTCATCTGAATAAGTATTAATTTCGGCATCAGTTAAATGTGAACCGGAGTTAACAATGATCCTGTACTTTAAAGTAATGGATTTTCCCGGAAGGATAGTGTAGTATAATTTCTCCTTTCCTGCTGTGAAATCCTTAACACCAAACGGGTTAAGACAAAATAACCCATATCCGCGGGCGTGCCAGTAGGTTGGATAGCTAACATTTCCGGGATGGTCGCAGATAACAACTGATATTTTTTCTTCTCCAATATTCCCATACAAATCCATCCATTTTGCACGAGTGCTCCAGACAGCTTCACCTGTAACACCTTCACTACTTCTGTAGTTTCCAGTGACACCATCAGTATTAACTATTGCTTCTTTTGAAGGATTGCCCTGAGCATCTGTCATAGTACGCTTTTCCTTGGATGGAATTTCTAATTGACGGGCAACACGCATTCCAAACATTCCCTCTTTGGTATCATTAAAGATTACCGAATCCTCTTTTGCGGTCAATGTTGTAATACGGTCAATGATCCTTACCGATCCTTTTGCAATAAAGTGATATTCTGTCTTTTCAGACATAAGCTCTTTCCCTGTAGCATCGAGAACCCAGCTTTCATCACAAACCAAAACACCTTCACCAGTTCCCTCTGTCATGCTTTCAAACTTAAGATGTTTGATCGATCCGAGAGTACTATACCTCTTTCTGGCTGCAGCACTTGTATCAGAAGGATTTATATTACCCAGATTGCCCCAGAAATTATAACCATTAACATCACCATAATTAAGCCAGCTGCCATTATGGTGCGGATGATCGGTTGTTTCAAAAGGTCTGTTTTTGATCGGAAATCCCCGAGTAATAGTTGTTCCGGCAGAAGTATTGATAGGAAACAGTATTGGCTTCATAACATTATCAGGCCAGCAATAGGATGTAAACAGCTTACCGTTTACCATTACATCAACTCTCTTCTCAGACTCCTGGTTAATAAAGGTCACTTTTTTCTGTTGATTACAGGATACCAGGAATAATACAAATACCAGGGTTACTGAAATTGATTTTAGTTTCATAATCTTATCTCTTTTATATATAATTATTCACGTCTCAAAAAACTTCTAATCAAGACCATATTAAGTCTAAACTTTATCAGGAACAATAAAAGGTTTGCGGTATACTTTTGTAAGTAGTTTGTCAGCTTCAGGATCATTAACAAACTTTTCCTTAGCACCATCAAATTTCAATTTACGACCTACAAGGAAAGAGATATTGGCCAGGTGAGGAAGGACAGTTGAATAATGCCCACCTAAGACAGGATTTATCAGGTCTTCATCTTTTCCCGACCTTATAACTTCTATAAAGTTAGAAAAAGCATTTACTCCACGAGATTCTGTTGATTTTCTTTCACCGATCCCTGCACCAGCAAAGGGTTCCTTTTCTCTTTTGCGGAAGGCCTTCCAGCCTGCTCTGCCGCCATATTCCATATAACCTTCCGTTCCGTAGAAAATGTTACCGATATCGACCTGATTTATACCCTCTTTATTGGAATACATTCCTCTTGTATCAAACACGATCATTTTCCCATCAGCGTATTTCAAGACGGTTTCTTGTGTATTAGGAGTCTCCTGGGCACACTCTTTTGGATCAAGGTTATAAATACCACCGTCGGAAGAGACAGAAACTGGATGCTCATTTTTTTGTAATGCAACGCGAGCAGCATTTAACTGATGAGATCCCTGATTTCCGGTATCACCATTACCTGTGTCCCAGAACCAGTTCCAGTTATAATGCACCCTCTTTTCGTTATATGGACGCATTGGAGCAGGTCCCACCCACATATCATAATGAAGTGAGGCAGGAGGCTGACCATCATTTGCAATGCCAAATGAGTCACGTGGTTTGATACAAAGTCCACGTGCCATATAAACCTCACCTATACCTCCGCTATGAAGAAAATCCATAGCTTCATTAGTTGTTGGTCCAAAACCGGTCTGAATATGCACCTTATACTTTTTACCAGCCTCAATCATTTTCCTTCCTTCAGCAATAACGTGATGAATCGGTTTTTCAACATAAACATGCTTGCCTGCCTGGCATGCCCAGATGGTACCCAGAGCATGCCAATGATTTGGTGTTGCAAACGATACGGCATGAATATCCTTATTTTCAAATACTTTACGCATATCCCATTCAAATTTAGGTTTTATGCCAGTCTTTCCCTCCACTACTTTCCCAGCCTCTCCCCAAAATGCTTCATCAACATCACAGACAGTAGTCAACATAACATTGTGGCTCTCTTTTAGAGCGCTGAATCCTGTTAAATGTGAAGCTCCTCTTCCGTTTATTCCACAAACCGCAATATTTATGCGTTCGTTTGCACCTATAATTGAAGCATAAGATTTTGTATTGAATCCCATACCACCAATTGCAATGCCGGCAGTGCTTATAGCACTCTTCTTAATAAATTCTCTTCTTTTTGTCATCTTATCATTAGTATTAAATTAGAGTTTCAGAAATCAACAAAGAAATATTATTTCGTATCAACTTTTATTCCCAGAAGACGAGCCATTGTCAGACCATAGCATTTTACCCTGGTCTCCTCAGATATATTACATGCATCAAGCATCCTGTTAAATCGCCGGATGTTTTCCTCCAGACCGGTAGGATCTTCATCTGTACCAAACACAATACTTTCAAATGCAGGTCTGGCATCAACTGGAGTATGTGCCTTGCCTATAGCTGATGTCCACCAGAGATACTGAAGCCAGATTGCTGGATCCTGTTCTTTCTTAATTAGTGAGGAACCTGTAAGATCAAAATAGAGATTTTTGTTCCTCCTAGCAGACTCTCCAGCCTCATCATACCAGGGATTTCCTAAATGGGCACCAATTATATTCAATTTTGGATGGTTGGCAGCAATTGTAGCGAGGTAAACAGGACGAAGAAGTGCAAATGAACCAGTCTGTCTTACTCCTGTATGCAGGTAAACCGGCATACCAAGCTCTTCTGCCAGCGCCCAGACAGGGTCATATTCCGGATGATCATATTGCCATTTATTTCCTGAGGCAACCTCTCCCAACCCTTTAAATCCCATTGAGTGGACTTTCTTGATATCTTCAAGAATTGTTGGGCTGTCAAGATGAATCTGGGCAAATGGAATTGTTCTGTCGGGATGGGCTTTAGCGAATAATATTCCCCTATCAAGAATGTTCATCGGAACAAAAATACATGCTATTACATTGCGTTTTGTATAGATATCGAGAAAGGATTTTTCCCATTCATCATTTCCACGGTAATGGATATGAGCATCGATAACAAACCCGGGAGTTGTATAGTTTGGTTTTAATACCGGAGACTTCTCCTGTTTTGAATTTTGCTGGAAACATCCGGCAGAGATCATCAATAATAAAATAAAAAGGCAAAAATGAATTGAATTAGATTTCTTCATATCACAGGTCGATTAAAAAAGGGCAATCAATATTCCGTAACAAGGTAGTATAAAAAAATAAAATACATCATAATGTCCAATGTTAAAAATGATTAAAGAGCCCTCAATTGACTTAATCATTAAAATGTACTGAACCAAAGGGATTAAAGAATATGATTAAAAATATTCAATTCGAGTAATCATTTTAACCGGATTCCGGACTAAATACTTATTGATTTCAATACAAAATGTTAAAAAATTGTTATCATAAGATTCAACAGAATTATTTAATATTTTATGTGTACATTTCATAAAAATTTGTAAAAAAAGAGGAAAAAATTATTATAAAGATGAGGAGACCTGTTATCTGGTTAACATTATCTGTAATTATCAGTGGCGTCCTGTTTATTCAATCAAATAACAGTGATGGAAACGAAATAATATCTGGATTACCCTCCTTCCCGGGGGCTGAGGGATTTGGATCAACAACTCCAGGAGGACGGGGTGGAAGAATAATTGAAGTCACGAATCTGATGGCCAGTGGTCCCGGCAGTTTTGCCGAAGCCTGCGAATCGTCAGGTCCAAGGATTGTTATTTTCAGAGTTGGAGGAATGATCAAAACCACCAGTATAATAACCATAAAAAATCCATTCATCACTATTGCTGGTCAGACCGCCCCGGGAGATGGAATATGTATTGGAGGTGGAGGTTATTTAAGTATTACAACACATGATGTAATTGTACGTTGTCTCCGAGTTCGTGTAGGGGATAACCCAACCGGTCCCAAGGGTGATAACCGTGATGGTATTGGCATTGCAAATGAATCGGTACCTCCATTTAATATTATTCTTGACCATTGTTCTGTAAGCTGGGCTATTGATGAAAATATTCAGTTATGGTACCCATGCCACGACATTTCAATCCAGTGGTGCATAACCAGTGAAGCTCTTGATAGTAGTCTGCATCAGGAAGGACCACATAGCAAAGGGATGATAATCGGACCCGGAGCTGAAAGAATATCAATACATCACAATTTATTTGCTCATAATGTTGAGAGGAATCCATTAATAAGTGTTGATACTGAAACAGAAGTAATAAATAATGTCATATATAACTGGAAATCACGTGGTTTGCATCTTGGAAACTGTTACCCGGAGCACAGTGAGAAAAGTAATGTGATTGGAAATTATTTTAAGAAAGGTCCTGATACCGAAGATATGTCTATTCTTATCTCTTATTGCTGGAAACATTCCAAAGTTTACGCCAGTGGCAATATCGGTGAGGGTCGACCAAATGATTTTGGAGATGAATGGAGCCTTATTGTAAATGAAGTAGATCCAGGCATTAAAGCCTCCGGATCTGTAATTGAATCAAAAATTAGTATTGCACAACCAGTTAATGAAGCATACGAATCAGTTTTGAGTGGTGCCGGTGCCATTACTCCGATTCGTGATGAGACAGATACCCGAATCATCTGTGATGTCAGAAATGGGACAGGCAAAATTATTGACAGTCAGAGTGAAATTGGAGCATGGCCTGATTATCAGTCAGGAACTCCACCTGCTGATTCAGATCATGACGGAATGCCAGATAAATGGGAAA
>CAZXFB010000050.1:0-8444 GCA_964639725.1 uncultured Rikenellaceae bacterium
GATTTAACATTTTAAGTTATATTTGAAAAAATTCAACATTAATAATTAATTATTTATGAGAAAGTCAATTATCTTTTTTATCCTAATAAATACAGTATTAACTAATTATGCACAGGATGTTTCACAATGGCGGGGACCTAAACGCAATGGTATTTATAGTGAAACTAATCTTCTTGGCAAATGGCCGGGAGAAGGACCAAAATTATTGTGGCATTTTGACGAATTAGGTGATGGACACACCTCTGCCGCAGTGACATCAAAAGGTGTTTATACTACAGGTATGATCAATGGCAATGGTTTTGTTTTTGCTTTTGATCATGCAGGGAAACTTCTCTGGAAAAAAGAGTATGGAACGGAATGGACTGAGAGCCATTTTGGGGTTCGATCTACTCCTCTGGTCATAAACAACCGACTCTATTTAATGAGCTCATTTGGAAAGTTGTTTTGTATGGACACCAATGATGGAAAGATTATATGGTCAATAGATACTTTTAAGGATTTTGGCGGAAGAAACATCACATGGGGCGTTACAGAAAACCTTCTCTATGACGGAAATATTCTTTATTGTTCTCCCGGTGGTCCTGATGCAAGTATTTTGGCAGTCGACAGGAATAGCGGGAAAGTAATCTGGAAAAGCAAGGGAAACGGTGAAAAATCAGCATACTGTTCACCGCTGTTAGTTCAGTTAAAGGGAATGAAAATGTTAGTTACGATGATGGAAAATTCAATCCAGGGTTTTGATGCAGCCACAGGCAGATTTCTATGGAAATTTGAACACACTACAGAACCTTATGTACATCCCAATGTGCCAGTCTATATTGATGGTTATCTTTTTTGTACTACCGGTTACGGACTGGGGAGTGTAATGCTTAAAGTTGCACCGGATGGAAGCAGCGTAAATGAAGTATGGAAATATTCTACTCTTGATCCTAAGATGGGTGGTGTGGTTGTCCTGAACGGGAAAATTTATGGTTCAGGTGACCGGAACAGGAGGCTCTTCTGCGTTGACTGGAAAACAGGGAAGGAGATTTTTTCAATCAAGGACCTCGCACCTGCCAACATTATATCAAACAATGGATTATTATATATTTACAGTGAGGCAGGTAAGGTGGCCCTTGTTGAACCAAAATCCGATAATTTTAACATAATAAGTTCATTCCAGGTGCCTTTTGGTGCAGGTCCACATTGGGCACATCTTGTTATTTTTAATAAAAGATTGTATGTACGGCATGGAAATTCGCTGATGGTTTACGATATAGCAGGAAACTAATTTATGGCATTTTTTATAGTCAGATTCTAAAACAAATTTTCAAGAATCTGTAATTTATGAGTTTTGAATTTTGTCATTAGCAATGTATACGCCATCTGATGAGAAGTGAGGAACAGAGACCGATCTGAGATCTAGCCCGGTGCAGTCATCTCCAATAAAATCAACTTAATTCAGGCATATGATGCATAGTGAACACTATCCATGATTCCCGGTGGTCGTATTATCTTAAAATTGTCTGGTAATAAATTCAACTCTGCGAACGTCAAAGCAGTCATTTCCTGAAAAGCCACCATTTATTGGTAATTCACTCCTTCATTCAAATGATAGTGACCAGTTATTATTTTTACTTTGCCCTGGAAACCTCAAATAGCGCCCCATCGAAATCTTTCTCGAATTTCACGGCAAACCCCTTTTTTTCCAAATCTTTTCCTGTGGCTGTTAATATTATTATCCCTTCAGGTGCTTTTTTGATCACATATTTATAATCAGGGTTGAGGTATTTTACTGTAACTATCCGTTTATCTTCAGCAGAACCCTGCCGGAATATCCCTACAATTCCACCTGTGCCGGTATCGGAGTTTATTCTCTGGAATCCGTCCCATAATCCTTCCGAGGGTTCCCCATAACCCGGCAAATCCTGTCTGAATGACATAAAATCATACTTATCCTGCATGTTTCTAAGCCATTCGCCCCATGTTTTCATTCTGGCTCTCTGCTCTTTGTTCAATAATCGTGGATCTCCAAGGACAATTGGAAGCGAACCGGCAAGTGACATAAGTGATAATTCGAAATTTGGATCATCAAATCTTTGATTACCAATAACCAGGGCAGTAGCTGGTATCACAGGTGTTCTCCACCATGACATCTGGCGGACTCGTAATGATCCCAATGGAGCAGCCTGTTCAAAATTTGAGAGCCAGTTGCCCTCAGCATGTTTACACATATCGAGATCTATAAGTTGTAGTGCTCCCATAGTTTCGAAAGTGCAGTCAATAAAGAGTTTTGGGGCTTCTTTGTGCAGGTCGTCAAAAAGTTGCCATGTGCGCTGATACATTGCAAGCATTGACTCATTGCGGTCCTTGTGCATAAGATGATCGGTGGCATAACACCCTGAGCGGGTTTTATCGGAGGTATATGCACCGGTAACTGCCGCAAAATCTCCCTTTATATATTCCAATCCATGTTCTTTT
Source organism: uncultured Rikenellaceae bacterium (assembly GCA_964639725.1). Classification (GTDB taxonomy): domain Bacteria; phylum Bacteroidota; class Bacteroidia; order Bacteroidales; family VadinHA17; genus LD21. The sequence continues at coordinate 2,461 of CAZXFB010000050.1, forward strand.
GTAAGATTAAGGATTATTCCTTTTATATAATCGTACCAGCCAGAGGTCATACACATGGAATAGCTTTCCCACTGGTACATTTTTTCAGAATCAGAATGAAGATTTATCGGAGAACCGTCCGCTTTCCTCACCACCCATTCGGGGTGTTGTTTATATACGTTACTTACTGATTCTGCCGCAGCAAGACTAATCCAAACACCAGGTTTCATTCCCTTTGATTTGATATAATCAAAAACAGGTTTAAATCCTTTTGGAAATTTTTTTGGATCAATACCCCAGTCGCCATAGGATGTTTGCCATCCATCATCAATCACAAACTCCTCAATACCACATTCAGCAGCTGCATCCGCCAGTTCGTAGATAAGTTTCTCATTGATATTATGTCTGAAAGGGATCCATGTATTGTAGACAAATACAGGTTTATCAGGAATCTGGCTTAATCGTGTTCCCAAATACTTCCTGACATAATCATTAACGAAACCATTAAGTGCAGTATATGGATCATCCGAATCCCTGTAAATTCCTGTGAACACCCATGTACTCTCCCATGATTCTCCGGGTTTAATCCATTTTCTGAATCCAAAGTTCTGTTCCGAATGAGTTAGTCCGGTTGTAAGAAGATCGTATTTAAGAAATGCAGTTGTCCGTTTCATAACACCCGGAGCTTCATTCCCAAGTACTATCCCTCGTTTACGGTCTACTTCATGAACAACAACTACAGGGTCATACCACTCACCTGTGAATTGTCCAAGTGATTTTTGACGTGCATAATCGCGCATTACCCAGCAATGGGTACCGGTGTTTGAGCCTGCAAATCTGAGGTATTCAATATCAAGGGATTCCAGTTTTATCTCTTGTTCTCCGGTATTCTGAAATGCTATTTTCTTCCTGATGAGAGGTAAACCGGGATACAAAAGATAAGTTATTTTCACTCTGATCTGGAGGTTGGGTTGTTCCACTACAACAACTGCTCCTTTACCATAATTATCTCCTGTAACATTTTCAATGCTAATAAGGTTCCAGTTGCTAAGCCCGGTAAATGGTTTCTTATCAATCTCAAAGTAAAACTCCTCGGAGACTTTATTAAGGAACTCTTCAGGGTCACTTTTTAGTTTCATACTGTTGGAAATAATAGTATGACTGGCAGCGTTAAATTTAATTACTCGCTTTATGAAGCCATTATCCAGGGTAAGAGTCTCATTATCCCATGCCGCAAATGACTGCGCTTTAATTGAGACCAGAGAGAGTATGCATAAAATGGCACATAGGATTGTTTTAGTTTTCATGATTTTATGTTCGATTAGTCAATAGTTTCCTGAAATAATTTTTGCTTTGGCATTTAGTGAAAACAAGAACACCTTTTGATCTTAAAGCCGCTACGGACACTAAGATATGATTTTTTATGCTTAATCAGGTTGTAGGTTTGGTTCCCTGATTAATTAAATTGAATAAACTAAGGAAGTAAATTGATTTGTTTACTATTTTTGATAATATTTAAAAATATCTGACTATGAAATATATTCTGTCACTCCTCCTTTTTGTTTTATCAGTATCAGTAGCGATCGGGCAACAATCAAACGCAAACTATGATGAATCCAAAGTACCATCATATATTTTACCAGATCCTTTGGTTTTTAAAGATGGATCAATAGTAAAAACTAAAAAGGAGTGGGATAAAAGACGAGCTGAGTTAATCAGTATCTTTCAGGATGAGGTTTATGGAATAAGTCCTGAATGGAAGGGAAACCTTTCAGCAACTGAAATATCTGTGAAAAAAGATGCTCTGGATGGGATGGCTGTTCGCAGGGAGATAAAGATCACCTTGAAAAACGGGAATAAAGAATTGGATTTTATCATGCTGATGTACCTTCCAAATTCATCAAGACCAGTCCCTATATTTTTGGGATATAATTTTGGAGGGAACCATTCCGTTACTGATGAGAATGATATTTTAATAACTTCTTCCTGGATGAGGAATAACCCAGAAACGGGGATAGTAAATAATAAGGCATCGGAAGCCGGCAGGGGAAAGGGAGCATCAAGCTGGCAAGCCAGGGAGATTATTTCAAGAGGTTATGGATTGGCAACAATATATTACGGAGATATTGATCCCGATTTTGATGATGGTTTCCGAAATGGAGTTCATTCATTATATGATCAGAAACCAAACTCTTCATCCTGGGGAAGTATAGCAGCCTGGGCCTGGGGATTATCAAGAGCGATGGATTACCTGCAGACAATTAAATCTGTTGATGCAAAAAAAGTGATAGTAATGGGACACTCCAGATTAGGTAAAACATCATTGTGGGCAGGAGCAAGTGATCAGCGTTTTGCCATAGTGATTTCCAATAATTCAGGCTGTGGGGGTGCTGCACTTTCAATGAGAAAATTTGGAGAGACTGTGGGCAGGATAAATACATCATTTCCACATATGTTCTGTGATAACTATAACAAATACAATGAGAAGGAGGAAACTCTCCCAGTTGATCAGCATGAACTGATCGCTCTTATGGCACCACGTCCTGTTTATGTCGCAAGTGCTGAAGAGGATACATGGGCTGACCCCAAAGGCGAGTTTCTATCCTGTGTTGGTGCCTCCCCGGTTTATTTTTTATTAACGGGTCAGAATTTTCAGGCAAAACAGATGCCTGCAACCAATGCACCAGTCACCGGCCTGATTGGATATCACATAAGAACAGGAAAACATAATGTTACCCTATATGACTGGCAACGTTATCTTGATTTTGCTGATATGCATCTGAAAAGGAAATGATAGGTCATAAAGGAAAACATCTTCCCGGTTATTAAGATAAGACCAGTTCGCTTGCACCTTTTTTTAGGTCGAAACAGATAACGGAGGTTTTTTTATCAGAATACCAGCTATTAGATTTTAAGTTCTTCTGATCATTTACCCTTTCCAGTGGCCTTAATTCTTCACCTTCATTTTTTAATCCCGGATTTCTGATCGATGAGTTCACTTTTATTGTAAAAGCAGGAGTTGAAAAAGGAGCTTTTAATAATAGTTTTTTACCATTCACTGTTATTGTTGTTAATTCCCTGGCGGCCCAATACCTGGAAATCTCATTTAGCTTCATCCAGATGAGATTATCGTATTTCTGATTAAGCCTCCTGTTAGCCTCCTTAAGTATATTGAAACCAATTTTGTCGCCGTTGTAATATATACCTGGCCAATGACAAACCATAACGGCTGGTTCTCCGCTGTCAATAACTTCAACCATTCTCCCCGAGTTAAGATCTGCTGTAATTAATTTATCTACGTTTCCTGGAGTTAATCCGTCCCATCCGCCAAACCAATCATTAGTACAACCTAAGATCGATACAACACATTTTGGATTAGTTCCATTAAGATCTGAGGGATGAAGAACCTGTGGCGCAACACTTTTACCTTTTTCAGTAAAAAGATCACGGAAATAGTGTGGTATTTCAGCCCCATAAACATCCTGAACAGATTGGAGTGTGCTGATAGCCAGATTGTTTTGATTTCGTCCGGCATACCCTCCGGGAGTCGTTAACCCTTCACAGGGTAATCCGGCTTCCTTTAATATTGTAAGTGCATATGCCTGGTAAGCAGCTAATTCATCTGCACTTTTGGTCTGGCTCCATTCCCAGTTCTCCATAAAAGCAGGTGTTGGATCAGGATATGGTTTGCCTGTTTTGATGTCAATAACACGTGTATGGCTTACCATTTCAGGATGAATATCCCAGTTGGGAACTATTATTTCACGTATAAGGGCAAGGCTATTCTCCAGTTCCTTTTTCGTCCAGCCCGGGATGAACCGATTCACCCAACCTGTACAGGCAGGATACGGTACAACACTATATTTTCCTTTGATCCCGTTTTCGAGGCTCCATTCCCCAAACTCCCTTACAAAGCTGTCAGGGATTTCACGGGGAAGTTTCCGCCAATCCTGTTTATACTGGTTTGGAGAAACCTCTGCAAATTGAGGAATTCCGAAATGTGCCATATTAACAAGGCAGGTAGAATCATCAATAATAAAGCTGACAGGTACACGGTTGAAAGGATTCAATCTCTCTACACTCAGGGTCGCAACACCTGTCATGTCTATACTGGAAGAAGATAATAAAGCTGCAGTTCCAACTCCGGCACTTTTTACAAATGAACGTCTGTTAATCTTCATAATCTCTGTTTTTATATCATTATTCATCAATAGTTTTTAGATCCAGATTTTGTTAATTACTCAGGAAACATCCTTACAAGGACTACTCCATGTGGAGGCACTTCTGCTGAAAAGCTCTTCTCGAAACTTCCAAGATCCTTCTGTCTCCATACGTCGCGCACTCTTTGTTTCCCGTAAATACCCAGAGGAAGCCAATTAGCGCTTACTGTCATTCCTTTAAGTGACCGGTTAAATAGTCCCACAGCTTTGGACCCATCTTCCATGCTTTTCACCCACACTTCACCATCTCCATCCTTTTTTGCAAGATATGCCTGCCTGCCTAACGGATCCTGGTCAATTTCTATGACTTCATCATTTGATAAAAGACTCAGAGTGAATTTATCTAGTTTTTCAATAGGACTACCAATCAGCAGCGGAGCCGACCAGAGGCACCACAGGCTGATATGAGTATATTGTTCATATGGAGTAAGTAACGTGCTATGTAATTCCGTTTCCCCGAACCCTACCCAGCCAACAACCAGCATGTCGGGATCAGCCCAGCATCCTGGCTTTGTGAATTCACGCCATTCACGATGCAAATCCCATATGTCGGATATTCCAAGTGCCCACATATCTTTTTTAAGCATTGAGTTGTCCCACACATCCCTGATATCAGTTGTTGTTCGGTATAAATGTACATATGGTAATTTTTTGGGAGCATCGTCTATTGAAAGAGGATTGCAAAGTGAGAAAACAATATCTCTCTTACTTTTTCTTAATATTTCAGACATAATCCTGATGTGATCTATCGAATCACGTTTGTCAATATCAGTGGTCCAGTCATATTTCAGATAATCTATTCCCCATTCTTCAAATTGCTGTACATCGTTTTTATCAAACTTGTATTTTCCAACATAGTGTCCTACTGTACTGCTTTTTTCTATTTTAACTGGTTCTGAATAACCATCTTTATTATCAGATGACCCTCCGGTATAACCAAAATATGTTTTGATCCATGGGGTGGAATAGATTCCAATCCTTAATCCAAGAGAATGAACATAATCACATAATCCTCTCATATCAGGAAACTTGTTACTTGGTTGAATGGCATTTAACTTACCACCACGGACACCCTCCCAGCCGATATCAATATTGATATTTGTCCATCCATGGTCAATCAGACCGGTTTTTACCATTGCCTCTGCAGATGCACGCACATTTTCTTCAGTTACAAAATCACCCCAGCCATTCCAGCTATTCCATCCCATTGGAGGTGTTAATGCCAGTTTTTCACCAACAATGATCCGGAATTCTCTTTCTGTTGTCCCCAGCTCATTTTTTGCATTTATGATCATTTTGTAGGTTCCAGGTGTGTTAATTGAACCGGAAAACCTCCCTGTTAATTCATCAAGTTTTATCCCGGCAGGTAAATTTTTTGCCGTAATTGTCATAGGTCGTTTACCTGTAACCGGAATTGTAAAAAGGATCTGATTACCGGGACGTACACCAAAAACCTTAGCCCCGTTGATCCTTGGTTTGGGAGATGGCTGAGGAGTCAGAATATATGATTCGTAATCAGCAGCAGTATTTTTTATAGCTGCCTGACCTTTCATCGATTCGGTGACCAGAAACAGAAAGAAAAGAATAAGTGCTTTTTTCATAGTTTTTAAATGGTTACTATACTATTAAATGTAACAAACGCATTAAAAGTAAAAAAAATCATACCGTGATTATTTTGAACTTCTTTCCCGCAGAATGTTAATAAAATTACAAGTTAATATTATTGACATAATTTTTGCTAATTGTTTTAATGCTCTTTTAAGTGGTATAGCATCTTTCCAATCT
>CAZXFB010000050.1:8454-31437 GCA_964639725.1 uncultured Rikenellaceae bacterium
TCCATTAATATAAATTCGTGTTTCTATTATTCCTAATTGTTTTAATATTAATTTCACAATAAAAATTAAATGATTTATGATCTGATTTAAGCGCTATCCAAATATGAAAATGGTGTTTAGTTTAAAATATTGTTTTGAATCATAACTGCATTTTGAGGTTATCTGGTAATCAGTATTTTAATAACTTTATATAATATTTATTAGAACAGCAGATATGAAAGAGATATTAATTCTGTTTATTGCAACCTCTATGTCATATGCTGTTTATGACAGGATCTTATACTATGCCAGTTGTGGGAAGAGAATAAAAACCTTTTCTACTATACTGGTAATTGTTGATCCACTTAAGCATTTAACGAAGCCCGGTGTTATTGAATAGAGCAGAATGCTTGTTTTTGTTCTGTTTTATCATCATTATACCGGCAATTGTAACTTAAAAATTAGTATCTGAGAAACAACATAACAGAAATTATGAAGAAAATTAATCTGAAAATTAAGATTTTAGCCCTGGTTTTGATCTTTGTTTTGGTATTAGGTTTTGTTATCCAGAATCCAAGGATAATCAACAAACAAAAAGTTGGGATGCAGCCTGATAGCAGTATTCTTGTTCCCACAAACCAATTATTGCGACCTGCAGGATTTCAGGTATATCTGCCAGGCAGACCTGTTGATCTCGTATTGACACCTGATGAAAAGTATTTACTCGTTAAGAATAAAGCAGATATCGATCTTATCAGGCTGTCAGACAGGGTAGTTTTACAGACCCTTCCCTTTAAACAAAGCGGAGGATCCTTTACCGGTATTGTAATCTCATCAGATGGGCATCATGTATTTGTTACTGATGCCAGAGAAAGGATCTGCATTGCTGAAATTGATAAAAGTAATATCATGAAATGGAGAGCACCTATCATTTTGCCGGCTCCATCAATCGGAGGTCCACCTGTCCCTGGCGGCCTTGCTTTGAATGAAAAGGAAGATAAAATTTATGTAACACTCAGCAGAAATAATTCAGTGGCTGTAGTAAATTTTACTGATTCCTCAGTTTTTGAGATCCCTGTTGGGATGGCGCCATATGATATTGTAATAGCATCATCATCAAAAGCTTATGTGAGTAATTGGGGAGGTCGTAAACCGGGTGAAAATGATGTAACTTATAATTCATCAGGAAGCCAGGTAATGGTTGATCCAAAGACAGGTATCGCAAATAGTGGTACCATCTCTGTAATAGATCTGAACCTCAATGTTCAAATTGGGATTATTGAAACAGGATTGCATCCAAGTGGGATGGTACTCAGTCCGGATAAGGAAAAATTGTATGTTGCCTGCGCAAATAGTGATATTATTTCGGTTATAAACACTTCTACTGATAAGATAATTGATGAGATATCAGTGCATTGGCAGAAAGACATACCTTTTGGAAGTTCTCCTAATGCTTTGGCAATCTCTCCCGATGGAAACTATCTTTACGTGGCAAATGGTACTGAAAACGCTGTTTGTGTCATCCAGACTGATCCTTCAGTAAATATCATGGGCAATATTCCCACAGGCTGGTACCCTGGTTCTGTACTTCTGAATAATAGCGGAAAAACACTTTATGTGGCAAATGTGAAAGGAGTAGGCTCACGTAATCAGAGGACCGATCGAGGCGGACTTAATTCTCATGATCATATGGGGACAGTTTCAATAATTCCGGTACCAGATAAAAACAGACTGGGGCGAATGACAGAAATTGTGCATCAAAATAATTCATATTCGCAGATGCTTCAAAAGCTGCATCCTGTAGCAGGAAAGAATAAAGTTGTTCCTGTTCCCCGGTTGCCGGGGCAGACTTCTAATTTCAAACATGTAGTTTATATAATTAAAGAGAACAGGACTTATGATCAGGTATTTGGTGACATGGTGCAGGGTGATGGAGACACCAGCCTGCTGGAATTTGGCAAAGATATTACACCTAATCACCACCTTCTGGCTGAAACCTTTGTATTGCTGGACAATTATAACTGCAGCGGAGTATTAAGTGCTGATGGACATCAATGGACAAATGAAGCGTTTGTTACTGATTATCTAGAGAAGTTTTTTGGTGATTTTTCCCGCAGCTATCCATATGATGGAAATGACGCTCTTACTTATGCAAGTTCTGGATTTATATGGGACAATGTAATTGATAATGGTTTGACATTTCGTGATTATGGTGAGTTTGCAGGAACTGTTATTGAACCTGAAAAATCTACATTTATTCAGATTTATGAGGATTTTAGAAATGGTTCAAATAAAGTAAAGATACGGGCAAAAGCAAATCTTGAGAGACTTGTTCCATATTTATGTCCTGTTTATCCGGGTTTTACTAATAAAATATCTGATGCCTACCGGGCTGCGGAATTCATAAGGGAGTTAAGGGAATATGAAAAGAATAATAACTTCCCAAACTTCATAATAATGCTTTTACCGAACGATCATACTTCGGGTACAAGGCCGGGACTACCTACTCCCCAGGCTGCTGTTGCAGACAATGATCTTGCCCTGGGGCAGATTGTGGAAGCTATTTCGTCAAGTAAATTCTGGAAAGAAACCTGTATTTTCGTAACAGAGGATGACCCCCAGGCTGGTCTTGATCATGTTGATGGCCATAGGACTGTTGGCTTTGTTATTAGTCCATATACAAAACGGGGGAAGGTAATTTCTACTTATTATTCCCAGATAAACATGGTTCGTACTATTGAAAATATACTTGGTCTTAAACCTATGAATCAGCTCGATCTTACAGCAGAAGCTATGGAAGAGTGTTTTACCGTGAAGCCTGACTTTACTCCATATAAAGCATTAAAGAATAATATTCCGCTGGATCAGCTCAACCTGCCATTGGCTGAGTTGAAGGGGAAACAATTATATTGGGCACAAAAATCATTGGAACAGGATATTGATGAAGTTGATCGCATTGATGAGGATGTTTTTAACAGGATAATCTGGCATGCTGTTAAGGGTTATGACCGGCCTTACCCAACCATAAACTAATACGAATCATTAATAAATTAACCTGCCGATGAGAAAAGTAATTTTTTTAACATTATGTCTGATCAGTAACATAATTTCTGCTCAGGACATGAGCTATAGTAAACCAGGTAAGAACTTTTACCAGGAGTTAGTGAATCCTGCAAGTAGTATGATAGAGGAATGGATAAAAGTCTCCAATGACATCAATGTAAGTTTTGCGAGTGATAATGTCCGATATCCAAAGGAGAAGGTACCACTTGTATCTTCAGACAGATGGAATGTAACAGCATGGAAGGGAGAGAAGGTTCATACACAGATACTTGTATGGACAAAAGTTCCTGTTCCTTTTGTTAGTTTCAAGACCACTGATCTGGTGAATGAAAAAGGCAACCGGATAGATAGCAAGGATGTTAAGGCAGCATTTGTAAGATATGTAATGACAGATGAGTTTGGGCGGGGATGTGATCACAGAAAGCCTTCGGATTATGATTCTTCTTTAGTTGAAGATCCTATTGATATAATTGAAAAAATCGCAATGCCGTCAAATTGTGTACAGCCAGTCTGGTTAAGTATAAATGTACCACGGGATGTACCTGCCGGAAAATATTCTGGCAAGATCACAGTAAACGCAATCAGTAAGTTTGACTTGTACATAACTTTGAACGTAGCTAATCATGTATTACCACCTCCATCCCAATGGAAGTTTGATCTTGATCTATGGCAAAGTGCAAATTCTATCGCAAAAGTCCATGATGTTAAGCTTTGGAGTGATGAGCATTTCAGCTTAATGAGATCCTATTTCAAAATGCTTGCGGGAGCAGGACAAAAGACAATTACAGCTAATATAATAAGTCAGCCATGGGGTAAAACCCATATATATTATGAAGACCCGACTCTAATCAACTGGATAAAGAAAAAGGATGGCAGCTGGGTATTTGATTATTCAATTTTTGACCGTTATATATCATTTATGATGAGTTGTGGTATTGATAAACACATAAATTGCTATTCAATGGTTACGTGGGATTTATCATATACTTATTTTGATGAAGCTTCAGGAAAGGAGACTTCAATTAAGGCAAAACCAGGTTCCCCGGAATATACCGAATACTGGACAAGGATGCTGAAAGATTTTACAAACCATTTAAAATCAAAAGGGTGGTTTGGTATGACTGCTATTGCGATGGACGAAAGAGACATGGAGAGTATGAAAGCAGTAATTGCATTGCTGAAAAAGATTGATCCGGGTTGGAAAACAGCATTGGCAGGGGGTTATCATCCGGAGATTGAGGAAGATATATATGACTATTGTGTATATGTAAGGCATCGATTTACAGAAGCGGAGCTCACACGCCGGAAAGCCATGGGCATGCCAAGTACGTTTTATACTGCATGTGATGACGAACATCCCAACGGACATTCATATTCTCCTCCGGCTGAGAATACCTGGATTAGCTGGTATGCAGCTTCAGCAGGGTTTACAGGTTATCTCCGGTGGGCCTATAATAATTGGATGAAAGAACCATTACTTGATACAAGGTTCCGTACATGGCCGGGAGGAGAGAATTACCAGATTTATCCGGGTCCAAGAACTTCAATCCGGTTCGAAAAACTGATAGAAGGAATACAGGATTTTGAAAAGATCAGGATACTGAGAGAAAAGTTTATTAAAGAAGGTGATGTAATTAGTGCCAATAAATTAAATGCTATTGTATCAGAATTTACGCTCGAAAAGTTGAAGACTAATAGTGCCTCAGAAATGCTTATAAAAGCAAAAGCAAGTCTGAATGAATTTTAAAGCCTTGGGTAAATTAATAATTATTATATTTTGAAAATTTTTAACAAGTAATAACTTACTGCCTGAGGGGAGAATAAAAATATCCATTTTCAAAAAAGTGAAGGTCAATGAATTCTCAGAAAGCACAATACGATAAGGCAAAACAGGTAATGCCAGGTGGAGTAAATTCATCAACAAGGTTTAACAGGGCAATTGGTGCCCCGTTTTATGTTTCACATGGACAAGGAAGCCGGGTGACAGATATTGAAGGACGGGAATATCTCGATATGTGCTGTGCACATGGCGCAGGTCTCCTTGGTAACAGCCACCCTGCTGTAGATGAGGCTTTAAGGAGAGCTATAGAGATTGGTTATGTAAATGCTTTTGAAACGGTTTACCACGAAGAATTGGCATCTTACATTTGTAATACTGTATCCTGTGCGGAAAAGGTGAGGTTTTGTTCTTCAGGTTCAGAGGCTACAATGCACCTGATACGGGCATGCAGGGGATTTACTGGTAAGGATAAAATTATCCGGGTGGAAGGGCATTTCCACGGATACCATGAGTTGATCTTTATAGGCGGGCACCCGCCAATAGAAGCATTTGCTCAAAACCGGAGATATCCTTTTATTGAATCGAAAGGAATACCTCAAATATTTTCCGACCTCATTATTCCTGTTCCGTTTAATGATATAAATGCTTTAGAAGAAGCTATTCTGAAACATGCCGATGAGACAGCTTTGCTGATTATGGAACCAATTAACTTTAATTGTGCAGGTATCAGGGCTACTGATGACTACCTTAGGCTTGCACGAAAACTTACCTCTGAAAACAATATAGTTTTATTCTTTGATGAAATTCAAAGTGCCTATAAGAAATCGTTTTCAGCTGTTCAGAATGAACTTGGTGTTATTCCTGATGTAACAACTGTCGGGAAATCTATTGGTGGGGGATTACCACTTTCCGCTTTTTGTGGAAAAAATGAAATAATGGATTGTTTTGAACCAACAGGCAGAGTTCAACATAGTGGTACTTTTAATGCTCACCTGGTCCCGGTTCTGACAGGTCTGGCTTTTATGCGTGAAGCTTCAAATCCGGAATTCTATAGAAAGCTCAATATGACAGGTGAAAATCTTTATAAGGAAATTGACAAGATAATAGTCGGTCACAATCTCAATATGGTAGTTACCATGTATGGAGCCCGTTTTAATATCCTGCTGGGGAGAAGAGATGCTGCGAAAAATTATGAAGAAACCTTCTGTCATAACAAAGTTACTTTTCTGAGAATTCTGCATGAACTATGGGAGAGGGGCATCTATTTTCACGATTATGGTGGAGGTCCGTCTCATCACGGATTCAGCATTCAGCATACTCAGGAAGATATTGAATTTCTGATAAATGTCTTATCAGAAGTGCTTCCAAAATATAAGAGTGAAATGGGTAAAGAGTGATACATACAAAATTCTTCCGGAATAGCTTTAAAATTTATTGTACAGAGTCTTACTGATCACATGGAAACTTAAATACCAATTTTTACTTATCTGATGAGAACCAAAATTGTAACTGTTTTATTACTACTGTCTGCATGCTTATGTGGGAAGTCTGCAAATTCTGGAGATGGGAAAAATTCTCCTGTGAAGTCAGAATGTTACATCTATGTCTCAGTTAACAAGGAGAAAAAAATTGCCATATATAAGCTTGTTGCTGAAAAAGATGAATTATCATTTATTGGTATTCAGAAGTTAGCAGGAGAGCCAGGCTCTCTTTGTTCAGATCCAACAAACAAAAATATCTATGCGGCATTACGCGATCAAAAGAGTGTTGCCACTTTACATATTGATAAGAAATCAGGCAGAACAAGGCTGATTAAAGAGACTCCTGTAATTGAGAATCCTGTGTATATTTCAACTGACATTATTGGCAAATATCTTTTCTTCACTTCATATTCAGGTAATATGAGTGCAGTTTACCCCCTTGAAAAAGGTGGTGTTAATAAGGATGCCGTTCAGATTATTCAGGCTCGGGTCAATCCACATATGATAAAAACTGATGCTTCAGGAAAATTTCTGTTTGTGACAAATAAGGGAGGAGATGTAATACAACAATTTATTTTTCAGTCAAACGGAGTGCTGCAAGAACAAAATCAAGATATGGTTAAGGTTAAGACTGGATCGGGTCCGCGACATTTTACTTTTCATCCTTCACTCAATGTTATGTATGTCGTTAATGAGCTATCCTGTACCATTCTGGCATTTAATTTTAACAGTATAAACGGAACTCTTTCTGGTCCATTCCAGGAGATAAGTACAAAACCTGCAGATCATGTGACATACAATACTTGTGCTGATATCCATATTACTCCTGATGGAAGATTCCTTTTTGCTTCCAACAGGGGGCATGATTCTCTCGCTGGATACAGAGTTGATAATTTGAGCGGGGAGCTTACTTTAACAGGATATTATCCAACAGAAAAGGAGCCCAGGGAATTTGAAATTGATCCTTCAGGCAGATATGTTATCTCTGCAGGTGAAAGTTCAGGAAGAATTGCATTATACACTATTCAAACGAATGGCTCCCTGAGCATGATTAAAACCTATGAAACCGGAAAATGGCCGGTATGGGTAATGGCTCTGGAATTCTGATTATTCGTTGACAACTACTTTAAGATGCCCTGTTGCATTAAATCCAAATTCATTTGATCGTTCAACTTTAACGATGAAAATTCCGGGTCTTGAAAATGAATGGTATGATTCGGCAAACTTTCCTTTAGTACTTTCTTTCCGGTTGACTGTTTCCGATTTAACAGTATCCTGAGGAGTCCCATCACCATAGTTCCAGACTTCGTAATTTACAGCAGTATTAAATGTACGGACAAGAAAGGTCACAGGAGTTCCTGGCTTAATATCAATTGTAGGATAAAAGGCAGCTTGTATTGTAGGAAAAGCATGATCAGGATTCTCCCTGTCACTCACCTGAACAACTGCAAAATCATAATCGACATTACCTTTTGAGTCAGTAACTTTTAATATTTCACTGTACTCTCCTGCCTTGTCATAAATCCTTTTCTGAACTGCTCCTGTTGCGGTTGTGCCGTCTGTGAATGACCACTCATATGATACAATATTATCACTAAAAGATTTTGATTTTGTACCGTCAACAACAGCCTCCTGTCCAGTCCAGACAAACTGATGGGGGCGGGCCACAGCAACAATAGGTGGATTATATTGTTTCATATATGACTCCCATGTATACACATAGGCATCTTCTGTCAACCATCCTCCGGAAGGCAAATCTTTAGTTATTATTTCAAAATGCAGATGCACCCACCCCCCGCTGCTTCCCTCTTTTCCGATCATACCCATTTTTTGTCCCATTTTAACCCTTTCACCCAGTTTTATGGCAGGGTCTGTACTGCTTAGATGTACATACTGTATTATCCATCCACGATCGTCAAGTACATTAACAGCATCATTATGGGCATAAACAGGGATGGAATCATATCCGTCAAGTATCTTATTGTTGACCGAGATTATCAATCCTTCTGTTGCTGAGACTATTTCATCCATTCCCTCAGCTCCACCTATATCATGTCCTTCATGATAATATATTCTCTTATTTGCTGGATCTTCACCCCAATCAACATATGTAGGTTCATGACCCGACTGGGTAAGATTAGAAAACAACTTCTGCTTTATTGGATAGACAAATGTCCCTGGATTTATAAACGATGATCCTTTTGGCCAGAGCCTTAAGACTGCATCCATTTTATACTTGCTTTCAGGGTCTGAATTTGAATAAAAACCTTTAATTACAGGGCAATCGATCTGAACTTTACCAATTGTGACAGGTAGGTTGTAATTACCTGTCTTTAATACTACTTCCTCATTGTCGACAGAGACTTTTACATTGCAAGTCCTTATGGCATTTCGCAGAGAGTCTCTATATTCCGTTATCTCAAGTAGGGATATTTTTACAATTTCCCCGTTACTAAGTCTGATATCCTCTGATTCTCCAATATTTAATTCTGCTAAAACTCTAACCGGCTTTTGTCCTGTTTTCTTACAGCCTGTCAGGTTAATAATAATCAAGAGTAATATAATTCCTGTTTTTATGAATGCTTTTCTGACCATAGAGATATTTAGGTTAAAATGAGTATCTGGAATGAATAATAACTGAAATGGAATTAATTCATACTATTAAAATAGGTGAGGGGCAAGAGAGGAATCTCATAACCAATTGTTTTAAATTTATTATTGATAACCGATACTCCTATAATTTAATATTGGACACAATTCTTATTATTAGTTTTTTTCACTTTATTTCAGATCTGCATAATATCTAAATAATCAGCATAATAGTCATTCAAATCGATGTATGATTACCGTGAGTATTGCAATATCTGCCCATCTGATTCGAGTTGTGATTTTATCTCATCATACATTAGGTCATAAATGCTTTTATTTTTTTCAATGGCTAATGATGCAACAGTGCCGGCGCTCTGCCCGAGGATCATGAATACCGGCTCCATCCTGATAGAGCCATATGCAATATGTGAACTTGATACGCATACTGTTACCAGCAGGTTCTCGCACTCCTCTCTTCTGGGCATTATTGAACCAAGATCGATCTGATAGGGTCTTTTTGGTGGTAACTCAATATCTCCTTCATTTTCCGTGAATCCATCAGGTTTGACATAGCGCTGTGTATTATGGGAGTCAAGGTTATATGAACCAAATCCTATAGGATGTGGAACAACTCTTTTTCCGAGCACATCATTCTCGGTCATGACATATTCACCTTTCATACGACGTGCTTCCCGTACATAAATGTTGTAAGGCCAGTATCCATTGTCACTGAACTCATCTCTTGAGTATCCATATTTGATCATTTCATTTCTGACTTCAGGTGGAATCCGTTTGTCACTGGCAATAAAGTAGAGCAATCCCTTCTGATAATCTATATGCTCTTCAATGATCTTTCTTCTTCTGTCATAATCTGCCTCCGGATAATCGTAGTTCATTCCAATATTGTCAAAACTGAACGGGCCATGGTTATTTACATCTGTTTTAAGATTTGGAACAGGGTCAAATTTGTTGAAAGTCCTGCGCCAACCTGCATCAAAGATCCTGATAAGCAGTTCATATTGTGTCGAATCATATCTTTCAGGCTTTGTAAAAGGTACCCTGTTATTCTCGTTCTTTGTCAGACATAATCTGAAACAATAAGCCTGGATTCTTTTATCTCCCTCTCCTCTGATGCCAGGAGCATCTTTTGATATACGTGGCAGTAATCCGCTGGAAGGGTCACCAGGGATTACATACGGGCTGACATTCAAATCACCAAATTCATGAAATTTATAGGGATTCTTTCCGGTCTGAACTCCATTCCATTCCTCTCCATAAACACTATTAGCCTCTCTTCCGACATGGTAACTGACACCTGCTGAGGCCATAAGATCACCCTCGTATGTAGCATCAATAAAAATCTTCCCTTTGAATATTTTTCCGCTCACTGTTTTGATGGATACTATTTTTTGGTTTTTTCTGATCACTCCGTCTTCTCTATTCAGCCATTCTTCTCTGTAAACGGTGATATTATTCTCTTTTACCAGCTGATTAAAAGCCTCTTCAGCAGCATGTGGTTCAAAGATCCACATAGTACGGTTTTCCCCGTCAATAGCAGGGCTGCCCTGACCCTTATTCCCGTATTCAGATTGCCTCTGCCATCGCCATGATTCAGGCTTTTGATAATGCTTATAAATTAGCTGGTAAAACTCCCTGGCAATTCCACCTATAACAGCTTTATTTCCGGTATCAGTAAATCCTAATCCTGAAGAGGAGAGACCTCCAAGATGTTTGTCGGGAGAAACTATTATGACTGATTTTCCCATTCTGGATGCTTGTACCGCAGTTGTAACTGCTGATGAAGTACCTCCGTAAATAATTATATCTGCCTTAAATTTTGTCGCAGCAGATTCTGTTTTGAATCCCTGAAAACTAACAAGGACAATAACCATAATGTACAAAGTAGATTTCATTATTTGATTTTTAGTTTCCGGGAATTAATTGACCCTGAATATCAATTGCATCAGTGTGTTGGTAATTTAAATTTTTTAAATTTTGCGATCAGGAAATCAGCATATCTCAGAAATCCAAGGTCAGTAAAGTGAACCCCATCTACCGTTGCTTCATGATCTGATCCGGTTGCACCAACATTATCAATGTAAAATATATTTGAGAATCCTTTTTCAACCATCTTTTTAAATTCGCTTTTCAGCATATCATTTTTTGCATTGATATCATTCCGTGTTTTCTCATCAAGTTCCGACTTCTCAAACATTGTACATTCCACGAATATTATCGGAGTTACCGGATGTTTACTTCTTATTATCTCTACAAGCGGAATAGCATTTTGTCTGACATCTTCAGGGGTCATATTCCCTGTTCCATCCATAACATAAAATAGTGCATCAATACCGGAAATTAATTCTGCAACCGGTTTTTCCATTTTTCCGTTTCCGCTAAAACCAAAATTGATGCATTCAACATTCAGCTTTCTCGAAATGATACTTGTGTGTACCATTCCCGGACGTGAAGCACATCCACCCTGTGTAATACTTGTGCCATAGAAAACAATAGGTTTTTGTGAGATTCTGGAAGGTTTTTCCATGGTACTCAGACTATCGATCCCTATTTCCATCTTTATAACTCCGTCATATAATGGAAGATAAAGTTTGTATTCCCGTTTTTCGGCTGACATATTACTGATCAGCATAAAGTCATTCACTTTACCTGTTGGTCGTGCAGTATTTATATATTGCCAGCCATCTTTAGTTTTGAAATAAAGGTCAATCCCTTTGCTCCCAGTTTCAGCCATGTGATTCATCTTTGTATCTCTAAGTAATTCCCATCTTACCCTAACAGATGTTGAGTTGGAAACAAACCTGGCTGAGATACCTGCTGAAGACTTTGACAGATTCCAAACAGCTTCTCTGACTTTGTTTTTATACGACAAGGGGAAACGGTCAAAGAGGTTCTCTTTTACCGAATCAGTAAAGGTTGTTCCTTCAATCAGGTAATGATTATGATCATAAAATTTTATCTTGATCTCATCTGCAGGTTGCTTAATCTGGGCAATTGCAGATAAAGAGATCCCTGATAAAAGAAGTAACATCAGGTATTTTAACATGCCATTTGACTTTTCCATAATATGATAATTATATTTGACTCTTTATGGTGAAAATTAGTTTCCTGTTAATTGATAATAAAACCTGACAGCGAATTAAGTATAATTCATGAATTTCATTTATAACAGTAAATTTAATGCTTTTTTAGAGAGTCTTATTCCATTAATTTTTTAATATTATTTTTATCGGGATTTTATTGAAATTATTTTTATGATGATACTGCGATTTTTTTCTTCAGGAAGGTGTACTGAAAAAGGTAGAGGAATAATCTTCCTGTGTAGTTTTTTTCTTTGCCTGTTTTCAATTAGATATGGATTCGCCCAAAGTGCGATGGATATAAAAAGGTTGGATGCCATAATAAAGTTTGACGGAATTCCCGAGGAAGAGGCCTGGAGAAAAATTTCACCTCTTCCTGTAACAACTCTCCAACCTGTTGCAGGCAGGGAACCTTCTGAAAAGACTGAAGTATTGGTTGGATATACTGATGATTACCTTTGGATTGGAGGAAAGCTTTATGATTCAGATCCTTCAGGGATCAGGTTCAGCAGTAAAAAGCGCGATGACTACAGTAATGAAAATGACTTTTTGGGGATTGTAATAGATTGCCTAAATGATAATGAAAATGCATTTTTCTTTTGTACTTCACCCTCAGGTAACAGGCTGGATATGAGTATATTTAATGATGCCCGTAATCTGGTGCCATATAATTTAAGCTGGAACACATACTGGGATGTGAAAACAGCTGTCACGGATGAAGGATGGTTCACGGAGATCAGAATACCTTTTTCAAGCCTCAGGTTCAAATCAAAAGAGGGGAAAATTACAATGGGCATGATTGTTAACCGGTGGATTCCTTCAAAAAATGAGATGATAGTCTTTCCTGCCTTAGATCCGCAAATAGGTGTATGGGCGAAGCATAAGCCAAGTTTAGCTCAAGATATTGTGTTTGAGGGAATTAAATCATCAAAGCCTATATATATCACACCTTATGTTCTTGCAGGCGGAAAAATCAGGAATGATCTTAATATTGATGGTAAAGCTTATGAACGATCATTTGCAGCAACTAAAGAAGCTGGTGTAGATTTCAAATATGGAATCACCTCTGATCTCACTCTTGACCTTACAGTTAATACTGACTTTGCCCAGGTTGAAGATGATGAGCAACAGGTTAATATTACAAGATTCTCCCTGTTTTACCCTGAAAAAAGGGTCTTTTTCCAGGAACGGTCAGATTTATTTGATTTCAGTTACGGATATATGGGTCTTAATGGTAATGTGTTTTACAGCCGGAGGATTGGTCTTTATAACGGACAACCATTAAGGATACTGGGAGGAGCCAGGCTGACAGGTAAAATTGGTAAATTTGATCTGGGTTTTATCAACATGCAGACTGCAAAGTACTCTTCAGACCTGGTCTCAGAAAATTTCAGTGTTCTGAGATTGAAACATAATATTATTAACCCATATTCATACGCAGGGGGTATTCTTACATCAAGAATCGGAGCAGATGGAAAAGTTGATCTTACGTATGGGCTTGATACATACATAAAAACCACTGACGATGATTATATTGAATTTAAACTATCCCAGACATATAGTTCAGAGAAAGAGTATAAAAGGATAGCAGACTATTCCTTTATGCGCCTTAATTTCGAAAGTACAAACAAAAACAAAGGATGGAGTTACAGGGCATCATTCGACTGGTTGGGTAAAGATTATGAACCTGCGATGGGGTATCTCCAGAGGGGAAATGCTTATATTCCAAACGGTAATATCAGATATGGTTGGATCCCTGGAGAAAGCTCCTTTTTGTATTATCATAAAGTTAACTATAAAACTGCAGCATACTTTAGTACCGAAGGGCTTTTTGAAACTTTGATTACAGGGCCAGGATATGAGTTTGAAACCAAGAACAAAATCATCGGAGGGTTGGATCCTGAATTCAGGAGAGAAATTATAAGAGATACTTTTTACATAGATAAAAATACTTATGTGCCACAGAATTCATATTCATTCCTGGTTATTAAAGCTTCGTTGGGTACACCTGCCTCTTCTCTTTTCAGGATTGACTCAGAATATGACTTAGGCACATATTATGACGGCTCATTGATCTCTGTAAGGATAAAACCACAATGGTCATTATCACAAAGTCTCAAAGTGGAAGGACAGTATCAGTATAATGCTGTATTTTTCCCTGTGAGAGATCAGAAATACATTAGCCACATCGGGGGTATTAAACTTACTTATATGCTAAGTATAAAATTATCTGCAGGAGCATATATTCAATATAACAGCGCCGCAGATGCTGTCTTGACTAATTTGAGAATGAGGTATAATCCAAGGGAAGGGAATGACTTTTATTTTGTTTTTAATGAAGGCAGGAACACTGATCTTCTGAGAGAATCTCCTGAGTTACCACGAATAGGCAGCCAGACATTGTTGATTAAATATTCCTATACTTTCCGGTTATAAATGTTTCCGGATTACAATTTTTGATCAAAGATATTACATTTGATCTTAAAAGATTATCGGGGATCTTTTTTAGACTTTATGTTCTATCTGTATTTTATTTCAGAACCTGTTCAATCTGTTTGATAATCAGGAAGTTTAAATAATTACCTCTACCCTGTACCAAAGGACCTTTGTGTGTGATGTTCCTGCTGAATTAGTCTTGGTTATAAACCCCAGAGATATTTAGGCAGCCAATTCTTAAAACTAATACTCTTTGTTATCCTTTTACCTTATAAGAGTAATAAGTATGACTCCATTGGCACCTTTCGAACCATATATTGAAGCTGATGAGCCTTTTAAGACATCAATTGATTTTACATCCATCGGAGGAATGTTTTCAATAGACGGTACTTCTATTCCATCAACTATAAAGAGTGGCTCGGTACTTAACATAAAAGAAGCAGCCCCCTGTATCCTTATGCTTGTGCCATTTACTTCAACACCTGCGATCTCTCCTTTTAACATATCATAAATGTTACTGTAAGATCTGAATCTGGAGTGCTGGGGATCAATTTTGCCGACATTGGTTGTCAGGTTCTCTTTACTAACAGATCCATAACCTATATTAATCATCTCTTCTTCCTTTTTTACAGGTTCTGGTTTTTTGGCACTACTTCCATCAAGGGTAATATTGATTGTTGTTTTTCCATTTATCTCAATGTTTTTAGCACCATTCATGATAGAGAAAGCTGAGATTTCTTTTGCGCCTGATGGAACTTTAACAGTGTAAAAACCCTTATCGTCTGTGATAGAATTTGTTTTTTTCTGATCAATAAAAATCATAACTCCACTGACTGGTTTCAGTTTTGCATCAGTAACCATTCCTGATATTTTTATTTTCTTGTTTTGTTTCTGAGCAAGAATCCCCTGAATTGTACAGAAGGAAAAAATAAGCAAAATAACTAGTTTAGATTTCATTCAGTTAAGTATTTCTAAATGCAAAGATTAACCTTTAATAGATAAAATACTACAAAGTATCCATTAAAAATTATATGAGTATCGGTTATCAATAATAAACTTAAAATAAAAGTTAAAATGATTGAAATTTTCAATCCTGCCCGAATCCTTCTTTTGAAGAGGAATCAGAGATTCTGTGATTTATTCTCAATATCTTATATCTTCTCCTGGCTCACTACTCTTCTTTTCCTGGAAGGGTTTGAAAGGGAATATTTGGGACGTCACATTGTTGCATTTGCCTTAGACATATCAATTTCATTCTCTGATTTTGCAATGATAATAGTTGCAACAGTATTTCCAATAATATTTGTAATAGCTCTTCCTTCGCTCATAAAGCGGTCAATTCCAAGAATAAGGGCAATGGAAGCGATGGGTATATGACCGGCCACAGGCAATACCGCCGCTAGCGTGATGAATCCGCTGCCTGTTACACCAGCGGCTCCTTTAGATGCCAATAACAGAATCAGCAGTAATGTTATCTGGTGTGAAATGTCCATCGGGGTGTTAGTTGCCTGTGCTAAAAATACAGCTGCCATTGTAAGGTAGATTGATGTTCCATCCAGATTAAAAGAGTAACCAGTTGGTACAACCAGCCCTACTATAGATTCTGAACAACCCATTTTCTCAAGTTTGTTCATCAGGCTTGGCAAAGCAGCTTCGGAGGAGGATGTACCTAATACTATAAATAGCTCATCGCGGATGTAGCTTAGTAACCTGAAGAGGTTGAATCCAAAATATTTTAATAGCCCACCCAGAATTATTACAATAAACAGGATGCAGGTTATATAAAACGATAACATCAGGCCTCCAAGGGATGTCAGAGAGTTCAACCCATATTTCCCCACCGTGAAACTCATAGCACCAAGTGCACCAAATGGAGCTACTTTCATTATTATTTTAATTACAGCAAAGAGAGCACTTTCCAACGACTTAATACCGCTTAATAATGGTTTAGCTTTTGCACCGATTCGGGAGAGGGCTATTCCCAAAAGAATTGAAAATAGTAATATTTGAAGTAAATTATTAGTAGCTAGGGCATTAAAAATACTATCCGGAATTATATGCAAAATAAAATCCTGCATATTACCGGTTTCGCTTTTTGATACATAAGCTTCTGTCGCCTTGACATCAAGTGTGGATGGATCAATATTCATACCAACTCCAGGTTTCAGAATATTAATAACAACCAATCCTATTATCAGAGCAAGGGTTGTTACAACTTCAAAATATATTATTGCCTTCAATCCGACCCTTCCTAATTTTTTAGTATCCTGCATCCCTGATATACCACTTATAATGGTGCAGAATATGATCGGAGAAATCATCATCTTCACCAACTTAATAAAACCATCACCCAGGGGTTTCAGCTTTACTGCAAAAGAAGGATATAGGGCTCCAAGTAAAATACCGATCAGGATTGCTATTAGCACCTGGGCATAAAGGCTTTTAATAAATTTCATAGGAGAGGGCAGAATTAAAGTAACTATATATATTACAGGCTACAAGTTATTCATATAAATATCTATTTATCAGGGAATGCAACAATTCCTTCATACTTGTTAAAGTTCTTTTCAGTTCTTACAGACAATCTTGGATTCTGAGTTCCTTTCATTGTAGCACACCCCAGATCACCAAACTTGTTAATAGCAACGAACTTCTCACTTGGGAAGAAATCGGGATTTACTTTTTTGTATCTGTTGACGATCATTTGCAGAGCATCTTCACAAGCCTGCTGTGGTGTCCTTCCATCTTTCATCCTGAGTACAATATAATAAGAGGCGCAGGACTTTATTACGTCTTCACCCCGTCCTGTGGCACCTGCAGCACCTACTTCATTGTCAACATAAAGGCCTGCTCCAATTATGGGTGAATCGCCAACACGGCCATTTAATTTAAAACTCAGGCCACTGGTGGTTGTGCATCCTGCTATGTCGCCACCCATATCAATTGCAATTACATTTGTTGTCCCGTAATGATGTTCAATATCAGGAAAATCCTTCCAGTATGCTTCCTGTTTTAACAGGTTTTGCATATGTTCAGGTGCTCCCCAGTCATCTGATGAGCTCATATCTTCTTTCCACCTGAGCCAAATCTTCCGGGCCTTTTCAGTCAGAAGATTTTCTTCAGGAAATCCCCATGCTCTGGCAAATTCCAATGCTCCGGCACCCACCAGAAGTACATGATCAGAATGTTGCATGACAAGTCTGGCAACTGATGATGGTGTTTTAATATTTTCAAGGCAGGCAACAGCGCCGGCAGAATATGTCTTTCCATCCATGAAAGAAGAATCAAGTTGTACGATACCTCTTTCATTAGGTAAGCCTCCGTAACCTACACTAGTATCTTCAGGGTCAACTTCAATAATATTGGCAGCTTTCTCGACAGCATCAACTGCAGTACCTCCTTTCCTTAAGATTTCCCATCCTGCTTCCATGGCATTCTGCCCAGTTTCATTAGTATGGCTGGTTATAATAAGTGGAGTAATGCTTCTGGATCTGCTTTGTATCCCAAATGAAGACAGGGAAGGAATGACTATAGCTCCTGCTCCGAGTCCGGCTGTCCTGTAAAGAAAGTTACGTCGGGAAAAAGAGTTTTTCATGGTACTTGAAATAAATGAATATTGTATGTAATTCCTTAAATGAGTTTTATATTTAATTTGTGCTCAATATATCAAAGAAAAAAACTGAAAGCAAATTTTGTTTTACAATCATAATATTTATTGTTCCTTTATATTTACATTTTGTATATTAAATTTATTTTTACACACCTCACCTTATGATTTATTATCATGACAAATGTTTTTTATTTAATCTCCAATAAGTTGCAACGATTTGGTTCAGTAAGTTGTCTGCTTTTAATTACTGCTGTGTACTGCAAGGCTCAGTACAGACCTTCATTGTTTTTCAGAGAGGAGTGGAAAGAGACTCCTGCTGCCACACATGTAACAATTGACCATGTAGCCAATAAAGATCTGTTACTTGGGCTTTATGGGCCAGGCAGAGACAGTCTCAGAAAAAGTAATCATGCTAAACCTGCCGATGATCCTTTCTATATCTGGTCAGGATTATGTCGGGGAAACTGGGCAGTAACTTTGAAAAACAAAGCTTCATATGTTGATCTCTCAGGATATTCAAAAATATTATGGAGATCAAAACAAGGAGGGATGAGAGCTCTTCATGTTGTTCTTAAACTTGCTGATGGCACCTGGCTGGTGAGTGTTGATTCCGATGGTAAATCAGGTGACTGGAGGGTAACCGAATTCAACATTATGGATATGGAATGGTACACCCTGAATATCGAATCTGTGATTGAAAAGAAGGCAGTAATCAAACCTGATCTTTCAAGGGTTGATGAGATAGGGTTTACTGATCTGATGACAGGTGGCGGCAGTGATGCCTGTTCAAGGCTCGACTGGATTGAAGTGTATGGGAAGGCAGTTGCCCGATAATTACGCAGATTTCCGGGATCACATACTACCTGATCACAACCCTGTACAAAGATCTTAATATATTAAAAGAGTAATTAAGATAAGTCTGAAAGGAGAATGGGTATGGTTCAGGAATCCTGATGAACTGATTATTTCTTACCAAGGATATCTCTGATCATTTCCGAATCCCAGGAGTGGTCCCCTTCACCTGTATCATAAAAAAGGTCCTTCTTCAGCAACTCTTCCTCCATACTGAAAGTCTCACGGGCTTTTATTACATACTGCTTCATATCATGCCTGTGCTCAGCCATTTCTAACAGTGTTTCTTCATCATGTTTCAGGAATTTCTGCCCCATCCTTGTTACTGTATAATGACGGTGCCCAAGGCTGCATAGCAGATCTTCGGCAAGCCTAACTGAAGTATGAAGGGATTCCCTGTAAATATTTTTTACGCCCATATCAATAAGTTCGTAAGCATCATACCTGTTTCTGGCTCTCGCTATGATCTTTAATCCGGGGAAGTGCTTCATAGCTGTAGTTATTAGATCCCGGTTAATATCAGGCTGACCTATAGCGGCAATCAGATACTTTGCATTATCGGCACCAGCCGATTTGAGTAAGTCGAGTCTTGTTGCATCGCCATAATAGACCTTAAATCCCATTTTCCGGAGCAACTGAACCCTGTCAGAATCGTGGTCAAGTATTGTTGCCTTAACTCCGTTTGCATTCAGGAATCGGCTTACTGTGCTTCCGAAATGTCCAAAACCTGCAATTATTATATTATTCCTTTCGTCAATTATGTCGGAAGATGGATTATCCGATTGACTCTTAATACCGAAGCGGGGATCAATTACTTTTTCATTCAGGAGCAAGAGAAGAGGTGTAATTGTCATTGTTATAGCAGTAACTGCCATAAGGATGTCCATCCATTCGCTGCCTATCAGACTTAACTGGTTTGAAAAAGAGAGAAGTACAAACGCGAATTCACCTGCCTGGGAAAGGGCGAATGAAAAGAGAAGATTCTGATCAGAACTCACCCGGAATATCTTCCCTGTCATGAATAATACTGAAAATTTTACTATCATTACTCCAAGCACCAATCCTCCAATAATCAGCGGTTTGGAGACAATGAGTCCAAAGTTTATCGATATACCAACTCCAATAAAGAAGAGCCCGAGGAGAAGACCTTTGAACGGGGCAATATCACTTTCAAGTTCATGCCTGTATTCACTGTTGGCGAGTACAACTCCGGCAAGGAATGCTCCGAGAGCGGGGCTTAGTCCCATTACCCTCATCAGTGCAGCAACGCCAATTACCAAAAGGAGTGAAGTAGCAGTAAATAATTCCCTGAGACCAGTCCTGGCGACGATCCTCAGGAGTGGAACAAAAAGATATCTTCCTCCAAGGTAAATGAATGCCACTGCAAAGAAAAAGGATAATCCCTGGAGCCATCCCGGAAGGTTGCCAATAACTGATGACTCAATGATACTGCTATCCTCAATGCTTTTTAATGTGAGTAGAGGAAGTATCGCCAGAACAGGTATTACCATAAGGTCCTGGAAGAGTAGAACAGAGAATGATGCCTGTCCGGCTGCAGTTTGTGAAAGGTTTTTCTCCCTGATCGTTTGCATTACTATTGCAGTCGATGACATCGAGAATGCAAGGGCAACAGCTAATGAGACCTGCCATGGTGTGCGAAGCAACATCATAAAAAGGAAGATGAGAAGAGTTGTCAGCACGAGCTGTATCGAGCCCATTCCCAGGATAGATTTGCGCATTTTCCAGAACTGCGATGGTTCGAGTTCAAGTCCGATAAGAAAGAGCATCATAACAACCCCGAATTCAGCGAAATGCATTATGTCCTGTCCCTCTCTTCCAATTAATCCAAGAAAAAATGGACCTATCAGCATTCCTGCAAGAAGATATCCAAGTACAGAGCCCATTCCAAGCCTTTTGGAAAGAGGCACACATATAACTGTTGCTGAAAGGTATATTAGAGCCTGAGTCAATAGGTTCATACGATTTGGTTTTTATCTGTTAAATCTGATATCCAGTCATTAAAGTAGGAGTGTTTATTTATTTCTTCAATTGAAAATTCACCGGAAGAAAGAATTTTGAGAATATTATGATATTGCAGAGCACATTTTTGCCTCTCCTCATCAGTTATTCTGTGAGTTCCATGGATTGCAAAAGGAGGGAGCCAGATCATTTTGCAGAGAAATGCTGTCTGACTGAATGGTGCCAGCAGTTCTTTTACCGTAAGTATGTTATGGCCTTCTTTGCAATATGCAGAACGAGCTCCACCTGCTGTTATAGCGTTGAATACAATTTTTCCCTGGAGAGCAGTTCCGGTGGGTCCATAGGCCCAGCCGAATGCCAGTACCAGATCGATCCATTGTTTCAGAAGAGGAGGAGCACTATACCAGTAGAAAGGATGCTGCCATATAATGATCTGGTGATCAAGTAGCAGTTTTTGCTCATATTCAATATCAATATTGAAATCAGGGTACTTTTCATAAAGATCATTTAATGTTATCTCAGAAGTCTTTGGAATATTTTTTATCAGAATTGACTGGTTCGCCGACCTTTCATACCTTGGATGAGCAAATAGTATTAAAATTTTGTTTTTCATATTTTCGCGTTACAACTTAACAAATATATGATTTTTATATGCTGGTGCAGTTAAATGGACTAAGAGACAAGTAGAAAGATGGGAGACAAAAGCAGGGGAGTGAAGGAACCAGAGAATAGAAACAGGAATTTTTTTCTTTCGTACTGCTGTATTAATAGTAGACAATAAGAAGTAAAATTGAGGCAGGTTAAAATAATGACTCCACTAATCAGGGCAGGTGAAATGAACTGCTTATTGCTGAAAACTGTTAACTTACCGGAAAGATAGTTTTCTGAAGAACTTTTTGAGCAAAGATTTCTGCAAATTTGCCAATGTTTTGTAGTATCTGCTTCAATCTTTTTTTATGGATTTGAAAATCGCAATGAACCCTGAATCTTATCATAAATATTCTGATATTTTATAATTATCTTGGAACTGACAATATGAATGAACCTTTGAAGAAAATCATACTTGCGGCAACTGCTGTTTTGTCAGGATTTATTGCTTACCTTTTTCTGTTTGGAAAACTGTTTCCCTATTCACCAGTAACACCCGGGTTTACCAAACATGAAATGAATTATACGATCAGTTATGTTCAGGAAGGAGCAATATATGATGATTATCTAAAATATGATACATTAATTCCTCAGATTGAGAAAATCCATGAACTAAGATTTATTAAGAAGCCAGAAATTTTTATTTTCAGGGATAGTAACACATATATTCATCATTCACCCTCAAAGGCAAGGTTTTGCGTTTTTCCAAATGGCAGACTGTTTGTAACTCCATGGGCTGTAAAGGAAGACAGGGAAGGTAAGATTTTATTAGAAGTATACTTAAAGCATGAGCTTTCACATGTTCTGATATTTCAGCATACCGGAATTTTATCCGGGATTAGATATCCTAAATGGTTGCTCGAGGGTATTGCAGTATACAGTTCAAATCAAATGGGCACTTCATTTTATCCATCTAAAAGTGAGACGTATAAGGCAATAGCACAGGGAAATTTTGTGCCACCTGCTGATTTTAAAACCAGGAAAGAAGACTTTGTGAACCTGGACGTGAAATACAGGCAAACATTTATTTATTCCGAGTTCGGTTGTATAGTAGATAATTTGATAGACGTCTATGGGAAAAAAGTTTTTCTAACCTATATGAGGAGCTTATTTCATGATAATGACCATGACAAATATTTCAGAATGATTTTCGGACTTGATTTTGATGAATACCTGATCGGGTTCAAAAAGTATGTTGCAGACGCTTATTCCCAAATTTATTAACAATTATTATTTAATGAGTATCTGGAATGAATAATAACTGAAATGGAATTAATTCATACTATTAAAATAGGTGAGGGGGATTCCTCGCTGGCGCTCGGAATGACATGCGATGTTGGTTGTTTGTGGGGAAAGCAGAGGCGATTCGCTCAGCGAATCGCCTCTGCTTTCCCCTATGTCACATAAAATACTGTCATTCCGAGTCCCCATACAATTTTGCACACCAAGTATTATGACAATTCAAAG
>CAZXFB010000051.1:0-29454 GCA_964639725.1 uncultured Rikenellaceae bacterium
GTTGCTTATTGAAAAGTCAGTGTAATAAGACATCTGAATTGAAAATAAAATATTAAAAAACTTTTAGTTATATGCAAAAAAAACTTTTAATAAATGGAATAAACATAGCTGTGATTATAATTTTTATTCTTGCTGCCTCAATTTCATGTGTTCCCATTGAGAAGCTAAAGTATATTAATGATATTGATGAGCTGGTAGAGCCTATTCCCAATCCAAAAGGACAAAAGGTGATTTTACCCTATGACAAGTTAAGTATTCAGGTATTCAGTATTGATGATAAAACAAACCTTTTATTAAATTCAAGTACCGGAGCAGTAGGTGCTGGAAGTGCTGGAGCTTCAGGAGGGTCTACAGGATACCTTGTTGACGAATCAGGCAATATAAATTATCCATTTGTAGGTAAAATAAATCTTGGTAACCTGACTACTGAACAGGCTAACATTAAGTTTGCAAAAGCCATGAGTGAATATCTTGAATTATCCACAGTGAGTATCAAATTTGTTGACAGCAATGTCACAATTTTAGGTGATGTTGGTAATCAGGGAGTATTCCCTTATGCTCAGGAGAAATTAACCATTTATGAAGCTCTGGCACTTGGTGGAGGAATTTCGCGGTTTGGGGACAGAAAGAATATAATTTTGATAAGGCAGGAAGGAGACAAGATAATGCATCATAAATTGGACCTCACCAATTCAAAAATTGCCGAAAAGGAATTCTATTATGTTCAGTCAAACGATATTATTATCGTTGAACCAATAAAATCCAGCTCATGGTTTAATTATAACAACAGTAATTTTTCTACAATTACATCAACTTTTACATTGTTCTTTGCATTTTTTACTATGTTTTTCAGAAAATAATAAATAATTCTCCCATGAAAGTCAGAAATGAAACGGATGCAGCAATTGTATATATTAAACTTCTTCTTCAGAAGATGCTTGGTTTAAAATATGTTTATATAGCAACAATTATCCTATTGGGATCCGCTGCATTTCTTTATAACAAGTACTCCCCTAAGGTATACCAGTTAAGTACCATTATCGGACCTGTTAAGGATTCACGAACTTCAGTCCTTGCTTCAAATGATATGTTCAGGGGGTCTGGTTCTTCTTTTTCAGGCAGAGATCTTGAAGGTGTGATAAATGGTCTTAATTCATTCACTCTTATTTCTAAAATTGTTAATGACCTTAACCTTGAAACAGGATATTTCTCTAATTCAAATCCTTTCTTCAAACAGTTCACTGAGATATACCTTCAATCACCATTCATTGTTAATCTCGATAAATCACATATACAACCTATTTACACCAAATTTTTCGTTGAAATTATTAACGAATCAACCTTCAGGCTATCAGTATCGGAAAACAAAGCCTACCTATATAACTACATTGATAATGAGATAGTAGCAGAAAAGCAGGTATTAAATATTGATACAATTTGCAATTTTAACGAGACAATAAACAACCTGAATTTCAAATTTTCTATCTCAGCCAGAAAGGAATTGCTTCAAAGAGCAATTGATAATAAGGGTATCTTTTATTTTGAATTTTATCATCCGGAACAATTGGCAAAGTTTTATATGAAGAACTTAAAAATTGAACCTGTTTCTTACCTGGCTTCAATAATCAAGGTTCAATTCTCAAGTGAAAACCTCAAGAAATCATTAAACTTCCTTAACAATTTTGTAAACTCATATCTTGAAGACAACCTTGACAAAAAGAACAGAATGGCCAATAGCACCATTAAATTTATTGATTCTCAGATATCTGATATGTCTGATTCCCTGGCAAATTCTGAAACTAAACTGAAAACATTCCGATCCAATAACCAGGTTATGGATCTGGGACTGCAAGGTCAGCAAATTTTCGAACAGCTCTCACAGGTTGAGAGTGAACGCACTAATCTTGAGCTTCAAAGCCGCTATTATAATTATGTTCTGAATTACTTCAAAACAAACCAGGATATTTCAGGAGTAACTCTTCCTTCAACAGCAAACATTAATGATCCGATAATCAACAGTCTGTTTACTGAGATTTTTGCCTTAAGTACTGAAAAATCTTCAATTTCAAATAATAATGAAAAGAACGTTTTCTCTGCGCAGATTGACAATAAAATAAAAATTAAGAAGCAAATATTAGCTGAGAACATCTCTAATAACCTGGTTACATTGAACCTTACACTTAATGAGTTAAAATATAAAGCTGATAAGCTTTCGAAGGAGATGGCAAATCTTCCTGGGAAGGAACTGAATATGGTGAATGTCAAGCGTAAATTTGATCTGAATAACACTTTATATACTTACATGTTACAAAAAAGATCTGAATCAGCTATTACACTTTCTTCAAATTACCCTGATTATGAAGTGCTGGAGCCAGCACGTGAGATCACATCTTCAATCATTAAGCCTAAAACAATGATGAATTACTTCATTGCAATATTCCTGGCATTAATGTTTCCCACTTTGTTTATAATAATCAAGGACTTTTTTAATGATAAAATATCCAGCGTTTATGATATCGAACGTATGACTGATCGTTCAGTTATCGGTTCAATTTTTAATAATACCAAAAACTTTGAATCTGTTGTAACGGAATCACCGGGATCTGCAATCTCTGAATCATTCAGAAATTTGCGAAGTTCCCTGTTATTTAAACTAAATTCCAAAACAAAAAAAATCATACTTATCACTTCATCTCAACCACAGGATGGTAAAAGTTTTATTTCATTCAACCTGTCAGCATCTATTGCAAGTGTAGGATTTAATACTATACTGGTTGACTGTGATTTGCGTCGGCCTGTTATGCATAGCAAGTTTAAGATGGAGAATACATCTGGAATTTCCAATATAATGGTGAAACAATCAAACCTGGATGATATTATACATTCTACTAATGTCAAAGGGCTAAGTTTCATTACAGCAGGACCTGTATTACCCAATCCATCTGAACTTATAAGTGCAGGAGCTCTTGATGATTTTTTCAGCATTATCCAAACAAAATTTGATTTTATAATAATTGATACGGCTCCTATCGGATTAGTTTCGGATTCAATTCAGTTAATGAAATATGCATCTCAGGTGATTGTTGTAACAAGGAACAATCATACTAAAAAGGAGATCCTGGAAAATGCAATTAATTCGCTGGTAGCAAATAATATTTCGAATTATGATATTGTTTTCAATGACCTGAATCTTGAGAAAAGTCCATATTCAAGTTATAAAGGGTATTATCATAAGTAGGTATTCTTTTACAATTCAATTCGACTTTTATCTGGAACCTAATACAGATGTGATCTGGAATTTTCTCAGATCACTTATAAGTTTAGATGTGAAAAGTTCTGCCCCAGACCTGTTAAGGTGTCCTGTATTATAAAAATTTTCTTTCTTATAAGAAATAGAATCATTTGCATAATCCAAAAAAAGGATATTATACTTACTGCTGAGTTTATTGTATATATCCATAATTTCCAATCTGTTTGTTACGAATCTCTGACCTTCAATATATTCAGGAGTATAAACAAATACAACAGGCAGGTCAAGTTGCCTGCATTCGATTAGAAACCTTTCAAACAGACCTACTATAGCAGAATCGTATTTTACCTCAAATGATCCGAACTTTTTCTGGGCAAGCAGAAGATCATTGGTCCATGATAAATCCCATGGCCAATATCCTCTGAATTTCACCGGAGTGTTACTGGAAGGTGAAATCAATAGCTTGAGAACCTCTATAAATGACTCCTTTTTCCCATAATACCTGATAAGAGGTAAATTATAATCTGCCGGTCTGAAGCCATTAAATACATTGTCCTTCATATCATTATTCTTGAGCATATATGGCAAAAACTGATCAGGATTATACAAATCAGAGTTTTTATCAAAACTTGTAACATCCAGTGTTTGAATTATCAGTTTGGGTTTTTTGTTGAATTTCAACAACAGATTATGTCTGAAATATTCTGACTTAAAAGTATGCCCATTTATACCTAAATTATAGGCAGGGACATGCAAACTATCGGTTAACATTTTGGGACTTATATGTTTAAGTGCCCTTGAAGTTCCGTAAATTACAATATCAGAGTTTATCTTTCCATTATAAAGATCATTCCACACCGGATACTCACCATCTGCGAAACTATTTGACGTTTTAAGAACCTTTGACAATGTATAATCAGCTCCTAAAGCCAACAGAACCAGCGGGAAAAGAAACAAAACAATTTTTATCAGATACTTTTTCATCATTAAAACTGGAAATAAATAAACTTCTGACCTAAACCGGCAAAAAAGAAAATAATGGTTACCAGGATGTAATATATGATCCATCTTGCAATAAGATGGAATCTTGACCCAATTTCAGAAAGAGCGTATTGTCCTTCTTTTCCGATCCATTCAACCAGAAAAAAGATCATTGCAATGATTGTAATCACAAGGCATATCATTCTATCCGGGAAATGTGGAATTGAGAATAAGGAATCGGAAAATATCCGTGAAAGAAAATTTATCCCGTGATCAATATTATCGGCCCTGAAAAAAACCCATGCAATCAGTACAATTGAAAGAGTTATGAAGGCCTCGAATAATACAATAAAGATGTTATCATTGCTGATACCTGCTTTTTTCAATATCTTCCTCCTGGGGGTTCTCTGCCATTGATAGATTATTAAAAAAAGTCCATGAATCAGACCCCACATTATAAAAGTATAATTAGCACCATGCCAAAGACCTGTGAGAAACCATGTTACTGAACTTGCAATAATGTAAATAAAAAGATCTGCTTTCATATTTAATACCCTTTCACTTTTTAACCTGTAAGAAACCACAAATGAAAGAGGCAAAAAAAGATAATCCCGGAACCATGTTGTAAGTGAAATATGCCAGCGTTTCCAGAATTCTGTTATATCCCTTGAAAAATATGGATTAGCAAAGTTTCTCATAAGATTGAATCCAAAAAGTTTCCCTGTGCCAATTGCCATATTAGAATATCCTGAGAAATCAGCATAGATCTGAATAGAATAGAAAACTGCACCAAGTAATAGAGTACTACCTGAATAGACCCTATAGTTTAGGAATATATCATCGGCAAAAACAGCAAGGTTATCAGCAATTACCACTTTGGTAAACAGGCCCCATAGGATCTGTCTTAATCCGTCAGCAGCCTGTTCAAAGCTAAATTCCCTCTTAACAGAGATTTGAGGCAAGAGAGTCGAAGGGCGCTGAATAGGACCTGCAAGTATTATTGGGAAAAAACTAAAACTCAAGAGTACATCCAGCATGTTTCTACTCGCTGTTATTGTTTCCTTTTTAATATCCAGCAGATAGCTTAATGAAATAAAAACATAGAAACTTATACCAAGAGGAAGTAGAATTTTTGTTGTTGATTCAGGGATTTTATAACCCATAAGAGAGATCATATCAATAAAGCTGGAGATAAAGAAATTGTAATATTTGAATACTCCCAGAATACCAAGATTAAGTATTAATCCAGCAGTCAGCCAATGTTTTCGATTGCCACTCTCCCCTATTTTTATCCCAATAAAATAGTTTATAAATGAAAGGGATATAAGCAAAAACAAAAATCTATAATCCCACCATCCATAAAAAAACCATGAAGAGGCCAAAAGCAGGATATTCTGAGCTTTAAGATCCTTTTTTGCAATAAACCAGTAAAGTAGAAACACTATGGGAAGGAAAAATGCAAAAGCAACCGAATTAAATAACATGAGATTTAATTTGTTTTAGTATTGGAATGACTCTTATTTAATTTATGATAAATACATTAAAATGGTCGTGCTGTAATTAATTTAACTACTGAAATTAAATATTTTCTATTAACAAAAAATTAAACTTCGTTATCAGTTTTATTAAGTTTCCGGATAAAGAGTGTACTCTGTTTTTAATAAAGCCATAATACAAGAAATTATAGTAAAATCAAAATTTCGAAAGTACTGAAATAAACAAATATTATCTGCATGTCATAATTAGGAGCCAACCTTTCATTAAAACCAGGAGATATTTCGATGGAAAACGAATCTGGTTGTGAAGCAGGCAGTGATACCATGATCTCAAGTTAAGATTAATCACTATTCTTTAAGTGTATAAACAGCCGGTTCAAACTCAAATGCTCCCAAGCTGGGTTTCCGGTTAAAATAGTTTCCCGAATAATCCTTTGACACATCTGAAATTCGAATCCCGGAACCAATGGCCGAAGATCCCTTTTTCAAACGAAAGTCATTCCTTGAAGGATCACGAAAAAGTGGATCTGAAACATTTGGACTATTTACTTGCCATCCTAATAACTTTTGCACAGAATTTAACTGACTACTGTTATATTTTGAATTATAGTAAATTATGCCCAAAGTATTATTAATCCTATAGAATAAATTATAATCACATTCAATTTTTGAAGCATTGGTAAGTGAGACTAATCCATAACCGTTTCCTTTCATATCATTGTTTAATTCACTATAAAAAATATTATTCTTTATCTTAATTAAATTATTATTTGCATCAATCCAAATATGAGTTACATTCCCCTTTTTTGTGAAGTTGTGATTATAAAATGTATTATTGTATATAAAGCAACTCTGGATACCCTCGATCATTATTGAAGAAAAACTTGGATATTTAAAAACATTTGAATAGATAAATACATTATTTACACTTGCCCCACCTCCTGAGAAATCGTAGTTTTGAAGGAAAATATGGTTAGAGGAATTGCCGGTGGCAGGCTCATCATAAAAAATGTTTTGCCTTATTACAACACCATCATAACTCGCATTATATGAACCATTACCAACACTAAGATCAACTCCGGTTGTATGAAAACCTGAATAAAAAACACAATTTTCAATAAGTACATTTTTAACAGTAAATCCACTACCATATATATCAAGACTTATTCCTCTTCTACCACAATCATGTATTGTGTCATGTCTCATGATCATATTAGAATATGCCATTTCAGTTCCATAACCAGTCAGAAGATCTTTAGAACCAACATAAGCAATATGACAATTCTCAATTATTAGACTTTCAAGATCCACCATATCATAACTCCAGTCATAACTTACTCCAGACCAGCGGGGGAAAAACATATCTATCCCATTAATATGAATGAATTCTTTATTTTGAAGATCAATGCATTGCTGACGCTGAGGAACTTCAACTGAAGAATAATGCATATTTGGATTTGAAACTGAAAATATGTAGATAGCCTTATCCGACCAAGTCCAATCAAGATCAGCTTTAAGAAGAGTCTTATTCAATTTATGTTTACCCCATGATACAGAATCATTTGAATTAACGAAGTATATATCTGATTTAAAATAACCACTATCTGGGTCCTGCAGAATATCAACAGAAGATTTCCAGATATTTGCTCCCTGGTCTTTCCAGGAAATAACTTGAGTGGATCCGATTATCCTTGGTTTGGGACCTTTACCGTAATTGCTGAATACAAGATTCTTTGAAACGTTTCCGGAAGTCGGAACAGCCAATGTTTCTCTCCATGTGCAACCTCTTTTAAAGAAAATTGTATCTCCAGGGGAAAAGGTTTTTGAGTTTACTTTCGATATTGATTTCCAGGCATTTGCTTCAGACTTCCCATTTAGAGCATCATTCCCTGAAATACTATTAACATAATAATTAGTTGTTGAACCTGAATCACAACTTATTAATAATAAACCAATCAACAGAACACAATATTTATACATATAAAAATATATTAACTTACTCAATCTGTTACAGATATCCAATAACAAATTTTTAGACATTATATAACCAAATTTATTAAATATTTCATTTTGAACAGATTCCATGTATATTACAAAACAACTAACAATCCACTTTCATTTTAAAATGCGATTATTTACAAAGTCTATTGAAAGCCTGGAAAATGTAATCAGGTGTAACCTAATTATTTATAACTAAATTCTTAGATTCTATTTGTGATTCATTCTTCAGCCTTAATTTTGCTTTTGCCTTTTCATCCATCGCAAGATCAATCAGATAAAGAGCTATTGCCACAACACTGAATATTCCATCACGGTAGATTTCTTCATTTGTAAGTGAGGTCAGGATCAAATAAAGAAAGTAAAAATTCAGATAGAGAGCATCCCTGGGAAGCCTTACAAATATCCCCATTAAAGTATACAATAGTAGTCCTAACGTAGCAACACCGCCTACAACTATATAAAATCCAAGCAATCCAATATCAACCCAGACGATATTGTAATTCATACCTATGGCAAATGGATCAAAATTTTCAATATTAGCTTTCCCTGCCGGCTTTCCTCCACCAATAATATAATAGGAAAAATTTCGTGGATACTTTGTATAAAAGAACTCTTTTTCAATGCTACGGATATACTTGCCCCCCATTTCCATTTCTGATTCAGTCTTATTTATCGATTCGTTTATTATACGATTAATAGATTTGTACTGTGTAAGTGCAGCGAATAAGATCCCAGCTAAGAAAACCAGGACCAAATCCCTGACATCGAAACGAAGCATACGCATTCCCATTAGAGCTGCAGAAGCTGCTGCAGCTCCTATAAGTGTCCGGAAACCACATTTGAATAATACCATGAAAAACCCCATAGCAAGAAAAATATATATTAACCTCCGGTTAACAATAAACCTGCTAAACACCACAAAGAATGCCAGCATAAGAAAACCATGCCCCACTATTTCAAACTGTTTTTCACCTTCTGCTGTCATAACCCAGCGGTTAAAAAGTTCGTAGGGAAAAACCTTATACTGAATTGTAAAGATCAATGAATACAGAATTCCAAAGACAATAACTGTATTCTCCACAAACTTCCGATCAAGCTTGAAATAGTGCATCAGAAAATAAATGGTAATAAAATAATAATAGCTATAGGATAAGATTGAGAGTTTATAACTCTGACCAAGATTAGTATTTGATGCGTAAGCATTAAGAATCAAGCCTAAAATCAATATTATTATGGGATATTTGAACCGAAGGTTTTTCTGCTTGAATACCATAAAAAAGCTAAATCCGCATACAGCCCATACTAACATATTTTCAGCGTTAAATGGCTGCGGAATATACTTCAGGTTCCAAAAATGTATTGAAATCAGGACTACGAAAACAAAAAATATTTTATATAAATAATTTTCAGTTGAAAGTCCCTTTTCACTATCCATTCCCATCGGCAGATTATTAGTTGTAAATTGTAAAAAAAATTAGCATTTAAAATGACTTGTATTGATACCTAAGACCCTAATATTAAATATTCCGCTTAATCTTTCCCTTAAGCACCAGCCACATAAATTTAAGATTACCAATAAGATAACGACGCCACATCCTGCCAGGTTCCTGCAAGAACCGGTAAAACCACTCCATTCCAATATTCTGCATCCATTTAGGAGCTCTTCTTGTAATTCCCGCAACAACATCAAATGATCCGCCTACACCCATCGTAAAATTTACCTCTTTAAGTACATCTTTATATTTAAAGAGAAAATTCTCTTTCTTTGGTGAGGTTATAGCAACAAATAACAGATTGGCTCCGCTTTCAGCTATCTGTTTAGCAACTTCAGGTTCATCCGATGAATTAAAATATCCGTTCCGATAGCCTGCAATTATTTTAGGATTATATGTACCAGAGTAAACCTCCACAACTTTTTTCACAACTTCCTCTTTTGCCCCAAGGAAAAAACATTTATAATTCTTCTCATGAGCCAGTTTCACCAATTCCTGCATCAGATCTATCCCTGCGACTCTGCAAGGGATTTTTTTGCCAAGAAAACGAACCGCCCAAACAATACTCTGACCATCAGCATTGATAATATCACAGGTTACAACACTATTGAACAATTCCTTATCCGTTTGCATGGCAACTACTTTCCCTGCATTTATAACCACATGATTTATATTTCCCCCATGCTTAACAGCAGTATCAACCAAATCAATTGTTTCCTGCATTGTGAGCGCATCAATTGGTATACCTAAAAAATCTATTCTCATAATGGAATCTATTTTATCAATTTTGTTTCTCATGAAGCAAGTACTCACTCATTGCATAAAACATCCATGCCTGAGCCCATCGCATATAGGGTATCCGGGATGTTGAATACTTTTTTTTCTGATAAAAAAAATACCCCTTTTTAGCTTGCATATTTTCAATAGTCCAGTTTAATACCTTATCAATGAGATCTTTATTTTCAATAAATTTTCCAAGCTTTGATGCAGTTATTATTAATTGTGCCGGGGAATGAATATCCACAGGATAGACAGAATTATCATAATACCTTGAGATCCCCTCTTCAGTAAAGAATGTGTTAATATAGTAACCGAATCCCTTGCTTAATTGATCAATATAATCATTATTCCCTGAATACTTTACATAATCTGAGATACACTCAAGGTTATAGCCAGTGTGAAAACTGTCGATCCATTGGTGAAAATCAAGTGCTCCATAACTCCATGAACCATCAGGCTTCTGTCGGGCACAACAGAATGCCACTGATTTTCCTGCTTCATCAATAAGTTGTTTTTCATGAGTATAGCTGAATATCAGGGATAACAGACGGCTTCCTAACAAGGAGGCATTAAAAACAATAGTTTTATCTACAGGAGAATAAGAGAATGCAAAATTGCCATTATCATCATAAGTGCGGTTAAGGTCATTCAAAACAAAATCACATGAGCTTCTTGCCAATGAAAGCAGGTTAGCCTCACCGGTTATTTTATAAGCATCAATGAGTGCTGCAGCTATGAAAGTTGTAGCCACAACAGTGGGTGTATTTTTAGGTTGAAAGAATGCTTTTGCCTGCCAGTCAAAGTTATACCCCCAGCAAGCTCCACTGTAATTTGTATTTGCTTTCTCTTCGATTTTTGAAGTAAAAAAGTATATCATATCCAGATATTCCTTATTCGGGTATCTTTCATAAAGATTACAAAACCCGCTGAGGAATAAACCCAGCGCTTTAGAATTAAAATCCTTAGTAATCCCTACAAATGGCCTTAGATTAAAAGGCAACCTTTTAAAAAGTTGAATCCAGGCCAACCGCGCCATCTTGCTTTTTGACAGCATAGGAAGAGATTGAAACAATGTACTGTTCAAACCATCATATGGATCATAACCTTTATAATCCTCACATTTACAGTAATATGCGAGATTTCTTAATGAAGTATCTACTTTCTCAAACATATATGCCTATTTCCTGTGGCAAGCCAGTTGAAAGGCTATCTTTTATTTTAAAGGTGGTAAGGGTTGTCAGACAAACAGATCTGAAACTGATTGGGCTCTCTTTTCCCTCTTTTACAGCATTTAAGAATGCATTTATCTCCTCCTTATGCCCCTTTCCTGATGACTTAAGCTTTATAGTTTTTCCATTTCTGATCATTATCCCATCTCTGAAATCATTTATAATACCTACTCTCCCGGCGCCAAAGACTTCTATCCGTTCTTTTGGAAGAGCTTTATCTCCGTTTGCCAAATAGGTAAGATTGCCAACTGAACCATCAGCAAATTTAACAACTACTGCCAAATTATCTTCAGAAGTGATTTTGGTGTTGATTGTATTAATTGATTCAGCAAATACTCTTACTGGTTCTGAATCGGTGAAATATTGCATTAGATCAATGAAGTGACATATTTCTCCGATAATTCTTCCTCCTCCAACTTCAGCCTGTTGAGTCCAATGCTCCCTGGGGATCAAACCCGCATTAACCCGAATGTTAACAACAAGTGGTTCGGAAATATTCTTAAACTCACTTTTAATGGCCTGGCATACAGGTGCAAACCGTCTGTTAAATCCAACCAGTAACTGCTGGGGATGGTTACTCTTTGCTTCAATAACTGAATTCAGCTGATCAATATTAAGCGCCAAAGGTTTTTCAACAAACAGAGGTTTTCCGGATTCAAGAGTTTTAATCACAAGTCCTGCATGAGATGAATGTGGTGTTGCAATAAAAACAGTGTTTATTTCTTTGTTACCAATAACATCGTTTGAATCAGTCGAGCAGAAATTAAAGCCGAATTTATCAGCAACATTTTTTGAAGTAATACCTCGGGAAGTAACTACACCATCAATTGACGCCCCCCATGTTTTCACATTAGGTATTAAATAACTTTGAGCAAAACTGCCGGCTCCAATAAATCCAACATTAACAGAATTAATACTATTATTTTTAATCTGGATCAGAGTTCTATTAACAGAGTCATCAGCATTATACTTAAGCAAAATCCCTATATGTTTCTCTTTTACCTTCCCCAGAATAATATCATAAGCTTTTTTTGCTTCGGTTATATCAAAAACCTGAGTTATTAAAGGTTTGACATTTATTGACTTACGAGACAAAAGGTCAATGAATGCCTCCATATTCCGCTGCTCAGTCCATCTGACATATGAAAAGGGATAGTCATGCCCCTGTTCTTCGTAATTAACATCATATCTTCCCGGGCCGTATGAGCATGACATTCTTAGTTCTAATTCTTTTCTGTAAAAGTGAGGATCTCTTTGCAAATCCATCTTTACAGCACCAACAATAATGACTCTGCCTTTTTTCTTCAATATTTCGGAAGAGAGTTCAACAGGGTCATTTGAAGGAGCGGCGGCAGTTATTATAACAGAATCAAATCCATATCCTTTTGTAAAATTATCACATGCGGAGATCAGGTTTGAATCGTTTCTGTTCAATGCTTTGTCAACCGATGTATCTTCAGCCAGTTTCACCAGATAATCACTCAGATCAATACCAAATACTGCACATCCGTTTGCTCGAAGTATCTGGCAGGTTATCTGGCCAAGGAGACCTAAACCGATAACACAGACTCTTTCGCCAAGTTTAGGTTCTGCCTGTCTTACCCCTTGCATGGCAATAGCACCTAACGTAGTGAAGGATGCCTCCTCAAAAGTAACCCCATCAGGAAGTTTGGTCACCAGATTCTGGGGAACAGCAACTACTTCAGAATGTGAAGCATAATCTTGTCCTGCACATGCAACGCGATCTCCCGGTTTAAACACCCCGTTTGTATCCATTGAAGCTATTACAATTCCTGAAGTGCTGTAGCCCAAAGCTTTCAGTGAATCAAGTTTTGTTTTTACCTTAGAAATAGTAGCAGAGAAACCCTCTTTCTTAATATTTTGCAGAACCTGAGCGACAAGATCAGGTCTTTGCTTAGCTTTTCCCAATAAGCTGGCATTACCTACTTTGACAGTACCCCGTTCAGTTCCTGCACTTATTAATGAATATTCATTTTTCACAAGGACCATACCTGATGATATTGAAGGTATTGGAATATCATCTACATAAAGTTCCCCTGTTTTAAAGTTCTGAATAAGTTGTTTCATTTTAAAAATGTCTTTCGTTTATCATGATTTGCAAATACTTTTATATCAATCTTCAGGTGTAATATTATTGGTTTTCCAAAGGTTAAATATTTCTTCAGGAGTATATTTTGTCTTCACAGAAGAGAGATGAAGAATCATACTGTTCTTATTAAACCGGCTCTTAACAGGACGGCATGGAGTGCCAATACAGATAGTATAGGGAGGCAATGATTTTGTTACAACACTGGCTGCACCCACGATACACCCTTCACCTATATTTACATTTTTAAGTATAGTTACATTACCTCCAATCCAGACATCATCTTCAATGGTTACAAATCCAACATTCCTCTCATTCCTTGTTTCCCACATCGATTTTCCAATTGTCTGATAAATGTGATCATCACCTTCAAGCAATAGATTCGGACCGATGAGGACACCTGAGCCAACTTTAAGGTTTCGTGCTGAAATATGAAAATCAGGTCCTATGTAAATATTATCGCTAAAAAAAATACCATTGTGATGAAAGAACCTTCCTCCAGGACCGATGATATTATTCCAGCCTGCTCTTCGTGCTTTCAAAAAAAGCTTTGGGTACCGGATGAAATTTACAAGTTGCCTTCCCAGTTTTTGTACCTTGCTCATAAATCAAATATATTTTTATTGTTCCTTTATGCAATATGAAATAAATTTATCCATCATTCGTTCGACACTATGCTCTGAAAATAGCAGTTTTTCTGCACTTTCACCCATTGATTTCCATTGATTCCTGGTTTTTGACCGAATATAATTGCAGGCATCATCAAGACTCTCATAAACGTATCCTGTCTGATCATTAATTACAAGATCTTTTTCAGCACCATCTGCTCCTTTGCAAACAACCGGGACACCAAAAGCCATTGACTGATTGATTGAGAGTCCACCTAAGCCCGGAAGTACGGAAAATGATGCCAGATCATAATAGGGTGATAACTGCTCGTTTTTTTTATACCCTGCAAAAAAATGATTTGTACCATTAAAACTTACTTCAAGTTTTTCTTTGTATTCTCTTGTACCTTCTCCAATAATAATAAGGAAATATTGATCCCCAAGCAATTTCATCAATTCTGCTAGTGCCTCAATATTTTTACTCTTTACCAGGGCACCCACA
Source organism: uncultured Rikenellaceae bacterium (assembly GCA_964639725.1). Lineage (GTDB taxonomy): Bacteria > Bacteroidota > Bacteroidia > Bacteroidales > VadinHA17 > LD21. Next base: position 14,448 of record CAZXFB010000051.1, read on the forward strand.
AAAATAACAAAAGTATAGTTTTTTTGTACCGCCAATTCAAGGTTATCGGGGATATAGGGTATATATGTTTTCCTTATGGCAGAAATCTTTCTGGTATCTATTGTGTTATTCAATATAACTATCTTATCCTCGCTGATACCTAACGATTTAAAGTAGGTTTTACTCTGAGTATTGTAACCAAATACATAAATGCTTTTCCTTAAAATAAAAATATAAATATGCATATAAATATTCCGCAGGAATGAACTTCCAAAATCAGCATAACCTTTTCCCAAATCCCAGATAATATAGTCCCGGTTAAACAATCTGGAATAAATATATATCTGGATATTATTGATTGTATTTTGCCCACCTTCAGAAACAATGATTCGTGGATTTATCCAGATCATCTTAAAGAAAAGGAATGGAAAAATCACATAACTGTCACCTTTGAAAAACTTAAAGGTTTCAGATATAAAAGGCTTCTCTTTAGCTTCAGCATGAACTTTTACTTTACCTCTTGAAGTTGTTGAGTTAATAAGACTAAAATCAATTCCCTTATCAACCAGGTAATCAAAAAAACCTTCCCTGAAATTATAGTAGAAGCGTTGAACTATCAATAAACCTTTTCCCATTGTTTCTTCTAATTTTAACTTTTATGACTATCGGCTATCAATATTGCAAAATGAGTCTAAAAATTCATGAAACCAATTTGATTAAGAATAAAGTTTGACATACTCTAACTTCTAAATAAATCATCCAACTCATTTGAACCTAATGTATTATATTTTTTTACCAGAAACGATAAATTAATCAGTGCCTGATCCGAAATAATCTTGGGATGCGAAACAGCAACAATAAAGGATGAACGTCTGAAGTATGTATTAATCAGGAATCTAAACACAATGTTACTTGTTTTGTCCAAAGTTAACATTCCTTTTGAGATTTTTAGTGCTTGCATAATTGACTTTTTCAGAGACTTTTCTTTTGCTCCTGTCCCATCCCCGAAAATTTTATCGTTATAAAATTTCAACAGTACCTTATTTATAACCCTTATGAAAGGGTTAGTATAATAAGTGCTAACCGGGATCTCAGAAAAACAACCATTTGAATCAATAATTTGTATATCATTATTAAACCTGTAATAAGATTGAGATGGAGCTTTTTCGAAATCGTAGTCATAATATTCGCCTTCCCTAATTGACATTCCGGGTAATACAGAAAAATCATACTCAATATTACAAATTTTAAAAGCTTCTTTTAGTTTTTCAAATGGTTCGATACACCAACCTCCTGCCCTGAAGCATCTGATTCTCCTGCCGGTTATTTCATTCAGCAATTCAACAGAACGTTTAAACAAGGCAATTATTTGTTCGGTCTCCAGAGAGTGAAGTTTATAATTCTTCAATGACTCGAAAACTATTTCACCATTAACAACGCTGGCATTCATCCATTGAGGATGTAAATGCAACTCTACAGATGAACCGGAAGCCACAATTTCCTTTAATTGAAATACAACATTTTTATAATCTTCAGGAAAATTTTCCCTTATAAACAATAACCAGGTTGTATCGACAAAAAAAATTGCCTTCCCATTATATGATGTCAGAATATCCAGTATCTTCCGGGTAGGTTTTAAGACACTGTTCTCCACAGTTCCTGTTCTACGTCCAAGGAAGACCTCATAATCAAAAGTTATAATTGCGTTTTTTACCATTTTGTATTTGTTTCATCTGCTCCCACTTTTTGAGCCAATATCATAATGCGGTATTTTAATTTCATATGAAATCAATCTTAAATAACATTCAATATTAAAGAAATGAATAATTAACTGCATACTCAGATTAATATTGCTTATTTAAGCAAATTTGTCAATGAATTATACAATTTTTCACCAAATATTTCCCAGTTGTTTTCTCTCCAGAAGGCATTAATTGAATCCTCAGTCTGATTATGGAGCATTGAAGATTTATTGTATATCCCAATAATATCATTGAAAGTATGATACGTATTTACAAAGCCAAATGAACTCAAGTCATTGAATGCCCCTGTATCAGGTCCAATTATCGCAGATTTCATTGCAATGGAATCCATCAATGATCCTGAACTTAAAACCGAATTCTTATTATAAGTAAAAAGAGTGAACTTTGACTGGTTTGCAAATTCTGCGATTTCAGCAAATTCAAAGAACTTATTCAGGTAGATAACATTGTCGTTCAGATATTGTTCAAGTTCAGCTTTAACCTGATCATTAATACAAATACCTGCGATCAGAATTTTAAAATGATTATTACCAGACTCTTTAAGAAACCTCAGAAATTCTATAACTCCTTTATATGGCCATATTGTTCCCCAAATAAAAAAGTCATAAATGCGTTCTTTTTCTTTACCTGACGGATAAAGCTTTTTAATAGGGTGAATAAAATACTTTATTTTGCTTTCGAATGCCGGGTATTTTTCTTTGGTGAACTCAACACCCGACTGAGAGTGAGTAATAATAAAGTCAGAGAACCTAAACATTGTACTAAACATAAAGTCAGTCCACCTGCTGCTTTTCCTGTCATGTGAATACTTATTATGCAGAGTCCACACAATTTTCATTCTCAGGCACTTTGCAAGCAACAGGAAAAACAGGAAGACGATTACCTGAGCCTTACCAAATCTTCGTGACGGAAGATTTTCAATCCAATTGAAATAGTATATTCTGGCCTTGAAAATATATTTAAATAAGTCAATGACACCTTTTGTATTATTCTCTTTATTAACAACTTCATAATATGCTGTCAGAGAGTTCTCAAGATTAGATATATAAGGATTTTCAGAAGGGAAGACCTTTGGGTATAAATAGATCGTATTCTTATTCATATTTTATTATTGAACTGATATTCAATTTGTTAAAATTATTAAATATTAGGATTTATTTATAAAACTGATTCTGCCTTCCTATAATAAAATGAAATCCTCCTATAGCATTGACAATTTTTATCACCCCCTTAAGTTTATCTTTACCTCCAAATAAAAAAAACGGAATAATAATCAGCAACCCATTACAGAACCTCATGATCAATCTGGTTATCGTTTTCAGTTTGAAATTTTTCGTATTTCTCAGAGACCTGGCATATAAACCTGTATTTGAGTTTCTGTAAGTTCTCTTAATCACATACTTAATTGTCTCCCGGTTCTCCAAAAATGTCTCATAAGCAATGGCTGAAGGATTATATCGGATTACACCTCCCATTTTAGAAATAAAATATGTCAGGTTTATATCTTCCCCGCCTGTGAAATTTAATTTTTCATCAAAAGGGCCTGAAATCTTATCCAGAAATATTTTCCGGAGAAGAAGAGATCCGGTAAAAGCAGATTCAATAACAGTACCGTAGTTATAAATCTTTGGCATGTGAAAGTTTTTAAGGTAGTCAGGAAGTTCTTTTGTAAAGACAGGATAAGTGGGCCCTGCTACGCCATCAGCATCAAATTCTTTCTGGCACCTGATAAGTTCTGTCAGCCATTCTTTTGTAACCACTTCATCATCATCGGTAAAACAGCAAAAATCGCAATTTCCAGCTTCTCTTACAGATCTGTTCCTTGCAAAAACCAGACCTTGTGTAGTTTCAAGGAAATATTCTATTCTAAATCTACTTTTAAGGGAAAAGTCGCTGATCAATTTCTCTGAATAATTCTCTGAATCGTTCTCAACAATGATGACTTTCACCTCTGTATCAGAAGGAATAATCATCTTTTCAAAACTTTCTAACAGACTGATAAGACCATCCTTGCGTCTTCTTGTACAAATGCAGATAGAAATTCTAATCAAACTAATATTATCTGAGAGTAACATTTTAAATCCTTTGAGATGAATTATTCAATAATGAACATAGCTAATTCCTGTGAAATAGTTTATCATGAATCTCTCCCCATGTTATCAGTTGAATATTGTTATCTATTATTAATTTCCGACTTAATCCGCTTGTAAAAAAATCATAGTCCTCCTGTCTCCATTCTGATCCAAAGGCAATCTGATTATGAGATATTTCCTGCATCTCGCTGTTATTAAAGGCAGTATGAACTAACAAACAATTTAATCCTGGCTTGATTGACTTTAAAACATTTCTATAGTATTTGTTGAGACCTTTATCAAAATCCTCTTTGGCCGCACAATATAAACTATCAACTACTACTGCATCCCGTGATTTACGGGTCCATGATGGCAATTCATGAGTTAAGAGAACGGGCAGATTATATTCCTGGCCAAGCAATAAATATTTTTTCAATATATTAATATTTGAAAAACCTGTGAACATATGAGAATCAATATGAGAGAGTCTTATTCCGGAATCGAGAGCTTTGTTGATCTGAGCACGACACTCTTTTTCAACTTCATTGGCATCTGCATTTTTAGAGAACTCAGCCTTGCTCAAAAAAAAGTGTCCGGTTGAATCTACAATACTTGATACTTCACTTGCTGGTAACAACGGTTTCCATTTATATGAAGGCCATTCGCTTGTAAGTGTAAGATGGAGTCCAGCATCGGTTTTTTTGTGATTTTTCAGATATTCAGCTATCTCGTCAAAACCGGGACATGGAACCATAACACTTGCCGAATTAACTGTACCATTTTCCAATGCCTCAATAGTTGCAGCATTTTCAGATCTGCACATGCCCAAATCATCAGCATGTATTATCAGTAACTTTGTATTGCGTGAATAACCAAGACGTTTTTGAATACTATTTGAAGAAAGCATTGAATAAATATCCCAATAAGATCGTTTCAGTGCTTTAACTATTTTCTTTTTCATTTTTTGGCAATTTTCCCGAAATGCGATATCATAAACCAAGTTCAGTACCTGTATTCAATAACAGTCAACAGGGCTAAAAATGAAGTAATGACAGACATTATTCATTTTTCCGTGATTTCTTTAACCAGTTTTTAAAGTATACCATCATTGACGCTACTATATCCCTGATACTTTTATATTCATCGGAAGTAAGTGCAATAAATCTTCCAAAAAATATCATTGAAACTGAAGTAACAAACATTACTCCTGCAGCCCTGAGCAGGCTTGCCGGGAAAAAAAGTATCAACAGGTACGCAAGAGCAACAGCTATAGCAACAGTTATAGCAGAACTAAGCATTGTTGAAATTAAGTATTCCTTAATATTAAGACCAGCAATTTTATGAGCATACCAGATCCTGACGTTTCCGGCAATAAACTCAAAGAAAATTGAATTTATCAGGACAAAATAAGCTGGTAATCCTGCTTTCATAAGCAAATATGCAACCGGGAGATTGAATATCTCTATGGCTCCGACTGCGATTTGAAAAGCTTTAATATTTCCTACTGATGTAACTGCAGTCATTGTACCAATAGTTATTTGATACATCATGCTTAAAATTAGTGTCAATTGACAAAAAATCACCGCATTTTCAGGTACTGCTTTAAGCCATGTTTCTAAAACAAATGGCATTTCAATAATAATTGGTAATGCAAAGAAAGCAAGTAAAAAGAATGAGATTTTGCTTGAAAGAACTGAGAGTCTGAGCATCCTCTCATGATCACCTCCTCCTTCACTTTTTGTGATCTGAGGCATGATAGCTCTTATCATATTTGTAGAGAATTGCTTAACATTTGAATTTACCTGATTAGAAACTCCATAAGCAGCATTGATGATTATCCCGAAAAAGGAATTTAAAAGGATAGCCAAACCCTGACTTTTCAATACAGAACATAAGTATCCGAAAAGGTTCCATCCTGCAAATGATAGCATCTCCCTCACCAGGCCAACATCAATGGGAGTCAGTTTATAAACACGACACTCCTCATATTTTCGCATACAATATGATCCTTTAACAACTCTGTCTAATATTGTCATTAATGCAGCCAGTACTCCATACAGAATCAGCTTATCAGAGTGTGCATGAATCAGCCATATTGCAATCCCAAGTTTTACAAATGATTCTAAAATGCCTACAATGGCATCATAAAGCATATTCTCATGAGTATTAATCGATGCATCATACGGTACAGCATTAATAGTAACAAAAGTACTAATGACCATTAGATGGAATATTATCTTAGCTGCTCCAATCCTATCCACAGGAATCTTTAAAGCGCCATTGAAAAGAAACAAACCTCCAATTTCAAGCAACACAATGATTGTAAAGCTTATTATTAAATGAAGTACAACACTTGACCTGAAAACAGCTTTTAATTTCTCTAAATCACCTGCACCAAGGGAGATTGAAAGATACCGTTGTGTTGCAATAACCATTGACCCATTTATAAATGAAAGCATGCCAATTACCCCGCCAATCAGGTTAAAAATTCCAAAGTCAGTCTCCCCCAATGCACTTAATATAAGGCGTGTAGAATATAAGGAAATAAAAATTGTAATTATTATCTTCCCATACAGGAATCCAGTATTCATTATTACCTTATTTGCGGATTTCATTCGTATGAATCAGGTTAATAGGAAGGTTAAATCGTTTGCCTTAAGATGATGAAAGTCAATAATGGGATTACAAGGAGCAGTTAAACTTATATAATATTCAAATTGTCTTGTTGAAAAAATATAATGATCATTGAAAACATCATCTGTTAGCAAATTATCAAATGCTGTTTTTTTAATAATATTACTTTCCCCGGAAACTTCAATGTGGTTGAGATCATTAACTATGCCTGTTCCAAGTGCTTTTAGCAATGACTCCTTGCGGGTCCAGAGAAGAAAGAACCTTTCTTCAGTTTCTTTGTCTGAACTAAAAATATATTCTTGTTCAGTCTTACTAAAAAAAGATTTTACAATAGATTTAATATCAAGACTATAATCTATTTTTTCAATATCTATTCCCACATAAAATACCGGTGATAATGCAAAAGCAAAAGCCCCATCGGTATGTGACAGATTGAAATAAACAGGATCATTGTCAATCCCAGGTTTGGCATTAATATTATAATTAAAGATTATTCCCAACGGATTAACTTTCAAATATTTTCCAAGGTGGAGCCGCAATAATGCATGAGATAAAATATATGTTTGCCGGATTTTATCTAAGACCAGTCTTTCTGCCTTTACCATTTCTTCGTAAGAAATATACTTAATCAGATCATTATAGATAGGATAGAGATCAGCTGTTTCGGCAAAAAAAACATCAATAGTCTCTGATGATAATTTATCAATAGTTTTAAGGTCAGGATTGAACCTGCATTTGATATAATCAGGAAAAATAATACCAGGCATATTCATAGCTGCCTAAATTGACTGCATAACACTTAACAGATGCTTCTCAATTTCAGTTCGAAGTAACTCATTCCTCTCCTCTCCAACAAAGACATCAAGATGTTGGCCATCAATTTCAATCATACTAATATTGTCAACAAGAGTTTCCCAACCAAGGTATTTATATGAGGATGGAGAACGGGTTGCCCTGAATAATAAAATATTACCCTTGAATTTATCTGGATTATACTTTTTTCTGAGGTCACTATATTTGCTCATAAGATAGTCGCTTCTCCTTTTAACAGGAATTGGTTTTTTCAGGAGAATATATAATTCACACAATAACCTTTTGATTCTATGTTTCTGTCCTCGTCTGATTGGTCGTAAAAAATTTAACCTGATTGTACTAAAAAGAGAGCCATGCCACTTATAAGGTTCTTTAGCCAAAGGACTTATACTGTCAATCATTGCAAGGAAAGGAACTTTCCTGTCCATCTTCTGTAATTGAACTGCAATTTCAAACGCCAATAGTCCTCCAAAAGAATAACCAAGTAAAAAATATGGTCCTGAAGGCCATACTGTCATTATCTTCTCAAGATACACTGCTGCCATTTGCTCCACGCTCTTGTATCTAATACCCTCACCTTCTGAACCTGGATGAAAGAATCCATAAACAGGCTGATCCTGACCCAGATAATCACTAATAATATAGTTCCCGTTATCCCCATGAACGACAAAAAGAGGAACTTTACTACCTTCGGGGTTTATTGGCATCAAAATGTCCAGTTCTTTCGGCCATAATATTTTTATCAATGAACTCTTATTCAGTTTAAGCTTTTCTATTAATTCAGGTGTAATATTCTCTTCCGGACCACTGTATTTTAATTTCCCAGCTGAATAAGAGACCTCAATTCCTTTATTTCTGAGTTCCTCAATAAGATCGATTATTGCCATGACAGATTTTATAATAAATAAAATATAATATCCTAAAGTTATTAAATCTCACCATCAACCATACGGGAACTTCCCGGCAAATCCCCTGAAATCTTCTTATGATTACCAGTATGAAGCATAATATCAATTACTTCAGCCAGATCTTTAATTCGAGGACTATCAAAAAACTTTCTAAGTTCTATATTGATATTAAATACAGATTTGACTTTTGACATGACCAGTATTGCTAATAGAGAATTGCCCCCAATATTAAAAAAGTTATCTGTTATTAAGAAACTTTTTGTCTTTAAAATTTCACTCCAGATATCAATGATTTTTGCCTCTGTTGGTGTAATGAATTCTTGTTGTATAATTCCATCTGTTTCCGTTTCAGTCAGATCAATTTTCAGGTCTTTTTTGTTTATCTTGCCATTAGGAAGCCTTGGAAATCCATCTGATAACTGATAAAAGGATGGGATCATATACTGAGGTAAAATTTGAGATAATGAAAGGTTAATCTGATCTCTTGTCAGTAAGAAATCACTTTCTGCATTCAGGAAGGCCACCAGCCGTTCATCATTTTCACCAAAATGGTGGATCTTTACGACTGCTTCCCTTACTCCCTTTGTCTTTGACAGCAGGGTCTCTATCTCGCCTGGCTCTATCCTGAATCCTCTAAGCTTGATCTGGTTGTCTGCCCGACCAAATAATTCAATATTTCCATCCTCAAGATACCTGCCAAGATCTCCGGTCTTGTAAATAATTTCTCCTTCAGCATTTTTAATGAACTTCTCTGATGTGAGTTCAGGCATATTACGATAACCTTCTGATACACCTACACCTCCAATGGCCACCTCACCTATTGCTCCCACTGGAAGAAGTTTATTGTAACTATCCAGAATATAGATCCTGGTATTATTCAATGGCTTACCAATATGGATCCTTTCGTCAGGATCAGTTACCCGGGTACAAGTTGCATAAACCGTAATCTCTGTTGGTCCGTAGCAATTCCAGAACTCTCCTACTTTTGGAAGTATCTGTTGTACCAGACTTGGAGTTAATGCTTCTCCTCCACATAACGCTTTCAGATCATTCTTGCCATTCCATCCGCTTGAAAGAAGAATATGCCAGAAGGAAGGAGTAGCCTGTATTTGTGTGATATCATGCTTATTGATAAGTTCAATTAATGCAACACCATCTGTTACATCCTGACTACCGGCAATTACAAGTGTGGCTCCGTTAGACAACGTCAGAAACAACTCATAGACCGACATATCAAATGATAGTGTCACTACAGCCAGTAACCTGTCTTTAGAACTGATCCCCGGGGTTACTGACATGCTTGCAATCAGATTAACAACCGATTTATGGCGTACCGGAACCCCTTTGGGCCTGCCTGTAGACCCTGAGGTATAGATTATATATGCAGGATAGGCAGAGTCTATCCTGACTGATGGCTTATCTGCACTGCAAGATAATATCTTCTTTTTATCCTTATCAACCAGAACCAGTGTGGATACCTTGAAATCTTCTATCTTTTCTGACAATGAGCTTTGTGAGATAATTACCCTTGCCCCGGAGTCTTCCAACATATAATTAAGACGCTCCTGAGGAAATGAGGGATCAAGCGGAAGATAACAACATCCCGCTTTCAATACCCCAAGTACTGAAACTACCATCTCAACTGACCTATCAAGACATATCCCAACAATATCTCCTTTGGATACCCCAAGTGATATCAGGTATCCGGCAAGCTGGTTTGAATTGGCGTTAAGCTCTTTATAAGTCAGAACAGAGTCTCCGTGAATAATTGCTGTTGCTGATGGATGAGTGGCTGACTGCCTCTCAAAAAAATCCTGGATAAGAGATTCAGTAACCTCTACTTCTGTATTATTAAACCCGGAAAGAAGCTTCTTATCACGCTCTGAAAGTAATGAAATTTCTGAAATAGCCTGGTCTGGATTATCTACTACAGACTGAACCAACTGTACAAAGTTATCCCTTAAACGGATTATTGTCTCGCTTTTAAGAAGATCAATGTTATACTCTATACCTCCTTCAATATGACTACCGTTTTCCCACAAGTAAAGCGTAATATCAAAAATCGGGGTCCTTTCTTTTTCTTCTACCTGCTCACTTCTTATCCCATTTAGATTAATAGGCTTTCCTAAATTATTCTGCCATACAAAACCTACCTGGAATAAAGGATTCACACTGGATGAACGTTCCGGATTTACAACCTCCACAACACTCTCAAACGACAAGTCCTGATGAGAGATAGCATTCAGAGCTGATTCATTGCTCAGAGAAACCAGGTTTCGGAATGAAAGATCCTTTTCATACCTGAGCCGAACAACAACAGTATTGACAAACATCCCAAAAATATTCTCAAGCTTCGAATGTGGACGGTAAGCTACAGGCAAACCTATATTAAGATCATCTTCTCCCGAATATTTATGTAACTCCAAACCAAAGACACTCATCAGTGTGGTAAAAAGTGAAGAATTCTCATTCTTACTGAGTAGCCTGAGTTTATTTGACAGAGATTTCGAAAGCAATATGGATTCATAGTTACCTCTTCCAGATGGTTGTTCCCTCCGTGGAAAATCATACGGAAAATTCAAGACTGGGGAACATCCTGTCAGATTATCTTTCCAGAATGCTATTGATTCATTTTTATCCTTTAAACTGTCTATGCTGTTCTCCCAGTAGGCATAGTCATATTGCTGAAAGTCAATCTTCTCAAGTGATATCTCCTTCCCATTTACCAGACTATTGTAAATCTCAGTTAAGTCCTTGAAAAATATCCCCTGAGACCAACCATCAAAAATAATATGATGAATGCTTACATGAAAATAATACTTATCTGTATCCGATTGAATAAGATACAGGCGGTATAACGGACCATTAACCAAATCAAAGGCTTCCTTTGAATCATTATTTATCAATTCTGTTATCCTATTCGCTTTATCTTCTTCTTTAAGCCCGGTGTAATCCTTAAAGGATACCTTAACTTCAGATGGAACTATTTCACAATATGGTTCACTACCCGATTCCCTGACCACTGAAAAAACAATGTGGTGCCTGTGAAACAAAATTTCAAGGCTCTTTTGAAAAATATCCCGGTTAAAAGATCCTGTAAACTTTGTAGTAAATCCAATTATGTAAGATGGTATGTCAGGTTGTAATTTAGAAAAAAGCCACAATCTTTTCTGATTTGCTGTCAGAGGCAGATTCCTCATATCTGTAAGATGTACCAGTTTTATGGATTTCATTGAACTTTTAGTCTGTCCATCAATAATGGTACTTATCTGGCTTATTGTAGAATTTGATATTAATTCCCTGAAGGTCAATGTTATTCCAAACTCCTCCCTTATCTGATTAATTATCCTTATACCCAACAATGAATTGCCACCTATTTCAAAGAAATTATCTGAAACTGAAATGTTCTGTGTCTTCAGAATATGGTTCCATATTGTAAGCAATTTCTTCTGTGTAGATGTCAGTGAATCATAATCTATCGCCCCCTGCTGATCTGATTCCAGCGGCTCATAAATGAGTGCTTTTTTGTTTATCTTTCCATTGGGAAGCCTCGGGAATCCATCTGATACCTGGATGAACGACGGTATCATATATGCCGGCAAATGTTCTGATAATGATAAAATAATATCATCTTTTGTCAGATTTATGCCACCCTCTGTATTCAGGAAGGCCACCAGCCGTTCATCATTTTCACCAAAATGGTGGATCTTTACGACTGCTTCCCTTACTCCCTTTGTCTTTGACAGCAGGGTCTCTATCTCGCCTGGCTCTATCCTGAATCCTCTAAGCTTGATCTGGTTGTCTGCCCGACCAAATAATTCAATATTTCCATCCTCAAGATACCTGCCAAGATCTCCGGTCTTGTAAATAATTTCTCCTTCAGCATTTTTAATGAACTTCTCTGATGTGAGTTCAGGCATATTACGATAACCTTCTGATACACCTACACCTCCAATGGCCACCTCACCTATTGCTCCCACTGGAAGAAGTTTATTGTAACTATCCAGAATATAGATCCTGGTATTATTCAATGGCTTACCAATATGGATCCTTTCGTCAGGATCAGTTACCCGGGTACAAGTTGCATAAACCGTAATCTCTGTTGGTCCGTAGCAATTCCAGAACTCTCCTACTTTTGGAAGTATCTGTTGTACCAGACTTGGAGTTAATGCTTCTCCTCCACATAACGCTTTCAGATCATTCTTGCCATTCCATCCGCTTGAAAGAAGAATATGCCAGAAGGAAGGAGTAGCCTGTATTTGTGTGATATCATGCTTATTGATAAGTTCAATTAATGCAACACCATCTGTTACATCCTGACTACCGGCAATTACAAGTGTGGCTCCGTTAGACAACGTCAGAAACAACTCATAGACCGACATATCAAATGATAGTGTCACTACAGCCAGTAACCTGTCTTTAGAACTGATCCCCGGGGTTACTGACATGCTTGCAATCAGATTAACAACCGATTTATGGCGTACCGGAACCCCTTTGGGCCTGCCTGTAGACCCTGAGGTATAGATTATATATGCAGGATAGGCAGAGTCTATCCTGACTGATGGCTTATCTGCACTGCAAGATAATATCTTCTTTTTATCCTTATCAACCAGAACCAGTGTGGATACCTTGAAATCTTCTATCTTTTCTGACAATGAGCTTTGTGAGATAATTACCCTTGCCCCGGAGTCTTCCAACATATAATTAAGACGCTCCTGAGGAAATGAGGGATCAAGCGGAAGATAACAACATCCCGCTTTCAATACCCCAAGTACTGAAACTACCATCTCAACTGACCTATCAAGACATATCCCAACAATATCTCCTTTGGATACCCCAAGTGATATCAGGTATCCGGCAAGCTGGTTTGAATTGGCGTTAAGCTCTTTATAAGTCAGAACAGAGTCTCCGTGAATAATTGCTGTTGCTGATGGATGAGTGGCTGACTGCCTCTCAAAAAAATCCTGGATAAGAGATTCAGTAACCTCTACTTCTGTATTATTAAACCCGGAAAGAAGCTTCTTATCACGCTCTGAAAGTAATGAAATTTCTGAAATAGCCTGGTCTGGATTATCTACTACAGACTGAACCAACTGTACAAAGTTATCCCTTAAACGGATTATTGTACTTCTTTTCAGGATATCAATATTGTATTCTATTTCACCTTCAAAATGGTCATCATTTTCCCAAAGATTAAAGGAAATATCAAAAGGAGAGACACCTTCTTTCAAATCTACACGCCTACCAGTTATATCGCCCATTATCAATGGCTTAGTTGAGTATGTAATCCATTGAACTGCTACCTGAAAAATAGGATTAATATTTGCAAAACGCTCCGGGTTTACAACCTCCACAATCTTTTCAAAAGAGTATTCCTGATGTTCAAGTGATTCCAGAAGAGCATTCTTAGTGTAACCTAAAAAATTATTGACACTAATTTTTTCTTCAATTTTTAGTCTTATGGGTATAGTATTAACTAACATACCCAGAATCTTTTCTAGACTTGACTGATTCCTGTTTGCAACATGAGTACCAATGCAAATGTCATTTTCACCGGAATATTTTTGAAAAAGAATACCCAACAATGAAAGCAAAGCAGCAAAAGGAGTCGCTTGCTTTTCCCTGGCTAACTTCTTAAGTATTGAGGTAATTTCAGGTGAAAATGATATAGACTCCTTTGCTCCGAAACCTGATGGAATCTCCTTCCTTGGGAAATCATATGGAAAATTCAGCTTTGGAGAGCATCCGCTTAGTTTTTCGATCCAGAACTTAGCCGATTTATTCTCAGTTGATTCACTTTCATTCGTTTTAAGCCCTCTGGCATAATCAAGATAGTAAGGTTTAACGTCTTCCAGTTTTAATTCCTGATGCATGACGAGGCTATCGTAAATTTTTCGCAAGTCATTTATAAATATACTGAATGACCATCCATCAAAAATTATGTGATGGATTGTTCCATGAAAAAAGTATGTTAACTCATTCTGTTTTGATAAATAAATCCTATATAGCGGACCAGTTTCCAAATCAAACTGCATGCGTGAATCCTGTCCAATATATGAAAGTATTTTTTCTTCACTCTTTTCAGGCAAATCATCAGAGAAGTTCAACAACTTGACACTTACAGGCTCTGGAATAATCTCGCAATAAGGATTGCCTTCTTTTTCTTTGAATAACGAGAACATAATAAAGTGCCTTTGGAACAAGATATTAATAGCTTCCTGAAAGACATCTATATTCATGTTCCCTGAAAATTTATATGCAAAGGGAATATTATAAGCAGGATTAACTGCATCAAGTTTTGACATTATCCATATCCTTTTCTGTATGTATGACAAAGGAAAGTTCGAAAAATCTATCTCTGTCACCAGTCTATCTTTTTGGTCGAATCTCTGGTTAACAATACCTAAATATGAATTTAACTTATTAATAGTAGGATTCTCAAGGAATTCTTTAAGTGATATTTTAATCCCAAGCTCTTCTTTTATTCTTGTCAGAATCTGAAGAGCCAGAAGTGAATGTCCTCCAATTTCAAAGAAATCATCATCCAATCCGATATCATCACTGCCCATTAATAATTTCCAGATGCCGGCGATTTTATCAGATGGAGTATCTGTTCCTTTTCCTTCTTCAAACTCCTTTTGATGAACAGGAGTATCTCCAATCTGATGAGCATCTTTGTCACTTCCATTTACTGAGGAACCGGCTGCACTTACTATACCTGAGAGATCCGGTTCAATCCAATAACGTTTTTTCTCAAATGGATATGTTGGTAATCCTATCTTACTGAACTCATTGCCTTGCCTGAGAATTTCAAAGTTAATGTTTGACCCGGCATTGA
>CAZXFB010000052.1:0-5181 GCA_964639725.1 uncultured Rikenellaceae bacterium
ATGCCAATAATGTTTTCTTAACAATTGAGAACTTTTATATGAACAGGATAATAAATAAACAGACAGATAAAAATATAGAAAAAGACCATGAAAAGCTTCAGGAATTTATCAAAAGAGAGAAAAACTACAGACTAAAAATATCAGGTTTTTTTGTTCCTGAATGTATTGAAGAAAAACTAAAAAAATCTGTTCTGAAAAAACAACAAAAAACAGAGGTTTACTAATTGATATTCACCTTTTTACATGTCAAGTTACGATGTGACTGACGGTTGCGTGAGCTATATATTATTTGCACGTTTTTCTTAAAAAAAAACAATTGAAACAATTATTATTATCCTTTTTATTGATTTCTGTTTTATGCATGCCAGGCACTGCACAATTTAGAAGAATCAGACCCCAGGAGGTTCATCCGATTACGATAGCTGAATTCACTTCCGGTATCGGACTATCGAAAATCAATGTTCCATATTCGAGTACCATGCTGGGTTTTACAGCAGCACAAGGCATCGTGATAAACGATCGCGTAGTAATAGCTTTGGGGACAGGACTTTCATTCTATAATGGAGGAACTCTCATACCGTTGTTTATGGAGTTCCGTTACTATTATTATATCAAAAGGAATTACTCCGCATATTTTTTCGGCGATGGAGGATTACTCTTCAGTACTTCACCGCATTTTGAATATACAAAGATGTATCTAAATCCGGGGGCAGGCGTGAAATATGAATTAAACAGAAATTTTAGCGCATGTTTCGGATTGGGTCTTTTAGTTCAAAAGGGCCTCAAAAGAGATTCATTTGTCAATTGCAGACTGGGGATTTCCTACACTTTTAGATAATAAGCTTCAAAACTTTAACCCTATTACACTTTTTATATGATTAAAAACATTGTCAGGTTAATAATACTTATATCCTTTCCGGGTTTAGTATCGTGTGTGACCAACAGAAAGCTGACATATCTGCAGAACAACAATCTCCAGTCTGATACCACTGTCTCTGTTTCCCCTTCTGATTATAAAGTCAATCCATACGATAACCTTTTTATAAAAGTAGTTACCCCCGATCCAAAGTGGTCGGCCATGTTCAACTCATTACCCGTAACAACAACGGGAATAAATGTGACCGAGCAAAGCGCCGACATGATAAGCTACCCGGTCGATGGAGCCGGCACAATTCAAATCCCTTATGCCGGGAGAATTCAGGTGGTCGGGAAAACACTTCCGGAAATTACAGTTCAGATAGAACTCGCACTTAAGGATTACATTTCTGATGCTTCAATAACAGTCAAGATGATTAACAATTATGTAAGTCTTCTTGGAGAGGTTAAAAAACCCGGAAGATATCCCATTTACAAAGACCGTCTGAATATTTTCCAGGCTCTGGCTATGGGCGGCGATCTTACGGATTTCAGCAACCGGCAAAAAATTCAGATCATCAGGCAGACAGATAAAGGCACTATTGTAAAAGAGTATTCGCTCAATGACAGGTCAATCCTTACATCAGAGTTTTTTTACGTGATGCCTAATGATGTCATTTATGCCAAACCAATGAAGGGTAAGTTTTTCCAGATGAACTCTTTTCCGTATGCTGTTTTGCTAAGCACGGTTACAACCTTTGTGCTGATATTTAATGTGTTAAAATAGGCAATAGGGCATCAGACGTCAGGTAAATAAGATACTTCCTCAATTATAATTCAATCAACTAAACATGGTCCAGAATTCACCCAATAACGGTCAGCTCCCAGGGCAGGAAAATGAAAAAGACATAGATGTAATGAAGATCTTCTTCCTTATGCTGTCGAACTGGTATTGGTTCGTACTGGCGCTGGGTCTGACAGTTGGCTCGGCCTGGGTATATAAAAGATATACTCTTCCAACATGGAGAGTATCTGCCACGGTGCTTATTGAGGAAGACAAAAAACACACGTCAATGATTGGTTCCGAGCAGCTTCTGGAGGGCTTTGGGGTAAGACCCGGAATGCAGAATCTCGATAACCAGGTATTGATTTTAACCTCCTGGACAATCATAGAAAAAACGCTCAGCGATCTGCCGTTTGATATAGAATATTATCATCATGGACGGGTAAATAAAGTAGCCCTTTATCCTGTCAGCCCCATTAAAGTCAATTACGATGCCTCCGGCACGATCCCGAAAGATGTTGAATTTGAGTTCAGGTTGTCAGATAATGATACCTACAGCCTTTCTGCCGATAACGGTGATCTTTTTAAGTTTGAAACAAAGGCCGCTTTGGGTGATACCATTGATATAAATGGCGGAAAGATGATAATTGAAAAGAACCCGTTGAGCTTTAATAGTGAACCTGACAGGGAAATATATTTTGTTTTAAACAGCCGCGACAGACTAGTGGAGAGTTACCGCTCACGTCTGAAGGCAGCTCCGTCATCAAAAGCCGGAACCATCATAAACCTCACCCTTGAAGGAACCAATAGGATAATGGATGTCGATTTTCTCAATAAGCTTATAGATGTCTTTCTTAACAATAACCTTGAAAGAAAAAATAAAGAAGCTGAAAGAACGGTGAAGTTTATCGATGAACAGCTGACGGGGATAAGTGATTCACTGACACTTACCGAGGATAAACTTCAAAGGTTCAAATCAGCGAACAAAGTTATGGATTTGTCGGCACAGGGAACGCAGATAATAACACAGGCGATGACATTGGAAAATGAGAAAGCCAGACTGGTAATTGAGGCGAATTATTTTGAATATCTCGCAGGCTATCTCTCGAAAGATGTTTCCGCTGAGCTTCCTGTTTCGCCAGCAACAATGGGGATAGCAGATGCCGGACTTACAAATCTGGTTCTTGAACTGGCCGGTCTGCAGAGCGAATATTTCAGCAAAAGCATCGGGGGCAGGAACCCCATGCAGGCTCAGCTTTTTCAAAGACTTCGTAATACAAGGGAGGCTCTTACTGAGACTCTCAAAGGTGTAAGACAGGCGAACGACCTGGCAATGAATGAGAACACAGCACAATTACGTTCAGTAAATGAAAGCGCTGTAATCCTGCCAAAGACTGAGAGGGAATTACTGGGATTCGAAAGGGAATTCAAGCTGAACGATGTATTATATTCATTCCTCCTTGAGAAAAAGGCTGAATCACAGATACAGAAGGCTTCAAATTCGCCCGATAATGAAATCGTTGACCGGCCAAGACCGGGAAGGCAGCCGGTGGCTCCCAAAACCATGATCATTTACCTGCTGGCAATGGTAGCAGGACTGGGGATCCCGTTTGTGGTGATATTAGTATTGCAGGCGCTGAACAATACAATAAGAGATGAGGATGACCTGGTAAAGATCACAGATCTTCCTGTAGCCGGCTACATACCCCACAGTACTTTTGGCAGTCTCTCAGCAGTGCTGGAAGAGCCATTTTCGGGAATTGTCGAGTCATTCAGATCGCTGAGATCAAGAATGCGGTATTTTACGAAAGAGATCAAATCGCCGGTGATACTCATCACCTCTTCGATGGCAGCAGAAGGCAAGACTTTTACAGTTATAAACCTTGCTTCAGTTTACAGCCTTATGAACAAAAAAACCCTTATTGTGAGTTTTGATCTCAGGCGGCCACAGGTGTGCAAAGAGCTGGACATTTTGAATGATAAAGGAGTATCCACATGGCTGATTGGCGAAGAAAGTCTGGAGAATTTAATTAAAAAGACAAAATACAGCAATCTCGATCTGTTGCCATCGGGACCAATACCTCCAAACCCTGCAGAGCTTATTGCTTCGGAAAAAACAGCGGAGCTCATTTCCGAATTACGCAAAATGTATGATTACATAATAATTGACACCGCCCCTATCGGAACCGTTTCTGACAGCCTGACTCTTGCTGCCCTGTCCGATGCAACGCTTATAGTTGTGCGGCATGGCAATACTATTTCCCCATTACTTTCCAACACAATTGCAGAAGTTGGGGCAACCGGAATAAAAGGCATCAGTCTTCTGATAAATGATATCAAATATGGCAAGATGAAATACAGGTATTATTCGAGGTACGGGAATGATTACAGGAATAGCTATAATACTAAGTAGAAGGGGTAAGGACTCGCAACGCTCCACCACTCCACCACACCATCGCTCAACGCTCACGCCTCTCTCATCATGCCTTACCACTCAACACTGAATTTTGAAGTTATAATTTAAATATTTCATATATTTACACGCTATTGTAAATATACTTACAAATGAACGAATTTTATCTTCCTGCGAATATTATTGAACGTAAAGTGTACACTTCACGGGTTGAGCCATTTATACGCAAACCTGTAATAAAAGTTTTCACTGGTCAGCGCAGGGTAGGAAAAAGCTACATGCTCTTCCAACTGATTAAAAGGATTCTGAATGAAGATCCGGATGCAAACATTATTTATATTAACAATGAAGATATACAGTTCGATTTTATTAAAACGGCTACAGATTTGGTTAAGCATATAGAACATAAGTCGGTTAAGGGAAGTATAAGCTATATATTTATTGATGAAATTCAGGAAATCCCGGGATTTGAAAAAGCCATCAGGTCATTGTTACTCGATAATAAGAATGACATTTATATTACCGGCAGTAACGCAAAATTATTGTCAGGTGAGTTTGCTACGTTTCTTGGCGGCAGGACTGTTGAAATCAGGGTTTACAGTCTCTCTTATTCGGAGTTTCTGCAGTTTCATAACCATAAGGACACGGAAGAGAATCTTGAGCAATATTTTCTTTATGGAGGTCTTCCGTTCCTGGTTAACCTCCGGCTGACTGATGAAATCGTATTTGAATATCTCAAAAACATCTACAATACAATAATATACCGTGATGTTGTAACTCGCCATAATCTGCGCAATACACATTTTCTTGAGCAGCTTATCCGTTTTTTAGCTGATAATACCGGATCTCTCTTCTCTTCAAAAAGCATAAGTGATTTTCTTAAGTCTCAGAAGGTAATGATACCTCATAATCAGGTACAGGCTTATACAGGTTATCTGAATGATGCATTTCTTGTCAGCAGGGTGTTGCGGTATGATATTCAGGGAAAGCGGATTTTTGAAACAGGTGAAAAGTATTATTTTGAAGACATAGGTATTCGAAATGCCATTATTGGTTATAAGCCTGATGACAAAGCAAAAATCCTTGAGAATATTGTTTACAACGAGTTGCTTTACAGGGGGTTTGATAT
>CAZXFB010000052.1:5281-19834 GCA_964639725.1 uncultured Rikenellaceae bacterium
CAAAAATCCTTGAGAATATTGTTTACAACGAGTTGCTTTACAGGGGGTTTGATATAAAGACCGGATGGAAGAAGGATCATGAAACAGATTTTATAGCAACAAAGAATAATGAGAAGATATATGTTCAGGTTGCACTGATCCTCGATAGTGAGGAAACAGTAAGACGTGAATTCGGTAATCTCCTTGAGATTGAAGATAATTATCCCAAAATGGTTATCACCGCCGACAAAAAGTACAGAAATACAATTCAGGGAGTTGAACACAAAAATATCAGAAGTTTCCTTATGGAAGAGAAACAAAGTGCCGGGCCAATAGTGTAGACTTAACAAAGTTCAAAGTTCAAAGTTTAACATCTCCAATCTCACATCTCACATCTCTACGCTCTACGCTCATCGCTTACGCCTCACGCCTCGCTCCTCACACCTCACGCCTCATAAATGCCCTCAGAAAACAATAAAAGAATAGCCAGGAATACGATGATGCTGTATTTCAGGATGCTTCTGACCATGGCGGTTTCCTTATATACTGTACGAATTGTTTTAAATACACTTGGCACGGTTGATTACGGAATTAATAATGTAGTAGGTGGAGTTGTTGTAATGTTTTCCTTTTTAAGTAATACAATGGCTTCGGCTTCGCAACGTTTTTTCGCTTTTGAGCTTGGCCGTAATAATTACGACCAGCTTAAAAAGACATTTAGTATGACGGTTAGTATCTATCTAATTATTGCTGTTATTATATTAATCCTGGCTGAAACAATTGGGCTATGGTTTTTAAATACACAAATGACCATTCCCGAGGAAAGAATGGAGGCTGCAAACTGGGTATACCAGTTTAGCATTTTATCATTTATGATCACAATGTTGACTATTCCCTATAATGCGGCCATAATCGCTCACGAAAGAATGAAGGTTTATGCTTACATGAGTATAGTTGAAGCTATCCTAAAACTTATTATCGTTTATTTATTGGTTTTGTTTTCTTTCGATAAACTTAAGCTATATGCTATTTTGCTGTTTGGGGTCACCCTAATAATTTCTTTGTTCTATCGCAGGTATTGTAAAAAGCAATTTCAGGAATGCATTTACAATTTCTATTGGGACAAAAACTTATTTAAGGAACTGATTGGCTATTCAGGTTGGAATTTATTCGGAGCGCTTGCAGGTGTTTTTAATAATCAGGGGATTAATATTCTCTTGAATATTTTCTTCGGACCAGTAATAAATGCAGCCAGAGCAATTGCATACCAAATAAATAATGCAATAAATCAATTTGTTTTAAACTTTTTGACAGCAACCCGCCCTCAAATTACAAAGTATTATGCTACAGGTGAAAAAGAAAATATGATTAATCTGGTTTTTCAAAGTTCTAAGTTTTCTTATTTACTACTTTTTCTTCTTTCAATGCCAATACTGTTAGAAACTAATTTTATACTTAAATTGTGGCTAACGGATATTCCCGAATACGTAATCATTTTTACAAGATTAATAATTATTACGTCATTAATCGATTCCTTATCATTTCCGTTAATGTCGGCAGCGCAAGCAACAGGTCGAATTAAATGGTATCAGATAGTAGTTGGAGGAATGATGTTGCTAAGCCTACCAATATCATTTCTGTTTTTGAGAATGAACTATCCACCTCAGACTGTTATGTACATTGCAATTATAAATTCGATGGTTTGTCTTTTGCTCAGGCTTATTTTATTAAGCCAAATGATAGACTTATCAATTATACGATTCTTTAAACAAGTTGTGTTTAACGTTATATTGGTGAGTATTGCTTCCTACACTATTCCATTATACTTGACATATCAGTTTCATCAGGGAATTAATCGTTTTATAATAGTCTTTATGATAGGATTAATAAATGCAATAATTGCAAGTTTTTTTATTGGACTTTCTGAAAGTGAGCGCAAATTCACAATGAGTATAATATATAAAGCATTGCAAAAATTTTCCAAGATCTTTAAAAAATGGTTAAAGAATTTTTAAAAAGGATATTGCCAAAAAAATTATTGGTTTATAAAAGACAAATGCATAATATTAAAATTATGCAAAAGGCTTTTAACTATGACTTTAATAGATATATAGAATATTCCCGCACTCGAGGTAACAACACTTCTGGAAAAATGATAAGCGAGATTATAACAATCTATCATGTAATTGAGAAGGGATTAACAATGCCTGAACCTCGTTTGGGTTTTGGTAAAGAAAGAATAGTTCAGCTTTGTAATTTATGTAATAAGCATATAGAAAAATATGGCATAAATGAAGAACAATTAAAACATGCAATCCAAGTAATACTTGAATATGAAGATTTTCATCATAATAAAGAGTTTAAGTTAAATGAGGCAGTAATTAAGCCAATTAAAGAATTAAAGGAAAGAGTAATTAGTATTACACCAAGTTCGCAACAAATAATAACAAAAAAGGAATTTTTTAATTTTTCTCAGGCAGGATTTCTAAAATTCTCCAACTCCCGATCAAGTGTCAGAAACTTTAGTCCTGGTAGCATAAAAACTGAAATAATGCTTGAGGTATTGGAAATTGCCAGAAACACACCATCCGCTTGCAACAGGCAGTCCTGGCGAACCTATCTGATTACAGATAAAAATCAAATTCTTAAAATTTTAGAAGTTCAGGGTGGAAACAGAGGATTTGGGCATTTAGTCAATAACCTAGTAATCGTCACAGGTGAATTGGGTGTATTTAGTGGTATAACAGAAAGAAACCAGGTTTATATTGATGGTGGTATTTATGCTATGAATTTGCTATATGCTCTTCATTATAAAGAAATTGGTGCATGTATTCTAAATTGTAGTCATTTACCGGAGGAAGATATTGTATTACGAGAACTATGCAAAATAAAGGATTCTGAGGTTTTTATTGTTATGGTTGCATGTGGGATACCTCCAGATTCTTTTATGATTACTAATTCTTTTAGATACCCCATTAATAAAACGAATACCATAATCTGATTAGATATTTGAAAACGAACAAATGAAAATCGGAATCCTTACATTTCACCGGGCTGTAAACTATGGCGCCATTTTTCAGGCATATGCTTTAATGTCTTTCTTAAAACGATCAGGGCATCAGGTTGAAATTATAGATTACTGGCCTGAATATCATGCAAATGAATACTTGATCTTTAATTACAAAAGCTTTTCAAAATGCTCTTTTAAAGGGAAAATACGCTATTTGGGCGAATTCGTTTTGAAATTTAACCGGACAAAAAAACGCAACAGGGGCTGCTTAGATTTTATTTACAACAATCTTCATGTCAGCAAAATGCCGAAATATTTAACCGGACAAAGTATTGATAAGAAATTCGATTTGATTTTTTACGGAAGCGATCAGATTTGGAGAAAATCGAATAAAATAAAGGAGAACAGAGGGTTTGACGAAGTATATCTTGGACGATTTCCTGATAATATTGTTCGGAAAGTTAGTTATGCAGCGAGCATGGGGGTAATTGATCTAAACGCGGATGATAAGGATTATTTAAAAAGGGCACTCAAAAATTTCGATTCTATTTCTGTCCGGGAAAGAAATTTGTTACTAATCGTTCAGGAACTTGGATACGAAGCAGAATTGACTTTAGATCCTGTTTTCCTGCTTGACAAAGAACAATGGAGTAAATTAATACCTCTTAATTTAAAAAGGAGAAGAAAAAAGTATATCCTATTTTATCATCATACCCCATCATCCGATGCTGAACATTTAACACAGCGTTTAAGCGATCAATATGGTTACGAAATTATTGAAGTTAATTCAAAAGTAATGCCTTATGCTGTTGGCAGAAAATATAAGAACACTGTATCACCCGGTGAGTTCCTTGGATTAATCCGGGATGCTGAATTTGTGGTAGCAACATCATTTCATGGTACTGTTTTTTCGGTATTAATGCAGAAACAATTTTTTGCTTTGGGTATGGGTAATAATTCTGAAAGGGCAAAGACATTTCTTGACTCAATTGGATTAGTGGCAAGATATTTGGATAAATACAATTGTGAACAAATTAAGGTTCAACCAATAAACTATCCAGCCGTTAACTATAATCTGGATAAAAACATTAACAATTCAATGGAATTCCTAATGAGGAATTTATGCGACGATCCATCAGATGAGAAAGATTAAAGTTATTTATATCCAACATACCTGTCAATATGATGGCTCAACCGTAGCGTTACAAACCATCATTGATGGATTAGTCAGGCTTAATGCAATAGAGGCATTAGTAATTTATAGCAGAGGTGGTGATTTTAAAAAATGGCTTGACCAAAATAACATCAGAAATGAAAAAATACATTTTCTTCTCCATGCTTATCCCATGATTGTTACTTTAAAATCTTTAATTGCTTTCGTACCAAGAATTCTAAAACTGTTATACATAAATCATTCTGCAAAAAAAAGCATTGAGAAGATAATTAATAAATTTCAACCAGATATTATTCATACAAATGTTGGCCCGGTAAATATTGGGTTTGAAGCTGCCAATAAAAAACATATACCACATGTTTGGCATATTAGGGAATATCAGATATTAGATTTCAATATCCGGTTTTTTCCATCATTCAATAGCTTTAAGAAAAAAATAAAAAGAAGTTATTTAATAAGTATTACTCATAATCTTTTCAATTACTTTCATATGAAAAACAACGTCCGTGTAATATATGATGGCGTGATGGAAGAATCGGAATGTCAATTTATAATACCAAAAGACAAGTATTTTTTATTCGTGGGTCGTTTGTGTGATGCAAAAGGCACAATGGATCTTGTTATAACTTTTTACGAATTTGCTAAAATAAACAAAGAGTATACGCTTCTTTTAGCTGGTACAGGAACAGAACCATATGTGAATGCATTACTTGACTTTATTAAATCAAGAAATATTAAAGACAGAGTAAAGCTGTTAGGTTATAGAAGCGACAGGTATGATTTAATGGGTAATGCTACAGCACTTATTGTGCCATCCCGCAACGAAGGGTTTGGGTTTATAACTGCCGAAGCCATGTTTAATGGATGCCTGGTAATTGGAAATAATACAGCAGGTACAAAAGAAATTATAGAAAACTCTGCAGGTAACGCATTACAGTACACAGGAAAAGAGGCTTTATTAAAAACTCTTTCAGAAGTGGCAAATAATGGAATTGAATACTATTATGAAAAAATTAAAAATGCACAAGTAATTGCCTGTAAACTATATTCAAAGGAACAGAACACTAAGCATTTGTATCATTATTATTCTCAAATTTTAAATGAATGTGCTGGCCGGGAATAGATTTCCCGGGTAAATCATAATTGAATTACAAGATCAATGACTTTCTTGCTCCGTCCTAAATATTTATTTTTGTTTATAATGTTCCTTTTAATGCTCAATGCAGCATGGTGGGAAGCAATTTACAGAGGATACATCTTTTTCTTTGTAATATTCGGCTTATCATTATTATACCTTTTCGACTCCAGGAGAAATCTAATTTCTCTTTCCTGGCATTTACTTGCTGTTCTGACATTCCCTTTATACATTACATTAAATGAGCTAATTGTAAATAACCATTTTACATTTATCTATTTTTTCTATTTCGCTTTTATAATGGCAATGTATATTCTGAAGGATAACTATTATTCGTTAAGGATGATAGTAAAAATAATTCTTGTTGTTATCTTAATTCAATCTGCGATTGGACTTGTTGAATTCTTTTTTAACGAAACCTTTTTCTCAACATCCTGGAGGGTAGAAAGATTTGTTGAAATAGCAGGATTGAAATGGGTTGCTATCGGCTCTACCGCCCGAGACAGCAACTATCTTGCATTGAATATTGTACCCATAATACCGCTTGCTATGTTCTTATCAAGGACATCGAACTCTAAAATTCATAAATACATATATGGTATTATAATCGTCTTTCTTGCAGTAATAGTAATAATCACATTCTCACGAGCCGGCATAGCCGTTTTGCTTATAGTTTTATATTTAAGCCATTTACAGCAAAAAAGGGTTGTGAAAAGATCAGTTATAATCTATATAATGTCAGCCTTAGTATTCCTGTACTTTATATATTTTTTTATTGATAGTATACATTTCAATGAAATTTCAGAAAAGGATGGGAGCACATATATTAGATCAATGGTTGTACTATCGTTAATAACTGCTTTTCTTGAAAACCCAATTTTTGGTGCCGGGAATAAGGTGTTTATGGAAAATGCTCCTGCATACTTAGGAAGTCATGGGATAGTAACAGATATCTCATATGCTCCAATGAACATGTATTTTGGAGTATTGGCAGAACTTGGCTTTATTGGTTTTATACTTTTGATTATAATTATTTTCTATTCTTTTAGAACTATTATTGTCAGGTATAATCATACCCAGGAATTTTTTTACAAAACTTTTTATAAATATTATCTAATCAGCTTCACTGGTTGGTTAATAATGTCGTTTTCGCTTGATGGGAACAAGACAAATTTCTTTTGGATCCTTATTACTATTCCTTTAATGTTAAATAAAGATAAATTACAACATTTACAATAAGTACTTCATGCAATCACGCAAATTCAGAATAATTGCCTATTACCTCCCCCAATTCCACCCCATTCCATTAAACGACCAATGGTGGGGCAAGGGATATACCGAATGGCGAAACGTTGGAATGGCTAAACCCCTGTTTAAAGGCCACTATCAGCCTAGAGTACCTGCCGATTTGGGGTATTATGACTTAAGAATGCCCGAAATCAGGGAAATGCAGGTTCAAATGGCCAGAGAGGCCGGTATCGAAGGCTTTATGTATTGGCATTACTATTTTGGTAATGGGAAACGTTTGCTGAATCTTCCATTTGACGAAGTGCTGGAATCAAAAAGACCGGATTTCCCCTTTTGCCTGGGGTGGGCAAATCATGACTGGACCAATAAACAATGGACCAATGAGAATAAGAACGATAAAACAGCCCACGTTGTAAAACAGGAATATAATGGGTTTGAAGACTATAAACAGCATTTTTATATTCTGTTAAAGGCTTTCTCAGATGATAGGTATATTAAAATTGATGGCAAACCACTCTTTTTAATTTACAAGCCATTGGATATACCAAATCCAAAAGAATTCATTACTATTTGGAATGAATTGGCCAATAGTAATGGTCTTAAAGGAATTTATTTTATTGGATTAGATTCTACCGCTAATTATAGTAAAATACTTGAGGCAGGTTATGATGCCGTTAATCGGAATGGCCAATGGAGAGCTGAATGTCTGGTAAAAGGCAGTGTAAAAAGGAAAGTTATTAATTTCTTAAAAACAAAATTTGATAAAATAGTCCTTGATAAATATGATTTTAAAGAAATTATACAACATCTCTATACAGAAGCTGAAAAAGAAGAAAATATTTATCCGATTATCCTGCCACAATGGGATAGGTCACCCCGTTCAGGTTCGTCTGCCGTAATATACCATGACAGTACACCTCAACTATTCGAAAAGAATGTTCAAAGAGCATTATCATTAATAACACATAAAAATCCCGAGCACCAGATAATATTTTTAAAATCATGGAATGAATGGGCAGAAGGAAATTATGTGGAACCTGATATAAGATTTGGTCTGGAATATCTTAATGTTATCAAAAAAAATCTGTTCGGCTAATATGGTAATTTGTCATATTATAAATAATTTAAAGGGAGGAGGTATGCAAAACCTTCTACTGTCTCTAGCAATCAGACAAGTCCATGAAAATTGTGATGTTTACATTATTACCATTGATAAGGATGGACTGGAATACAGTAAAAACATAAAAAATAAATTACAGACAAACGACGTAAAAGTTATCAGCTTAAACAGAATTATAGGTAGTAAATTTTCTGCAATTCGGAAAATTCTGCATTGTCGTGGGATAATAAAAAAAATACAACCTGATATAATAAATACACATGGTCAATTATCGCATATTTTTGGAAAGTTGGCTACGTTCAAAACCGACATCAGGAATATTTGCACTATTCATAATGCTCCGGAACGATGGGGGAGCATATGTACTCTGTTGAATAGAAGGACACCTTTAATATTCTGCTCTGAAGCTGCATCAGAACTTCGTATTCAGAAAAATAATAATACAATAATAATTCCTAACGGAGTCAACCCTCAAAATGTAAATAATAAAAACGTCACCTTCTTAAGAAAGGAATTTAATCTTTCAGATGAATCAAAACTAATAGTGTCAGTAGGATCATTAAGACCGCAGAAAAACTATGAATTTCTTATTGCTCTTGCCAAATCTGTTTTAAATGAGAATCTCCATTTTTTTATTTGCGGCGGGCATTATGGTAAAGGATATATTAACAAAGAAATTTTTAAAGATATTTCTAATATTCATCTTCTCGGACTTAGAAGTGATGTATCGGAAATTCAAAATGAATGTGATTGCTTTCTAAGCTGTTCGACTTTTGAGGGATTACCAATAGCAGTTTTAGAGGCTTTTTTTGTTGGGCTACCATGTGTCCTCTCTCCAATTATTCAGCATAAAAAAATTGCTAAAGATATTGAAGGGTGCTATATCCCTAAAGATTTTACGACAACTTCTTTTAAAGAATCACTTCAGGAAGCAACTAATAAACAACAATCAAAGCATGAAACTCTTAAAAAGAGGGAAAAGGTAATATCTAAATATTTGATTGAAGAGACTGCAAACTCTTATATCAGCTTTTATAAGTCTATTCTAAATGAAAAAAGAGAATAGAAATAATATTTGGTTTGTAGCAAGGAACCAACTATGCACCGGTTGTGGGATCTGTGCTGATGTTTGTCCTACAGGTTCTATTCAAATTCGTTTAAAGGAGGGACTTTATCAACCGCATTTAAATTCTACAACCTGCCTGAGTGATAAAGGATGTTCTAAATGTCTCAAAGTATGTCCTGGCTTTTCAATTGATTTAACAAAAAGAAGCGAGGACCTCTTTAAGACAAATTCACATTCTGATTCATATGCCGGATATTTTGAAGCATGCTATTCCGGTTACAGTTTAAATCAAATGATTCGGTATCATTCTGCTTCAGGAGGCTTGTTGAGCCAGTTTCTGATCTTTTTATTGAATAAGAAATTTATTGATGGCGCTGTAGTAACCGGGTTCAATCAGAATGATAAAACCACTCCTTATGTTTTTTTAGCTAAAACCGCTGAAGAAATTCTCTATGTAAGAAGCTTAAAATATTGTCCGGTCAATATGTCCAATATTGGAAACGAAATAAAAGAGCAAGAGGGTAAATTCATTATTGTTGGATTACCCTGTCATATTCAGGGTTTTCGAAAAAGAGCGGATATTGATCCTGCCTTTAAAAGAAAGATTGTAGGTTATTTTTCGATCTATTGCAGTTCGAACCGGTCATTTCTGGCTACGGAATACTTATTCAGGAAACATCAAATCAATACAGAGGAGATCAAATATTTCGCTTATCGGGATGAAGGTTGTTTAGGTTTCATGAAAATTGTTCAGAACAAAGGTGATACGACTTTAGTGCCATATCTCAACTATTATCCTGGTATTCGTTCCTTTTTTAAGCCAAGGAGATGTTTATCTTGTATTGACCATTATGGCCTTTTAGCAGATGTTTGCTTTGGAGATATCCATATAGCTCCCTACGATCAGGACAAGATTGGTGTAAATTCGATTATAGTCCGTAATCCGATTTTTAATAATTGGGTACAACAAGCTGTTCAGGAAGGGATTATTTCTTTAACCAATATACCTGCCCAAACGGTGAATCAATCACAAAAAGCAATGCTTTACCCTAAAAAGAAGAAAGTTTATGCATTACAATATTTTGACAGGTTATTGGGTAGAGAAATTGTGAGCTATGATGAAGACCTTAAAACAATAATTGGGATTAAAGATATTGCGACAATGTTATTTACAGAACTTCAACGATTCATTGGTAAACATAGAAGATTATGGTTCTTAATCAGGCTATCTAATCTATTTAAGAGATGAACAATACTAAAAAAACAAAGAAAGTTGGCTGTGTAATTATAATGCATCCAGGCCAAAATAATTATGGGAGCTCTTTACAAGGATTTGCAACTATAGCAATGATAGGAAAACTTGGTTATGATTACGAGATTATTAAGTACAAGAAGCAGCGAAAACTCATTGAGTTGGTAAAAATAGTTCCTGATTTGATTCGAAGCGGTGCAATAGATGCAATAATTTACAGACTGAAGAAGAAAAAGGACTTTTTGCTTCACAAGAAATATGCAAAAACCAGAGCTATTAGAAGAAAAGCTGTCGATGCTTTTAAAGATAAATATTTTGATTCTGTCTCGAGAACTTATACCGGATATAAAGCATTGCAAAAAGGTTCGCTAAATTACAGCACAATTATGGTTGGCAGTGATCAGGTTTGGGGGCCTTTAAGTCTTTTTAGTAAATTTTATAATCTCTTGTTTGTAAACGAAAGTATCCCTAAATTTTCATATGCATCAAGTTTTGGCGTTTCAGATATTATTCCTTGTCAGAGGGATAGTGTTGCAAAATATTTAAATAGAATAGATTACGTGGGGGTGAGGGAGTTGCAGGGGAAAAAAATTGTTGAGTCAATTTCAAATAAAAAGGCCAAGGTTGTTTTAGATCCGACTTTTCTTTTAAACAAGGTGGATTGGAGTAAATATATCAATGAAGAGCGATGCAAAATAGAAGAACCATATGTATTGTGCTATATTTTGGGAACCAGACCAGAAATTCGCGATGAGATCAACAAGTTTAAAAAAGAATCAAATCTTAAGGTAGTCTTTTTACCACATATTGATAATTATATTCCTATAGATAATAAAATAGGAGACGTCCAGTTATTTGATGTTGATCCGTTTGACTTTCTTCGGTTATTCAGAGATGCAAATTATGTAATAACTGACTCTTTCCATGGTTCAGTGTTTTCCATTATCTTTCAAAAGAAATTCATCACATTCTATCGCCAAAATCCTAACGAGACTAAATCGACCCATTCCCGTATAGACAGTCTTTTTGATATTCTTGGGCTACAAGAACGGCTGTTTCAAAAAAACATATATTCTGAAATAGAAAGGGGAATTGACTACATAGCTGTAGAAGAGATATTAGGAAGGTTGAGAAATGACTCCTTAGGATTTTTAAAAGACTGCTTAAATATGAGTAAAGAATGACCAATAATATAGAATAATGTTGACTATTTTGAATGACATTAGTTTTGAGATTTCAAAATGTCAGCAATGCGGTACCTGTCTGTTCGTTTGTCCGGTAAATGCGATATCCGCAACACGAACTACAATCGGGTTAAATGAAATTACTATTAATAATGAAACGTGTATTCGTTGTCTGAAGTGTGTCAATGTATGTCCTGCTAATAAAAAGGTGGTGTCTGACGCCAGCTTAAATTCACTAAATAAAAGAGACTACTACCTGGTCTACAATCAGAATATTGAAATACGAAAAAATGCTTCTTCCGGTGGAGTCGCCCGGACATTATTAGTTGAAGGACTTAAATCTGGTATTATTGATGGGGCTTATACTTTGAAACAGACTTCAACCTATCCATTTTGCGAGGGAGAGTTTTATCACAAGAACAATATCCCGGATTATCAGGATATACCCAACTCAGTTTATCACTCTGTTTTAGTCAATCAAAATCTAAACAGGATAGCTAAAACTAACCGGTTAATGGTTATTGGGACTGGTTGCCAATTGAAAGGGATAGAGCATGTTTTGAAGGGAAAATTCAATGAATTAATAAAGGTTTGCATTTTTTGTAAACAGCAGAAAACCTTTGAATCAACTCGATTTCTGGCCAAAATTATGGGAACAAAGGTCTCAATGGATAAGCATTTTACGTTCAACTATCGTGGTAGTGGTTGGCCGGGAGTCGTGAAGATTAATCATTCTGAATTAGATTGGGATATCGCTGCCCGCATCCCTTTTGGAAGAAGACTTTGGACAGTGCCGGGGTGTAATATTTGTTCGAATCCATTTGGCGAAGAGGTGGACCTTACTTTAATGGATCCATGGAAGATTGAGAAAGAAAGCGGATTGGGGAAAACACTGACGATAGTCCATACCAAAGCAGGAGAAGCGCTTCTAAAAAGCCTTTCAAACTTACTGTTTGAGGTGAAATCTTATTCAGAAATTGAGGATGCCATGGATCTAAAAGACATCAGACGGAAACAACAATTAATACCCTATTTTAGAGGAGAAAAATGTGATCCTAAAATTCGGATAGCAGGTAAACTGGAGGAATTTCAGCGTTGGTACCTTTCACGAATTGTGAACCTGCTTCCACGGATGCCTGTGGCCTTTTATAAGATTCTCAATAAGATACCTGATTTAAGAAACTTGATTTTACGTTAACCAGTCAATGACAAGAAAATATTTGATTATCGAAGCTTATACTGATGCGAATATTGGCTCCGGAGCATTAGTGGAGAATACAGTTAAATTACTGCAAGAACAACTTGGGGTGTCCAAAGATCATCTTCGAATTATGGCACACTATCCGTCTGTTTTTGAAGAAAAATATGAAATCAAATCTGTTCAGGATATTTTCAAATTTCCGTTCAGCAAAAATCGAATCAAACAGGTAATCTGGTTAATTAAAACGATTAACTGGATGTGTTTTGCATGGTGTTTCCCCAAAACAGCAATTAAAGCGAAAAGATGGTCAGATTACCGTTGGGCAGATACTGTGATTAGTGTAGGTGCAGAACGTATTAATGACAAATATATTAAAAATGAATTTTTCAGTCTGTTTACTTATGCCATCGTGAAGAAGTTTAATAGGAGAATGATTCTTGCACCTTCTACTTATGGTCCGTTTTTATACCGCTTTACAAGATTTGCAGCCAATTACGTATTTACAAAATTAGATTTAATTTATTGCAGGGATCAAAAATCGTATGATACTGTTTCCCAATTTAAAAAAATTAATTTATCGAAAATATTAAATACTTCCGATGTGGCTATTTTTCAGGAATGGTCGACCGATTACAAACAAACTCTTTTTGATGATAATGAAAAGTTGGTCGGCATATCAGTTTTACGTTGGACATACGTTGCCAATAAATATGAAACACCTTATAGCAATTATGAGTCCTACAAAAAGGAGATGGCGGTATTAATTGATTCTATTATTGAACAATATCAGGTAAGTATTATTCTCTTCCCTACAAATTACCCCGTGAATGGCTGCAGGGAGGATGATGTTATTGTAGCAAAAGAAATTTATGCTTTAACCACACACAAGAAACAAATACGAATTGTTGAAACACTTCCTTCAGCCTTTGAATTTAAATCGCTATTGGCTTGTTGTGAAATCAATATTACCACACGAATGCATGCATGTATTCTTTCGACCAGTGCATATATACCGACAATGTCAATAAATTATTTATTCAAGTTGAAAGAATATATGAATGCAATAGGATTGGATCAGTATTCAGTTGATATAGAAGATTTTTGCGCATACGAGTCATTGAAAATATTCGAACAGTTATGGGTAAATAAATTAACTATAAAGTCAGAATTAAATAGAATAATCGAATTAAAAAAAGATGATCTGAAGTCTTGCATTCGGAAAGTTCAGTAATTCTGTAGAACAAAAATACTAGTTATGATTTTCACAAAAGCTTTATAATACTAAGATTGGTACGTTCAATATTCTAACATGTAAGATAACTTTACAATTGAAAATCCTCCAAATAAATAATTTCCATTATCGTAAAGGCGGTTCTGAAGCCGTATATTTCAATACTGCCGGACTATTACAGAATAAAGGCCATAGCGTTGTTTTCTTTTCTTGTTCAAATAAGGAAAATGAAAATTGCAGCAATAAAGATCATTTTATAAAATCCTTATCTGAAGTTTCCCGGTTGAAAGGAATTTTCAGGTATTTCTATAATAAGGAAGCTAAAAGAAACCTGGAAGAGCTGGTGAAAAGGGAGAAACCGGATATCGCACACGTGCACTTATTCTGGGGTGGAATTTCTCCATCGATTTTTTCAGTATTAAGAAAATATAATATTCCGTTGGTACATACTGCCCACGATTATAGAATGGTTTGCCCTGCCTACACTTTTACCGATATTAATGGCAATGTTTGTGAGAAGTGTAATGGCAAATATTTTTATAAATGTGCTGTTAAAAGGTGTTCAAAAGGGAATATTCTGGAAAGTATTGTTATGGCAGGCGAAATGTACTTTAGAAACCTTTTTTTCAACCCTGTCAGAAATCTTTCAGGAGTTTTGTTTGTCAGTAATTTTTCGAAACAAAAGCACTTACAATTTGCAAAGGATTTCCGAAATATACCGCTAACTGTTCTCCATAATTTTGCTTTTGAAACAGGGCGATCAACGCCTCAAAATAATGCAAATAGTTATTTCCTTTATTATGGCAGACTTTCATCCGAAAAAGGATTAAAAACGCTTGTAAAAACCTTTTCCAAATTGCCGGATCTTTATTTGAAGATTGTTGGAGCAGGAACTGAAAAAGCATTTATTTCAGACTATATAAAAAGCAATAACATCAATAATATTGAATTAT
>CAZXFB010000052.1:19934-29286 GCA_964639725.1 uncultured Rikenellaceae bacterium
ATTATTGAAATGGCAAAAAAGTATCCGGCAATTGGCTACCGGATAAGCATTGAAGGTCTTTCAGTTAAAAACGACCAGCTCAGAGGAAGGGAGGGAGGATTTGATAAAGGCCTCCGGACATTACTTGAGTTGCGCAGGATGAAGATAAAAGATATAGGGTTCGGAATAACAGTTTCGAATAATAATTCGGAAGATATGCTGTGGCTATACGAACTTAGCAGGAATCTGAAAATGCAGTTTGCCACAGCTACATTTCATAATTCATTTTACTTCCACAAATACGATAATGTAGTAACAAATAAGGACATTGTTTGTGCAGACTTCGAAGATCTGATTAACAGGCTCATGAAAGAAAATGATCCGAAATCATGGTTCAGGGCCTTTTTTAACCTGGGTTTAATAAACTACATAAATGATGGCAGACGAATGCTGCCCTGTGAGGCCGGAACTGAGAATTTCTTTATTGATCCCTATGGTGAGGTCCTTCCCTGCAACGGTATGGAGGCGCGATATTGGTATGAAACTATGGGTAACTTAACCCATGCTAAGGATTTTATGGAAATATGGAATAGCGAACAGGCTTCCATTGTGAGGGAAAAAGTGGCAAATTGCCCTAAAAGCTGCTGGATGATAGGCTCTGCATCTCCGGTAATGAAAAAATACATCAAAAAAGTAACCCCCTGGGTAATAAAAAACAAATTAGCCTCTATCCTGGGCAAAAATGTTGACACCACCAATATTCCATTTTATTGCGTAGGTAATAACGACAAACAAGGTTTGCGTTAAAATTCATCAATCAATTGAAGATCATCTTTATCGGCGGCCGCGATATCCATAAACTGGGTGGCATAGAGAATTATATGTATAACCTTGCTACTCATCTTGTTCGCATGGGAAACGAACCTGTGGTCTATTGTGAAAGCGACAGGAACGATGTGGAATACATCAACGGATTTAAGGTGATTCACCAAAAATCGATCAAAAATGTCTATCTGAATAAAATACTACTTGGTCTAAAAGCAACCATCCGTTCAATAATTAATGATCGTGATGCAAAGGTATTTCACTATAATAGCTGGCCTCCTTCATTATTGTCGTTCTGGATTCCCCGATTGTTTGGGAAAATAGCATTGTTACAGGGTCATGGATTGGAATGGAAAAGAACAAAGTATTCTTCGAAACAACAAAAAATAATGAAAGCAATGGAAAGAATTACAGCTTTTCTGCACAATCATTTGATTATGGTTTCTCAGGAACAGACGGATTTTTTTCTAAATAATTACAATAAAAAATGTACAACGATTCCATCTGCCGTAAATCTGCCATCTGAAAATGAAATAAATAATAGCATCCTTGTAAAATACGACTTAAAGAAAGAAGGTTACTTCCTGTATCTTGGCAGGTTGGTGAAAGATAAAAATCCGGATATCTTGATCAAGGCTTATATTTTATCCGGAATATCCGAAAAGAAATTGGTTGTTGCCGGCAATAATGATTCTGATCCTGCTTATGTTAACCACCTCCATCAACTTTCCGGAGGGCATATAGATAAAATTGCATTTACAGGGGCAGTTTATGGCGAAGAAAAAGATAAGCTTTTAAAAGAATGCTATGCATTTTGTATTCCTTCTACTTTGGAGGGGATGCCTATAACTCTTCTTGAAGCCATGGTATTTTCAAAGGTTTGTATAGCATCTGATATCAGTGCCTGTAGGGAGCCACTTAAAGACAGCGGAGTCTGGGTTAAAGCGGAGGATGTAAATGATCTGGCAAATCAGTTAATATACCTGCGTGATAATTATTCTAATCTTAAATGGCAGGAAAAATATAATTACCAGAGGGTAAAACAAAAGTTTACCTGGGATAAAATTGCTGAAATGTATTTAAAACATCTGGAAGGAATTATTAACAACAAACCTTTGTATTAATCTCAATTAATTCAATCAGAGACAGAGCTATAACCCAGTCTCAACCCCTCGGAAAGTCGAACTGCCTGATTTAACCGATAATATATCTGACTTCTTTCCAATAAGTAAAGTGGCTTCATAATAATATCTCAATCTTTTTTGCAATGAAGCAACTGCCGATTAATTTTTCAACGCTCATAGGCAAACCTCTGATATTTTCAGGAGGAGGGTATTTCAGGTTATTACCCTATTCATTGATAAAAATATGGACCCGGCAGTCAGATTATGTGATGAGCTATTTGCATCCACGCGATTTTGATCCAAATCAGCCGGTAATAAAAGAATTATCCATGGCGCGGAAATTTAAATCATACGTGGGATTAAAGGGGACAATGGCCAAACTCGAACAATGGCTGAACGATTTTGATTTCATCGATATAACCACTGCCATAAAAAAAATCGAATGGGAAAAGGTCCCGGTGGTAGAATTAACAAAGGAGATGGGGATAAAGAAATTATCCCAATTTTCGGAGGGAATAATAAGGGTTCCGGCGTTAGAATGTTTAAGGGAGATTAAATAATAATAACCGATTGAAATAATTCTCCGGGAATTTAATGGTAAATTGGAATAAAGTGCCTGTATTCGGGTTATAGGGGGCATTCCCATAACAACAAAAAAGGATATCATGTACAAAGTAATCTTATTATATTTATCAATCATTTTAATTACGCTTGGTGCAGCAGCACAAAACAAGTTATCGTGCGAAATAGTGAACAGTACGTTTGCCGGTCAGATTATGCATTTTCAATTTCAGGAAATGACGGTTTTATTATGATGGCATTTTCTACAGTTAAACTTTAATATTTGCACATCAAAATATCTGAATAATGCACAATGTATTTGCTGAATAATGCACAATAAGAAATTATTTGTACTTTTGCATCCAAATTATATGCTTAATTATGAGTTATATAAAAAGAATAATTGAAGCAGATTTGGTGGAAAATTTGTCGGCTTCGGGTGCAGTGCTTATTAAAGGGCCAAAATCCTGTGGAAAAACAGCAACAGCCAATCAATTTGCAAAAAGCGTGGCAGAGATGGACAGGGACAAACAGGTACCCGTCATAATGGCAACAAATCCACAACTCTTATTGGCAGGAGATACACCAAGATTAATTGATGAATGGCAGGTACACCCTGAAATCTGGAATTATGTAAGGCACGAAGTGGACGACCGGAAAGCAAAAGGGCAATTTATTCTTACAGGTTCGGCCAACCCGGGTGATGACGTAAAGCTGCATAGCGGCGCCGGGCGTTTTACCGTGGTGCAAATGGACACGATGACCTGGCAGGAAACAGGTCATTCTACCGGAATAATTAAGATTTCGGATTTGCTGGAAGGGCGCTTTCCAGACTTCTACGATGCCGGTGTTACGCTTGACTTCATAACAGATAAAATGCTGACAGGCGGATGGCCCGCTTTATTGAACGAAAGTACAAAGAATGCCATCAAAATGAACAGAGGCTATGTTGATTTACTTTGTGAAGTGGATATGAGCAGAGTTTCGGGAATTAAGCGCGACCCGAATAAAGTTCGCAATTTATTGCGTTCAATTGCAAGGAACACGGCAACACTGGTTGACAACAAAACACTGGAGCAGGATGTGAAAACTTCGGAAAGAAATGAGTTGTCGCGCAATACAATTTCAGAATATCTTGATGCACTGTCACGCTTAATGATTTTGTATGAACAACCTGCTTTCAATCCGCATATCCGCTCATCGGCATCCTTGCGAAAATCGCCCAAAAGGCATTTGTGCGACACGTCCCTGGCAGCAGCAGCATTGGGGTTAGATAAAGAATCACTAATCAAAGACATGAAATATACAGGGTTTTTGTTCGAGTCATTGGCAACGCACGAGTTAAATGTGTATGCCAAAGCAAATGACGCAAACGTATTTCATTATAATGATTCTTATGGTTTGGAAGTTGACGCTATTGTGCAGAAACGCAATGGCAATTATGCCGCTTTTGAAATAAAACTCGGTGTGGGATATATTGACGAAGCTGCAGGAAATCTTAAAAAATTTGAGAAAAATATAGATATTGCCAAAATGGATGTACCAAAATCGTTAAACATTATTACCGGAACAGGAATGACCTATCGCCGGCCCGACGGAATTAATGTGATCTCCCTGGCTTCACTGGGGAAATAATGCCATGTTCTGCTCCGGGTTATGATCCCTGTCCGGGTTATACTCTTTGTACACATTTATTTTAAATGTTGGAGCAGCCAGATTCGACAAAGACGATTATCCTTGCCACACATCATTTATTCAACATGAATCGAAAGGAAAGACATATTTGGCCGAAGACCCATTTATCTACTTATATCTTTTGTAAGCGATATAAAAACCCTATAAATAACGAATATATTCTATAAAATATCGATTTATGGAAAATTATCTCATCAAAATATTAATGACAGAGTACCAGCAAAAAGCAGTTGAAATTTCGCTTCAGGTGCGTAACTATGTCTTTGATGCAAGCTGTGACAAAGTGTATATTAAAAAAACATTAGCAGAAGAACCGGCCAGTTGAAGGCTGAGACGGTTATTTGCATTCTCCATCCCCATCCTCTACGGAAACTTCCTCAGATTATCCCCAATATTGTACTAAAAGCAAAACACAAAACTCTACCATCCTCACCGAATCAGTTAGCCATAACTATGGGATGGCAGTTCTGCTATATTAAATGAGTATATAAAATCCCGAATCTCCGGAAATACCAACTTTATTAAATCCTCAGCACTTAAAATGAATATTCTCGTTACAGGAAGCCAGGGCCAGCTGGGTTCGGAATTACAGCAAATAAGCCATCTGTTTCAGCATTGGAAATTTCATTTTTATGATTTACCCGAATTTGATATTACCGATAAAAATAGCCTGGATAATATCGTAAGAGAAAAAAACATCAATGCAATTGTAAATTGTGCTGCCTATACGGCTGTTGATAAAGCGGAAACTGAAACAGAAAATGCTTTTAATGTAAACCTAGCCGGGGCTAAATTACTTGCTGAAGCGGCTAAAGAAGCAAATGCCCTGCTTGTGCACATCTCAACAGATTATGTATTCGACGGTAAAACCCATTCACCCTGGAAAGAATCAGATGCAACACGTCCACTGAATGTGTATGGTAAAAGCAAACTGGAAGGGGAAAAAGCCATCAGGGAGGTTAATCCTTCACATCTGATCATACGCACCTCATGGCTCTATTCAAACTACGGCAATAACTTTTACAAAACAATGCAACGTCTGGGAATGGAGAGAGATTCACTGAATGTAATTTCCGACCAGGCAGGAACACCCACTTATGCCAGGGATCTGGCTTATGTGATTGCGGAAATTCTGTCAAAAATCAGGATAGGTAAGCAATACGCTGAAATTTACCATTTTTCAAACGAAGGAATATGTTCCTGGTACGATTTTGCATGCGCAATTATGGAAATTAGCAAGCTGAATTGCAAAATAATTCCTGTTGAGACACATGAATACCCGACACCTGCCGGGCGCCCTGCATACAGTGTACTTAATAAAATAAAAATTAAAAAACACTGGGGTATCCAAATCCGTCATTGGCGCAAATCGCTGGAAGAGTGTATAAAAGATAAGGAGAATATATAACTTATTCGTAAAGTAAGGTTTTTTTACCTCTATACTGTGCTAAAGTCTAATTGAACAGAAATCCTTACTGAAAATCCAATCTGTTTTCAAGGTATAATGTGGCTTCTATATAAAATCAGGAAGTAAATCAGCAGAAATATAATCCATTAAAATCAAGCAATGAAAAAAATCCTCATTACCGGAGGCGCAGGCTTCATTGGTTCCCATGTGGTACGCTTATTTGTTAACAAGTATCCCCGGTACCAGGTCGTAAACCTCGATAAGCTGACCTATGCCGGGAATCTGGCCAATCTTCAGGATGTGGAGGACAAACCCAATTACCGTTTTGTAAAAGGCGATATTGTGGATGCGACATTTATCCACAACCTGTTTGAAAATGAGCAGTTCGAAGGGATTATCCATCTTGCCGCAGAGTCGCATGTAGACCGTTCAATTTCCAATCCCACCGATTTTGTTTTTACAAATATTATGGGTACGGTAAACCTGCTAAATGCCGCCCGACATATCTGGAAAGATAACCTGGAGGGCAAAAGATTTTACCATATTTCTACCGACGAGGTGTATGGCTCGCTGGACAACATGGGTCTGTTTACAGAAACCACCCGCTACCACCCACACAGCCCCTATTCAGCATCAAAGGCCGGCTCCGATCATTTTGTGTGCGCTTATTGCGACACCTTCGGTTTGCCAACGCTAATATCCAACTGCTCAAATAACTATGGTCCCTACCAGTTCCCCGAAAAACTGATCCCTTTATTCATTAATAACATCCTCAACAATAAACCTCTTCCGGTTTACGGAGAAGGCAAAAACATCCGCGACTGGCTATGGGTGGGTGATCATGCCCGTGCCATTGATGTTGTTTTCCACGAGGGAAAGATTGGGGAAACCTACAATATCGGCGGCTGCAACGAATGGACCAACATAAACCTTATAAAAGTCATCTGCCGTAGAATGAATGAAAAAACAGGCAGGGAACCCGGTACTTCCGAAAAACTGATCACTTATGTGAAAGACCGTGCCGGCCACGACCTCCGCTACGCAATCGACTCATCCAAAATTAAAAACGAGCTGGGATGGGAGCCTTCCCTTCAATTTGAAGAGGGAATCGACCTTACTATTGACTGGTACCTTGCTAATGAAGCCTGGCTGAAAACCGTTACCTCTGGCGATTATCAAAATTATTACGAAAAACAATACCGGGGAAGATAATAGGCTCTTTATTACAGGATTTTGAACAATCTGTCATTCATTACATTAATCAAAAAATTTCCAAATTCTTAAAATAAAATGAAAGGAATAATCCTTGCAGGTGGCTCCGGTTCGCGTTTGCATCCCATTACTTTGGGCACTTCAAAACAACTGCTTCCGATTTACGACAAACCAATGATTTATTATCCCTTGTCGGTATTAATGTTAGCCGGGATAAGGGAGATATTGATCATTACCACTCCCGATGACCAAAGCAATTTTACAAAACTTCTGGGCAATGGCAGCCAATGGGGGATTAGCCTTGAATATACAATCCAACCATCGCCGGACGGACTGGCTCAAGCGTTCCTGCTGGGGAAGGAATTTATTGGCAGCGAT
Source organism: uncultured Rikenellaceae bacterium (assembly GCA_964639725.1). Lineage (GTDB taxonomy): Bacteria > Bacteroidota > Bacteroidia > Bacteroidales > VadinHA17 > LD21. The sequence continues at coordinate 27,117 of CAZXFB010000052.1, forward strand.
GATGCCTGCCTGGTGCTGGGTGATAATATATTTTACGGCCATGGATTTACTGACTTGCTGAAGAATGCTGTTGCGAATGTGGTAAATGAGCGAAAGGCTGCAGTTTTCGGATATTACGTGACCGACCCCGAACGCTATGGTGTTTGCACTTTCGATAATGACGGGAATGTGACTACCATCGAAGAAAAACCGGTAAATCCGAAATCGAATTATGCGGTAGTCGGGTTGTATTTTTACCCGAATTCAGTAGTTAATGTGGCAGAAGCCATCAAACCTTCAGCCAGGGGCGAACTCGAAATAACATCCATTAATCAGGAATACCTTGATCGTTCTGAACTGAAAGTTGAACTCATGGGCAGGGGATACGCCTGGCTTGATACCGGGACACACGAATCGCTCATGGAAGCCAGTCAGTTTATCGAAACTATTGAAAAACGTACGGGTTTAAAAGTGGCCTGCCTGGAAGAAATTGCTTACCAGAAAGGCTGGATCACTCCCGAACAGCTCAGGGAGCAGGGGGAAAGTATGAAAAAGAACCAGTACGGACAGTATATCTTAAACTTGCTGAAATAAAATCATGAAAGTTGTAAAAACAAAAATTCCGGATGTGCTCATATTCGAACCTGAAATTTTTGGAGATTCAAGAGGCTATTTTTTCGAATCGTTCCGTGAGGATATTTTTCAAAAACATGCAGGTCCGGTGAGGTTTTTTCAGGACAATCAGTCGAAATCCTCTTACGGGGTGTTGCGCGGGTTGCATTATCAGAAGCCGCCCTATACGCAGGGCAAGCTGGTGAGATGTTTGCAGGGAGAAGTGCTGGACGTAGCGGTGGACATCCGTTGGGGCTCACCAACCTACGGGCAGCACGTGGTTGTAAAACTGAATGATGAGAATCAGTACCAGTTATGGATACCCCGTGGTTTTGCCCACGGATTTGCCGTACTGAGCGAAACAGCAGTGTTTTCCTACAAATGCGATCGGTACTATGCCCCGATGCATGAAGGAGGAATATTCTTTAACGACCCTGCCCTGAATATCGATTGGTTGATACCGGCAACCAAATTAATATTATCGGAGAAAGATAAAAAACTGCCCTTATTTGATGAAATTAATATTTTCAAATATCAGGAATTACCCGTTTTATCCAGGTGATTTTAATCTGCAACTACACTTTTTTAATAATAGTAAATACTGTAATTAAATCACAATATCAGCATTAATAAATGCAATACAGTTATTAAACATTTATAGGGCTGCCGGGATATATATATCAAAGATGCAGCCCTGACTAAAGAACATGACAAACAGAATAAATAAAACTTAAGATTGATTTGAATCTGCTATTTGTAATAACCTTTTTCATCTTAATTTTTACCGACATAAAAACTGCCACTACCCTTACTGACCGGGATAGCACAGGGATTATCACCATGTAAGAAATCAATTAAAATTCAAAATATATGTTACACTCCATTTTCAACGGTATACCTGCTGTTTTTTTGGCATCCGTAAGCGCGATGCTGATTGCCTGGCTCGCAATTCCAACAGTGGTAAAAATAGCTTCGGCAAGGAACCTCAACGATCCTCCCGGTTTCAGAAAAGTGCACAGCAGAACGATACCCATCCTGGGCGGAGTAGCAATCTTTGCAGGATTCTCATTCGGTTTCCTCTTTACTGTAAATGATAATATGCACGGAATGAACTTTTTAGCCATCGCAACAATACTGCTCTTCTTTACCGGAATGAAGGATGACCTGATATCCATTGATCCGAAAAAAAGACTGGCTGTTGAGATATTTGCTGCCGTCCTGCTGGTAATGTTTACAGATATACGCATCACCAGTTTTCATGGCTTCCTGGGCATCCACGATATTCCCATGTGGCTCACCGTCCTCACCACAATCTTTTTAATGATTGTAATAATCAATGCCGTTAACCTTATCGATGGTATTGACGGACTGGCGGCAACAACCGGAATTATTGCTTCAGTAACCTTTGGAATATGGTTCTGGAAGTCGGCCGACTTCGAATATACCTTAATGGCAGCCTCCCTCACCGGCGCCCTTGTTTCTTTTCTCAGGTTCAACATATCGAATGGAAAAAACAAAATATTCATGGGCGATACCGGCTCCCTGCTTACAGGTTACATCCTGGCTGTTATGACCATAC
>CAZXFB010000053.1:0-28509 GCA_964639725.1 uncultured Rikenellaceae bacterium
TGAATCCCAGGTTCCATCTGAAGACTGATTAGTCGAAATCTGGGGATTTCCATAGAACATCCTGATTTGAGTGTTTGTCCCATTTGAAAGGCTGGGAATCCTGACCCAAGCAATAAGTTCCCCGGTTGCAGCATTATAACTTTCAAGATTGTGATCAAGCCGGTTATAGCTTATATCTGAAAAAATAATATCAAAACCATCAGCATTAAGTACATTAGCCTTTAAATCATTATCAGTGATATGGATCAGTACCGGGAAATTAGCATTGGTTCCAACAACTTTGCTCCCGTCGATTGTTAATGTCTTTTGGTATCCATAGCCAAGTGTTACAACAGGTTCCGCTTTAACAGTAGCAATCACAGGAGTCCTTGGGGCACTTTCGCAAAGAGTGGTTGTATTGTATTTCGTCACATAGTAGGTTGTTGTTGAGCTGATTGAAGGAGTAGTAAATGAACCCCCTCCAGTCTGAAGTAAATTGTCTCCGGTTAAAGCATCATACCATTTGTAATCTTCTGCCCCTATTGCTCCTGTTGCACTGAGATTAACTATCCCGGCTCCGCATCTATCTCCATTTGTTACTGAAGGAGATGTCGGCAATGGATTAACTGTCAGAAGAGCTGAAGTACTCTGGGTTGTATTTCCATGGCCATCAGTTACAACACAATAGTAACTTCCGGCATCACTTAAAATTATATTTGCAATGTTAACAGTAGCGAGATTGGTACCAGTAAAACGGCCTCCCTCAACTAATGGAACACCAGGAGCTTTGTACCATTGATAAGTCAGTGCAGGATGCCCGGTGGCAGTAACTGAGAAAGTTGCTCCCCCGTTTACGCAAACTGTCTGGTTTGAAGGCTGTGATGTAATTCTGGCACCAGATTTTCCGATTCCAAATTGGGTACCGGCACCGGAATTGAATATCCCGTTCAGTAAGGTTCTCTTAACAACTGAACCAACAGCATCTGAATGAGTGCCATTGAGTACCCATGATCCTCCCGCATCGGTTCTCTTTATTAACCTTGTTCCGGCATTTATTGTATAGGGTCCAAATCCTGTAGCGTCAACATCAATATTATAATTTGACGATGCCAGAGAGTTCCTGGCCAGTGCAGACCAATATCCTGTTGTGAACTGGTTTGTTATCTCAGATCCGTCGGTATCAGTCTGAGGAAGACCGGAAATCCCAGGGTCACCTGTATTGTACCTGACAAGTAATGAACCATTTGACAGATTTGTAAAATACGAAGTTAAAGATTGCAACTGCCCGGCCGTTCCTACCGGAAATAAATAGTTCTGTGTGGTTTGACTAATGAACCTTTCGAAATTCCCAACTATTATTCCGTCATTGTAGACCAGCGATGTAGCAACAGAATTGTTAAGTATTAAAGTATTTGCACCAGTCGAAACATTCCCCAATGTCATGGTTAATATCCCGTTTACAGGTGTATTTCCTAAAAGTGTTTTAGTACTTCCTCCGGAGATTGTCAGGTTATTATAAGTGACAGCTCTGATATTCTGCGGACCAGAACCACTATAATTTACGGTATTAGTATTGGTAGTAACCGAAAAAGTGCCGCCTGCCATTGGTGCTGCGGCATTTTCATAATTCAGAACAGAACTGTTGTTGTTATTCCACGTACCGGTTCCGTTTAAGATACCGATAATTGTAGTATTATTTGAATTGTTCAGTGTTACTCCCGTAACTGTGACATTCCCATCGAAAGTAATGTTTGCGGAACCATTGAGAACCTGACTATATGTTGTAAAACTATACGTTCCATTACCTGAATTAAAGCTGGTTCCGTTATGTGTAAGTCCGTTTCTTATTGTAATATCCTCACTGGCAATATTGTTCCAGGAACCGTTATTTGTAACAAGACCAGCAAATACCTTTACTCCGTTTAAATCAGTAAAGTTAAGAGTCCGGCCTGCACCTATGGTTGTTGCATTTGTAACTGTCAGGTTAACTCTTCCAACCGTCCCGTTGCCGCCTGATACTGAAAGTGTACCTCCAATATTTACATTTCCTGTGTTTGTTGTACTTCCTATTGTACCTCCGGTAAAAGCAGTATTATTAAGATTTGCATTAGCTGTCCCGTCATTTGTCGAAAGAGTTCCTCCGATAGTTGAACTCCCGGTTACAGTTAGTGTATTACCTGCTGTTTCAAAAGTACCGGACAAAATAGAGAAATCGTGACTGACAGTTATATCTGTTGTATTATTAACAGGCTGGAGTGTACTGCCTGCAGTTTTATTAACAGTGAGATCATAAAATGTTTCATCCGGATTTCCGGTTATAGTCTGACTGTTCCCCCCTGAAAAAATTATATTACCCTGTCTCTCTTCCAGAGTACCCTGATGTATCCAGTTTCCTTCGAGGGTAATATCATAATTGTTGCCATTACTGGCATCGAGAGTTGATCCAGTACCGATCAGAACATTTCCATAAACTGTAATATCATTTGCCAATGTTTTGGATCCTGAGGTGGCTGTAGTAAGATTCCCATAAGCAGGGACAGCAGAAATAGTCTGATTAGTATTTGCCTGGTAAGAAACTGTACTACTCGGATCGAGTGTTATATTGCCTGAAATGAATCCTGTCGGGAAATTAACATTGGTGGCAACACCGGTATTCCCTAACAGGAGAGATGTCCCCGTTTCCATCTGAAGGAGCCCAGTTGCATTTCCGGTAATCTGATACTGTGCACAGTATAAAGTAGAAGAACCCGATATGATAAGATCTCTATTAACACTTATATTCCCGGGAAGAGTCTTAATCCCGCTGACATCAATTATAAGATTATGATAAATATTAGATCCTGCTTTTGCATAAAGAGTCTGATTCCCGGCTAATCCATATATAACTGTATTTGAAGCGGTTGAAGCATTTAATGTTCCGGCGTTATTGAATGGGGCAACCGCATTCTTATAAATAAGTGTAGAACCATTCCCGTTTACAAAAGTAGGTGTGTCTCCTCCACTATTTCTGTCAAGTGTACCAATAATTGTAACAGTACTGCTATTAGTGTTTGTAACAATTACTGAACTGATTGTGACATTCCCATTAAAAATCAGTGGCCCTGAACCTGAAATAGACTGGTTATTGTTACGGAACCTTGCAGAACCGGCCTGAAAACTATTTGCTGTTGTATTATCATTCTGAAGCCCGTTATAAAATCTGATCCTGTTGCCTGATGTTACAGCATTCGTATTCCATAAACCGGTAGAAGTAAGAGTCACCTTGCCCATAAAGCTATTCTGCCCTGCATCATTATTGTCAGATAAGGTTCCGGATATTGTTGTAATATTGTTAACAACTATATCAAATGAGCTAAGCTGAAGTGTACCTGAATTTACAGAAAGAACATTAAGGTCATTTGGAGGGCTATCATTAAGTGTAATATTATGGTCTATATCAACCCTGGGTGGTGTATTATTCTGACCCGGATAACCTTGCCCAGCGGTTGGAGTTACCCATACTGAACCATTAAATCTTTCCCAGTTAGTACGTTGATTCCAGCTTCCTGCAGCAAACGATCTGTAATCATTAGTACTCTGCGCAATCAATATATTGGCGCATTGCATCCACCATACTGCAGCAAGCACCCATTTCCTCACACCTCTCCCCTTCAGCCTCTTAACAGCTGTCCTTAATCCGTACTTGATATTTGAAAAAATATGTATCAAAAAGTAAAGGTTCAATATATAACAAAAAAGATTCGCCCGACTTTAAACTCTTTTTTTTTAAAGCCGGCCAATATTATTTCACTATATTTTGTCCGCTCTCCACAAATCAAAACGGACTTCTAATTATCTTATTTCAAGACTGTCCAAATTGAACCATGGTTGCATCTAAACAGCCACATTAACAGTCTTAAAGATAATATTTATTTAATATGTGAAAGAAAAAATTTGAGCAGTGGTTATAATCTTTGGATTAAAAACAAATTTTAACGAAAAAACCGGATGAAGTAACTCCATCCGGTCTCTCTGTAATATCAGAATTCTCCTTTACAAATAGCTTTTATCAAATTTTAAAATGCCAGGGATTCCAGGCTACAAAAAGCCCGTATACATCTTACTATGTGCTATATGCCTATGTATCACTGCAACGTTAAATAATCAGCATCGCATCCCCGTAGGTACCAAACCTGTACTTTTCCTTAACAGCAAACTTATAAGCATCAAATATCAGATCAAAGCCTCCAAATGCGGCAACCATCATAATAAGAGTTGAATATGGAAGATGAAAATTACTGATCATCATGTCGGGAACCTTGAACTCGTAAGGAGGAAAAATGAATTTATTCGTCCATCCGTCAAACGGTTTGAGATAACCGCTTGTGGAAACAGAACTCTCAAGTGTACGCACAACAGTAGTACCAACAGCACAGATTTTATACTTTTCATCTTTTGCCTTGTTAACAATGTCTGCAGCCTCGTCTGTAATTCTTATCCTCTCCGAATCAACTTTATGTTTTGTCAGATCTTCAACATCAACACTGCGAAAGTTTCCCAATCCCACATGCAAGGTAATCTCTGCAAACTGAACACCTAATATCTCAAGCTTTTTCAATAGCTCCCTGCTAAAATGCAGGCCTGCGGTCGGTGCTGCAACAGCACCCTCATGCTTGGCAAATATTGTCTGATACCTTTCATTATCTTCAGGCTCTACAGGTCTGTTAATGAACTTGGGCAACGGAGTCTGCCCTAAACTGAATAATGTTTGCTTAAATTCTTCATATGTACCATCAAAAAGAAACCTGAGTGTCCTCCCCCTTGATGTAGTGTTATCTATAACTTCAGCTACCAAAAGATCATCCTCTCCGAAATATAATTTATTTCCGATCCTGATCTTCCTTGCCGGGTCAACAAGTACATCCCATAACCTTTGTTCCCTGTTTAACTCGCGTAATAAAAAAACTTCAATCTCTGCTCCTGTCTTCTCTTTGTTGCCATACAGCCTGGCAGGAAAAACTTTTGTATTATTAAAAACAAGGACATCATGCTCACTAAAATATTCGGGGATATCCTTAAATATCTTTTGTTCAAGCTTCCCACTTTTCCTGTTAACTACCAGTAATCTCGATTCATCCCTGTTCTCCGAAGGATACAGAGCAATAAGCTCCGGGGGCAGATTGTACTTGAATTGCGATAATTTCATGTTTCACGTTAATTATATAATTAAAAAAAACCTTTATACGTAATTTTTCCCGTTTTGTTACATTTGAGCCACCACTTCCTGAAATTTTTCAATAGTATAAGCATCCCTGATACTTAACATTCCGATAGAAGTTCTTTCAAGAGCTGATAAATATGCGCCACTTTTTAGAGCTATTCCTAAATCCCTTGCAAATGCCCTGATATAGGTTCCTTTACTGCATCTCAACCGTACCTTAATGTGAGGCATATCAAATGATAATAGTTCTATCTCATAAAAAATCACTTTAACCGGTTCCAGCTCTCTTGCTATTCCTTTCCTGGCATATTCATAAGCCCGTTTCCCCTCAATCAGTTTTGCAGAATGCATAGGAGGTATCTGCTTCTGTTCTCCCACGAATTCCGAAAGAACTCTTCTGACCATCTCTTCAGTAATATGTTCAGTGGGATAATTCAGATCGGTCTCAGTCTCAAGATCAAACGAAGGAGTGGTAGCACCAAGATGAAATGTACCTATATATTCTTTATCCAGATCCCGGAATTCATCTATTTTTTTTGTTGCCCTCCCTGTACATATGATCATAAGCCCGGTGGCAAGAGGATCAAGTGTTCCGGCATGACCAACTTTTATTTTTTTTATCCCGAGACTCTTCCTTATTATTATTCTCACCTTGTTTACCAGATCAAATGATGTCCAGTAAAGCGGTTTATTAAACAATAATACCTGGCCCTCTTCAAAAAATAGAGATTTTTCAGATGACATGAAATCCAATTAAGAGTGAAAACAATCCAACAACCACACAATAAACCGCAAACCATAATAGATTTCCCTTTTTGACAAGGTTTATCATCCATTTACAAGCAAAATATCCTGAAATAAACGCTGCTACAAATCCTATTATGATAACAAAAGCAGATGTTCCTTCTGTTGAAAAATTACCTGATCGCATCTCAGCAAGGTTTGCTCCGATAATCGGTATCAGAACCATTAGAAAAGAGAACTTTGCTATATCCGATTTCTTATTCCCAAGCATCATCCCTGTAGCTATCGTTGCCCCCGATCTTGAAATGGCCGGAAGAACAGCAAAGGCCTGAGCTATTCCAATGATAAATGAATCAAAAAATCCAATTGGCCTCTCCTTTGGCCTGATCAAAAGAGTCATAAACAGAAAGAGTGCACTAATAATGAATTGTATACCAAGCGAAACCATATTTCCTGTGAAGTATGTGTCAACTATATCCTGCAGAAAGAATCCCGCTATACCAACCGGTATCATTGAAACTATTATCTTAAACACATATTTTGTCTCATCGTTCAAACTGAATTTAAAAAAACCTTTTAACAGACTTATAATCTCAGGCCAAAGTACGACAAGGGTACTAAGAACTGTTGCTCCGTGAACTGCCACTGAAAAGTAAAAATTCGCCTCAGGATTTATCCCAAAGAAATATTTTCCAAGTTCAAGATGCCCTGAACTGCTAACAGGTAAAAATTCGGTTAATCCCTGGATAAGACCCAGAATAATAGCTTCAAACCAATTCATATAAAACCAAGTATAAGGAAATTATTAATACCGTCAGAAGACTTAAGACTAAAGTCAAAAGCCTGTTAATTGTAGTCACTCTGGCTTCCGGCTTACTTTTCAGAATCTTTTGGCCTTTTCATTATAGCCCATATCTCAAAAATAAAACCTGCCAGTACAACTATCGGGGCAAGAGTTATTCTTCTGAAACTAAATATATCTTCGCTGAATTTATCAGGACTCTCGGATTTACCTCCAAGCATAAGAAGAAATCCTATTACTATAATGCCAAAACCAATAGCAAGAAGTTTATAGTTTTCAGCACCAAGAGCAAAATTCAGTTTTTCCTTGTTTTCATTTTTTGAGGCCATGTTACTTTCAATAATAAAGTTTGTCTTCAGAAATACTTAAATACCGGTTAACGGAAAAAAAAGTCGAAATAATATTAATCAATACGCCTGTAACTATTATAAAAACACCTAAAAGCAACAAAAGTTTTGTGCTTTCAAAAGTAAACATCATAAAAAATTCTTTTTCTATGAGATAAAGAAGTCCCAATAACAATATCATTGCAATCAGAGCAGCAATCAGTCCCTGAAATGCACTCTGTATAATAAATGGTTTCCTTATGAATGACCTTGTTGCTCCTACAAGTTGCATTGTCCTGATCAGGAACCTTTTAGAATAAATCGATAATCTTATTGTATTATTTATTATTGTTAATGCAATCAGGAAGAGAAACGCACTTATTACCAAAAGGAAAAGGCTTATCTTTTTCACATTCTCATTAATAAGAAATAATAATGACTCCTGGTAATAAACCTCCTTTACAAAAGGATATTCAAGAATGTATTTCTCAATCTTTGCAACACTATCCGGAATTGTATATCCTGAATAGAGATATACATCTATTGACGGAGGAAGCGGATTGTCTCCCAGAAAACTGATGAAATCCTCGCCCAGCTCCTCTTTCATTTTAACAGCTGCATCACTTTTCGAAATATAAGCTGTTGATTTAACGTAAGCCTTAGCATCAAGATCTTTTTGTAACATCCTTATATCGGCCTCCTTGGCATCATCATCAAGCATTACGGAGAACGACATACTCTCACGGAAATAGTCTGACAACTCCCTGGCATTAATTAAGACAAGACCAAGTATACCAAGAAGGAAAAGAACCAGTGAAATGCTTATTACAAGCGTAAGATAAGAACTCCTTAATCTTACTTTTGAGTCTCCCTGTTGGTTATTCTTCATATTAATAATTAGCACCCATTTAACTTTAATGTCAAAGGCAGCTAAATCTCTTGTGTTTTAACTTACTCAACTATTGTCATCCACCCAAACGTATCCGGTTCATCACCATTCTGAATTGCTACAAGCTTATTGTATAACTTCATTGATACAGGACCCGGGTTCCCATCTTTACAATACTCATAAACCTTATTTGTTTCCGGATCAAATATCTTGGCAATCGGACTTATAACAGCAGCAGTACCACAGGCTCCTGTTTCAGAAAAAGCAGATAACTCCTCTACCGGAATCTGTCTCCGTTCTGTCTTCATGCCCAAACTTTTAGCAATATCAATTATGCTCATATTTGTAATGGACTTCAATATAGATTCCGATTTCGGAGTAATATATGTATTATCCTTTATTCCAAAAAAGTTAGCAGGGCCACACTCATCGATATACTTTTTTTCTTTCGCATCCAGGAACAATGTATTTGAATAACCTGCTTCCCGGGCTGTAACAATTGCACGAAGACTTGCTGCATAATTTCCACCAACCTTAAATGTTCCAGTACCTTTGGGAGCTGCCCTGTCAACATCACGGCAGATAAGCAGATTTACAGGTTTCACTCCTCCCTTGAAGTATGGACCAACCGGGGTTACAAATATTAAAAAAGTATACTCCGCAGCAGGTTTAACGCCTACCTCTGCTCCACTTCCGTAAAGCAGCGGTCTGATATATAATGTCGCACCTGATCCATATGGAGGCACATATTTCTTATTCAGATTTATCACATTAAATAACGCTTCCCTGAACATTTCAATGGAAACCGGAGCCATATGAATTCCATTTGCCGAAGAGATCATTCGTTTTGCATTCTCTTCCCACCTGAACAACCGGATCTTACCATCTTTCCCCATATAGGCTTTCAGACCCTCAAACGCTTCCTGTCCATAATGCAACCCGGTTGCTGCAATATGAATATCGATATACTCTGAAGTGGAAACTTCAAGTTTCCCCCATTTGCCATCCTTATAGATGCACCGAACATTAAAATCTGTCTTGATATAACCAAAAGGCAGATTTTGCCAATCAAGCTTTTCCATAACCAACCTGTTTTGATATGCCGTAAAAGTACATCATTAAAATAAATCTTCTGTTATTTTTTTTTTAGAAAATGGATTATTCACTATTCGTCTGCAGATTAGCAATCTGATCTTCAATCGTTACACTTCTGAGAAGTTTCGCGGTACCTGTTAAAAACTCATGCTCAATAAGCTGCCTTCGCTGCATCTCAATCCACGACTTTTTGCCAGTCGATTTCCCATACTCTGTCATCTCTTTTAACAACTTATCAGTTAGTTTACCATAGTCAACCCGACCCATGTAATCGTACTTTGCATCATGTAAAATATTATCTGATAACGACTCCTGAATATTATCAAATGAATTACTTATGAGCTTTTTGGTGGTATCAATGTAAGCCTGGTCAAATCCATACTTTGGGAGGATCTCTTCAACACGAAGCAGAGAAGATTCCTTTGGCTTTTCATAATCAAAAATATATCCTGTAAGAAGAAAGACTGATGCCAGCTTAAGGGTAATGTATTCTTCTTCAGGGACTTTTTCAGCCACAGCCAGTAGCTCAACCAGACTTGAGATATTCTTTAACAGTGAAGAATTGTGAAAATAGAGATTAGGTGGAGCTTCGTCATCAAACACTTTTGTTATCACCTCCTCAATGTCCTGGAGTTTAATAAGCTGAATCTTAAGGAAAAATTTCTGGTTTGGAATATTATTTTCATCCCTGAGCTCTGGAATAATACCGGTAACAAAATACATATCAAGCTCACCTTTGTACTTGACAGGCATCTTACCCCTGTATTCACACAAAAAGAAATCTTTGACAAACTCATATGTGGTACCGGAAATATTTATTTTCCCTGCCATACCTGCTGATTCCATTCTGCTGGCTGTGTTAACTGTATCACCCCATATATCATACGATAATTTCTTCTGACCGACAACTCCTGCAACAACTGTACCTGTATGAATTCCAATACGAATATCCCAGTACTTCAAACCATCAATCTCAGAAGCTTCTTTCAGCTTCTTCATATAAGCCTGCATTTCAAGAGCCGCAAGAATTACCTCTACCGGATTGGTCCTGTTCTTTTCAGGGATACCTCCGGCGCACATATAAGCATCCCCAATTGTCTTAATCTTCTCTATTCCAAATTTTTCAACTACTGAATCAAAATAGAAAAAGAACTTGTCAAGCTCATCAATTAAAATCTCAGGATTCATCTCCTCAGCAATTTTTGTAAATCCTTGAATATCTGAGAACAGGACCGTAACAAAATTATATTTTATCTTTGTTGCCTTTCCTTTTGCCATGATCTCATCAGCCGTGTTTTTCGGTAGAACATTGGCAAGCAGAGCTTCCGTCTTCTCTTTCTCAATTATAAGGTCCTCAGTCCTCTTGTTAATTATCTGCTCCAGCATATATTGTTTATGTGCAAATCGCAGATTCAAATGATCATAGGTTGCCCATATGATCAGAAAAAAGAGAATCAAATAGAGTAAAATAGATAGATGGGAAAAATACCATAAGGGCAGGACTTTGATATTGAAAGAGATAACTCTGCTCTCATTTCCGGATGAATCCTTGACTCTGGCCTGAAAAATATATCTCCCGGCCGGCAGATTTGTATATTCTTTAAACGGCACTGATTGCCATTTACTCCACTTATTGTCGAATCCTTCAAGAAAATATTTAAACTGTAATGTATCAGCATTTGAGAGTTCAAACTTTATATTATTGCTGCGGAAATCCAATACAAGATCATCTGCTCCGGGTCTTAATGAAATAACAGAATCGCCATTTAAGACAATACCAGAAAGAATTGGCATTTCTTCATTACCAATGAAAGAATAAGCTGCCTGCGACTTCAGAATGAATAAGAAAAAAATTAAGCAACTGATAAGATTAAATCGGGCAGAACTGAGCATAAATATTAATCTTCTTTAACCATTTCAAAAGTACCATTTATGTTGAATTATTCATAACCTTTATGATCTTTGTTGATACCCTTATGATACTTTATGGTTAATTTATATTTTTACCACAAATTGAATCCGGCATTATGCATTTAGTCTTTGCAACAAATAACGAAAATAAGTTAAGGGAAATTAAACATATCCTTGGGAATAGCTTTTCACTTTTAAGTTTGGGGGATATAAATATTGATGAAGATATTCCTGAAAATGAACCAACACTTGAGGGAAATGCTCTTCATAAAGCCAGGTATATTCATAGATCCACAGGTCTGAATGTATTCGCGGATGATACCGGGTTGGAAATAAATGCCCTGAATGGTGAACCGGGAGTCTTCTCAGCACGATATGCAGGAGAAAAAAAGGACTCTGATGCGAATATTGAAAAGGTCCTCTCCCTGCTTGGGAATGGTAAAAACAGGCAGGCAAGGTTCAGAACTGTGATTGCACTGGTATTCAATGGGAAAGAGTACCTTTTTGAAGGAATGGTAAATGGTAATATTATAACTGAAAAAAGAGGGAAAGCAGGATTCGGATACGATCCAGTTTTTGTACCGGAGGGAAAAAATCTCACTTTTGCAGAGATGGATCTTGATGAGAAAAACAGCATCTCACACAGGGCCCGGGCATTTGAAAAGTTAAGAGAATTCTTATCCGGACAATCAACTTCAGAACAATAATGTTTCCACTTTGACTGTTTATTACTTGTACTTTGTATAATATTAATGCCATGGAACCTTTATGCAAAAGAATTAAAATGGCAACAGATCATACCAACCCTAAAAAAAACATATAACTTTTTGTCAACAGCACGATAAGATTCATTTGCCGGAATGAGAAAAATAACAGTCATAGCATGCCTGCTTATGCTTCTCCTGTATTTAAACGGGCAGACTCCCGTTGGCTCCTGGTCCGATCATCTTATCTACAATTCAACAAAAAGTTTAGCCGTCAGCGAAAGAGAGGTCTTTGCTTCGACAGGATCATCAATAATTGTATACAATAAAGATTATGCTGAACTTAAAAAACTTTCTGCTGTAAACAGCCTTACAGAAACAGGAATAAGCAACATTGCATGGTCAAAAGAGAATGATGCTCTTGTTATTGCATATAATAGTACAAATATTGACCTTCTTGTTGATAATACAATATATAATATCCCAGATATCAGCAGAAAATATATCCCGGGGAAAAAAGAGATTAACCGAATTAAGACAAACGGGAAATATGCTTACCTGTTAAGCAGTTTTGGTATTGTTGTTTTAGACATTGTAAAAAAAGAGATATTCGATACGTGGAAACCTGGTCTTGCCGAAGTATGGGATATTGCCTTCGGTAATAATAAACTATATGCTGCAACAAGTAATGGCCTCTATTATGCGGAGGCTTCAAATCCCGGATTATCATATTATGGAAACTGGAACCTGATTAGTTTTCTTCCTGTTCCTCTTGGGAAATATACATCTGTTATTTTTTCAGGGCAGAAGGTTTATGCAAACAGATCTGATCCTTCTGGAGGTGATATAATTTATGGAATTGATTCAGGATTTTCTGTTTTTTCCAATATTCCCGGAATTCAGAACCTGTCTCTTGATAATGAGACCGGATCTGATGGCTTCACAGTGACATCAAAAGAGTTTATCAGGTACTTTCATAATGCCAGTTCCCAACCTGTTACTATTTCTTCATATGGCTGGGGGAAGCCTTATATTTCACATTCAATAGCAGACAACGGGAAATTATGGATTGCTGATATAAGTGCAGGCCTTATTATGAGCGAAGACATGAAAACATTTTCAGAATTGACCCTTCCCGGTCCAACATCAAATGATATCTTTCATCTGACTTCAGGTAATGGAAAAGTTATAGTCTGTGGCGGGGGAGTCAATGTTGCATGGACCAACCTGAACAAACCTTTACAGGTTTCTGTTTTTGAGAATAATACCTGGACTTCAATTTCATCAGGTTCTATTTATGATGCAATGAGAGCCATTTCCGATCCTGACAATAAAGATCATATGTTTGTTTCAACATGGGGTGGAGGATTGCTCGAATACGAAAACAACTCCCTCATCAACAAGTATTCATATCAAAACTCTCCCCTCCAGACAATTATTCCCGGGCTGCAATATGTCAGGATTTGCGGTCTGGCATTTGAAAAACCCGGCAAATTATGGATGACTCATAACGGAGTTCCGGGAAGCTTTAAAATACTCCGGACTGATGGAACCAAATGGTCAAACGGTTCAATCTGGCTGACAAATCCTGTTACAATTGATGCCGCCGCCATAGGGGATATTATCATAACAAAGAGAGGGCATAAATGGGTTCTGCTGCCACGAGGTCCGGGATTGTTTGTTCTGGATGATAATAATACGCCCGAAATATTCAGTGATGACAGGTCTAAGATGATGGTGATAAAAGATCCTGAAAATAAGGTCATTGCTTTCGCCTATTCCATTGCAGAAGATCTGGACGGAAATATCTGGATTGGAACTGACCAGGGACCACTTGTATATTATAATCCCGAAAATGTTTTTGATGATGATCTGAAAGCTTACCGGATCAAAACTCCAAGAAATGATGGTTCAGGTCTTTCTGATATAGTGCTTGCAACTGAAACAATTACATCAATATCGGTTGACGGAGCCAATAGGAAATGGGTAGGAACAGCAAGTTCAGGAGCTTTTCTTTTATCCCCTGAAGGAACTGTACTTATTAATAATTACAATGAACAAAACAGTCCGATTTTGTCCAACTCTATAAAATCAATTGCAATTGACAGCAAATCGGGAGACGTCTGGTTTGGTACCTCAAAAGGAATAGTATCCTACAGAGGCAATGCTACCGAAGGAGAAAAAAAATTCACAAGTGTTTATGCATTTCCCAATCCTGTCAGAGAGGACTTTACCGGGAATGTTACTATAACAGGACTTATAAGAGATTCTCAGATCAGGATAACTGATATCAGTGGAAATCTGGTTTATGAGACAGAATCCAATGGAGGTGAAGCCTCCTGGGACCTTAAGACCTACAACGGGAAACGGGTCTCAACAGGTGTTTATCTGGTTTTCTGTGCCAGCAATGACGGATCTGAGTCAACTGTTACAAAAATGCTGGTGATCAGGTGATTATCATTCTGTTATCAGGCTTTGTATCCTCTCTATCTGTATTTGCTTATTCACTTCCCTGAGACTTCTGGCAGTGTTTGTGAAATATTGATGTCCGGAGATAAATTTAACCTGTATCTTATTCCAGTCGTTCAGCGAACCCATTTTATTCTGTGCCTTAAGCTCTTCATAAAGTGTATTTGAAACCGGAATGAAATCACTTCTACCCAGGTAATCCAGATCTGAATCACAAATAATATTTTCGAGAAGGGTTGTTGGCTTTGGAGGCAACTTTGTCGACATAATTATGGAACATATCAGGTCAATATGTTCCGGAGTATAATTATAACCCGGAAGCATCTCCCTGGCAATCAAAGTTCCGTGATATTCATGGTTGTCATAAGCAACCGTGTGGCCTACATCATGAAACAACCCTGCCGTTTTAAGGATCAATATCTCCTCATCGGTACACCCTTCGCCCCATCCGATCAACTCTACCTCTGTCACAACATCTACGGTATGTTTTACATTGTGATAATAAAGATAATCGGGTAACTCTTTCTCAAGCTTATCAAGTATTATCTCCTGTATGTCAGTAAACTGGATAAGCCCGAATTTAATCCGGAAATTCTCATTAGGCTTATTGCCTTTCCCTTCAGTTGAGAACTCCGGCTTAAGGCCTTTTACCTTGTACATCTGGAGATCATTCTTATATTTTACAGGAAGCTTCCCAAAATATTCGCAGTCAAAAAATTCTTTCACAAGTTCATAAGTCATCACAGAGATCAGTATCGAGCCTTTGTCAGAAACAGCTTCAACACGGCTTGCAGTATTAACCGTATCCCCTTTAATATCATAGTTTACTTTTTTCTTCCCTGAGATTGAAGCTGTAACCGGACCAGTATGAATACCTATTTTAAGCTCCCAAATCCTGTCATCATTCCCCCTTTTATCCAATTCAAATTTCTCGAGGAAATTTTTCATTTCCATGGCAGCCATTACAACATCAACCGGGTTGGTAATATTTTTTACCGGAATACCTCCTGCACACATAAAAGTATCTCCGATTGTCTTGATCTTTTCTATCTTGTACTGCTTAACAATTTCATCAAATTTATAAAGGATCTCATCCAGCTCATCCATCACGGCCGAGGAATCCATACCCTCAACCAGCTTAGAGAATCCATGAATATCTGCGAAAAGAACTGTCGCCATATTGAACTTAAGCGATCTTTCTTTCCTTTCCCCTTCTAACATTTCCTTTAGCAGATCAGGAGAAACCTTCTCATTTGCAGATTTGATCTTGTCATATTCCCTGGTAAGCTTTTCATTCTGCTTCTGGAGTTTCTTTATTTGCTCCTCAAGTTCCTGATTTTGCTTTGCCAGCTTAGCGATCCTTTTTACAAGCTCTTCATTATTGGTAATTGTCATAGCAGCATTGATTGACCAGTAAATATAATAATTTCATTTGATTATCTTATTTCATATTAAACATGAATCACTGCAAGAAAAACAATGACCCGATACACAACAAATATCAATAATCCTAACTTTGAAAAATAATATTATATAAATGCTTGTTAAAACCAGGGGAATTGTACTCCATCAGCTTAAATATACTGACTCCGGTATTATAGTACACATGTATACCCGTAACTTCGGCAGACTTTCTTTCCTGATAAAAGGAATGAGAAACAAAAAAACAGGAAAGCATAATATTCTTTTTCAACCAATGTTCATACTCGATATTGAATTGAACTATAAAGAGACCGGGGGAATGCAGGTTCTTAAAGAATTCTCTGTATCTTATTGTCCTTCTGACATTCATACCAATATTAAAAAGAGCTGTGTTGCAATATTTCTTGGAGAGCTCCTCAACGTAGTATTAAAGGAAGAGAGCCCTCATGAAGAGATGTTTGATTTTATCGAAGAGTCAATTATATATTTCGACGGAAATAAAACCCGTTTTGCAAATTTTCATATAGCGTTTCTAGCAGGACTGACAAGTTATGTTGGATTTGAACCCGGCATAAGACAACACATTAATGATATATATTTCGATATGTTGAATGGAATTTTCGTCTCCACACCTCCGGTACATGGGAATTATGCAAATCCTGAAATATCAGGTACCCTGGCTGCATTTTTCTCAGCAACATACAATTCAATCGACAATATCCCACTTAACGGATCTCTGAGAAATGAAATACTTGAAACTCTTGTCCGTTACTACTCACTCCACCTGCCAGGACTAAAATATCTCAAATCGCTGGAGATACTTAAAGAAGTTTTCAGGTAACTGATTATTCAACACCCCTTTTTTTTCTATCTTTAGATCCCAATTTGATCGCTACTGATGGCAATAATTCCTTCAATTATTAATTGGCTTAATGTCAAAAGACTAACACAGATAGACCTTTTTAAAAAATATGCTGTTGAAACTCAGGAGGAGGTTTTATACAAACTTCTGGCAAAATCAGCAGATACTGAATGGGGGAAAAAATATTGTTATTCATCTGTATCTTCAATCAGTGATTATCAGTCAAGATTCCCTGTGCAGACATATGAAGAAATAATCCCTTATGTGGAAAGACTTAAAAAAGGGGAGACTAACATTTTATGGCCTGGTGAAATAAAGTGGTTCGCAAAATCATCCGGAACAACCTCATCAAAAAGTAAATTCATCCCTATGAGCAGGGAAGCACTTGAAGAGTGTCATTACAGAGCTGCAAAAGATATCCTGGCTATTTACACAATGAATAATCCGGAAACACGCATCTTCACCGGCAAAGGACTCACCCTAGGTGGAAGCCACAGGATAAATCAGTTCAGTAATGATTCTCTCTATGGTGATCTTTCAGCCATTCTTATCGAAAATGCACCTTTCTGGGTCGATATCATAAGAACCCCAAAACAAAAAATAGCCCTGCTTGATGATTTTGAAGAAAAACTGGAAAAGATAACAACATCTACAATCAACGAGAATGTAACAAATATCTCCGGAGTTCCCTCATGGTATCTTGTGCTGATAAACAAGATCCTCGATTATACCGGAAAAACGAACCTGCTCGACATCTGGCCTAACCTCGAGGTATTTTTTCATGGAGGAATAAGTTTCACTCCTTACAGAGAGCAATATAAAAGCCTGATTATTGGCAACCAGATGAATTATATGGAAACCTATAATGCTTCTGAGGGCTTCTTCGGGATCCAGGATGATCTGGGGAAAAGTGATATGTTACTTATGCTCGATTATGGAATCTTTTATGAGTTTATTCCTTCTGATAAAACAACTTTCTCTTCTCAACGTGCTCTAACCATCGGGGAAGTGGAACCCGGTATTAACTATGCTATAGTAATATCAACCAATGGAGGTCTCTGGAGATATATGATCGGAGATACCATAATGTTTACCTCAACCGATCCTTACCGTTTCAGGATTACCGGACGTACAAAACAATATATAAACGTATTTGGAGAAGAGGTAATTATTGATAACGCTGATAAGGCGATACTGGCAGCATGTGAAGCATCAGGAGCCATAATCTCCGAATATACCGCCGGACCGGTTTTCATGGGTGCAAAATCGAAGGGATCCCATGAATGGATAATTGAATTCGTAAGAGAACCTGAAAGTCTTGAAAAATTTGTTGATGTACTTGATTATACTCTCAAATCAGTGAACTCAGATTATGAGGCAAAACGTTTTAAGGATCTTAACCTTGTAAGGCCAATCGTCAGGACTGTTCCAAGAAGTACGTTTAACAGGTGGCTTAAAATGCAAAACAAACTCGGGGGCCAAAACAAAGTCCCGAGGTTATCCAATACCCGTGAATATATTGAAGATCTGTATATTATTGCTGAGATAGAAAATCAGTAAGTAATTAAGCTAAAAACATCCTGCTATTTGCACTTAAAGTTTTTTTTTATTTCAACTTCATCATTTTTTAGTAATTTTATATCCTTTAAACATAAAAAACTAACCTATGCATATAGCTATTGCAGGAAATATCGGATCAGGCAAAACAACCCTGGCCGGGCTTCTTGCCAAACAGTTTGGTTGGACTCCACACTATGAGGATGTAGATGACAATCCTTATCTGAATGATTTTTATGAGGATATGCAACGCTGGTCGTTTAACCTGCAGATCTACTTTCTTAACTCACGCTTCAGCCAGATACTCGAAATAAGAAAATCAGAAAAAACAATTATTCAGGACAGAACCATTTATGAAGATGCCTATATTTTCGCTCCTAACCTTCATTCAATGGGTCTGATGTCAACACGCGACTTTGATAACTACTCAACTCTCTTTAAAATGATGAGTTCACTTGTCAAACCTCCGGATCTTCTGCTCTACCTTAGAGCTTCAGTCCCGACACTTGTGAACCAGATACAGAAACGTGGCAGGGAATATGAAAGCTCCATTCGTATTGATTACCTCAAAAGATTAAATGAACGGTATGAGGCATGGATGGAAACTTATAACCTGGGGAGAGTCCTGATAATAGAAGCCGATCACTATAATTTCCCCAATAACAATGACCATCTCAGCGAAGTAATAGATAAGATCAATGCCGAGCTGCACGGATTATTTTAAAATTCAGTTTTTGGGTGATGGCGTCAGGGCTACCCGAACATAACTATTAGTATTTAAATATTTGTTGGCAATAGTTTTTATATCATCTCCCGAAAAAGAATTAATATAACTCTTATATTCTTCAAATGAAAGGAGTTTGTCGCCATTAAGCAAATGACCCTGAAGTGCAGATAACCAGTAACTATTCTCTTTAATCCTGGTTTCCCTGTCACGGATCAATGTCTCCTTTACTTTAGCCAAATCAATCTCGGTAGGCCCTTCCTTTTTGATTTTATCCATCTCAGCCAAAACTGTTTGAGAAAGCTTTCCAATGTTATCAGGATTACAACCCCATGAAGAGGTGATTGTGTATTTTGGACTGGGAAACTTTGATGAATTACCATTAATGCTGACACCATATACTCCACCCTGATCTTCGCGCATTGATTCCCTGCACTTAATTGATAATATATTCATTAAAATGCCAAATCCCTGCCGGTAATCAGCTTTCCATTTAAAATCTCCCTTCCACATCATTGTAACAGTACTTTGAGGTTCAGAGTTCTTAGGTACATCTACAACAACCTGTCCCTTTGGAAATTCAGGTGTTACATCTTTCCATGTCTCCTTTCTCTTTATTGATGGTAACCCTCCAATATACTTTTCCAGAAGAGGTATTACATCATCAACCTTAAAATTACCCACCATGAAATATGTAAAATCGCTTGCATCGGCAAAACGGTCTTTAAAAATAGTGTATAACCTGTCAAGATTGATCTGATCAAACTGTTTTTCTGTTGGAATAGCTATAACCCTTGGAGAATTTCCTGATATTATTTTGGATAAAGTATCCGTAAAAATAGCGTGTGGTGTAGACCTCATGGTCTTCACCATATTCCTCATTCTTGATATATAAGAATTAAAGGCATTTTCATCCCTTCTGACTCTTGTGAAATAAAGATAGTTTAACTGCAGCATTGTCTCAATATCTTTGGGAGAACAGTTCCCGTTTATCCCTTCACGAAGATCACTTATGTACGGAGTTATCTTTGCAGTATTCCCTGAAAGTTTCTTCTGAAGACCGGTTAAATCATAATCACCCAACCCACTTTGTGATATAATTGTTGCAGCGAGAGTTGCTGACATAATGTCGTTATCGGGATAAAGAGATGTTCCCCCGGGACTGAATGCAGATATTAAAATCTCATCGTTCTTGAAATCTGTCGGTTTTAAAATCATTCGGACACCATTTCCAAACACCAGTCCGGTAAACCCAAAACCGGCATTCTCAGTTCTTTTAATTACCGCTGAAGGAGAAGGAACATCTGATAAGAGAGGAGCATCTGAAACCTTATCGATATATGCTTCAAATTTTCTGGATTTAACCAACCTTATCAATTCTGCAACCTCTTGTTCAGAAGGTACTTTAATTCCTTCTTTTTGCTGGGCAGTTATAAGTCCTAACATATTATTATCCGTGGTCCATGACTTACCCAGCTTATTTATCTCCTCAAGGGTTATTCCAGGCAGAAATTCCCTGGTTATCTCAAACTCTTTCTGAATACCGGGTATAGATTCCTGAGTAAGATAGTTTCTGATAAATTCCGCTGCATATGATCCTGATTCAGTTTTATCAGATTCTTTAGACATCTTTTCATACTTTGATAATATATCCTTTTTCTCCCGTTCAAGCTCTGTAGCTGTAAAACCAGACTGACGAACCCTTTCATTTTCAATAAGGATGATTTCCAGACTTTTTTCAATCTGGTTCTCTTTTGCTCCGACAGATAAAGAATATACATCAATTGTCCGGCCTATAAAAGAACCATACCCAGCTCCTGCATAGAGGAAGGGAGCCTCCGGTTTCTGTACAATCTCCTGAAGTCGATTATTTAACATCCCTGTATATAATGATCGCATCAACTGATCACGGTAATCAGCATATGAAATGTTAGCCGACTTCGGATGTTTGAAAAAAATCGAAGCATCAAAACCAGTGGCTTCTTTATCTGTAACAATACTAACAAGAGGATCAGAATTATCAGGAACAGAAAATTCGACTCTCTTTTTTGGATCAACTGCTTTAGGTATCCTCCCAAAATATTCTCTGACCTTCTCCTCTGCAAGTTTTGGATCAATGTCCCCAACAATCACTACAGCCATTAAATCGGGGCGATACCACGACCTGTAGAAATCACGCAAAGTATCATATGGGAAACTCTTAATAACATCAACTTTCCCTATCGGAAGCCTTTCTGCATATTTGGAATCTTTTAAAATAACAGGAACATATTTTGCCATCATCCTGTCTTCTGCTCCCAATCCAAGTCGCCACTCTTCAACAATTACTCCCCTCTCTTTATCAATCTCCTTCTCATCCATACTTACCTGGTGCGCCCAGTCTTCCAAAACCTGGAAACCACGATTAATCCATTCCTCTTTGTCTGTAGGCACTTTAAGCATATAAACAGTTTCATCAAAACCTGTATACGCATTCAGTTCAGCTCCAAACTTAACTCCCATCTCCTCAAGCATATCTACCATCTTATTACTCGGGAAATTTTTTGTGCCGTTGAAACACATATGCTCGCAGAAGTGTGCTAACCCCTGTTGTCCATCAGTTTCACAAACAGATCCTGCATTTATTGCAAGCCTCAGTTCAACCCTTTGTTCAGGCTTTTTATTAACCTTTATGTAATATGTGAGTCCGTTTTCAAGTTTCCCGATTTTTATGTTGGGATCAGCTGGAATGGGCTTGTCAGTGACCTGGATTTGCGCAGAAATGTTCGTTAACACAAATCCCCAGAATGTCAAAATGGAAATAATTAAAATATTTTTCATTTTAAAAAAGTTTTTATTTATGTTCTTATGGAGCTTAAATATGAGATAATAATAATTCTGTGTGTCGCCTGGATGAATTTGCATACCAGACTATAAAAAGACTTCATTAGTGATTAATTACGTGATTTACAATAAACTAATCTATAACAGATCCTTTTAAAATACAAGAAAAATTCTGGCTCTCTCTTAATCGCAGCACATAATATCGGGACAAAAGTAAATAAATTAATTGGAAATTTTCATTCCAGGATAACTATGAATTTCCTCACTAAAAACTATAATCACCCTGATTCAGATGACTTAACTGAAAATATAATGCTGTAATATCAGATAGTGTGGTATAGGTTTCATGATATATCTTACCTGCCATCTGATTCATACATAACCGAAGAGGCTGGTATTAATACTAAAACCAGACCTGACTCCTGTACCATTCTGAAAGATAAAGCTCTTTCACTTAAGATGTTTCAGTCATTGTTATTATCCGGAATTCCCGATTACCAGAGAGCGGTGTACTTGCAATTTAGAATGATTAATCCTCTTATTACATCAGAAAAGGAAATCGCGGGTAAGTATCTTTCCCTGACGATGAAGTGTAACTCAGATTACGAAACTGGGACGAGCCTTCCCGGATAACAGAAATAATTATTTAATCCTTCCTGCATATTACTTTTTACCACTGATTAATGCATCTTTGAACTTGCTGTTATAGGTATCATACAACATTCCTGTTACAGAGCAGACTGCAATCTTATATTCTCCGGCAGGTAATTCTTCAATGGTAAAATTATAACTGGTCCTGATTGTATCCCCGGGATTTAAAAAGTTTATCTCTTCAGAAAGTTTAATGTCCTGTTTAATCTGCATATAGCCATTTTTAATAAAAGCCAGCTGAAATGATACCGGCAATTCTTTATGTTTGAGGTTAATAGAAAATGGGTAAGGATTTATAATCTGTAATTGTATTCTGTTACTATCCGTTAATGAAAATGAATATTCATCGCGATCAAGAATCACACACTCCCTCTGCAGTGACTGAAAATTTTCAAATACCCTTGCAAAAAGTGTATCACCTCCGGGTAAAATATATCCCGTTAGTTGTGATTTGATATTCTCATCAAGATAATGTGGCACATATAGCACCTCTGCTCCATGAACCAGCTCTTCAAAATCCCAGATGTCATATTGGTTTTTTCTGTAATTCAGATTATTTAGGGAGTGCGCCAACTTCCCTGTATAAAAAGAGTATTCAGAAGCATTCTGGTATGAATTAGTAAAAATAACCGGACGTTCACCGGCAATTTTTTCTATCTCCTCAGCCCAGCTTCTGTTTTTGTGAAATTCATTTTTTAGATATGAAACAGGTAAAAAATCACTCATAAAGGCAATTCGTGAAACCAGGACAAGGGGCAGAAAAAATATAACTACCCATTTTAAGTATTTACCCGCCTTAGACTCGATATCAAGCCTGTTAAACAGAAGAATGATCATTGGAATGCATACAAGAGCTGTCCATTGTGGTTCAATATGGTAACGATTACTTGCAATGAAAAAGAAAAGAATAAAACCTATGGCAATAAATTTTAATGATTTTTCAAATCTGTCGTTTGTTTTATCCTTAAATATCAGCCAGATGAATACCGGTAGAATAAAAGGGTTATGGATCAATAACAGGTTCATCAGGTATTCGGGGACATTGACCGGGTTATAAGCCGATACCCTCTCAGCAAGATGATATTTCAATGAAGGAAATCCATTGGAATATTGCCAGTACAGATGAGGGAGAAATAGGATAAGTCCCAGAAATGAAGCAAAATAGAACCGCGGGCTCTTTAATAACCTGAGATTTGACAGGATGACAAATATGATTAATAATAATCCATGATATTTACTATACATTAATGCTGCCATTGAGAGCCCCAGTAAAAAAGTGGTTTTCAGGTCCTCTTTCTCTGAAAAACGCCTGTAAATGATTAAAAAAACTGCTGAAAATAACAATAGCGGTGAATCGGGTGTAGCTATAAATCCATAAATATTAAATATCGGAAGTACAGAGATGATCCCAATAATTAGAAGAACTTTAACAGGATCCTTTCGTTTTTCACTGTCTGATAACATCCATACTATTAACAGGGTAATTACCATACTAATGACAACAACAATTCTTACTCCCATCTCATTTCGGAATAAAAAATATCCTGTCCTGATCATTAAGGCGATCATTGGAGGATGGTCAAAATATCCCCAGCTCAGGTATTTTGAATACATCCAGTAATAAGATTCGTCGTTGTTCAGGGGAGTCAGCCATGCCTGTAATAAATTAAGGCATCCCCATATGATGAGAAAAATAATAAAATATCTTGAAGAAGAATTTTTTAAATTGAGATTCATCAAAAAGATTTTCAAACACCTGAATCAAAGATATAAAAAGCTTCAAATTGCTATCCTGTTCCGGGAACAAAAAATGGATTCTATTGATAATTCAAACTTCCTATCCCTTTTTCAAAAAATCGAGCCGCTTTTTAATCGTTTCAACATACTCAGGTGCAAATGAAACTCTGTCATTCTTTATCTTATCCAGAAACAACTGGTAGTAAAAGATCGCTTTGGCTTTATTATTTAAGTGCTCATCATAAATATTTGCTATTATCATATCAATACTTGGGTCTGATCTGAGTTCCTGTGCCTTAAGATAATACTTAATCGCATCATTGTACTTACCATCTGCTTTCAGGGCCTCACCAAGTAAAACATAAGTGAAATTAGTCTGAAGCGTAATAGGTGTCAGAATTTTAATTACTCTTTTAAAATATCTGATACTTTTTGTAAATTCTTCCAGTTTTGAATAGTTTTGCCCCAGGTAACTGCATGTTTCATAATCAGATGAATCTTTACTATATGCTTTAAGAAGGTACTTAATAGCCTCGTCAGGTTGAAGGTTATTGCTGTACCCGATCCCTGCCCTTTTCAGATAAGTGACCGAGGAGTCTCCTGAACTTAATATGACAAGATAGTCATCTAATGCCTTTTTATTATAATTTATAGTATAATAAATCTGTGCCCTCCTTACAAAAAGATCTATTTCGGCAGGATCGGTTTTAATTCCATCTGAAAGTAGTTGAATTGCTTTACTAACACTGTCAGAAACAGTATAAATATGTGCCAGGTTTTTAACAGCTGTCAGATTTTTCCTGTTAAGTGCTAATGACCTGTTATACAACTCTGCGGCTAAACTGAGTTCTCCCTTTTTTAAGTTTGAATAAGCAATCTTGTCGAGATAAATATAATTTGTAGAATCCTGCTCATAAAACCTCTTAAATATTTTCAGAGATTCATCATATTTTCCCTCAGATGTATATATATTGGTAAGGTAATATGCATATAACCAATTCATCGAATCAATATTACACAGGTTATTTAACAGAGGCTGTGCTAATTTGTTCTTCCCTTTAAGATAATAACTTTTTGCCAGCATGAAACTGTATCTCTTATCACCCGGGCATAGCGTTACCGCCCGCGAAAAACAAGATATAGCTTGGTCTTCAGCCATAAGATTCTGGTATGCCAGCCCCAGTTTGAAATGTGTTTCCGGACTGAGACTGTCGTGAGCCAGAATTAAATGACACGTATCAATCACTTTTCTATAATCTCCATTTACCAGCATAATGTCAATTTTCGAATTCTCAGCATCATTTTGTGCATCCAGAAGATTACTAAATCCCAGAAATAAGATCATCAGAATTAAAGCGTTCGTTTTCATAGGTGTCTGATTTATTTGAGACATATGTAAATTAAACTTTATAAAAGATGTTATAACTATATCTCAAATATATAACGAATTATTTAGTTATACAACTAAATAAGAAGAAATTTATTCTTCATTCTGTAGAAAAATTGAATCACTGTGAAGAATCAGTCTCCTCATCCCGGTATTTACCAAATATAACCTGGAAATAGCCATTTGTCAAATCAAAAAGGCAGTCCGTTGACTGGAATGGTAATTTAGGGTTCAGAATATCTAATTTTAACAATGTTAACATAACCTGATCGTTAAGTTGATAAAATCCCGGGGAATTAATACTGCATGAATTAGCCCAGGATGATTTCTATTACTTATTTTTGTATAATGCTTGTTAAATGATACTTTAAAATGAGAGGATTAAAGCTGATAATCATTATTATAATTGTTTTGTCAGGGATCTCCTCATCTGGCAAAACATTATCTTCTGCTGTACTGGCCAAAAAAAGTAAAATTCTTCCTTCATCCTCTTCTGAGGATACTTCAAGGATAAACAGTCTGACCAGGAGAGGATTGCTTTATCTCTCAAATCCAGTTAAAATGCCGGATAAGGCAAAAGCATGTATTGATAGTGCTGAATTATTCTGTGAAAGAAAAGAGATAGAAATTCCCGCTCTACTTCACCTCTTAAGAGCAGAATATTTCTATTATACAGGTGATTTCAGAAGTGCTCTTGAAGAAG
The DNA here is from genome assembly GCA_964639725.1 of uncultured Rikenellaceae bacterium. Taxonomy (GTDB): domain Bacteria; phylum Bacteroidota; class Bacteroidia; order Bacteroidales; family VadinHA17; genus LD21. The sequence goes on from CAZXFB010000053.1 coordinate 25,986, forward strand.
CTTTAGAGGGTAAGAATAAAGCTGAGATCAAAGGTGAATCGATTGTTGCTGCCAGAATTATGCTTTTCATGGGCTACTATTATCTTCGTACCGGGTTTTTTAAAGAGAGTATGGAATATTTCGGCAAGACTATTACACTCTCAACAAAGGAGAACCTTAAAGGGATAATTCCAGAAAGTTATCAGGGACTGGCAAATCTGAACAGTACAATCGGCGATATCAACAGCCTTAGGAAAAACCTCCTGCTAATGATCGAAGCAGCATATTCTGAAAATGACTCATTATCAGTTGAAGCCGGATATTACCGGCTGGGAACGGAATACTGTGGTATTGATCCAACAGATAAAAAAAGAAATTTCAGGATGGCAGACTCCTTCCTCAAGAAGTGCCTTGAGATATCTGTCATCAGAAAAGATACATTCTATACAGCATTTTCCCTGGCAAATATCGGGTGGAATTATTATCTTCAGGAAATGTATGATTCCTCCCTAACGTGTTATAATGAGTCCTTCCGTTACAGTCAATTGGGAAAGCTGTATGAAACATCCGCCAATTCACTTGGTAACATTGGTACTATTTACCGTGACCTGGGAAAAACTGATATAGCTATCAAATACTATATTAAAGCTATTGAAGAGGCAAAAAAAATAAACCACTGGTATACTCTAGCATGGGTACATAAAGATATGAGTGATTTATACATTAAAACAAACGACACATCAAATGCCTTTAAAAGCTATGTCCAGTTTAAAAAGTTCAGCGATTCCCTTTTAATAAAGAGTAAAACCCAGGGGCTTGCAGATGCCAGGTTACGCTATGAAGCAGACTCTCATAATAAGGAAGTAGCATTATTGTCATTGAGATTAAAGAACAACCGTATACTGAATTATGGTTTTGCAGGATTTATTCTGTTAACCGGAACTATCGGATTGCTGCTTCTCCGCGGTTCAAAGCTTAAAGCTAAACGGAGGATCAGTGAAATGAACAGACAAATATCAGAGATAACACAGGCAAACCTGCGTCAGCAAATGAATCCTCATTTCATTTTTAATACTCTTAATTCTATTCAGTATTATATGTACCAGCACGATAAACTGGCAACCAATAACTATCTTACAAAATTCTCGAGTCTTATGCGCAAAGTTCTTGAAAACTCTCAGCACACTTCAGTGCCTTTGCAGGACGAACTCGATGCCTTAAATCTTTACCTTGAACTTGAATGCTTAAGGTTTAAAGATAAATTTGATTATGAAATAAATATTGATGAGGATATTGATCCTATATTGTTCAGGATACCAACAATGTTGATTCAACCTTATGTTGAAAATTCAATCTGCCATGGGCTGATGCCAAGAGAAGGCAAAGGATTCGTTAAAATTGAAATGAGACTGGAGAAGGATTACATAAAATGTACCATTGAAGATAATGGAATAGGGAGGAAAGCATCATCAGAGAGAAAAATGAAGAGGGAAGCTAATCATAATTCCCTGGGAACACAAATTGTTTCTTCCAGGCTGGATCTTGTAAATACTCTGTATGGTACCAGTTTAAAAACCACTTATGCTGATCTGAAAAACGAAAATGGGGAACCTGAAGGAACCCGGGTTGAGATTCATATTCCTATTCTGACATGAACAAAAAACTAAAAACAATCGTTATTGATGACGAGCAGAATGCAGTGGATTTTATCTCTTCTATTATTGGAGAGTACTGCACTGGCCTTGAAGTTATTGGCAAAGCCTTCAATATGGAAGAAGGTGTGGAAAAAATTAAGACGTTAAAACCCGACCTAATCTTTCTTGATGTGGAAATGCCTAATGGAACCGGGTTCGATCTGCTAACACATTTTCCGGAAAAAGATTTCGATGTTATATTTATCACTGCCTTTAACCATTATGCCATAAAAGCTATTAAGTTCAGTGCGGTTGACTATATCCTTAAACCAATAAATATCAGTGAGTTCATTGAAGCTGTAAACAAAGTGATACAGAAAAGGTCAGAGAGTAATTCCGGAAATAATGACAGTTTTAAGATGCTCATCGAAAACCTTAAGTCGTCCCATCCTTCACGACTGGCAATTCCAACAGCAGATGGTATGGAGTATCTCAATCCAAAGGATATTATCCGGCTTGAAGCTGACAGAAGTTATTCATGGTTTTATCTTACCGGAAATCGCAAAATACTCGTTTCCAAACATCTTAAGGAATTTCAGGATTTACTGAGTGACCGATATTTTTTCCGCTCACATAACTCACATCTTATCAACCTGAAGTATGTAAGAAAATATGTCCGCAAGGAAGGAGGCTATATTGAAATGCAGGACGGAGCGGAGATTCCAGTTTCAAGGAACAGGAAAGATCTGTTCCTCATTCACATGTCAAGATTTAAAGGCTGACACTCATCTTCTGATCCACAACTGAAACATTGAAAGTATTTCCGGTAATTGAAGGATTGTAAAATATTCAATAACAAGAGGCTGTCTCAAAAGGAAAATCAACCACCCCGTCATGACCCTTCGGGCATG
>CAZXFB010000054.1:0-27253 GCA_964639725.1 uncultured Rikenellaceae bacterium
CATAATCCATGAGTTATAAAATGTTGTCATTAGTAGCGCCAGCGAGGAATCTCCTGAATTCACCAGGGAAATGATATAGAAAAGGATTGCATCAGCAGTCACCATTGTGTTATCAGCTTAGACCAAATTGCCAATATGAAAATTTAAAAATTCCTATGTAATTTTGGATGTCTTCCGCACAAAACAGGAAAAAGTCACTCATTCTTACCATTGACTTTATGCTTTTATCTTTTATAATATCATCTCGCAGCTCTATCTCAATCGAAGGTCAGAAACTAAATTTTTAAAATTTCAAGGAATCCCTGACTTTTATACACCATGGCCTTAATCTACTTGTTCTTACTAAATTATCATTTTTTTGTTTTTTATTATTATCTTTGGTAAAACCGCAATTAGACTTCTGAAAATGGGCAAAGTCAACCTTTTGCTGAAAAAAATAGTCTGTTTATTATAAGTCGGGGAAAATAACTCCAAAACAGTTAGTTTAAGTACTTGTAATAATGACATCTGTTAGTTAATAAGGAAAAAATGAGACGCTGGTATACTTTTATTCTTTTATTACTTCTCTTTACAATAAGAGGAATTGCACAATCTCCTGAAACGATCATCCTTGGCAATGTTGTTAAAGAGGGAAACGCTGATGATGAGTCTTATGGTCCTCTTAATATAGGATTCAGCTTCACTTTCTTTGGCAATACATATAATCAGTTCTATGTTAGTTCAAATGGTCTTGTATCCTTTGGTGCTGGATCGACAGAGAGTGAAGAAGTTTCAATTCCTGCTTCATCATCTCCCAATAATTTCATTGCAGCACTCTGGGATGATCTGATAATAAGCAATTCAGGTAAAATACTTTATACCACCATCGGTGTTGCTCCAAACAGGAGACTGATAATCCAGTGTACCAATATGGGTTTTTATCCCACTCCCATTTTTATGGGAACCTATCTTATTATACTTAATGAGACCTCCAACAAGATACAGGTGCAATACAGGATTGTTGTTGATGCTACTTCTGCAAGGGCTCATGGGGAGAGTGCAACAATAGGGATTGAGAACTCCGGAGGAACGACAGGGAAACTTTACAAATATCATGATCCTTCAGCTATAGCTACCGGAAAAGCTATCTCCTTTACTCCATCCGGTTCTAACTATACTTTGAATTCAGATACAACTTACGACAGAGTATTATTAACTACAAATCTTACCCTTCCGGAGCCCGGAATACCTTTACTTAAAAGTCCGCCACAAAACGCAGTTATTGGTTCAGATTATACTTTTGAATGGGAAGAGTCAAGTGATGCAGAATCATATACCTTGCTAATATCTACTTTCTCTGACCTTGGAGATGCGGTAAGTTATCCTGCAGGATCCAATTTGTCATATACTGTAACAGGATTAACTGTCCCTGAGACCTATTACTGGGGTGTATTTGCCACAAATGCCACAGGCACCACATGGTGCGAAATAAAGAAATTTACTACAAGTTCAGCCCCTCCTCTTGAACCAGTTCCCCTGACGGTGTGGCTCGAAAAAGATAAGGATAAAACTATTAAACTTAACTATACAGGAGGAGGAGTCGATCCAAAAATTGCAAAGATCACTTCATTGCCTTTACAGGGGCAACTATTCCGGTATAATGCAGGAACCAGGGGAACTTTAATTATGCCCGGAGACCTGCCTGCAACCATAACTGATGCCGGAATGAATGTAATATATGCAGCAACAGGAAGTGCAGGAAACGGAGTAGGGAATTTCAATTTCATGATACAGGAAGGAGCTAACGTTTCTCCTGCAGGAACAGTTACTGTAAATGTGAGTCCTCCCGGAGTCCCAAGTGTGCTTTACCTGGCGAAAAACACAAGCAGTGTGGAGATCCAGTTCGACAGGATAATGGCAAATCCTATGTCAAAGAAAGACCAGTTTACAGTTAAATCTAACGGAACTACTGCCATAATAGATTCTGCAACTCTTAAACCTGGCGATTCATCTACTATTCTCCTCTATTTAAGTGCGCCTCTGACATCACCTGTTCTCATTTCATATTCTCCGGGAGATATTGTATCCGCTTCGGGAGGCTTTCTCCTCCCTTTCTCAGATCAGCAGGTATTATTAAACTCACAAACAATACATTTTACCCAGTCTCTTTCAAAAAAATACAGCGATTCCCCATTTACACTCAACGCTTCTGTAACCAGTGGGCTGGGATTAACCTATTCAAGTTCAAATCTGTCAGTTACAACAATCGCCGTAAACATTGCTACATTCCACACAACCGGAACATCTGATATTACTGCACGACAGGCAGGTAATGCCACATATGCTCCCGCCAAATTTACCAAGTCGATAACAATTGCAAAGGGAGATCAGGCAATAACATTCGGGGCCATGTCAATAAAAACTTTTGGAGATGCGGATTTCATTCCAGGAGCCTCTGCTTCTTCCGGTCTTCCGGTTGCATATTCAAGTGGAAATACTGCTGTTGCGACTATTGAAAATGGTCAGATCCATATTATTGGTGCAGGCACTGCTATCATAACTGCTTCACAGTCAGGCTCGGCATTATGGAATCCTGCTACTGAAAAAACTCAGACATTAACTGTATTAAAAGCTACTGCAACAGTTTCGCTGGGTAGTTTATCCGCAACATACAATGGTTTGCCCCATACAGTATCAGTCACTTCTATACCGTCAGATCTTCCAGTTACGATAACCTATGACGCTTCTGGAACAGCCCCGGCAAATGCAGGTTCATATTCTGTAAATGCAGTTGTAAATCATCTTAACTACCAGGGAACAGCTTCAGGTACACTTACTATTGATAAAGCACCCCTGACAGCTACAGCTGATGATAAATCAAAAGTATACGGCCAGAACAATCCTGCTTTAACCATTTCCTACTCAGGTCTTATGAATAGTGAAAGCAGTGCTGTTATTGATGTAAAACCTGTTGCAGCAACCGCAGCAGATGTCACCACAGCTGCAGGGGATATTGCAATTACCGTTTCAGGAGGTACTGATAATAATTACTCATTCATCTATGCAAGCGGTAATCTGACAATAAACAAAGCAACCTTAATTGTAACTGCCGATGATAAAACCAGGATATATGGAGATGCAAATCCTCCGCTAACTATTAGTTATTCAGGTTTTGTAAACAGTGATAATGCATCTGTTCTTGATGCTCTACCAACTGTATCAACAACAGCAATTGCCTCAACCAATGCCGGGAGTGTTGCAATTACAGTTCTGGGCGGAAATGATAATAATTATTTATTCACCCTTGTCAGCGGTACATTGACTATTACAAAAGCAACAGCATCTGTTACGTTAGGAAACTTAACAACATTATACACCGGTTTTCCACAGGAAGCATCAATAACTACTTCCCCGGCCGGTCTTGTTTCAGATTTCACTTATAACAGTTCGCCTTCACTGCCAATTAATTCAGGTTCCTATGCATTAACTGTAACAATTAATGATGTGAACTACCAGGGAACTGCTTCAGATATTTTTATCATAAATAAAGCCGTACTAATTGCTACTGCTGATAATAAAACCAGAATCTATGGAGAGAATAATCCACCGTTAACTATTTCCTATTCAGGCTTTGTCAATAACGAAAATGTTTCAGTACTGGATTTCCCGCTACCTGTTGCTGCCACGTCAGCAGATGTATCTACTGACGTTGGGGAGGTTGACATTACCGTTTCAGGAGGTAGTGACAATAATTATTTATTCAGCTATATAAGCGGAACCCTGACTATAAGTAAAGCTATGTTAACAGCTTTTGCCGATGATAAAACAAGAAAATATGGAGATGCAAATCCCTCATTAAGTGTCAGCTTTTCTGGTTTTGCAAACAGTGATAATGAACCTTCTATTGATATTACCCCGGTAGCAGCAACATCTGCAATAGCTTCCACCAATGCCGGCACTGTACCAATTACTGTATCAGGAGGAAGTGATAATAATTATACGTTCACTTATGTAAGCGGAACATTAACAATTACAAAAGCGGCAGCATCAATCATTCCGGGAAATCTGACTGCTACATATACCGGCCTGCCACATGCAATTTCCACAATAACAACTCCGCCTGGCCTGTATGTTGATTGTACCTATAATGGTACTCCTGCAATGCCTGTAAACACAGGATCCTATTCATTCATTGCAACAATAAACGATATAAACTATCAGGGAACAGCTACTGGTACAATTACAATAAATAAAGCACCTCTGACTTTCACAGCTGATAACAAATCCAAAGGTTACATGACTCCTGTTCCTTCGTTAACTTACACCATTTCAGGTTTTGTGAATTCTGAAATTATTCAGGTTTTAGATCTTCTTCCATCAATTCAGACAACTGCGGCACTTAATTCACCAATGGGAACTTATCCTATTACAATTTCAGGAGGAAGCGACAATAATTACACTTATCTATATGTGCCTGGTACTCTTGAAATAACAAAAACACCTCAGACAATTGTATTTGACCATTCTCCTGAAAAACTGCTTATTGGTGAAAATTATACCCTCGAAGCAATATCAACATCCGGACTTCCAGTTCTTTTTGAGAGTTTAGATAATAACATTGCCTCTGTTTCAGGAACCATCATCACAGGCATTTCAAAAGGAACCGTTCAGATACGTGCTTTTAATGCAGGTGATCAAAATTATAATGCAGCTGAGATTTTTGCAACTGTTGAGGTATACTCCACACACAAGGATATAATGCATCTCTTTACACCGAATAGCGATGGGATCAATGACCTATGGGAGTTACCCGAACTCTCTGCCTGGGGTAAGTGCGATGTCAGGGTTTATAACCGTTGGGGGAAACTTATATATGCTAATAGGAACTATAACAATCAATGGGATGCGACATCAAATGGGAATCCGGTACCGGAGGGCGCATATTATTTTATTATTAAAACTGAAAGAGCCGGGGTGGTAAAGGGAACAGTAAATATTGTACGTTAAAAAAAAGAGATAGGGTGTGTGGTAAAAGAGCAGAGTTCAGGGCTTATGTAATATGATTTTTAAAATGAAAAGACTAATTTCTTTATTAACAGGCATATTGGCATTTGCCTCTCTACACGGGCAGCAGTCTCCAATTTCGGAAAACTACTTCATGGATAAATATTCTCTTGCCCCATCTTATGCGGGTAACTTTAATCCGGGCTATCTTGTTACAGGATACCGGAGCGACTGGTCGGGAATAGAGGGTGGCCCAAAGAGCCTCAGAATTTCTTACAACGATGCTTTACCTGTAATGGAGAAAGCAGGATACGGAGGAAAAATAGTTTACGACAAGGCAGGTATATTCAGCCAGCTTTATATCATGGGATCCTATTCATATAATCTGCAGATTAATATCGAACACCATATTATGTTTGGTCTTTCTGCCGGCTTCTATAAGAACAGGCTGAACCTGCTTGATTATTACAATGATCCTAAATATTCTATTGATCCCTCATTGATCGGTCAGGATGTAAAATCAAAGATTAAGTTCATGAGCGAGTTTTCTGCTGTCTGGACATGGAAGGCAATAGAGGCCGGATTTCTATTTTCAAATATCAGCTTCGGGGATGCCAGTTACAAGGAAGTTGATTTAAAATACAATCCCCTTTCCAACTTCCAGTTTCATACCACATATTTATATAATATAGATGAGGCATGGGATCTTTTACCTATGCTAATCGTCAGGGGAGGAAAATATATCAGAAGTCAGTTTGAATTAGCTGCACAGGTTATGTACCATAAGAAATTCAGGGGAAGTCTCGTCTTCCACGACCCGGGTATATTCGGGTTCGGTATCGGTGCTGATATTGATAAGGGACTAAAGGTCGGTTATAATGTTAATTTTGCAACAAATGTCGCTTTAGGGGCATTTAATAATCATGAGATTTCGCTCGGGATCAACATATTTGAATATATAGGGAAGAAGGAATAAAAAATTGTTCTGGCTACCTGGTATCCCATACCAAAGACCTGATCTAAAAAACATCTCAATCCTTTCTCAAAAATCTTCTATATTTGCTGATCCTTCATGTATATAAAAATATATTATGAGTACTATCAGGAAGAAAGTCTTTGTTTCCGGTTGTTTCGATATGTTACACTCCGGTCATATAGCATTTTTAAAAGAAGCATCACAATTCGGAGATCTGCATATAGGACTGGGATCAGATAAGACTTTGAAAGAACTAAAGGGAAGAGATCCCGTAAACTCGGAAGATGAACGGTTATATATGTTAAGCGCTCTGGCCTGTGTACACAGAGTTACAATTAACAGGGGCAGTGGGTTGATGGATTTTATTGAAGATCTTAAACTATTAAATCCTGATTTTTTTGTTGTTAATGAAGATGGTCATACTCCTGAAAAAGAACAGTTATGCCGGGATATGAATATCGGGTATAAGGTCCTGAAACGGATCCCTCATGCAAATCTCCCAGTCAGGTCTACAACTTCGCTCAGGGCAATAAAACCGATGCCATACAGAATAGATCTTGCAGGAACGTGGATTGACCAGCCTTATGTGTCAAAATATCATCCCGGAGCTGCTATTACTGCTTCACTGGAACCAACTATAGAATTTAATGAGCGATCAGGGATGGCTACCTCAACTAGAAAAAAAGCTATCGAGCTTTGGAATGACCACCTCCCGCTTGATAAACCGGAAAAGCTTGCCAAGACCCTTTTCAGATATGATAATGACCCCGGTACAAAAGTGGTAAGCGGATCACAGGACTCAATTGGGATAACTATGCCAGGAATTAACAGGTTTTTCTATGATAAAGGAAAATACTGGCCTTCAAAATTTGAAACTGTTACTGACCCTGAAATAATATCCTGGCTCGAAGAGAGACTCTTTATGGTTACTTTATGGCCCCGTCCGGCTGATTTCCTTGTACTCACTGAAACAAATATCAACAAACCTGATGTTAAGAGTCTGACTGAGGCAGCCGATCTGGCCTGGGAAGGTTTAATAACAAAAAACATCTCCCTTTTCTCTAAAGGATTTCTTGACTCATTTAATGCCCAGATCAGGATGTTCCCAAAAATGGTAAACAGAAAGATTGAAAAAGTCATCAGATCATATAATGATCAGGCTCTTGCATGGAAATTGTCAGGAGCAGGAGGGGGAGGCTACTTAATGTTAATAAGCGAAAAAGAGATACCTAATTCCTTTAAAATAAAGATAAGGTTAAAGGAGATAGGTATATAAAATAAAAAGTGAGTGATCCGGGCCAATGGTTCTGACCAGAATTATTGCATCAGTGGTGCAGAGAACGGTCAGCAGACTGAGATATGAAGATCAGGGTAGCTTTCGGATTTCATTTACCTGATTAAGAAATGAGCTGATACAAAATAGAATATCTTGAATTTGAAACAATACTATATGGCCAATCTTAAATACTGGTTACTTATTTTGGTTTTATTATCTTTCCGTGAAATACTAATCAATCCAATATACTCTCAGGAAGTATCACATCCTGTTAATAACAGGGGCATTTATGACTTCCTTGATGAACTTGCAAATAACCATGTAATTACAATTAACTCAGCAATAAAACCATACTCCAGGTTATTTATTGCCAGGAACCTTAAGATAGCTGGGGAAAAAAGGGAGCAATTGAATCTCAGACAGCAGAAAGAGCTGGATTTCTATTTGATGGATTTCGGAAAAGAGCTGAATGAGGGAAAAGAGTGGAAAAGGCGCAGGGACCTGTTATACTACAAAGACTCTCTTTTTTCACTTACAGTAAATCCAATTTTAGGAGGAGAAGTATTTAGTAATTCTGCCGGAAAAGCAACCTACTGGCGAAATGGTGCCGAAGCACGCGGATATATAGGACAATGGGGCTTTTTCGCATCTCTGCGCGACAATCATGAGAATCCGCTACTTGGCCTGCCATCATTTCTTACCAAACGAGCAGGAGGGCACCTTAAGGGCACAACCGACTGGAGCGAGATGCAGGGAGGAGTTACATTCTCATGGAAGTGGGGATCAGCCGGGCTGGTAAAAGAGGGACTGCAGTGGGGTAATAATTACAATGGCGCAAATATTTTCGGAGGGAACAATCCTTCATTTGTTCAGTTCAGACTTCATCTTAACCCGGTAAAATGGTTTGACTTCAACTATTTTCACGGATGGCTCAACTCACAGGTAGTTGACACTGCACGATCATACTGGGTTACATACAGCTATGGTACAGACTACAGGGAAGTGTATCACAAAAAATTCATCGCTGCCAACATGCTTACCTTCTCTCCCTTCAGAAATCTTAACATGTCTGTTGGCAACAGCATTATTTATACTGATCTCGGCCTCCATCCCGCGTATTTGATTCCTCTCTTCTTCTACAAATCAGTAGATCATTCAATCAACTCAGGTATTGACAATATGAACTCTCAGTTGTTCCTGGATATCAGTTCCCGCCAGATAAAACATATTCATCTTTATGCATCCCTGTTTGTTGATGAGCTTTCTGTTACAAGGTTTACTAAGGATAATGAATGGAACCTGTTCAGCTGGAAATCGGGTTTCAGAATTTCAGACCTTCCGGTACAAAATCTTTCAATTACTGCAGAGTTCACATATACATATCCTCTGACATTTATGCATTACGTCCCGACTCTTACTTTTGAATCTAATAAATACAATCTGGGGCACTACCTTAAAGATAATGCACGAGAGTGGTATATTGCATTAAACTATGAGCCGTTACGGACCCTTAATTTAAATGCATATTTCATCAATGCAATACGTGGAAAAGATTTTACTTCAATAGGAACAGACAGGCTTGGAAATCCACCTTTAGCAACTGTTGAGTGGGAGGAGAATACTTTTGGAATAAAAGCTTCATATCAAATCATAAATGATCTTTATACCTGGGCTTCTGTTTCACACAGTGAAATCAGTGGTGACTCAAGATGGAGCCACGGGTTTTTTTATGGAAAAAAGAATAGTGTTAATATAGGTTTGACGGTTGGATTTTGATATGCCAGGCAAAAGGAGGTGCTGGTTATTATAAGAAACCATTTTAAAAATCTCTTGACCAATTATATAATTGTAAAAAGCAACCTTGCCTGATTTTATTAAGTCATATCTTAATAAAATATATGACTTTTTAGTTACTTCACATCCGCAATAAATTAGCAGAATATAATTCTGATGGAGCAACGTAAATTCAGGATAATCACTTTTATAGCAGATATAATTATTCTGGCTATATCATTCCTTGCTATGGTTTGGACCAAACCTGCCAGTCTGAGATTCTATCTCCCATCGCATGCTCCCTTCTTTGCAGGTCTTGTTCTTGTTTGGATTATCGTTTCATTTCTAAACGGGAAAATGCATCGCGGGAAAATAATAAATTTCACAACTCTCTTCACCCGTGTGATAGGAAGCAACATTGTAGCTATTTCGATCACATCACTTATAATGTATTCATTCCGCGACTATGATTATTCCAGAATGGTTGTACTGGGGACAGGTATTCTTGCAACAATCCTGGAGCTCATTAGCGGATCTGTCTTTATCGCTTATAAGAAAGCTAACCTTCAGGACTATGAGGAGTATGAAAAATACAGGAGTTACAGAAAACCAAATGAATATGAACTTGTTAGAGAAATAAACGGAATCGTCCATCCCCATGAAACAGAGTCTGAAATAAATCCTGGCATAGTAGCTGCCGTTGAAAAAGAATGCGGAACTGAGATTGCACAAGCTGTCATTAAGATGACCGGCCACAAATTATCTGACCGTACTGCTGTTCTTTCAACAACAACCATCTTCAATATAACCAGCCTGCCTGAGGAAAAATATTTCTATCTGATCAATCTTCATAAAATTAATGACATTAAAAAACTCGATGACTTTATTGATGCTGTAAATAGTAAGCTGGAATTAAATGGCTATTTTTTTTGTTGCGTGGAAACCAAAAATCAGAGAAAAACACGGTTGCTGAACAAATATCCGCCTGTGTTGAATTATATTTATTACATAGCTGACTTTGTTGTAAAAAGGATACTTCCAAAACTTAAGTTCACCAGGCCATTCTATTACTTTCTAACCCGGGGAGAAAATGCTGTAATTTCACGTGCCGAAGCATTGGGTCGAATTTCAAGAGGTGGATTCCGTATAAGGCAGGAGTCTTTCATTGGAAACAAACTCTGTATTGAAGCCGTAAAATATGATAACCCTCTTGCCCGAAATGAAAATATTTATGGCCCGCTCATTGCTCTTCCAAGGATCGGCCAGAATGGGAATCTGATAAAAGTGTATAAACTAAGGACGATGCATCCCTATTCTGAATATATACAGGATTATGTATACCGGTTGCATGACCTGCAGGATGGAGGAAAATTTAAAAATGACTTCCGGATCACATCCTGGGGTGAGGTCTGCAGGAAGATCTGGCTCGATGAAGTGCCGATGCTTCTTAACTTCTTTCAGGGTGATATGAAACTCGTTGGTATCAGACCTTTAAGCAAGCAATATTTTGAACTTTACAGGAAAGATGTACAGCTGCGCAGGATTAAATATAAACCCGGACTTATACCTCCATTCTATGCGGATATGCCGGCAGACCTTGAAGCCATTCAGGCATCAGAAATTGAGTACTTTGATGCATTTGACAAACATCCTTTCATTACAGATATCCGTTACTTTTTTAAGTCACTGTGGAATATTATGTTTCACAGAGTAAGGAGCAATTAAGGTTATTGGACTCGTCCTGTTCCCCCAACCTTGTCCCAGCACCCCACCCTGTGCCCCGTGCCTTGGCCCCAAACTTCATAATTCAAAACTTCTATTATTATAATTAATCCATCTTTTTTCTATCTTTGATGCCATTCAAAAACTATTAAATGATCGAAATTAAGCCTGTAGATATTGAGGTGAAAAAAAACATTATCATCAGGCAAGATGAACCCAAATGGTATGCAGTCTATACTAATCCACGTGCCGAAAAGCAGGTTTTCGGACGGCTTATTGAATTAGGTATCGAAACTTTTCTTCCTTTACATAAGACCTTGAGAAAATGGAGCGATCGTAAAAAGCTGGTGGAGAGGCCATTAATTTCATCATACATTTTTGTTAAAGTTGTAAATAAGGATTTTCCAAAAGTATTTAAGACGCATGGAGTGGTTAAATTCATAACTTTCGAGGGAAAGCCAGCCTCCATTCCCCAGAAACAGATCGATAATCTGCGCCTCATTATAAATAGCAATGCAGAAATAGAAGTGTCTTCCGAAAAATTTGAAACGGGAGACTTTGTTGAAGTTATCAATGGATCACTGATTGGATTAACAGGTGAGCTGATTAAAATAGGTAGTAAAAATCGTGTAATAGTCAGAATTGAAAAACTGGATCAGAATATTATCCTGAAAATCCCTAAATCACTTTTAAAGAAGTTATAGTACAGGAATAATTGAGGAAAGACCCTTAGAGAGTGTGCCGCCATGCCTCTGTATCATTGAACCTTCGTACCACTATTCCTCTCAATTCTTTTTCCTACATTTGATTTGTAAAATATACATTCACTATGAAACGTATTCTGGTTACCGGTGGTGCCGGCTTTATTGGATCACACCTCTGTGAACGTCTTCTTTCATCAGGAAATGAGGTTATTTCTCTTGATAATTATTTCACTGGTTCGAAAAAGAATATTATACATCTCCTGAATAACCCATATTTTGAGGTCATACGACATGATGTCACAATGCCTCTTTTCATTGAGACTGACGAAATTTATAATCTTGCCTGCCCAGCTTCTCCTATACACTATCAGTTTAATGGCATTAAGACAATTAAAACGTCGGTGATGGGAGCAATAAACACTCTTGGTCTTGCAAAAAGAACTAAATCGAAAATAATGCTGGCCTCAACAAGCGAGGTATATGGAGATCCGGAGGTGCATCCACAACACGAAGGATATTGGGGCAATGTTAATCCATTGGGCCCCAGGGCTTGCTATGATGAAGGGAAAAGATGTGCCGAGACTCTCTTTATGAACTACTATAACCAGAATAATGTTAAAATAAAGATCGCTAGGATATTCAACACTTACGGACCAAGGATGAACCAGAATGATGGAAGAGTTGTTTCCAATTTCATTGTCCAGGCACTTCAGAATAAGGATATCACTATTTTCGGGGACGGGTCACATACCCGCAGTTTTCAATATATTGATGATCTCCTCGATGGGATGATAAGACTCATGAATACACCTGACAGCTTCACTGGTCCTGTAAACCTTGGCAACCCTATAGAAGTTTCTGTAAAAGAACTTGCAAATATTATAGTAAGACTGACCGGGTCTAAATCAAAAATTAAAACCCTTCCTTTACCTGTAGATGATCCTAAACAACGCAGACCCGATATATCGCTTGCAAAAAAGGAGCTGGGATGGGAACCCAGAATATTAATAGAAGATGGCCTTTCAATTACAATTGAATACTTCAGGAAGAGTTTGCATATATGATGTATGCTGGCTATTGAAGCAAATGAGCTGAATTCCATTTTTTTTACTAACAGGAAAAAATAACTCTCTTTCCGGAACTATTTCCAGCCCCTGAATATTGAATATTCACATAGCAAAAAAAGCTGTCCCTTTTCCGGAACAGCCTTCTTATTTTTCCTGAGCCACGATCTATTTCTGTTTCATCTTTGCATCAAAACATAATGTTGCATGAGGTACAGCTCTCAACCTGTCTTTAGATATCAGCTGACCTGTTTCGCGGCATATACCATATGTCTTATTCTCAATCCTTACAAGCGCGGCCTGAAGGTGCTGAATGAATTTCAACTGACGCTGGGCCAAACGCCCTGCTTCCTCTTTTGACAGAGTCGTAGCACCCTCTTCAAGAACCTTGAAGGTGGGAGATGTATCCATGGTATCATTACTCTCTTCATGCGTAATACTGGATTTCAATATCTCATAATCCTTCTTAGCCTTATCCAGCTTAGAAAGAATAATCTGCCTGAATTCCGCCAGCTCATCATCTGAATATCTTGTCTTTTCAGCCATGGCATTTGTCTTTAAATTATCCGGCAAAGGTATAGATTTTTAATTATAAACAAAATTCGGAACCTTAAGGAAGTGAAACCCGTTTTACAGGCATCGACACCCGACTCCGGAATAAAGAGATGAACTATCACCTTGCTCCTGATTGTTTATCCTGATATCAGATATCCCTGTTTATTTCAATCCTTACAACCACTTCATCAATTTCAATCTCCCTTATCTCACTGCCGGAAAAATCGTCTGTTAATGTTATTGAAGTTGCAAGAGTCTGTGATCCAATATAATCAGCATGTCGTTTAACTGCTTCCCTTACAAACTCTTGATCCTGGATCTTCACCCTGATCTTATCAGTGACATCATAACCGCTCTCTTTCCTGATATTCTGGATCCTGTTTACGAATTCACGGGCTATACCCTCATAATGCAATTCATCCGTGACGGTTATATCAAGGGCTACAGTTAACTTACCATCATTGGCAACCTGCCATCCTGGAATATCTTCTGAAATTATCTCTACATCACCTGAAGAAAAAGTGACCTCTTCTCCATTTATTTTTAAATTTACAGATCCAACTGCCTCAATTAATGCTATCTCTTTCTGATCCATTCCACTTATGGCATTGCTTACTTCTTTCATAAGCTTCCCGAAACGCGGACCAAGGGTTTTAAAATTTGGTTTAATCTTCTTTATAAGAATTCCTGATGTATCATCAATATATTCAACCTCTTTTACATTTACCTCAGCAAGTACCAGCCCTTTTACAGCTTCAAATTTATTCCTGAAGTCTTCGTCTGGTACAGGTACCATTATTTTTGCAAGCGGCTGACGGACTTTTAAACTTACTTTTCTGCGCAGACCCAGGATCATCGAAGATATCTTCTGGGCAATATCCATCCTCTCTTCAAGGTCGTTGTCGATCAGTGACTGATTGTATGTTGGAAAAAGTGCCAGATGAACTGACTCCTCTGTACATTTGGAAGTTGTCATATTCAGATCGCGAAAGAGACGGTCGGAATAAAAAGGAGCTAGCGGAGCCATCAACCTGCTTACAGTTTCAAGACATACATAAAGAGTCTGATAGGCAGAAATTTTATCTTTGTCAAACTCTCCACCCCAGTAACGTTTCCTGTTGAGCCTCACATACCAGTTACTCAGGTTCTCAGTTACGAAATCCTGGATTTCACGTCCTGCACGTGTAAGATCATAATCATCATAGCACTTCCCAACTTCCTTAACAAGTGAATTAAGAAGGGATATGATCCATTGATCAATCTCAGGCCGCTCATTTACAGGAATATCTTTTTCGCTATACCTGAAATTATCCACATTAGCATAGAGAGAGAAAAAAGAATATGTATTATACAATGTTCCGAAAAACTTGCGCTTAACTTCATCAACACCTGCTGAATCAAACTTAAGGTTATCCCAAGGTTGTGCATTGGTGATCATATACCATCGCAGAGGATCAGAACCATACTCCTCGATAGCAATAAAAGGGTCAACTGCATTACCCAGCCTTTTTGACATTTTATTACCATTCTTATCAAGTACCAGTCCGTTGGATATAATGTTTTTAAATGCAACAGAATCGGATATCATTGTGGCAATAGCATGAAGAGTAAAGAACCAGCCTCTTGTCTGATCAACCCCTTCAGCAATATAATCAGCCGGAAACATCTTATCAAAATTGTCTTTATTCTCAAAAGGATAGTGAGCCTGTGCATAAGGCATAGCCCCGGAATCAAACCATACATCAATAAGATCCGGCTCGCGGAACATCTTTTTTCCGGAGGTACTTACCAGAATAATCTCGTCAACAAAGGGCCTGTGAAGATCAAACTTCTCATAATTCTCCTGGGAGTTATCACCTTCTGAAAAATCTTTCAGAGGATTTATTTTCATGAACCCTTTAGCAACTGACTTATTGATCTCTGCTTTAAGTTCTGCTGCGGAACCAATACAAATAATATCTTCTCGATCTTCTGTAGCCCATATTGGTAATGGGGTTCCCCAGAAACGGGAACGTGACAGGTTCCAGTCCACAAGATTCTCAAGCCACTTCCCAAATCTACCCGTACCGGTCGACTGGGGTTTCCAGTTGATAGTGTTATTAAGTTCTATCATCCTGTCACGGAAGGCTGTTGTCCTTATGAACCAGGAATCAAGAGGATAATAAAGCACAGGCTTGTCTGTACGCCAACAATGAGGATAGCTGTGTACCTGCTTCTCAATTCTGAATGCTTTTCCCTGCTGCTTGAGCTTCACGGCTATATCAACATCGAGTGTTTCAGTCCCTTCCGGAAGAGAAGGGTCATATTCATTCTTAACAGGGCGGGCCTCAAATCCTGTATATGTTCTGATATTTACACGTTCAGCCACAAATGATTTATCGAGATCAGCTATTGGTACCATATAACCACGCTTGTCAACCATCGGACCATAGGAACTGTCTTTCCGTTTTACTATTAACGGAGGGATACCATTCTCCTTGGCAACACGGTAATCGTCAGCACCAAATGTGGGTGCAATATGAACTATACCTGTCCCATCCTCAGTTGTAACAAATTCGCCTGCTATAACTCTGAAAGCACCAGGATCAGGCTTAACCCAGTCAATCAGCTGTTCATATTTAATATCCAACATATCATTCCCCTGAAATTCTTCAAGAACCCTGAATGGGATCTTCTTGTCACCAGGCTTATATTCTGATCCATCCATTTCAGAATTTGACTCAGGGAACATTTGATTAAGCAGATTCTTTGCAATTATTACTGTGATCGGTTCTCCTGAATATGGATTGAAACTGCTCACCTTGATATATCTTATCTCTTTCCCTACAGCGAGTGCAGTATTTGAGGGAAGTGTCCAGGGAGTTGTAGTCCATGCCATAATATGGACTTTGTCAGTAACAATATTCCTAAAAAGGAATTCCGATTTTTCATCGCGGATCAGATTAAAAAGAGCTATACATGTTGTGTCTTTAACATCCCTGTAACAACCTGGCAGATTAAGTTCATGTGAGCTAAGACCTGTTCCGGCTGCAGGAGAATATGGCTGAATGGTGTATCCCTTATAAAGATGACCTTTTTCATAGAGTTGTTTCAGCAGCCACCATAATGTTTCAATATAACGGCTGTCATATGTCACATAAGGATGATCCATGTTGACCCAATAGCCCATCTTACGGGTAAGATTCTCCCAAAGATCGGTGTATTTCATCACATCGGTCCGGCATGCTTTATTGAAATCTTCTATTGATATCCTGCTTGTCCCTATATCTTCTTTTGTAATGCCAAGTGCTTTCTCTACTCCAAGTTCAACCGGAAGGCCGTGTGTATCCCAGCCTGCTTTTCGTTTCACTTCATAACCGCATTGCGTTTTGAAGCGGCATATAGCATCCTTTATTGTACGGGCCATAACATGATGGATGCCAGGGATCCCATTGGCTGAAGGGGGTCCTTCATAAAAAATAAATTCACCTTTATTATGTTGCTGACGTATACTTTTATGGAAAGTGTCATTGTCATCCCATATCTTCAGAATCTCTTTATTTACCTGCGAAAGATCAAGACCTTTATATTCAGGAAATCGTTTCCCCATTGGATCAGATAGTTATTGATATTTATTGCTATTTAAAAAACCGGACAAAGATAGGAAAAAGATGTATCATATACGAGAACAGATGATGTAAAATGGGATTGGGTGCGGTGTGTGTGACAGGTGACAGGTTACAGGAAACATAGGACGATATCACCTGCCAGACAGGTTGTGTCAGAGATGTGTATAATGGAAAATTCATTTTTGAGATAAAATTACTTTCTTTGCATTCGAATATTTATTTAATGAAAAAAGTCACTGCTTTAATAGTCTCTCTTACTACATTGACCTTAAATATAATCTCTCAGGAGATACCTGATTCTGTAAAATTCAGGTCACTCGACCCTTATGATTTTCACATGGAGTATTTAAAACAGAATCCTGCTTTAATGATTGATGTCAGGGAATTTTTTGAATACCGAAGATCTAGGATTGAAGATGCAGTTAATATCCCTTCCTCCGGAAACCTTGAGTTTGCATCTGACACAATTGATAAAGAAAAAGCTCTCTTTTTTTATTGCTATTCCGGCACCAGGAGTAAAAAGGTTGCAAAGTTCTTTTATGACCATGGCTTCAGAAAACTCTACGACCTTGAGGAAGGAATTGTACAATGGAAAAAGGAAAAAATGAGAGTTGATAAAAGCAAAAGGAGGAAGGGCTAGAGAGGATACAGAAGTATCAGCATAACAGTGTATAATTTATTACAAAATGGCTACTTTTGTCGGGTAATGAAAAATTAAGAGTATGTTCTCAGGAATAATCGAAGAAGCTGCACCGGTTGTTAAACTGGATAAAGAGAAAGATAATCTTCATATCACAATGAAGTGTTCATTTACAAGAGAGTTAAAGATCGATCAGAGCATTAGTCACAATGGGGTTTGCCTGACAGTGGTAAAGAAGGAAAATGACATTTACACTGTTACTGCAATCAAAGAAACCCTTGAAAAGTCGAACCTGGGT
The DNA here is from genome assembly GCA_964639725.1 of uncultured Rikenellaceae bacterium. Classification (GTDB taxonomy): domain Bacteria; phylum Bacteroidota; class Bacteroidia; order Bacteroidales; family VadinHA17; genus LD21. Next base: position 17,600 of record CAZXFB010000054.1, read on the forward strand.
TTGCTTAAACCTGGTGATAAGGTTAACCTGGAACGCAGTGCAAAACTAGACGGAAGACTTGACGGACATATGGTACAGGGTCATGTTGACCAGACTGCAATTTGTTCTAATGTAAGAGAAGCCGGCGGAAGCTGGTATTATACTTTTGAATATGAACCCGCCCAGGACGATTATATCACTGTCGAAAAAGGATCCGTATCTGTAAATGGTGTAAGTCTCACTGTTGTCAACTCAAAACAGAAATCATTTGAAGTTGCTATTATTCCTTTCACATATGAGGTAACTAATTTTCATCAGATCAAGAAAGGAACTATTGTCAATATTGAATTTGATATTCTTGGGAAATATATTGCCAAAATTGTAAAGCAACAATTGGATTCACTTAAAAAATGAGACCCGTTTAATTCTCCTTCTCGTCATTCCTCCTTCATACAATACGGCATTAGTTATTTTGGAGTTAAACTATTATCCCATATCAGTTTCTTTCCAAATCCCAACCTGTTATCGGTCAATTTTATAAAGGTTAGGCGGACAAACCACAGGTGTGTTTCCATCAATGCTGCCGGAGGAAATCTTTTCAGGTAAGCAGTTTTTGCTTTTCTCTCCGATTCCCCCGTTACTTCCGATACATTACCCTGGAACTGTATCCCGCGTATCCTGCCAATGATCAAAGTCTCCAATACTACTGAACCAGCTACCAGCGGATTCTTTAAGAAATCCTGCCCATGCCGGGTCACAACATCCGTTGTGAAGACAAGAGCATTTTCATCTTCTAGATAAACATAAAAACAATTGGCACACCAGGGTTCATCATTTACCGTTGTGGCAATTGTCAGGACATGATGTTTTTTGAAAAACCTTGTTATTCTCTTGTCAATCATTTTCCATCCACCGGTAAGTTTCTGCCTCAAAACCAGCCAGAGAAATTATCCTCTCAACAACTGTCATCACAAGATCACTGATCGTTTCAGGATTACTGTAAAATGAAGGTGTTGCCGGACATATTATGGCACCAGCCAGAGTGAGTCTCTCCATATTCCTAATATGTATTAAATTATACGGAGTCTCCCGTGGAACAAGGATAAGCCTTCTGCGCTCCTTCAGCATTACATCGGCTGTACGGGAGATAAGATCATCTGAAGTCCCGTTCGCTACACGTCCCAGTGAACCCATTGATGCAGGGCATATAATCATTGTATCATAAGCTGAAGATCCTGATGCGAATGGGGCATAATAATTACTATTATTATATTCCTTCGCAGGAGGTTCGGCAATAAATTGCCCTCCCGTTTCATGGATCCAAATCTGCCTGGCAGTATCTGACATAAGAACAGCTATCTCTGAAGGCGGAACTTTTACCTTATGAAGTTTTTCAAGAAGCTTAAGTGCATAAATTGACCCGCTTGCTCCCGTTAAAGCGACAATTATTTTTCTACCATTTGATTCCATATGCCTTAATCAGTTTTTCAGTTAAAATGCCAATCCCTTTAGAAGCTTTTTCTTTTATTACATCAACTTTATGTCTTAATGGAACTGATACATCATTGGGATCAATAAGAAAAAGAGGTGCACCTGCAGGAGCAAATGATATCAATCCGGCAGCAGGATAGACAACCAGTGAAGAACCTATAACTACAAAAATGTCTGCTGATTCAGTAATTCTTACTGCTTCATCCATCATGGGTACTTCCTCTCCAAACCATACAATATGAGGTCGTAGCTGGCTCCCCTTTTCGCATTTGTCTCCTTCATTAATATCTTTATACCCTATATCATATATCAAAGATGGATCTGCGGTGCTTCGTGCCCTGGTAAGTTCTCCATGAAGATGAAGAATCTTTTTACTTCCCGCACGCTCATGAAGATTATCTATATTCTGAGTTATAACATGAACATCAAAATATTTCTCAAGCTTTGCAATACCATAGTGTCCTTCATTTGGTTCTGATAAAGATAGTTGCCTTCTTCTTTCATTATAAAATCTCAAAACCAGGGGCGCATTTTTATACCATGCTCCAGGTGTTGCAACCTCTGTAACCTCATACTCCTCCCATAATCCATCCGAATCCCTGAAAGTACGGATACCGCTTTCAGCACTCATTCCGGCTCCTGTTAAAATTATTAGCTTTTTCAAGATATGGATTTTGATTTGTAAAAGTAATAATTAATAGTTGAAGAGAGTTTAAGAAGTTAAATCGGATTAAGATGAATATTAATTTCTTCCTGTTAAGACAGATAATATGTTTAATATCAAGGATAGGATGTAAATGTTAGCTCTCATTTCTGATACAGTTTCTTTATCAATAACTTACAGCTCAATATTTATAATATGCTGATCCATAATTTCAATCTTACCTGAAAAAGCAATATTGGATAAATGTACCTGTTTTATCTTTGCAAAACTGGTAGAATATGCTGTAATAAAAGGACTGATTGAAACAGCTAATCTCGTTAACTGAACCACCAAACCAAATAATCCCTGTTCAGGAAAACTCCCTGTTAATTACATCCTTTTTTGTCATTTGCCTGGATATGATCCAAACTTAAGATTTTTCTAAGCCTGATATTTACATGACTGGAATAATTTAGCTATAAAACAGGAACAATCTGTATCTACAACTTTTCCCAACTGCATCAACCTCTTCAACCCTGTTCAACTTCTTCAACCTTTTCAACCCGATAATAATTAAATCATAATATCTTTATACCATGATCGACAGGCCTACAATAGAAAGAATTCTCGATGCTGCACAGATCGTGGATGTGGTACAGGAGTTCGTACCTCTGAAGAAAAGAGGAGTTAACTACCTGGGATTATGCCCTTTTCATAATGAAAAGACCCCTTCATTTACAGTTTCACCCTCCAAAGAAATTTTTAAATGTTTTGGTTGCGGAAAGGTTGGCAACTCGGTTAACTTTGTAATGGAGCATGAACATCTTACCTATCCTGAAGCATTAAAATATCTTGCCCGGAAATATCATATCGATATTGTCGAAAAAGAACTTACACCCGAAGAGGTTGAGAAACAGAATGAACGTGAGAGCCTTCTGGTTGTCTCATCTTATGCAGCCAGGCAATTCTCTGAAAATCTTTTTCAATCAGACGAAGGAATTTCTGTAGGACTAACATATTTTAAAGAGAGAGGATTCCGGCAGAATACACTTAAGAAATTTGAAGTTGGATACAGTTTTGAAAAAAGGGATGGTTTCTCAAAAAAGGCTGTCGAAGAGGGTTACCGCAAGGATTTCCTGGTAAAAACAGGACTCTCTATCCAACATGATGATCACCTGTTCGACAGGTTCAGCGGAAGAGTAATGTTTCCGATACACTCACTCTCGGGGCAGGTATTGGGTTTTGGCGGAAGGATCCTTAAAACTGATGCCAAAACTGCCAAATATCTTAACTCTCCCGAGTCGGAAATATATCACAAGAGCCGTATTCTCTACGGTATTTTCCAGGCACGAAAATCAATAAGCCAGGAAGATAAATGTTACCTGGTTGAAGGATACACAGATGTAATGTCACTTCATGAGGCTAACATCGAAAATGTTGTTGCTTCATCAGGTACTTCTCTAACCCAGGAGCAGGTAAGGCTTATTAAACGTTTTACACAAAACATAACAATTCTTTATGATGGAGATCCTGCAGGTATCAAAGCCTCCATACGTGGAATAGACCTGGTGCTTGAGGAGGGTATGAATGTTAAGATTGTCCTGCTTCCCGATTCGGAAGATCCTGATTCATATTCAAAAAAAGTAAGCAACGAGGAATTCACAAAATATCTTAATGAGAACGAAACAGACTTTATCCGGTTTAAAACCCAGCTCCTGTTGCAGGAAGCCAATAATGATCCTGTCAGAAAAGCCAACCTGATAAAGGATATTGTCAAGTCAATTGCTGTCATCCCTGAGATGATTTCAAGAACTGTATATATAAAAGAATGCAGTCTTGTACTTGCGATTCCTGAACCTGTACTTTATCATGAAGTCAACAAGCTTCAGCAACAGAAAACATTTCAGGACCGCAACAAATACCCTCGCCCCGAAGATTTACCAGTCATCCCTTCACCGGTAATTGAAAAACCGGCCAGACTGGAAGTTCTGACATCCTATTCTGAAAAAGAGATAATAAGACTTCTTCTTAAATTCGGAAGCATGGAATTTCAACGCAGTATAAACAGTGAAGATGGAAAAGAGGAAGTAATGACTATCTCTGACTATATTGTAAGGGAAATAACTTCAGATGGCTTACTTTTTGATGACAGGGTATGTTCAACCATCTTTGCAGAATTCCGGTTTCATGTCGACCATGGTATATTCCCTGGAGATAAACAGTTTGTGAAGCATGAAGATCCTGAAATATCAAGATTATCAGCTGATCTCCTCTCAGATTCACATGAACTTAGTAAGATCTGGAAAAATAAGCAAACCTATGTTGAGACAGAAGATATGAAACTTAAAGAGATTGTTCCCGATGCAGTTCTTAAATTCAAGGGTGATAAGATAAAGGTCCTGTTAAAAGAAGTAATTACACAACTTGAGGATGCTGTTAAGTCAGATGATAGAGACCGGATAGTGACACTTCAGAAAAGAGACCAGAATCTTAAAAACGCTCTGAAAATGATTTCAATAAAGCTGGGAAACCGTATCCTGATATAATAGTTTCCTGTGCAATTAATGAGGTTAATTATTATTCATCTTCATAATTTAAGTAACTTCAGAATAATACTAAATTTCTTATTTATTACTATTTTTGACATATAATATGTGCCGTATGAAAAGCCTCCTCTGTTACCTGGTGACCTTTTTAATCCTGATTTCCTATTCCTGTAAACCAAAAGTTGCTGAAAAAGAGAGCTTTGTCCCAAGCTTTTCCACATTTAATAATGATTCGGAAAATACCACCATTCCAATTACCAAGAATGAGATCTTCTATGGTCTCCTGACTCCAGTAGAGATTTGTGAAATGTTTAACAGGCTAGGCGTTCCATTCAATAATAATGCTCTCAACCCTGTTTCTAACAGGGACCTTTACATGAGCAGTTCAAAAGCCGCTATAAATACCGGAATCTATGGCGTTGACTTCGGTTACCTAAAGATGTTTGGTGTAGGCCAGATGATGATTGATTATATGGTAACAATCAGGGATATGAGCAATAAGCTTGGCATCCCGGATGCTCTCCTTACAGAACCGATGAAAAGAATTGAAAACGATTTGGGTGAGCCAGACACAATAATGACACTCATGAATGAATCTTATATTAAGATTGAAGATCATCTTCGCCAGAGCGGAAGGGAGAGCACTGCAGGACTTATGGTAATGGGAGGTTGGGTTGAAGCTTTATATATTGCCACCCATCTTGTTTATAACCCTGACCAGCCAGATGCAGAGGTCATACAAAAAATTGCTGAACAAAAATATACTTTGACTTCCCTTTTGAGTTTCATGAAAAATTATTATGACGACCCGGTTGTAGTTTATTATACAAAAAAACTCAAGTATCTGAAAAATTACTTCGATTCATTTGATATCTACTTTAAAAAAGGAGATCTTGAGATTGATACAACAAGACAAATTCTCCGTGCATCGGGCTCAAGGATGAATGTTACTATTGAAACTCTGAATAAAATACGAGATTATACAGCCGCACTTCGTACAGAGATGGTTACACCGTGACATTTTTTATGACAATTGACATTGGTCATAAGCTAACCCCTGCAGGATTTACCCAGATATGCAGTGCAAGTTCCAACTCTGTGAAAATCTGTTAAAATTTGTCTGATTCTTACCTTTTGATAATAATCACATGCCAGAGATTAATCCCGAAGAAATTTTCCCGATTGTTGATGAGAATGGGAGAAAGATTGGTGAGGCACCCAGAAAAACATGCCATGATGGGAAAAGTATGCTTCTCCATCCTGTTGTCCATCTGCACCTCTTTAACAGTTCCGGGAAGCTCTTTCTTCAAATGCGTTCATCATCCAAAGATATTCAGCCGGGTAAATGGGACACTTCTGTAGGTGGGCATGTCGCTCCGGGAGAATCTGTTGAGGAGGCCCTTTTAAGAGAAGCAAACGAGGAAATCGGAATTAAAGGTTTCGATTATTCCTTTCTGGGAAAATATATCTGGGAATCCTCCCGTGAGAGAGAATTTGTCTATTCATTTAAAGCAGTTTCGGATATAACACCTTCAATTAACAAAAATGAAATAGACGAAGGGAGGTTCTGGTCAAAAGAAGAAATCATAAATGCTTCCGGAAAAGACATTTTCACCCCCAATTTTGAAAGGGAGTTTCAAAAATTCTTCTCCGGGTAGTATCAGGAAAATCACCTGAACTTTGCAGAATAGCTGGTGATAATTATAAATAAGTTACTGTCATTTATAATATTAATAATTCTCCTGATAATGGAAAAAGTCTTAAAAATCCTAGTGTTCAATGACCAGATTGAGGCAACTCTCCTCGATGGATTATTGACTGAAAGAAACATCCCCCACCTGATCAGGTCCTATCACGATTCTGCCTACGATGGTTTATGGCAGACACAATCATGCTGGGGTCACCTGGAAGCCCCTCAAGAATACAGTGATGAGATTCTTAAAATTTATAATGAGATGTCTTAACTCTTATTTTAAAGGATATTATCTATTCTCCAAATTTATTATATTTGCCCGCATTGCAATATCACACTGATAACAATAAAGGGCAATTTCAACTGAAGGAGTATGAAACAGGGACTATCAGAAAAATCAAAATATATTTTATTAATATCTGAGATTGGCAATTCTCTGAACTTTGTTTTGAAAAATAAGTATTTATACCTTGGCCTTCTGACTCTTTTAACCGGATTAGGTATAAATATCGCATCCCAGACATATCTTCATAACTACATGAGTGAGGGGAAAACACTTCCAATGCTTTCTGATCTGATCCTTGATAACCTTCCCTATTATAATGTTTCCCTCCTTTACGATATCTTCTGCCTTTTTCCGATAGCATTTGTACTGATCTATATTGTACATAAAAATGACTATCACAGGATTCCATTCTTTTTAGTGCTTGCCGGAATTTTTTATATTGTTCGCGGAATATTTATTGTCTTAACTCCCTTCGGAAATCCTCCGATGTTTATGGGATCTGATCCCCTTTTTAACGGATTCTCTAAATATGAGCTTGGTGTATATCCTTCCGGACATGTTGGGAATGTCTTTCTGATGATGCTATTGGTAAATAACAAAATATATAAGAGAATGATTTTAGTTTGCCTGACAGTTGTAATTGTTACATTATTCCTTGCCCGCGGTCATTACAGCATTGATATTCTGTCAGGGCTTGTTTTTGCCTATGCAATTCGTTCTTTTGGTGAAAAACACCTTATGAATTTTGTACTTGAACAAAAACCTCTTAAAAGAGAATAAAGATTAAGTTCTTCTAATTTAGACCATTTTTACTCCCTGAGTTATATTCAGGCAATTCTATTTTATAATCCGGTTTGATTTTTCAAGCCGCCTGATCAGGTAATAGTTAATTATCGCTATTAAGATCATTCCCATTAAAAATAAAGGATAAGCCAACTTCCAGTTTGAAGCACCAGTTATCATTGTCCATTCCGACATGCCTCCAATGCTTGCAATAAGAGTCAGCGGCATAAAGATCGTAGCGATAAGCGTAAGCCGCCTTACAGATGAATTTGTCTCATTCGATGTTTTGGTCATAAGATTATTAAGAAGAGAGGTATATAACTCCATTAAACTGGTTACAATTTCACGGTATGACTCGGTAAGCTCAAAGAATTTTGCAAGATGGTCGTAAATATCCCTGAAATGAAAAATTGCTTTTTCCTGAATAAAGGGGCAATCCATTCTGCAAATTTTAACAAGGATCTCCCGCTCATGAAAAAGACTCTTCCTTAAATTCAGAAGCGACTTTCTAAGCCTTATAAGTTCTGAAGGCTGAAATCCGGATGGATTATTAAGCACTTCCTCCTCTGCAATATCAAGCTCATCTTCAAGTGCATCAAATGCAAGAAATTTCTGATCAACAAGATAGTCTAATGCAATATGCATCAGAAAAGCAGGCCCGAGTTTTGCTGCTCCGGGATCGTTCTCTATAATGGCTGCAATATTATTAAATGCCCTTCTGTTGTCAGCATTATGTCCGCTTACCGTAATCAGAAAATTTTTACCGATGAAAAGGTTTATCTCATCAATAAACAAGGTCTTATCAGAATAGCTGAAAGCATTAAAAATGATGAAAGTATTACTGGGAAAGTGTTCTATTTTAGGCACCTGTGTGTTATCGAGACAATCCTCAACAGATAAGGGATGGATCCCAATTGTATCAACAAGACCCATTAAATCTTCCTTTTCCGGCTTATAATAATCGAGCCAGATAAAACCTCCTTCATGTAATGCCGACATTGCGTCTCCAAGTGATCCTACACCGTAGAATAATCCTGTTGCCGTAAAATGGTAGAATTTAGCTTCTGACATTTGTAACTGAATTTGGGATACTTAAAATATAACTTTCTTAAATCCGAATCCAAATTACAATAAAAAGTCGAAAATGACTACTGTAACATGATAACTTCTGTAAGTTGCTCCATTTCACTTAACCTTATATATCAGTCTCTCTGTTTTATGCATTTATATAATTATTACCTCCATTTCAATTAATTTACGTCATTTAAGCAGATCTGACAGATTTTTATTTGTCCATTTATGGAACTCTTGAATTATCTAATCCTTCCTTTAAAAAAATGTCACTAAATTTGGGCATGGAAAAAAAGAGCCCAGTGTCAAATAAAGCACTATTTATATTAAATCCCAATGCCGGGGTTCAGCCTATTAACTTCATTTTTTCCAAAGAGCTTGATCGAAGGAAAAATGTATCATCTGTCAAATCGTTTAGTATTGATGATACAGAAACACTAATGGATCAGAACTTTAATAAATTCGATGTATTTATAGCAGCCGGAGGTGATGGAACTGTCCATACTGTTGCAACTAAGCTTATCGGAACTGATAAAATACTGGGAGTACTGCCAATTGGATCAGGAAACGGTTTTGCAAAAGAGTTTGGATTCTGGCCGATAGTAAAACCACTCCTCGATGATATTGAACGTGGCGAAAGTGTCCATATTGATATAATTGAAATAAATGATAAACTGTGCCTGAATGTTGCAGGTATCGGACTCGACAGTTTCGTTGCCCATTCATTTGATAAACTTAGACTTCGTGGATTTTTCCCATATGTCGGGCTTACTATAAAAACATTTTTACAATTACGCCCTGTTCACATTACTATTTTTATTGACGGTGAAAAGATCGTCTCAGAAAAGCTTTTTGTACTGACAATTGCAAATACCAGGCAGTTCGGCAATAATGCCTTTATTGCTCCCCAGGCCGTTCCAAATGATGGAATAGTAGATATCGTTTTAATCAAACCTTTCCCTAAAATATTCGGACTCATTTTTATTATTCGTCTCTTTACAAAAAGAATTAATAATTCTAAATATGTCAGGCATATAAAGACCGACAAAGAGGTAATAATCAAGACCGATGAAAACAGGTTCCATATTGATGGGGAACCTGTCAAAATTTCAGGAGAAGTTGTTGTCCGGATCAAACGTGAAGCTCTGAAGGTTCTCCGTAC
>CAZXFB010000055.1:0-26869 GCA_964639725.1 uncultured Rikenellaceae bacterium
CTGCTCTTGAATCAGGGGCTATGGTAAGGAATGGAACTACAGTCTGAATTGCATTCAATTCCCCTGTACTCTGCTGGGCATTAAGATTTGTGGTCCCGTAAAGTACCAGCAAAAGAAAAATTATTGGCTTTATTCGGTTCTTCATTCTGATTCTTATCATTCTATGAATTTGCAAATATAAAACAAATTTTCAGCTTGGTTATTGTGTTAATATTATAAAATGATCATACGTCCTGATAATCTTGCTGTTTCACCATCTTTGGAAGTTACTGTTACACTATATGGATATACGCCCCTGCCAACTCTTTTCCCTCCGTCATCATTTCCATCCCACTGGATCCGGGGAATTACATAACCTGATGAGGTGACAAAAGATTTAATAATTTTAACAATTTGTCCATTCATATTGTAGATACTGACTGAGATTTCAAATTCGGTGTCAGGTTTGTTATGCTCGACACTTATCCATGTATGTGAGAAGAAGGGATTTGGATAGTTAAGCAGATTCTTCAGGAGGAAAACCTCACCGCTTTTTACCATGAATAAAACTGATTTTTCAGAAGAGTTATTAAAATTATCCCATGCTTTAACTGTTAATGAATGAGTACCGTCGCTTAGATCTGAAAGATTGTAGTTAATACTTCCTTTCTTGTAATTATTAAAGTCGTTTTCAAAATAGTTGTTTAGAACAAATGTGTTATTTGGATTATTATCCAGATATCCTATAAGATCATGTCCGATACCTGATCCTGTTGTATTTATACCTCCGTTATCTTGAATAATTGCCAGCATTCTGGGACTTCTGTCAGTTAACCCCCCGTTTCGGAAAAGAGTATCATTCAGGAACAGTCTGATTGATGGTCCGGTAGTATCAGTATAAGATATATTGGAAAAACCACCGACAATTAAATCATTAAGAGTGCCATTCATATCTATTGCATTATCACTTGCATAGTAGCTGATCTTTCCTTTTCCAAAGGAATAATCAATATCACGTGGTACAATAAAGGTAAACTTAAATCTGCCATCAGACGATCTTGTTTTTCCGCTGAATAAAATATTATTTCTCAGGTTAAAACTCATACTCTGGCCACCATCGTTTGCGAGAGTCTTTATCTTGCTTTCTTTATCATATACAATAAGTGAAACTTCCCCGTTAAAGTCATCATTCAGGTTTTTATAATTATCTTCAATATGACCGGACACAGTTACCATTGAGAGGGCTTTGAGTGTATCCAGATCATTTTCAATACTGATATGGTTCACAGAGTCAGTCAATACCTTACCGGAAGATGGATAGGCAAGTCTAAGCGCAGGATCGCCCAGCAGTGAGAAATTTCTCTTATTTGGTCCGCTGCCGGAACTGTTCTTTGCAAGTCTTATTATGTCGCCCAATCGGAGAGGATTACCTGATTCATCACGTTTAAACATATTGTTGTAAATATTTCTGTTAAGAAAATAGTTGGGAGCTGAAAAAACAACACGTGTAGTCGACATCAGTGCAATTCCCCCTCCTTTGCTATTAAGTAGCACCAATTCCCCGGCAGATCTTTTTTCGGTCATCTCTCTTGAAACTATATTAAAATCACCATCATCGAACCTGCTGAATTCACAAGTTGCAGTTATGAACAAAGGAAGTCTTGCTCCATTGTTCCATGATTTGATGTCTTCAGCTTTTACAACCATTTCACTGGCGAGCTGAATCTCACTACCATGTCCGACATAGTTGAAAATAAGACATCCGGAATTTATCCGGTCATTAATTGCTTTATTGACATCGGGATATGATTGCCCTGTTGAGGAGGTCTCCTGCCTGAATGCGTCAAGATATATTTTGTCAACATTATAAGTGGGAACAGTGTCCCTAAGGAGAGCTGATAGCCCTTCGGCATCTGACATGTGGGTATTGCCATCTTCATCATCCGCAACAATAGTTATAAGATTTTTCCAATTACCCTTATTCGATGGAGCCAGGTATCGGGAAATCTTAGAGACTATGATTCCAGCCTGAATTGTATCTGACACCGGTAACCTGCCAATCCCAATGTCTTCAGTACCATCGGCTTCGCCTTCTCCATCCTCAAGCAAACCATAAAAATCATCAGAAGTAAATGATGAGACAACAACATTTGAATTTTGTGACTGATATGTTGGGATGAAGTTGGGATTATCGGGAGGAAGTGACTTATTCTCAAAGGATCCATCCCCGAAAAGTAAAAGATATTTTAGAGGATGAGTGCTACCCTTCTGACTGAGATATCTGAATCGAAGAAAATTTCTGATGGCAGCAATATCAGGTATCCCTCCTGAAAACTCGTTATAGATATTACCAGGTGTTACAATCAATGAAATGAGGCCACTGTTTATCTGATGAATCGAGGCAAGTCGTGTGGCATATTCCATGAAAAGCGGATGAGTTATTATAATCATGTCGGCAGGAGCTGACCCGTGCAGATTCTGATTTGGCAGAGCGGTAGCTTTAATATTTGGAGAAAGTGCTTTTTCAGTAAGAAATGCCATAAAGTATCTGAGAGAATCAGTGTTTGCCTTGAATTTAAGGTTTTCACCCTTTCTTGTATACACAATCCTTTTTGGATTGAAAGGATCCGTGACATCCCATATTATTGTATTATTGTTCAACGTGCGTACCGAGAATTCAGTAATATGCCCTGGTGAAACAACCTTTGAATCAGAGAATATTAATGTTTTTCCTGAAAATGAGTTAATTCTTCGTGCCTGAAGTTTTACAAAATCAATCCATCCATGTTCGCCGGCTTCTCCATTATTAAAGTATTTCATTTCAAAAACAGGGGAGGATGATGAAGGTACAAGAGAACCCGAAGCTTCTTCAATCTGGGCCCAGATCCCTGTTGAATTATATAAATTAATAGCCCGAACCTGGATAGATTGCCTTAAAATCTGTCCTTCATAAAATCTGAACATTGTAGGTACTGATGCTCTGTCAAGTACCCGTAGTCTGTATTTAATTTGTTCCGATGTCACAATGTCAGTAAACTCCGGATTTATTCCTACAGTAACATTTTGAGATATTGGCTGATACCATTCTCTTCCTGACTTTATAAGGTTTTTAACCTCTTGTTCATGTATGAACAGGGCATCGGAAACTGACGATGAATCAGTATGTAACCCAGCCGGTTCAACTGCAATTGCAATCCTCTTTCCTGTTGAAGAACCGGATGTCAGAAAATATGTTGCTGTGTCGGAATAGTTATGCCGTATGAAGTCATACTCACCTGAAGCCCGGTTAAAAACCCATCTGTGAGTTCCCTGTGCATAAAAGAGCAAATAATCACCTTCATTAAAGATTCCATCACTGCCGGTTTCCAGGAATAACGGAGTCTCTTTAAGGTCATCAGGTTTCGGATCGTTATTGTAATAGGATAACTGACCAAAATTATTTGAAAATATCTTTGGATTTGATGGATTGACCAACCCGAGCTGTTTTAGTCTGACATAATCAATTTTGTAAATTCCTTCTTCCGTTACCGACATTCTAAACCATTGACCTGATGAAAGAACAGAAGAAGAAACATAGCTCTCTTTTGGATTTTGTGCTTTTAAATCCGGGTTAAAAAGGAATAAGCAGAGGGCTAATATTTGAAATGCTCTTGACATAGTTACTGACAAAGATAGAAATGTCTTTTTGTTTGCTGACTTATTTTGTTTATTTGTAACCGGTAACACTATTTTATGAGGTATCAGCAAAAACTTATCATGTGATATACAATAGTTCCGGTGTCATTGTGGGGTATTGATTTATTTACATTTCAGGTTAATGGGAATTTGGTTTTGACCAGGATTATGAATTAATCATGGCTACAATAATAACGTTATCATTACGTTGATATTGCACTATTTAAATATATGATCAGACGTTTTCTGTCAACACTTTTTATTGTATATCACCTGCCATCCGTTATTTTTTGTCAGGAGACATGGTATAATACTGGATTTCAGATGATAATGATGAATAATCCGGCGTTTACAGGGAGTGAGGGAGAATTGAAACTTAGATTATCATATATTAACTTTTATCCTGGAAACAATTATAATCTTCATTCTGTCTTTGCTTCCTGTGATTCCTATTTCCCCGGAATTCATGGTGGGGCTGGTTTCTATTTCTCTGATGATTATCTTGGGGGAATTGTAAATGATGTAAGAGGGGGATTTTCATATTCTTATTTTCTGCAGGCAGGAGAAAATCTTTTTATTAATGCCGGATTGACAGCATCCTTTTATCACAGGGGATATAGTTTCAGCAAAGCAGTATTACCTGACCAGATTGATCCATTTGGAAGTTTATCACTCCTTTCAGCGGAAACTCTGACAGCATCAGGCAGAACTGTTTTTGATGTTGGAGCCGGTTTCCTTTTTACATCCGGAAAACTGATGGGTGGTTTAGCTGTAAACCATCTTTCAGAACCCGATATTTCATTCTCAGGTTTGTTAAATGAGACGCTTAAAAGAAAGCTTTCAATTCATCTTGCCGGCAATTTTAAACTGAATGGACAGGGGAGCCTGATAGCACGTCCATTAACAATAATTGAAATTCAGGAAAAGTTTCTTTCAGCTGGTACGGGTGCTGTTTTTGAGACAGATTTTTTTGCTGTAAATTTGTTGTTATTTAGCAGCAGTGTAAATAGTTTTGATATGCAAACAGGTTTTTCAATTGGTACAGGTAAATTAAGTTTTTCTTATAATTACAGGTTTAATCTTTCATCGGAAAACAGTATGGTTCCGTTTACACTTATTCACCATACTGGCCTGGTGTTTAGTTTAAATAATGTTAATAAAAGAAAAAGCATAAAAACAATAAATTTCCCCAAATTGTAGTTATATTTGGGTTTTAAAAACATTATTTAGTAATAATTATTATATTTGGATATTCTAAAAAGCCATAAAACTAAAGGAGTTATGTATAAATTCAGAGCCTTATCAGTTATCTTTATTTCCGCTTTACTATTCACATCCTGTATTTTCAATAAGAATAAAAAGGGGAATGAGGGTGTTTCTTCTTCCACCGGATGGGAGTATAATAATCCTGACAATGGCGGATTTGAAGTTACTCTTGGAGCAGAACAGCAGACTGGTCCTGGACTTGTACTCATTGAAGGTGGCCGTTTTACCATGGGACAGGTTCAGCAGGATGTGTTGTTTGACTGGAATAATAAGCCAAGAGCTGTTACTGTTTCATCATTTTATATGGATGAGACTGAAGTTAAGAATATTGATTACCGCGAATATCTCTTTTGGCTGAGACGAGTTTATAAAGATTATCCTGAGGTTTTCAGGAGAGCTTTGCCTGATACTCTTGTATGGAGAAGTCCGATGGGATTTAACGATCCTTATGTACAATATTATTTCCGTCACCCTTCTTATAATAATTATCCTGTTGTTGGTGTTAGCTGGATCAAAGCAAATGACTATTGCCTTTGGAGAACAGACAGGGTAAATGAACAGTTATTGATTAATGAAGGAGAATTAAATCCTGATCCCAACCAGCTGAATGAGAAAAACTTCAATACTGAAGCATATCTGGCTGCACAATACGAAGGTGTTGTTAACCAGTTACGCGAAAGCCTAAATCCTAACCAGACTGAACGCAGGACAAATTTTGAAGATGGATTGCTTCTGCCTTCATACAGGCTTCCAACAGAAGCTGAATGGGAGTTTGCCGCATATGCCTTAAGAGGCAACACTTTTGAGGAAAGGATTTATGAAAGAAGAATTTATCCGTGGGACGGACATAACGTCAGAAATTCAGCATCAAAAAGCCGGGGTGAAATGATGGCCAACTTTGTTCGTCAACGTGGTGATATGATGGGTGTTGCAGGAAGTCTAAATGATAATGCCAGCATTACGGCAGATGTAAAGTCATACTGGCCTAATGATTATGGTCTTTATTGTATGGCTGGTAATGTCAGCGAATGGGTTGCAGATGTTTACCGTCCGCTTACAGCTGAAGATGTTGATGGTTTCAATCCGTTCAGGGGCAACGTTTATACAGACCTCAGAAGGGACGCAAATGGGGCTGTTGTTGGAAAAGACAGATTGGGAAGACTTTATATTGATACAGTTAAAGAGGCTGATGTGGCAAACAGATATAATTATCAGAAAGGTGATTACAGGAATTACAAAGATGGAGACCTCCAGTCAGCAATTCCTATGGGTGGTGATTGGAATACCCCTGATGATAAAAAAGCATCACTCCGGATGTATGCACAGGACCAGGCTGCAGGTACAAGTGACTTTGTAACACTTATTAATGATAATGCCAGAGTTTTTAAAGGAGGATCATGGAAAGATAAAGCGTATTGGCTCAATCCCTCTACCAGACGATTCCTTGACCAGGAAGAATCACGTGATGATATCGGGTTCAGGTGTGCAATGATCAGGGTAGGAAGCCCGGCTGGGTTTTAAACAATAACCATAGAATTACAAGGGACTGTTAAGTAGGTATTTAACCACAAGGTCCGCAGGTATTACGCAAACACCACGTAGCTAATATTCATACATTAGTATTATGTAAGTTTTGTAATAAAGGTGTGATTTTTGTGGTTTTTGTTGATCATGGTTGTATGAAAACAGAAATAATATATAACCTTTTCCGCGAATCTGCAGGAGTCACAACAGACACAAGGACACTGAAGAAAGGCGAAATATTTTTTGCCCTCTGGGGTGATAATTATAATGGAAATAAATATGCTGCCGAAGCACTCGAAAAGGGTGCTTTATGTGTTGTTATTGACGATCCTGCTTTTGAAACAGATAAGAGCATACTGGTTGATGACTGTCTTCTTGAGTTGCAGGCTCTTGCATCATTCTACAGGAAAGAGTTAAAAGCTTCTGTGCTTGCTATTACCGGCTCGAACGGAAAAACAACCACCAAAGAACTGCTGGCTGCCATTTTATCCAAAAAACTGAAAGTCCATTATACTAAAGGTAATCTCAATAACCATATTGGTGTCCCATTAACTATACTTTCAGCACCAACGGGAACAGAAATGATGATAATCGAAATGGGTGCCAGCCATATAGGTGAGATAAGAACATTATGCCTTATAGCAAAACCTGATTATGGTATTATTACAAATATTGGAATAGCACATCTTGAAGGTTTTGGATCACTTGAAGGTGTAATTAGAGCAAAATCGGAACTTTATGAATACCTGAGAAAAGTAAACGGCATAGCTCTTTATAATGATAAGAACCCTGTCCTTGTAGAAAAAATTTATAAGCTTGTTAACAGGGCAGTTCCTTTTTCAGATCCTACAGGTATTGAGCTTACATTACACTCTGTACCTTCAGATATAAATCTGAACTTAATTGCAACTTATAAGAATGTTACTTATAATATTAAAACAAATCTTTTTGGAGACCATAATCTGGAGAATGTTAAAGCTGCTATCGCAACCGGCCTGTTTATGGATGTTGAAATGTGTGATATCGTTGATGCTGTTGAAAAATATCAGCCTGAAAATAACAGGTCACAAATAAAAAAGACAAATTATAATACTCTTTTATGTGATTCCTATAATGCCAATCCGACAAGTATGTCTTTAGTTATTAGTTCATTTTCTGAAATAAAAGCAAAAAATAAGCTTTATATTCTGGGCGATATGCTTGAACTTGGAGAAAAAAGTCTGGATGAACACGCCAGAATATTACAAATTCTTCAACCGCTTGAAAATAAAGCTGTAATTCTTGTTGGCTCTCAATTTAAGAAAGTATCAGAAAATTTTGGTTTCAGATCTTTTTCAGATACAGGGGAACTGGCTGATTATCTGAAAAATGAACCTGTAAGGGAAAGTACGATTCTTATAAAAGGATCAAGAGGAATCGGGCTTGAGAAGATATATGATCTACTGTAAATAATTCACTTTCCATTTTCTTCTGGTCCGGTAAAAGTAATATTTATTAAAAGTACTTCTGACCTGCTTCCTGACCTTATTCTTGGACCCCATAAACCAAAGCCTGATGAGACGATTATTTGAGTATTGCCTTTTCTCATGTACCCATAACTGAGTTCGAAAATCTTCCGGGTTAAATAGTTCAGTGGCCACATTTGACCGTTATGAGTGTGTCCTGATAACTGCAAATCAATACCATATTTCTCTGATTCATCCAGTCTGAATGGCTGATGGTCAAGAAGAATGACAGGTTTATAAATATTAACTTGTTTAATTAATTCTCCAAGGGGTTTACGTTCTTTTCCAAAAAAGGATCGTGAATCCCTGTCAATCCTGCCAATTACCTGGATTCCTCCATCAAGCGAAATAACCTCATCTTTAAGAATCCTTATCCCTTTGCTTTCAATATAAGGGATTGTACGATCTGCTCCGCCAATAAATTCATGATTACCTGTTATTGCAAAGAGACCATCGGCACATTTTGGGCATGCGAAATACTTCAGGAGATCACCCCGGATTACCGGACCTATCTCCCCGTCGACGATATCTCCAAGTAGAAAAACAACATCAGGCTTCATTTCAGTGAGCATTTCTGATAATTTCCTGATACTTCTTTTTCTGATAACACTCCCCAGATGGATGTCGGACACAGCAGCAATCCTCAATGTTTTTACTTCGCCTGCAGATTTATTAATATTTATTTCATATTTCTTAATTGTTGGCAAAATTGCATTTATGAATCCACCTGTTATTAGCAGGGAGGATATTATCAGAGTGATAATAAATGACCATTTCCGATATAGTAAAAAATCCTGACCGGAAATGAATCCCGGAAGACGTAAAAAGAGCATCCCTATATCTGAAAGTAAGAGAAGAATAAAACCATACAGGAGAAAAGCCATCCAGAATCCACCTACAATATTCAGAATATCCGTTAATACTGAAGAGTGCCTTGATTCAATGATCTTTGCTGCAACAAAGGTTAATGCAAGAAAAAAGAATATTATACCATATATTACCCTATGGTCCTTAAGGAAAGGAATTGCATTATATCCCTTATTATAGAGATAAACATTTGCTAGAGAGTAAATTACAAGGATTATTATGATAAAAATAAGCATATTTGTTTTTTTCATTTCTGATTGTTTTCAACCATTAGGCTGCTAAAGGTTTTATTGCATTTTAAATAAAACTCAAAAACGATCCATTTGTTCAAAATCATTTTCTGGGATCTTGTTTCAGTGTTCAGCATCTTAACCATTTTTCGTTTTTCTTTTAATTGGCCAAGGTTTTTATAAAAGTCAATGTGGGCTTTCCATATTGACCTGACTGCTGAAAAATTTCCTTTTGAAATAAAAAGAACTGCTGCCAGCCCATCCATAAACCTTCTGAGTAGTAAAGTTTTCCGGAATCTTTGATCCGGAAGGTTTTTGTAAAGAAGAAAAAGACTATTGCGAAAATTTAGATATGTTTTAAAAGGAGAGTTGTAGGGAAGAGCACCGCCTCCAACATGATATACCACTGAATCAGGAATATAGCATATTCTGAAGCCGGCGTTCTGGAACCTCCAGCAGAGATCTATCTCCTCCATGTGGGCAAAGAACAGTTCGTCTAACCCTTTCAAACTGTACCAGGCATCAGCCCTAACAATCATGCATGCCCCACTTGACCAGAAAATGTCAATATGTGAATCGTATTGTCCTGTATCCTTTTCTGTTATGTTAAATATTCTTCCGCGGCACAACGGGTACCCGAATTTATCAATAAAGCCACCTGCAGCTCCGGCATACTCAAAATAATCCCTGTTTGCATAAGAGAGAATTTTTGGCTGACATGATGCTGCATCCGGATTTTTATCCATGAAACTGATGAGTGGATCGAGCCATCCTTCGGTTACTTCAATATCGGAGTTTAAGAGAACATAATACTTTGCATCCAATTGGCTTAGTGCCATATTATATCCCCCAGCAAATCCATAATTTTTATCAAGCTGTATGAGTTTAATATCACTGAAGTTTTCTGACACCCAAACGGATGATCCATCAGTAGAACAATTATCAGCAACACATACAACAGTATCATCTAAACTGGAATACTTAATGACAGTTTCAAGGAACATTTTCAGGAAATTGATACCGTTCCAGTTTAATATTACCACTGCGGTTTTAATCATTCCGGAGCTCCCTTTTATGCTTCCACCTTCGATGACTCCATAACCAGTATTCAGGATGTTCTCTGATGATCTCCTCGAGCCTTCTGACATGACTTTCAGTAACAAAGTGCTCAGGTAACCCTTTAGTGTGTTCGAAGAGCAGTTCAACTTTAAGGTCGTAATACCCTCTTTTAATTTTCTGTATATTAAAGAAAACAACAGCCATATCGTATTTTGCCGCGATCTTTTCAGGTCCGAGAAATACTGGTGTTTCCTGATTTAAAAAAGTGGTCCAGTACCTGATATCACCTTTAGGTGGTGTCTGGTCGGCAATAAGTGCATACAATGATACTGTTTTATTATTTCTGTTGTTTATTATCTCTCTGATTATGTTTGACATAGGGATAGGAACTACTCCATTTCGTGATCGGAGCCTCGTAATCAGCCGGTCAAAATATTTATTTTGAAGTGGTTTATATAACGGTACAATTTGTGTTTTGGTAAAAAATGGAAGACAGATCAGCCATTCCCAGTTATTAAAGTGTCCCAGAACGGCTATTACATCGCGTCCTTCAGCATAAAGTTTGTTTAGAATATCAGAATTAGTTATGGTATAACGTCTCATTATCTGGGCATTACCCATATGAATAGGTTTGAATGTTTCAATGAACATATCAGTGAAATGGCTGTAAAATTTCTTTTCAATTGATCTTAGTTCCTTTTCAGATTTTTCCGGGAATGAGTTCTTAAGATTTGTAAATACAACCTTTCTCCTGTAAGAAGGGAAGTAGTAAATGAATAGGAACATGAAGTCGGATAAAACATACAATATCCTCATTGGCAGCAGAGTAATTGTCCATATTATCCCATAAGTAAAATAGAATCCGATCGCTTCCATTAAATCAATAATATTATTTTATCATAAATTTACTTACTATTTTCTGAACTTCAGAATATACATTGAGGTTTGAAGCCACGATTTCTCTGCCATCAATATCGTTCTCATTACCTGAAAAGTCACTTACTTTACCTCCGGCTTCCCTTACCAGCAGCATACCTGCTGCAATGTCCCAACGGCTAAGTCCGTATTCGAAAAATGTTTCAAATCTTCCACAGGCAACATATGCGAGATCAATGGCTGCTGATCCGAGTCTTCTTACACCATGTGTGTTTCTGCAAAACCATGTGAGGCAATCCATATAAGCTTCAAGACGGTTAAATTCCTTGTAAGGGAATCCTGTTGCTACCAGACTGTCGGAAAGCTTAGTTGCTTTTGAGACATATACCCGTTTATTATTGAGCCAGGTGCCCCCATTTTTCCAGGCTTTAAACCTCTCTTTTCCACCTGCTTCATATACAACACCTGCAACAACCTCATCATATTCCATCAGGGCGATACTTATTGCAAACGGATGAATACCATGGACAAAATTAGTTGTACCATCAAGAGGATCAATTACCCAGCAATACTTTTCTCCTTTTTTTGATGATGTACCCTCCTCTGTTATGAAACCTGCTTCAGGTAATATTCTGCTCAACTTTTCTACCAGCATCTTTTCAGCACCCTTATCAACATAACTGACAAAATCGTGCAGCCCTTTGTTCTCTGCCTTTCTGATATCAAAACCTCTGGATTCTCTCATGATAAAAACTCCGGTTTCCTTTGCAGCTATCTCAGTTTCGAAACAAATATCCCTAAAATTCATAATGGTTTAATCAATTAGTTCAACACTCATTTTCCCGTTTTGCAAAAGACCTGTAAGTTTTACCTTTTTTATTTTGCCTGCCAGATTATTTTTCCAGGGATATGCAACCTTTATATAATTGTCTGTAAATCCTGTTATCATGCCTTCATTACGTACTCTTTCGAAAAGGACATTTGTAACCTGGTTTATGTTCAATTTATTGAAAGAGATGGCTTTATTGACGGAAAGTGAAATAAGTCTTTTACTTCTCATATCTTTTTCAGTGTAAGTTACCTTTTGCGGAAGCTTGTCAGCTATGGTCCCCGGTCGCTCAGAAAAAGAGAAAACATGCAGATAGGAGAGAGGCAAACACTCAAGAAAGGTGTAAGTCTCTTCAAAATCTTCAGGTGTTTCTCCAGGAAATCCGACAATGACATCAGCTCCGATACCGGCAAAAGGTAATTTTTCTCTTATTTTATCAATTCTGTCAGCAAATACTTCTCTCAGGTATCTTCTTCTCATAAGCCCAAGTATTTTGTTGCAACCACTTTGGAGGGGGATATGAAAATGAGGAAGTATTTTTGAATCTGAACAGGCCATAAGTATTAATTCATCAGTAAGCAGGTTCGGCTCAATTGATGAAATTCTATATCTTTCAATTCCTGAAACTTTCAGAAGTTCTCTCATCAGTCCCGCAAAAGATTCTCCGGTTGACTTTCCGTAATCACCTATATTAACACCTGTAAGGACTATCTCTTTTACTCCGTTCGAAGCGATTTGTACAGCTTCATTAACAAGCGAGTCAATGTCAGGGTTTCTGCTGTGTCCCCTGGCCATAGGAATTGTGCAATATGAGCAACCATAATCACAACCATCCTGGACCTTCAGAAATGATCGTGTTCTGTCTCCAATTGAGAAAGACTGGTTAAAATTATCCGTCGTGGAAAGGTCACATGAATGTATTTCGGGGTTACTTTTCTTGGCTGAGTCATAAATGTAATCTTTAATGTCAAATTTCTCATTTGTACCAAGTACAAGATCAACTCCCGGAATTGATGAGATCTCTGCCGGGTTTAGCTGGGCATAACAACCGACTACAGCAATAAAGGATCCAGGTGAAAGATTAATGAATTTTTTAATTGCCTGCCGGCATTTCCTGTCAGCAGATTCAGTTACAGAGCATGTATTAATAATGTAAATGTCTGCTGCTGAGTTAGCAGGCACCCTTTCAAACAGATCTTCAGGAAATCTCCTTGCAATAGTTGAAGTTTCAGCAAAATTCAGTTTGCAGCCAAGAGTATGGAATGCTATCTTTTTTTTTGTCATTTTTTCAACGCCGTAACGGCGTAATATTCTTGCGGCGTTACGACATAACAACAAGCTATTTTGATTTTTGTTTTGGAAGCTTTGTCAGGAAGACATTTTTGAATTCAATATTCTTCCCTTCACTCTGAAGACAAACACTACCTTTATTAATATTAACATTTGTTGCTTTATTCTGAAGTACGCCGTTTACGATTACTTCGATGGTATTGGATTTACAAATCACCTCCATTGTATTCCATTCTCCGACCGGTTTTTCTGAGGATGCTCCCATCTTTTTTACCAACCGTTTTGTTTTGTCGGTTCTTTCGTTCATATCAGAGCCATTCATGCAAACAAAATCACCTGCATTGCCTGCCTGTAACTGGCATTCGACACATTTAAGCCAGATTGTATCGGGTTGCTGGCCATGTACAAAAATTCCGCTGTTTGTTGCTTCCACAGGCCAACGCCATTCAACATGCAGTTTGTAATCAGAGAATGACTCTTTTGTACGCATATATCCAAATGGATCACCTTTTATATGAATGACACCATTCTGAACTGTAAAAACTTTCGAAGCATCTACTGTAGGATCTTTAAGCTGAAAGACCCAATTGTTAAGATCTTTACCGTTGAACAAAACAATTTTTTCACTTTTCGGGCTTTTTGCTTTATTTGTTTTGTTCTGGGCTAAAGCAATATTTTGTATTGCTAATAACGTTATTATCAGAATTGTAGCAAATTGAATTGTTTTTGTTTTCATAATAAATTTATTTAATTTAACATACTTCTTTTTACAACAATTTACTTGCAAGTTCTGCAAGAAAACTCCGTTCACCCTTAACGAGGTTAACATGAGCAAAGATATCCTGATTTTTCATTTTATCAGATAGATAGCTTAATCCATTTGATGCAGTATCGAGGTAAGGAGAGTCTATTTGTTCTATATCACCGGTAAAGACCATTTTTGTACCTTCACCTGCCCGTGTGATTATTGTCTTTATTTCGTGAGGGGTCAGATTCTGGGCTTCATCCACAATAAAAAAGATACTTGACAGGCTTCTTCCTCTTATATAGGCAAGCGGTGTTATAACAAGCTTTTCCTCCTTCATCATGTCATTTATCCTCATGAATTCAGGGCTCTGGTGGCTGAATTTATGTTTTATAACTGTAAGATTATCATATAAAGGTTGCATGTAAGGATCCATTTTTTCCTTTACATCTCCCGGAAGAAATCCCAGATCACGGTTTGCCAAAGGAACAATAGGACGGGCAAGAAAGATCTGTTTATATCTCTTATGCTGCTGCAGGGCCGCTGCAAGAGCCAAAAGAGTTTTCCCGGTTCCTGCTTTGCCTGTTAATGAAACAAGCTGGATATCAGGATTGGAAAGCGCCTCAATGGCAAAGGTCTGTTCAGCATTCCGGGGATCAATACCATAGGTAGTCTGTTTTATTACCCTGGTGAGCATTTTATTTACAGGATTATAATGAGAAAGTGCACTTGATCCGTTATTTTTCATTATAAAAAACTGGTGTCCTTTCATTCCGGGCTCAAGTTTGAATTCCTCCGAAGGAACCCCTTCAGGCAGTTCATATAACTTGCTTATAAGAACCTGTTCAACCCCTTCCATCACAGTTATACCTTTATAGAGATCGTCGATATCCGCAACTTTGTCATTTTCATAATCCTGGGCGATAATACCAAGGGATTTTGCTTTCATCCTGAGATTGATGTCCTTGGTTATGAGAACAACACTTTTATCCTTATTTGAGTTACAGACATAATCTGCAATGGCCAGAATCCTGTGATCGGCTGTCCTCTCAGGGAACGACTGGTTTACTTTATCGGAAAAATCCCTGCCGGTTTCAATATGCAGATTCCCAAGGTTTTCTCCCAATGGAATATTGGCAGTAAGCAGCATATCTCCTGATAACTTGTCTAATTCCCTGGTAAATTCACGGGCATGAAAGTTGATAATATCATTGCCCCTCTTGAACTTATCAAGTTCTTCAAGAACCACTATCGGAATAATAACATCATTCTCCTCAAAATTGTAAATACATTTATAATCATGAAGTAAAACGTTTGTATCAATTATAAAAAGTTTCTTATTGTGTTTTTTCTTCATCGATCAAGTAGCTTAAAATCAGTATACTACAACAGGTATGTGTGGATTATGTTACTTGTAAAAATAGCTATTTTTATGATATTTATTGTTATCATATTCTAAAGTATGTTTATTTGCATAAAAATGGTGAAGAAGTTAAAGAGGATGAAGAGGTTATGTTAATCTTCTAAAATTTACCTGCTGCTTTAGTCCCACAAAGTTGGAAACCGTATTACATTTACATCATATAGAAGTGGTTTAAGCAATACCAATGAACTATAAAGAGACAATACAATTCCTGTACAGTCAGTTACCTGCCTATCATCGCATTGGGAAAGCCGCATACAAGGATAATCTGGAAAACACATTAATCCTCGATGACCATCTTGGACATCCTCATTTAAAATTCAGGTCAGTTCATGTGGCCGGCACCAATGGCAAAGGATCTGTTTCTCATATGCTGGCTTCCGTTTTACAGGAAGCAGGGTATAAAACCGGTTTATACACTTCTCCTCATTTGAAGGATTTCCGCGAAAGAATCAGGATAAATGGGGAGATGATCCCTGAGGATGATGTGATTGTTTTTGTTAAAAACCACCTGGAGATAATCAAAACCTTAAAGCCCTCATTTTTCGAAATCACTGTTGCAATGGCTTTTGATCATTTTGCAAAAGAGAACGTAAATATTGCAGTCATAGAGGTTGGCCTTGGAGGAAGGCTTGACTCAACAAATATTATAATGCCTCTATTATCTGTTATTACTAATATTGGTCATGACCATATGGATCTTCTGGGTGACTCTCTTGGCAAAATAGCCAGTGAGAAAGCAGGAATTATAAAGAGATCAATCCCGGTTATAGTAAGTGAAACCCAGAGTGAGACAAAATCAATATTTGAATCAAAAGCACTTGAAAGCGATTCTCAAATTGTATTTGCTGATGAAAATTACTCCATCAAATTTGAAGAAGCTGATATTTTGACTGGTGAAAGGAATTATATATTAACAGATATCAATACAGAACGTTCAATCAGTGGAAAAGTTCCTCTTGGCGGTGATTACCAGAGGAAGAACCTTCAGACTATCTTTCAGGTTTTTAAGATACTTGATGATAAAAATGTGACAGACGCGAATGTGATCGACGGGATCAGAAAAGTTGTAGAAAATACCGGATTAAAAGGGCGCTGGCAGATATTAAACAAACTCCCTTTAACTATTTGTGATACAGGTCATAATAAAGAAGGGTTGGAATATGTTCTTAATCAGATAAAAAGGATACAAAAGACAAGGTTGCATATTATAACAGGTTTTGTAAATGATAAAGATCTTTCATCAGTTTTACCCCTATTCCCAAAAGAGGCTATTTATTATTTCACTAAAGCATCAGTACCACGGGCACTCGACGAGTTCATCCTGATGACAAAAGCATTGGAATATGGATTAATTGGCAACTGCTTTCCTGATGTAATGAGTGCAAAAGATGCTGCTGAAAAGGCAGCAGCCGACACAGATATGATTTTTATCGGAGGCAGTACTTTTATAGTAGCAGATGCTTTATAGTAAGGTTTAATTAATCCTGGTGATTCATTTATTAAACACAATAGTGTAAAAGATTGAAAAGGTAGTAGTATAAAGGTAGAATATAATCTATGCCAGTTAGTTTAGGGAATTGATCCAATTGCTGCAAATTAAGTAGATTTGTAATAAATCAAAATATTGTCTATTATGAAAATGCCGGTATTGATGTCTCTGTTTATTATCATAGTCCTGTCGACATCAGCACAGTCGGTGCAGAAGATAACGATACTTCATACAAATGATTTACATTCACGGTTAAACGGTTATTCCCCAGAATCAGCATATACCCCTTTAACTGTCAATGATGATAATACAACCGGCGGTTTTGCCAGGATCGCTACAATAATTAAAGAGGAACAAGAAAGGGCAGATGGAACACTATTAGTTCTTGATGGCGGCGATTTTCTTATGGGAACACTCTTTCAGGGCCTTGAGGAAAAAACCGGTTTTCAGCTTCGTTTGATGAAAAGAATGGGTTATGATGTGGCATGTCTTGGTAACCATGAATTTGACTATGGACCTGCAAAACTCTCATCCATTGTAACTAACTCTGCAAGAAAAGGAGAGATTCCCGGTTTATTACTTAGTAACATTGTTTTTGATGAAAAAGATTTTAATGATGATTCCCTGGAAGCACTGTTCGCGAAGAAAATTATTGGAGATAAGATAGTTGTTATGAGGGATGGATTAAAGATCGGCTTTTTTTCTCTTCTGGGAAAAGTAGCTGACGATAACGCAGCATATGCAACTCCGGTTACTTTTTCTAAACAGATTCCTTTTGCTAGGAAAATGGTAGATGAGCTTAAGAAAGAGAAATGTGATTTAATTATATGTCTTTCACATTCCGGTGTTTTGAAAAACTCAGAAGGAGAATGGGATGGAGAAGATGTGGATCTGGCTAAGAGAGTCAGGGGGATTGACCTGATTATAAGTGGCCACACTCATTCAAAGCTAATTGAACCTGTAATTGTAAATGGCACTCCTATAGTACAAACCGGTGAGTATGGACAATTTGTTGGTAAATTGTCTCTATCATTCAGTAATGGTAATGTGAGTGTCAGTGATTATTCTTTGATCCCCGTTGATGACAGAATTCCGGGGGATCCCTTAATACACCGTTTGATAGAGGAACAGGAAGAAGTTGTTACTTCGGAGATACTTAAACCTCTCGGACTGGATTCTGATACACCCGTTGCTGAAGCCGAGTTCCTGCTGGAGTGCAATGAACAGGGTGATATAGAGGGTAGTAACCTCGGACCTATGGTAGCAGATGCCATTCATCACTATGTTAATAGACACCGAAAGGAAGGGACCGACATAAGTATGGTTGCCGTGGGTGTTATCAGAGACAAAATTGTACCTGGCCTGCAGACTGCTCCTGATATTTTCAAAATTATGTCGATGGGATCAGGAAACGATGATACCCCTGGTTATCCCCTTGCTACTTTATATGTTACTGGCAGAGAATTAAAACACATCCTTGAAATACTTCAGATTGCGTATAAATCAACCCCTGGGAACTATTGTTATTATTCGGGAGTTAAAGTCGGATATGACCCTGATAAAATGATTTTTAAAAAGATAAAGAAAATTGAAGTAATCCATCCCAATGGAACCACCTCTTTTGTTGATTTTTCGAAAAGGAACAAAACACTATATTCAATAACTGCCAATTCCTATATGCTGGAGTTTATAGGCATAATTAAAAAGATGAGTTTTGGTCTTATAAATGTTACGCCAAAGGATTCTGACGGGAATCGGGTTAGGGAAATGAGAAATGCCATAATAGATACGGATATAAACCGCCAGGGTGTGCAGGAAGGGAAGGAGTGGCTTGCCTTGCTTGAACTTCTTGCTTCCATGAAAGATAATAATGGAAATGGGATACCTGAAATTGACAGGAAGTATTCCATTCCAATAAAAAGTTTCTTTCTGTTAAAGTGACTTGATTTTTTTACTTAACATATTCATCTACCTGCTCGAAATTTGCCATTGCTATTGCTGCAGAACTGACAAATTCGTGGTTCAGGACCCAACTGACAGCTTCTTTGAAACTCGGCTCAATTCCAGGTGAAGGGGAATATTTACCCCCTGAGCAGGTCTTCATCGCCACAACACCTATCCCTTTTTTACCAGCGTCACTGAGTATCGAAAGTAGACGTTTCTGATCCCACTCAGAGTATTTCCCTGTTAATGAATGTACGAAGGAGCCTTTATGGTTAAAAGGAACCATAATCGTGTCATAGACACGCTCAGAGTTATTTCGTTCAGGTAAGTGCATGTGGTCATTATGGGTTGAAAACCCGGAAGCTTTAAGCGCTCCGCTTTTTTTCATATCTGAAAAAAACTTAAGAACTTCAGAGTGAAACAGAAGATCCTCATTGAGAGCGTCATGATAAAGCATTATATCAATATAGTCAGTATCAAGTGCTTTCAGGCTAGCCTCAAACTTTGAAGATAATACATCCCTTATCTCTTCAGCACCTTTTTTGCCTTTACCTTTTGAAGGCAATTCATTCTCTTCAAGCCGGATTTTAGATTGGATAATCAGTTTCTTTCTTATTCCTGCAATGGCTTTTCCGACAAGGCGTTCGTTATTTCCGTTGGCATATACTCTTCCAGTATCAATAAAAGTTAATCCCTTATCAACTGCATATTGTATCAACGATAGTTCATTTGTTCTTGTGGCACCAAAGCATAACGGAGTAACCATAAGAGTGGTTTTTCCGATGTTTCTTGTTTGCATGATCTTTGGTCCTTCTTTGATCAACCTATCCGGGATCATACTAATTCCGGCTATACCTGCGAGAGTTTTTTTAACAAACTCTTCCCTGCTTATTTGTTTTTTCCCCATGAGCTAAAAGGATTATCAACGTTTAACCTGTTTTTTCTGTTTGCAACATTCAATCCAATTTCGAACATTGTTTTTGTAATATGTTCCATTTTTTTAAAATCTATTTTTTCAATCACATCCCGCGAAGTGTGATAATCGGCATGCAGACCTGTGGTAAAGAATAGTACAGGTATATCATTTCTGACAAAATTGAAATGATCACTTCTTTGAAAAAGCTGTAAAGGATGATCTTTTCCACTGAGGCTATAATCAAAATCGATCTGACTCTTTTTGTCTGTCTCGTTTGCAATATCCTGTAAATCCTTACTTTGATTATCGGTAATTACAAATATTGTCTCCGGCCCCGACATCGGGGTCTCATCAGTTGAGTCTGCAACACTTTTTACCCTTCCTATCATATCCATATTTAAATCCACGACAGTTTTTTCAAGAGGGAATAAAGGAGCATCAACATAAGATTTTGAGCCATATAATCCTATTTCCTCACCCGAAAACCAAAGAAAAAGTATTGACCTTAATGGTTTCTGATCGAGACTCAGAAATGCTTCAGCCATTGATAAGAGGGCTGCACACCCTGATGCATCGTCATCAGCACCTGAATTAATTGTTCCTCCCTGCTCTCCGATATGATCATAATGACCTGAGAAAATTACGACTTCATTCTTCAGTAACGGATCCCGGCCTTCAATGAGACCTGCAACATTCTTCAAAACCTTTTCTCTTGTATAAGTTACTTCATTGATAATGATTTTCTTCCCGGTAATATTGAAGGAGCGAGGTTTCAACTCTGAATCAATACTGATCTGCAGTTCTTCAAGAGAATGTCCTGTTCCCCTTAACAATTCATCTGCCACACCTCTATGGATAAAAAGAATCCTTGGCATACCGGGGAAATCCATTGTCATAACTTTTTCACCTTTGAGACTCTTACTTGAGTTTAATTCTCCTGAAATACCAGGAAACTGTTCATTTAATGATAAATACCCGGACTTTGGATCCATTACAATCAGAATTGCCTTAGCCCTGGATGACAAAAGAGTTGATAGTTTTGTCTGAATACTTATAAATGAAGACCATGGAGTATCATCAAAGATATATTTACTTCCATCTTCTGAGGATGGTGCTCTGTTCATAATCAGAACTATTTTCCCTTCTGTTGAAATACCGTTAAAATCATTGTACCTGTATCTTTCATTTTTTATTCCATATCCGGCAAATACTACTTCCCCGTCAATCTCGAAGTCAGTTGGTCCTGTAGGTACGAGTTGAAACAATGGTAATGTAAGATTTACAGTATCTTTTTCACCTGTGATCATCCTGATCATTGTCCTGGCAGGATCAATAAGCTTTTCGTTGATTATATAGGGCTGGAAATAGCTATTTCCTATGGCAGGTTTTAGCCCTATCAGTTGTGCCTGTGATGCAATATATTCCGAAGCTATTTCGAGTTCCGGTCCTCCATTCAATCTTCCTTTAAGAAGGGGAGAGGCGAGAAAAGAAACATAACTTTTCAGGTCGGAGCTTTTGATTGTATTTAAAGCATCGACCTCTCTTTGAGAAAAAATCGTGATCGGGCAAATGATTGTTAATAAAATAACAATCACGTATTTAGTAATAAATTTCATCACAGAACCATCCCTTATTTTAGCTAAAGCGATAAAGATAAAAAGATTTTCTATTTTTGCCGACTAAACTGTGAATAATGGGGACAAGTATTTATTTCTGGATAGGTTTTCATGTTTTTGTATTTCTGATGCTTGCTCTCGACCTGGGTGTTTTCCATAAAAAAGCACATAAAATTCCAGTTAAAGAGGCTGTGATATGGACTTTCATCTGGGTAACTCTTGCAATGCTTTTTTGCTTATTTGTATTCATTGATTTTGGAAAGACAAAAGCTCTTGAGTTTCTTACAGGCTATGTAATTGAATATTCTTTGAGTGTTGACAACATCTTTGTTTTCATTCTGATATTTTCCTATTTTTCAGTAAAAGAGGAGTATCAGCACAAGGTTCTTTTCTGGGGAATCCTGGGTGCACTGATAATGAGAGCAATATTTATTTTTGCCGGCGTCGCACTTATCAGCAGGTTTCATTGGATAGTTATTATTTTTGGAGGATTCCTTGTCTACTCAGGTATTCATATGCTGTTCCAGAAAGAGACAGCTGTTGATCCTGAAAAGAATATGATAGTTAAATTTTTCCGGAAATTTTTGCCTGTATCTGAATCATATCATGGTGACAGGCTGTTTATAAGGCAAAACAATAAACTTTATACCACTCCTTTATTCCTGGTTCTTTTAATAATTGAATCATCTGATCTTATTTTTGCTGTAGACAGCATCCCTGCCATTCTGGCCATTAGTCAGGATACATTTATTGTATATACTTCAAATATTTTTGCTATTTTGGGATTGCGTTCCCTTTATTTTGCGATAGCCGGCATTATGGGTTTTTTCCGGTATCTGAAAATCGGACTGGCTTTTGTCCTGACTTTCGTTGGAATGAAGATGCTTCTTGCATATTTCGATATTGAAATACCTATTGTTTTGTCACTTCTTGCAATTATTTCCATTCTTTTAGTATCAATTCTTGCTTCAGTTGTTATTAAGAAAGATTAGTTCATATCTCCCTGTCATTTTTTTAATAACAGAAGGTAATTTTGAGACTGGTAAAATAGCCTGTAAAAGTCAGATAATCAATTGTCCCGGTCACTACTCCTTCAAAAGGTTTGAGAACTAATGTTTACCCCTCTCCTTACAATACTTTGATTAAGTTGAAGGCTACGTTTTTTAGAGTAAAGGGCCAGCTAGGAACCGGCGAGCTGAAGCGTAGGAGCCCCACGAAGTCAAAATCAGTGAGCTCTCAAGTGTTATTCCTGATAATCAAATAGATATTTAAGTATACTCAAATTATTTGTTTAACTTTATTATGAATTGTTTTAAAGAAAGTCTGTCAAAAACATTCTATATATAAAATAGTGAGGTAATAAAAGAATGCAATTGTTACTGACATAGAATATGCATATAAATTTTAAAGGCTTCAGTAACAGATCTTTGAATCCCAGCTGGCAGAATATAAATGATTCCATTGGATCGACGATTAACTGAGCTGAACTCCACTTCGTTCCGTTTCCTGGCTGATTGAGGCGAGGATCTTAGATAATGATCTTACAGGATAGTAATTATGAAATAATGAATGATAATAAAAAGGATTATCCCCCACTTTGCCTGGTCTCACTGAAATTAATAGGATCAGATACTAGGTTATGAGAAAAGTCAGGTGTACATTTACAATAGCATATTGATACCCAATCAGTAGAGCGGATCTATAATAAATAGTTATCAAAATCAAATTATGAAAATCACTGAGAAACAATTAAGGATTCTAAGTATTATCTTATTTTTGATTGGGACAGGTATAGTTGTTATGACGAAAAATTATAACATTAAACACCAGGATGATCCAGATCTCTTCGGAAAATGGTTTGGCATTTTTATAATGATATTTGGACTTATTCTTTTAGTCCCATGGATTCGAAAAAGAGGATAAATGATTATATTGTTCAGGATCATCTATTTATAATTGAGATAAAATTGAATCTAAATAGACTCTGCCTTAGCAACAGATGAATTCAATACAGATGATTGTGGTTCGCATATTTCAGGTTAAAATAAAATTTATTATCGGGTGATAGTCAAAGGCTCCGGAATGAGACACTGGTAAAAGCTGAAATAAATATATTTAAGCCACTGATCAACTGCTATATAGAGACTTCGACTTCTATTGCCTTAAATTAACATATCGAAATGATAATAATTTGATATCCTGGTCATGTGACATAGTTCATAATGCTTGACAAGTTTTTCAGGATATATTAATTTTGAAATTGCAAGATCAACTGTAAAATGAAAAGCAGAACTCCCAATTATTTAATCCTGCATATTCTTATTTTAATCTCTCTTATCTTCAAAGGTTGTTGTAAACCAGAGGCAGATTATACCAAATCAACTGATTACGATCCAAGAATTAGTATTCTGTCATCCTCCTTATCCGCCTATTCTGCTGTATTAAAGGGAAGTATCGTTAATAAACCTTATTATACAATCCACGACTGTGGATTCCTTTGGAGTTCTAATCCTGAATCAAAGTACAATATTAAATTAATTAATACTCTTGCTGAGAATGTAACTATAACCTTTTTATCAAATCAGGTTAGTTTCACTGTCACCCTGACTGGTTTAAGTCCTAATACAACTTATTATTTTTTAGGGTTTGCAGAATATACTCATCCTGGATCCGGTATGACTGGTACAACATATTCTGGGTTTGAGAGCTTTACAACACTTCCCTGAGTATTTCGGAGATTGTATAATGTATGAATACCACAGCAATATGAAATGGGTAATACAGTAAATAAGTTCCTCAATTTTTACCTGACTATGAGATATTTACAAGGTGCCGGCAACCAGGTCTTCACCTGAAATGTAATTAGGCTAACACTATCATTAGAATTAGGTTACATCCGAAAGTCAGTTTTATCATACACCTGTTTAATGGGCTTAATGCAGCATGCTGTCCCAACTTGAAAGAAGATTTATAACTAACTCCTGTTTTGGGTCATACGAAACAAGAAACCAGATCTCTCATAAAAATATTATCTGTAATTTTACCCTCTGTAAAATTCAAATATGAAAGGGACATATAAAAGAGCAGTTCTGGAATCCTTAGAACTAACAAAGACCAGAAAAAATGAAATTCTGACAGAAGCAGATATTATGCATTTGCCTGCCATTGTTCAAAAGTATCTTCATTACACAGGAACAATAGGTAAAGAAAAGGTATTGAATTTTAGGGCAGAATTTAAAGGTGGGATCAGATCAAAATCCACCGACGACTTTATGCCTCTTAAATCAGTACAATATAATTTCACTGACAATCCTGCCAGGCTTTTTTTCATCGTTGCAAAGAAAAGTGGAATTCCTGCAAGGGGTATTCACTTGTATAAAGATCAGACAGCAATCATGCTGATAAAAATTTTCGGTCTGTTTACTGTTGTAGATGCTAAAGGGAAAGAAATGAATCAGGGTGAAACTGTAACAATATTTAACGATATGTGCTTTATGGCACCGGCTTCACTGATTGATCAAAATATTGAGTGGAAGGAGATTGACAGGAATACAGTCGATGCAAAATTTACTAATGGTAGAATAACTATCAGTGCAACATTGTATTTCAATGAAGAGGGTGAACTAGTCAACTTTATAAGTAACGACAGATTCGAAACCACAGATGGTAAAATTTACAAAAACTATCCGTGGATGACTCCTGTTACAGGTTATACAAGCATAAATGGATATCGACTTCCGTCAGGAGCTAAACTAATATATAAACATCCTGATGAGGATTTTTGCTATGGTGAGTTCAACCTGATCAGCATTGAATACAACTGCAAAGATTTTAAATAAAGTACGATCGCATAACACAGATGGATAATTATTTTATCATTTCTGTGAAAGGTTCAATGAACTCGTGGTTCCGGAGTGCTCCCCGGTTACATTCATCACGACTGACGTTTGCTTCACTCCGGTAGCGACAGGTTCAGATAATTGCACCCATGGTTTAGCAGATCAAGCCAGGATGGTTTGAGTAGTATGCAACAAATGGTTTCTGCTCTGACATTCTGCAGTCATAGACAATTGCAACTCCGATTTTAATACTTTATTTGACTTTTCCTTTTTTGGACTAACTTTAATGAAATATTTAAACCTTTTCAAAATGAAAGCTAATTCGTATTTAATTAAGTTTAGCTTGACATTATGTCTTGTGTTGGTTCCAATAATTGCGAATTGTATCATTGATTATGACCGCCTTAAGGATATTGTTTATGGTTATAAGGATGGAATGGCACTTGTAATGGATGTTTACTCACCAAAGGGAGAACATAATAAATCAGGTGTTATTGTTATTATGGCCGGAGGTATGACATCAAATCCTACCTGGTCCCATAATGTAAGTAACCGGGCTGATGTCCAAAATCTTTTAGAGGCAGGGTATACTGTATTTGCTGCGGCCCATAGCAGTCAACCGAAATATACAGCAGATGAAATCCGGAGTGATATACCACGTGCTGTTCGATTTATTCGATATAATGCTAAGGAATTCGGTATTGATCCTGACAGAATTGGAGTTATGGGTTATTCATCCGGTGGACATATAAGTTTAATGACAGCATTCTCACCTCCTCCGGCAAATCCAGAATCGGAGGATCCGGTTGATTGGGAATCTTCTAAAGTACAGGCAGTTGTAGCATACTATCCTTCAACAGATCTAGTAAACTTTGGCAGTGACAATAAAACCATTCTTGAGTTTTTTAAATCAGTTGGATACAACCTTGATGCAGCATTTGATTTCCATGAATGGGATAATAAATTAAATAGATTTGAAAGAATTGCAGACTCCGATATTCAAATTGAATTCTATCGAAGAAATTCACCTTTGACATTTGCCTCACAAGATGATCCACCAGTCCTATTGATTCATGGTAATAAAGATCAGTTAGTGCCAATTCAACAGTCTGAGATATTGGCTGCAAGGCTAAAAGAAATCGGTGTGCAACATAAACTAATTGTAATGGAAGGTCAAGGGCATGGTTGGAAGAACCCTATTGAAAATGAATTACAAAAGGTTTTAGATTGGTTTGGGCAATATCTTCTGCAGAAATAAAGAACAACTCAGCAGTTGCATAACTGGATATTTTCCCTCAATAGTCTCAATTACAATAATAATATTTCTGCAATTTCAATCGACATTTAAAATTCTCTGAAAAAAATAGCACCAAATAAAAAGGACAATAGAATTAATAGTTTTGTCACACTTTTTGCTTTTTCTCGAGTGCCCATAACAGCTTTGTGCCTTGTATCTAACCGGACCACTAAACTTCAATAAATATATTCCGTAACCAGATTAATTTATTACACAAATAAAACTTGTATCTATTTGGTGCACTTTAGGCCTGGTAAGGGCCAGGGTGTTACAGCTTTCTGGCAAAAGCACCAGGCCTCATTAAGAGCTGCCTTCGTCAGCCAATTTTTACTACTAGGTTTATTGTCTGACCAGGTTATATATTGACCAAGATGCAGATAATGAGGTATTTCTTATTTAAAGTCTTTAATATTATTCACACTGGAGTGAAATTTATTATATGAGTATCGGTTATCAATAATAAATTTAAAACAATTGATTATGAGATTCCTCGCTGG
>CAZXFB010000056.1:0-26138 GCA_964639725.1 uncultured Rikenellaceae bacterium
TAATTCTCTTTTCCATTTTACACTTTTTTGTGTAAACCTATTTTAGGACAAGACAAACATCGCATGTCATTCCGAGCGCCAGCGAGGAATCCCCCTCACCTATTTTAATAGTATGAATTAATTCCATTTCAGTTATTATTCATTCCAGATACTCATTAAAAAAATTAATTTTACCAAAAACTTAAATGGCCAGTAATAAATACAAACTTCCACTGGTTGTTTTCCTGCTGATCTTCATCCTTCTGGCTTTTGTACAGGTAAAGGTCGAGCGTCCAATGATACTTGCAGAGCGTTTTCTGA
The DNA here is from genome assembly GCA_964639725.1 of uncultured Rikenellaceae bacterium. Lineage (GTDB taxonomy): Bacteria > Bacteroidota > Bacteroidia > Bacteroidales > VadinHA17 > LD21. The sequence continues at coordinate 301 of CAZXFB010000056.1, forward strand.
AAGGAGCAGGATGGGCAGAAATCCTGCTGATCTCCCTCTATGGTGCCTTTGTTGCTTTCAAGATGCAGAATCCAGTTAATGTACCGAAGTGGAGAAAAATAACATGGTCCATCTTCTCTGTTATTTTCTTCACACAACTTTTTTTAGGATTATCCGGTTATGAAAAGTTTCTCATGACCGGAAAGCTACATCTGCCAGTACCAATGATGATCATTGCCGGACCTGTTTACAGAGGCCAGCTTTCGGTGATGACAATTTTATTCCTGAGCACTGTTATCCTTACCGGACCTGCCTGGTGCAGCCATCTCTGTTATTTTGGTGCATTTGATAATATTGCAGCAACAGGAAGGACATCAAAAGAAGTATTGAGAAACAAAGGATTGATAAAATCGACAATACTGTTGCTGGTAATTACGATGGCAATTATACTGAGGTGGCTGAATGTTTCTCTTCTGTTATCAACAATAATTGCAGTTGGATTCGGGTTTACAGGCATTGCAATAATGATACTTGTATCTGTAAAAAGAAAGAAGATGGTCCATTGTGTTATGTATTGTCCCGTCGGAACTATAGTAAACATATTTAAACATGCAAATCCTTTCAGAATGTATATTGACCAGAGTTGTACTCTCTGTATGAAATGCACAAGATTCTGTAAGTATGATGCATTGAATCCCCAGGACATAAAAAACTCCAAACCCTCCATAACATGCACTCTATGTGGCGATTGCCTGTCAGGTTGTCAACATAATTCTATAAAATACAGATTTCTGATGTTGAATCCTGACCAGGCAAGAAATCTATATCTTATTCTTACAATAAGCCTTCATGCTTCCTGCATAGCTATGGCCAGGATCTGACTATATTTTATTGAAAGGAGGTCCATCCTTCATTGGACCATTCACATATTTTGTTTATAAATGTTTTCAACAATCAAAAATATTTTTCCGAAAGTGAAACTTTTTAATAATCAAGTACAATTAAATGCGAATACTCTTTGTTATTAACAATTTTTATTTATATTCGCATCAGTTACTAACAGTTTATTAACATCAGGAAACCGGTTATGCCATACAGAAGATTACCAAATACCGATACTGCACGCCTTAGGGCAATGAGGATTGCTCTAGAAAAGGGAAAAGAACTTCCGCCTCATAAACTCGCGTTCTCATCAAAAACTTTTGTCCGGCTGCAGAAGTTCCTTCCTCATTTCGAGCACAATATTCAATTGTACAGGCAAGCCATGGCTTCACAGAATAAGAAGAATAAAGTTTATAACGAAATCTTAAGGAAAGCCCGGTTATATCTTACACATTTTGTCAGGGTAATGAATATGGCAATTTTCCGTGGAGATCTCCCTGCTGAAACCAGGGCTTTCTATGGACTGGCAACTAATGAATCCACTGTCCCTTCTCTCAATACAGAAAACGAATTATTGAGCTGGAGCAGGAGGATCATTGAAGGAGAGGAGTTCAGGATCAGGAAAGGAGGCAGTCCTATCACTAACCCGACAATTGCTGTTGTAAAAGTCAGATATGGAAATTTTCTTGAAGCAATGAGTAATTACCAGATACTTGTAAAGAAAAGCTTTGACCTTTCGGAAAAGACATCTGTGCTGCGAAAAGAAGCTGATGATATTATACTCCAGATCTGGAATGAAGTTGAAACAACTTACAAATCCTTGTCTGAAGCAAGAAGGAAAGATGAGTGCGAGAATTATGGACTTGTCTATTTCTACAGGAAATCAGAACTTAAAGTAGTTGGGGCACTGGAGGTTTAGACCCCTGGTTGTCATAATCCTTACTTCATTTTTTATTTATTAAATTCAATCCACTTTGACTATTGGGAATTTAACGCTTGGGCACTATCCATTATTTCTAGCCCCAATGGAGGATATTACAGATCCATCATTCAGAATGGTTTGCAAGATGCAGGGAGCTGATGTGATGTATACTGAATTTATTTCATCAGATGGGTTAATAAGGGATGGCCAGAAGAGTGTAAAAAAACTTGATATATACGATTTTGAACGTCCGATCGGGATTCAGCTCTATGGTCATCTTATTGATGCAATGGTAGAAGCTGCCCTAATTGCTGAAGATTCAAAACCTGAAATGATTGATATAAATTTCGGATGCCCTGTAAAAAAAATTGCCAACAGGGGAGCGGGAGCCGGGATGCTGCGTAATATCCCTCTAATGATAGAGATGACAAAAGCTATTGTGGATGCTGTAAAACTTCCTGTGACAGTAAAGACCAGGTTAGGATGGGATGATGATACCAGGAATATTGTTGAAATAGCTGAAAGACTACAGGATACCGGAATTAAAGCTCTTACTATTCATGGCAGAACGAGAGCTCAGTTTTACAAAGGAGAAGCTGACTGGACCCTGATAGGAGCTGTAAAAAATAATCAAAGAATGAGTATCCCTGTCATTGGAAATGGTGATATTGATGGCCCGGTGAAAGCTAAAGAGATGTTTGAAAAGTATGGCGTTGATGGAATAATGATTGGCCGTGCTACTGTCGGACGCCCATGGATATTCCGGGATATCAGGCATTACCTCAACACAGGTGAACTGCTGCCCGAACCATCAGTCAGTGATAAAGCTGACCTGGCAATATTTCATCTTGATAAATCACTCGAATATAAGGAAGGAAAAAGGGCAATTTATGAAATGCGTCGTCATCTTTCAAATTATTTTAAAGGATTGCCCCACTTTAAAGAAACCCGGTTAAAACTCCTTACATGTGTGGAAGTTGATGAAATAAAGGAAATCATTGAAAAGATCAGGCAAAACTGGGGTGATTTCAGAACTAATGAAAAAACTTCCATCTACGGGCTCTGATTTCAGCATTTTTCATCCACCCTGCCAGCAAGAGGAGAAAAGTCTTTCCATTTGAATATTAACTTCATAATAAAAATAAAGAGAATTCCGGTTATTACCAATGCTGCAAATTCACTCCAGGGATAAACATTATGCTGTTCATATAACGCAGCAGTTTTCAGAGCTGAGGATTCCTGTGTTACCATGATACAAAGAAAGATATTATTTGCGGCATGTGCCCCCATTGCTGATTCTATCCCATCGTCAAGTATAGTAATAACACCAAATATCAAACCAAAAATAATATAATGGGGCATCATTGTAAAAAAGCCAAAATCTCTTACTTCAGGATTGAAAGCATGTAATAGTCCGAATAGAACGGATGTGAAAATCAAGGGTAACCACCTATTTTTGAAAAGCACAGTAAAGCCCTGCATAAGATATCCTCTGAAAATAACTTCTTCCAATGCCGACTGAAACGGAACAAACAGCAGGCTGACTATAATGAGACCAATAAGTGTCTTTGAGCTATTATTAATCACAAAATTAGAAGGATCCATCTTCAGGTAAATAAAGAAATATCCTGCAGAAAGAAGTAACCAAACCAGGGCAGAAATAAAAAAACGGTCCCATCTTATTTTCCCTGTACCGTTGATCGTCATCTTAAAAGTTCGCAGATGCAAAGGTTTTACAAGCATTATGAAGCATACCAATCCGGCCACAAATGGCAACAGTAGCATCATCAACCCGAAATTGGAATCAATCCCCAGAAGACTCAGGTTCCCGGGATTTCTTGCATATGTCTCGGCAACAGCCGGGTCTGATACCTTTTTCATGAGAACTGTTACTATCAGTGGAATTGAGCCTATAGTATTTGCCCCCAGCAATATTGAAAATAACATTAACAAATATCTCCAGAGGCTGTTTCTGCCGATAAAAGAGGATTCAAGATGGTTCATTATATCGAAAAAAGTATAATTAGAATTCAGAACTTGTTCTTTTGGGATAATCAATTGAGTAATGAAGCCCAATGCTCTCATGCCTGTTTTTAGCCATTTTAATAATTAAATAACCAACATTTATGAGATTTCTCAATTCACATATTTTTTTGGAAATGAGTGATCTTTTATATAGGCTTTCTGTTTCCTTATACAATATTTCCAGTCTGACGAGGGCTCTCTCCAACCGAATATCGGAACGCACAATTCCGACATAGTTACTCATTATCATCTGTAACTCTTTAAATGTCTGGGTAATCAGAATCATCTCTTCAAGATGAGTAGTACCCTTGTAATCCCAGTCAGGAATTTTCTCCTCAAATGACAATTCTCCGGGGCGATTCTCCGCATGCATTGCAGCACGGTGCGCGTAAACGGCAGCTTCAATAAGGGAATTTGAGGCGAGTCTGTTTGCACCATGCAGCCCGGTTGATGAAGCCTCCCCAAGAGCATAGAGCCGGTCAATATTGCTCTGTCCGTATGTATCAACCTTAATCCCTCCGCATGAATAGTGTGCTGCCGGAACTACCGGAATCATATCTTTAGTAATATCAATTCCTCGTGCAAAACAGTGTTCGTAAACATTTGGAAAATGGTCTTTCAGTCCTTTGGAATCGAGATGTGTGCAATCAAGCCATACATGATCATCACCCCATATTTTCATCTCATTGTCTATTGCTCTTGCAACAATATCCCTCGGTGCCAGTGATCCACGGTTATCATATCTGTTCATGAACTTTTCTCCTGCAATATTTTTCAAAACTGCCCCGTAACCTCTTAAAGCTTCAGTTATTAAAAAAGATGGCCTCTTATCAGGATCATATAATGATGTAGGATGAAACTGGATGAACTCCATGTTTTCAATAGTCCCTTTAGCCCTATAAACCATTGCAACTCCATCTCCTGTAGCTATTTCCGGATTGGTAGTTGTAAGGTAAACATTTCCCATTCCCCCTGTAGCAACAACGGTGATCTTTGAAAGAAAAGTTAAAACTTTCTGATTGACCAGATCTGCCACATATGCTCCGTAGCATTTTATCCCGGGATAATTCTTTTTTATCACTTCACCCAGATGGTGCTGAGTCAGGAGTTCAATAGCAAAATGATTTTCATAAACTTCAATCCTCTTCTCTTTTCTAACCCTGTCGATAAGTGTTTTCTGGATTGTTTCACCGGTCTTATCCTTTGAGTGAAGTATCCTGTACTCTGAATGTCCTCCCTCTTTTGCAAGGTCATAGGTTCCGTCTGACTTCTTGTCAAAAGATACACCAAGATCAATAAGATCTTTGATCCTGTCGGGAGCTTCCTGTACGACAAGTCTTACAACCTCTTCATCACAAAATCCATCTCCGGCGATAAGAGTATCCCTGATGTGTTTTTCAAAATTATCGGGTTCGCTGAATACAGCTGCTATTCCACCCTGAGCATACCGGGTATTTGTGTCATCGATACAGGCTTTGGTCACAACAGTTACTTTTCCGAACCTTGCAGCTTTAAGTGCAAAAGTGAGTCCTGCTATGCCTGATCCTATCACCAGAAAATCAGTTCTCTTCCTCATAATATTTCCACAAAACTAACGGTAAATATACAAATAGATTTCAGGATTAGACTACAATCACTATCCACCCTGCCCGCTCATTCCTTTCTAAACTCTATCAACCGGCTCCACTCTGATTCTCTTTATTAAATTTAAAAAGCCGGCACAACCTCTTTTTCAATGTATTACAATCTCCCGGTTAGCAGATTATATGCTGCGAATGGGAGAGGTTAAAAGATATTCATTAAGAAGAGGAAATGGAACACATTGTAAAACAAAAGTTTTTAAATTACTTTTGTCTTCCTCTAAAGTAAAATTAAAGTAATTATGGCTCAGGAAGATATTTTTAAAAAATTAGTCGCGCATTGCAAAGAATACGGATATGTTTTTCCCTCAAGTGAAATCTATGATGGTCTGAGTGCAGTATATGACTATGGACAGTATGGAGTGGAATTGAAGAATAATATTAAAAAATACTGGTGGGATAGCATGGTCCTTCTGAATGATAATATTGTTGGTTTAGACTCAGCAATATTTATGCATCCAACAATCTGGAAAGCTTCGGGCCATGTGGATGCATTCAACGATCCGCTTATTGATAATAAAGATTCCAAAAAGAGATACAGAGCCGATGTGCTTATTGAAGAACACCTTGCCAAACTTGATGAAAAGATCACAAAAGAAGTTGATAAAGCAAAGGAGCGTTTCGGTTCAGCTTTTGATGAACTAAAATTCAGGGAAACAAATCCTCGTGTGCTAGCTAACCAGGCAAAAATTGATGAACTCAATACGCGCTTTTCAAAAGCTCTTAATGAAACCGATCTGGCAGAACTGAAACAGATCATTATAGATAATGAAATTGTGTGTCCTATTTCAGGTACACGTAACTGGACTGATGTCAGGCAGTTCAACCTGATGTTTGCTACAGAGATGGGGTCTACATCTGAAGGGGCAAATAAAATATATCTAAGACCCGAAACCGCACAGGGAATCTTTGTTAATTTTCTAAATGTTTTAAAGACAGGAAGAATGAAGATCCCATTTGGGATTGCACAAATAGGTAAGGCATTCAGGAATGAGATAGTTGCCCGTCAGTTCATCTTCAGAATGAGAGAGTTTGAACAGATGGAGATGCAGTTTTTTGTTCAGCCCGGAAGTGAACTTGAGTGGTTTAAGAAGTGGAAAGAATTAAGAATGAAATGGCATAAAGCCCTTGGATTTGGTGAAGATAATTACCGTTTCCATGACCATATTAAACTTGCCCATTATGCGAATGCTGCTACAGACATTGAGTACAGGTTCCCATTCGGATTCAAAGAAGTTGAAGGTATACATTCAAGAACTGATTATGATCTTAAACAGCACCAGGAATATTCCGGAAAAAAACTTCAGTATTTTGATCCTGAAAAGGGAGAATCCTATGTACCTTATGTAATTGAAACATCTATTGGTGTCGACAGGATGTTCCTGCAGGTTATTTCCGCAGCATATAATGAAGAAGAATTGAAGAAGGAAGATGGAAGTACCGATTCCAGGATAGTATTGCGGTTACCTTCATTTCTTGCACCGGTAAAGCTTGCTGTAATGCCGCTGGTTAAAAAAGACGGACTACCTGAAATAGCAGAGAAAATAGTTCATGATCTTAAGTTCGATTTTAACTGCCAGTATGATGATAAAGACTCAATCGGAAGACGCTACAGACGTCAGGATGCTATTGGAACCCCTTATTGTATAACTATTGATCATCAGACAGTTGAAGACAATACTGTAACAATCCGTTACCGTGATTCAATGGAACAGGAACGGGTTACTATAGCTAAGCTTAAGGAAATTATTACTGAGAAAGTCAGTATAACAACACTTCTCAGAAAATTATAAAATGAAAAAGGTTCTGATCATCACATACTACTGGCCTCCAAGCGGAGGAGCCGGGGTGCAGAGATGGCTCAGATTTTCCAAGTATCTGCTTCAGCTGGGATGGCAACCTTTTATTCTTACTGTTGACCCTGAGTATGCTGCTTACCCTGCAATTGACACCTCCCTGGGGAAAGATATTCCTCCAGGTATTGAAGTTCACATAACCAGGGCAACAGATTGGTTTAGTATCTATGGCACTGATAAGTCAAAAGTGCCTTCGGCCGGATTTGCAAAAAATAAGGATGACTCGTTAAAGGGAAAATTATTCAGGTTCATAAGAGGGAATTTTTTTATACCTGATCCCCGAAGAGGGTGGAATAAATATGCCTATCATAAGGCATGTGATCTTATAAATAATAACAATATTACAATATTAATAACTACCAGTCCGCCTCACTCCTCCCAACTGATAGGTCTTAAATTAAAAAAGAGATTCCCCGGTATTAACTGGCTTGCTGATCTCCGCGATCCATGGACAGACATTTTCTATTATAATGAGTTCTACCCGACATTTTTTTCAAAAAAAATTGATTCCTGGTATGAAAGAAAAGTATTGAAAAAAGCTGATGAAATAATAACTGTCGGAGATTCATTAAAAGAAACATTCTCAAAAAAAGCATCTGGGATAGAAAGTAAAATCCATGTTATAACAAACGGATTCGATGAGACTGATTTTGAAAACAAGCCTGTATTTAATCCATCAACGTTTACCATTACGTATGTAGGTACACTTTCCGAAGCATATCCAATTGACGGATTACTGAGCGCTCTGTCAAAAATCCAAAATGCCGATAAAAGTTTTCTATTACGTTTTGTCGGGACAATTACTGAACCAATAAGAAAGAAGATCACTTCTGAACTCAATGGTGATTCAGTTGAATTTATTCCTTATGCTATTCATTCAGAAGCTATTTTACACATGCTGAACTCATCAATGCTTCTTCTGGTCATTCCTGACCATAAGAACAATGATAGTATTATTACCGGTAAAATATTTGAATATATCGCTTCAAAAAAACCTATATTATGTCTTGGTCCTGAAAATGGTGATGCGGCAAAAATTATTAAAAATAATAATTTTGGTGACTCCTTTTCATATTATGACAGCAAGAACATTGAAAGCTTCATTATCAAAAACTTATCAACACAGAGCCCAATAGGCGGAAACACAAATCATTTTTCGCAGAAGAATCTTGTAAAGATACTGGCATCTTACCTCGATAAATTTATAATCGTCCCATAAACTCTATTAATTAACATTTTATATTTTATGCTAACTTTTTTTAATCTTTTATTATGGAATTGACCACTTTTACTAAAGATTTTGCTGAGCTTTTTGAGGAGACAGAAGCAAGTTTTTTTAAACCCGGAACTAAATTCCGTGATATTGAAGAATGGAGTTCACTGGCAGCTTTATCCGTAATTGCCATGGCAGATGAAAAATATTCAGTAAGTTTAACCGGTGACGACATAAGAAAGTCAGTAACCATTGAAGATATTTTCAATATTATAAAACAAAAACACGAACTCCATTAATTCTTGAATTCAAATAGGGAAAGATTTTAAAGTGACGTTTTTTCATAAATCAGATGGCTTTGGTTGAGAAATAACAATAGTACAATGTATAACCCTTTTAGTTTAAAAAACAAAACAGTCTTTGTCTCAGGGGCATCTTCCGGAATAGGCAAATCTATTGCAACTGAGTGCTCAAGGATGGGGGCTAAGATGTTCATTACAGGACGTGACTCAGTCCGGCTGAATGAAACTTTTACAATGCTTCAGGGGGAAGGTCATGTCCAGATAGTAGCGGACCTTCAAGATAAAGAAGGAATAAAAACTATTGCCCAAGAATTACCAATACTCGATGGTATAGTACATTGTGCAGGGATAGCGAAACCACTACCCTTTCAGTTTCTAACCGAAGAGGTAATAAACGAGGTAATGGGTATCAACTTTAATTCCGGCGCTATCTTATCTAACCTTCTTCTAAGAAGTAAAAAGATCAATAAGGGTGCATCAATTGTTTTTATATCGTCAGTATCAGGTGTATATTGTTCATCTGCCGGGGGGTCAATTTATTCTGCAAGCAAAGGCGCTGTCAACGGTCTGGTAAAAGGAATGGCACTTGACCTGGCCTCAAAGATGATCAGGGTTAATTCTGTTAATCCCGGAATGATTGATACAGGCATCTATTCAGAAGGAAAAATTACTGAAGAACAGCTGAAAGAAGACATTAAGCGTTATCCTCTGAAACGATACGGGAAACCTGAAGAAGTTGCGTTTGCTGCTGTGTATCTTCTCTCAGATGCTTCCACATGGGTTACAGGTTCTAATCTATTAATTGACGGAGGTTATACATTATTATAAATAATATGGATGTATTTATCAAAGCAATATCATATTACCTGCCAGAAAAAATAGTTACAAATGAAAATCTGGTTAAGGAATTTCCAGAATGGTCAGTTGAAAAAGTAGCTTCTAAAATCGGAATAAATAAACGTCATATAGCAGCTGGAGATGAAACAGCTACTGATATGGCTATCTCTGTCTCAGAGAAACTTTTCAGGGAATATCATATCGAAAAAACATGCATCGACTTTGTTCTTTTTTGTACACAGAGCCCTGATTATTTTTTACCGGCATCGTCATGCATCATACAAAATAAACTGGGTTTAAGAACAGATACCGGGGCTCTCGACTTTAACCAGGGCTGTTCAGGTTTCATCTATGGATTGTCACTTGCAAAAGGATTGATCGCTTCAGGAATATCAAAGAATGTTTTACTTATAACTTCGGAAACATATTCGAAACATATTCACAAATCAGATAAAGGGAACAGGACTATTTTTGGTGATGCGGCTGCCGCAACGCTGATCTCAACCGACGGATTTGCAAAGATCCTGAATTTCGGTCTTGGAACTGATGGCAGCGGAGCAAAAAATCTGATCGTTGAGACCGGGGGAATGAGGTCTAAACATTCAAGTGATAAAATATTATTCGATGAAAATGGGAATCCATCTTCCCCTGATTACCTTTTCATGAATGGGACCGAGATCTTTAACTTCACCCTGGGAACGGTTCCCCTCCTGATTCAGGAAACATTAAAAAAGAATAATTTTAATCAGGATGATATTGAACTGTTTGTTTTTCATCAGGCTAATAAATATATGCTTGAATTTCTGAGGAAAAAGATAAAAATAGATCCTGAAAAATTCTATTACTATCTTGAGAATGTTGGAAATACTGTTTCTTCAACAATTCCGATTGCCTTAAAGGAAGCTATGATTGAAGGAAAAGCCTCAGCTGGAAATAGAGTTCTGATTGCAGGATTCGGGGTTGGCTATTCATGGGGTGGAACAATCCTTCAGTTCTAAATAATTCTTCAGCAATGAAGTGATACTATTTTTACCTGAAAGAATATTTACATATAAATATCCTGTAACATGTCATTGAAAATCAATTTTCTGACAAGTGATTCCATAAGTGAAGTTATTGAATTCTTCAATAGTGCCCAAAATGATAAAGAACAGGCAAATAATCGCTCATTGAAGGAGTTCGAATGGCTGTTTATAAACGGGTTAACCAAACCTGCAATTTATGCAATTGCATCAGATGATCAGTCGGATGAGATCATCGGAACTTATGCAGGTATTTATATCCCAATGATATCAAAAGAAGGGGAATTGATTGTTACTGTAAAAGGTGAGGATACTTTGCTTTCACTTGACCGGATGATAAGATATGGCAAAACAGATATCCTGAAGGAGCTTTTCAAATCAATAATTGAAAAGGCTAAAGCTGAAAATGCAAGTTTTATGTGGGGATTTACTCCGGCAAGAGCTGCCTTTAAGAGATGTGGTTATGAAATTGTTACCCAGATCAAAGGAAGTTTCTATGTTATCCGGCCAATGAAATTTTATAAGACCCATATCAGACGTTTTCCCAAGCTCTCAATGGCAAAAAAACTGCAGCTTTTCGGATTTTCCTGGTATAACTATTTTACGCATAAAGTTTCATTTAAACTTTCGGAACGAATATCATATAAAAAGATAAGTCTTGATGAAATTGATGAAAAAATACTCTTATCATTCATCCCTAAAAATGTGTTTACCACTTATTTAAATAAAAAATTCCTTCAGTGGAGAATTGAAGATAATCCTTCAGAGTTGACATATGGATTCCTTGAATTCAGAGACAAAAACCACGATGTAATTTCCTATTTTATTTTTTCCCATAATAATGAGAATGTCTGGTTCGTTGAACAGTTTCTTTTCCCGGATAACCTCCCGGATGAAATGAAAATCAGGATAATGAAATTGGCTTTTACTTATTGCAAAACTGAAAAGGCAATTCTGATAAGAGCTTTAGGATTCTCACATAACCTGGAGAATATTAAAGAAATGGATCTGTTAACAAAATCAGGATTCTATTTTTTCAATAACCCGGAGGAAAGCTATTTTGTTTTTCATAATCTTTCCGATCATAGAACAGATCCGGAAGATATCTATCTCTCCCGCCTTAATACACAGGGAATCCGATAAAATATAAATTACTGCAAGATTTAATATTAAACATTTAAAAAATTCCTCAGAATATTTTTTCCGCTGGTGATCAAAGCTTTTTTCCCTCCTGCATATTCAAGAAATCTGCAATATATCTCTTTCCAGCCTGTGAACTTGTATTCAGAAAAATACGTATTATGCCACAGCAAAGTAAAACATCCATTAAATTTCTCTGTTTCTTCCAGGAGAGCGACCATTTTTTTATAGGCTTCCTCCTTCTCCATCTTCATATATTTTTTTTCAAAAGTGACATCCATAACTGTCAATGGAATTTCAACTACATCTGTAATTCTTTTGTTTTTAATATCATACAGATAAAATGGATGGCAAATAGAATTTCTGAATCCGACAGCCTCAGCAAATCCTAAAGTTGAATCATATTTCAGTCCTGAAGAGGATAACACTTCCGGACTGTAAAAAGCGTCATACATCAGAAAGTGGAACCTGTTACCTGAAATCTCTCTGCCTGTTTTAGCAATCTCTGTCCTTAAATGTGCCCCCGCATTATGTGTCCCAATGCTTCCGTGAACTGCAACTTCTGAGCCGTTTCCCTCTATCAGATCAAAAATTTTGTTGAATTTTGGGTCTGTAATTTTATAATCTGCATTTGGAATTCCGTTCCTTGTTCTGTCTTCAGGAAGGAAAAAGAAAGTTGAATTGCACTTGTAACTATTCTCAATCTCAATAATTTTTCTGAAGTTAAACCATTCATCCGTTCCAAATATCTTTCGGGCAATAAGTTTAACAGGGGAAAAAATATGTCCTTTTCTCAATTCACGATAGCTTCCCTGCAACCATGCGCTTTCGCAAAGGTCAATATCATGAGTAATACAAACCGACAGATTTTTCCCATCCCAGAGTTTATTATTCAATTTAATTTTATAGCCTATCTCTATTGCATTTTTTAATATGTCAAAATAATAATTTACTACCGGGATTTCTGTTATTTTCAATTGGTGCTGGACACTCTCAGTAAAGAGAAATCTTCCATACATATCTTTACTCCCGCAAACATATTCCTGCCAGTTACTTAAAAGATAAAAGCCTGCAGCAATAATATCATAATTAATAATAACCTTATCTATAGATTTTGTAATAATGTTCTCTTTATCAATATAATCGAATAAAAAGGGGATACTGGTGTCACGCCATTCTTTCCAGGCAATATCCGAAATGTTGAGAGGTTCTGTTCTGTTGAAATAATCATTGTCATTCCGTGCTATCTGAACTATTGATTCGTTGTCGATTCCATAACTTATTTTAAACTCCCCCGGATTAATCCTGTAGATTTCGTTGAAATTTTTAATGAAATAATTAAATATATCTTCCATACCATTCATTGATTTGTATCGCATCTTTATCCTGACCTGAAACAGCTTCTGAAATTAACTCGAATATGCAATTTAACTTAAAACCAAAATTAAGAGCCGGTAAGTTTGAATTAACTTTTAATTAAATACCTGATCCTAAAATTTTCTCAACTAACAATTTATTGTTGCCCTTATAAGAACCTTACGGAACGATGGTTCTTCACCAGTCTGAAAATACAGCACATAACCATCAGAGACCTGAAAGGAAAAACCATATGATTTTACAATATCTGATATCTCATTCAAATCGTTAGGATTATGGTATGTGCATATATCCATTTTTATTGGTCTTCCCGATTCCAACAATCTCTTCATTCCGGCAAGTGCTTTTTGTTCAGATCCTTCGATATCCAGTTTAATAAAATATTTCCCATCTGGTTCGGGTATCACTAATGTGTCAATCGAAGTGGTTTCATTGCTGTGAATATCTGACATGTATTTCTCCACAAAAACCACCTTTTCTTTCCATGGAGCAAAAGTAAGTTTAAGAGCATCAATCCATTCGCTATTACATTCGATAAGATATAAAAGCTTTGCCTTGTCAATTACCATCAGGGCAAAGTTACCTTCAGCAACTCCGGCATCGATAACAACACTCCCTGTCTCCACCTGAAAATCAGAACTAAGATAACGGTGAGGAGAAAGAGGATCCTGTTCTTTAAGGATACTTCGCACTGCCCATATTACTTCTGTTTCTGTATAACGTTTTGGGAAATACATTTTTTTCCCTTCAAACAAAATGAAATAACAGTTATTAGGTTTGTCACGAAAAACCTCAGGTATAAATGTTTCATATTTTTGAGTCCATTTATATGGAAACGATGAAAACTTATGATATTTCAGAAATTTTAAAGCCTCCCGAATTTCAGAGGGAAGTCTGCTCTGATCAACATTTCTGAAATGTGCCAATACTGCTTTTCTCCGTTCTTTGTAGTTTTTCGGTTCCGTTAGCAGGCGAATAAAAACAAGCAAAAAGTTTGGTGATACCTTCTGCCAGATACGCTGTATAACATTCATTATGTTCTGGTTATGGTTTTGACTAGATTTGCAACTGTTAGTTTTTGACTTAAAATATATTTTATTTCATAATAAGCATCTATTTTAAACGCTACCGACAACAGCAAAACCAGTCCTGAATAAACTACTATCTGAATACCAATAAGAGGAAAGTTACCCAACTGAAAAAGATAACCAATGCTCCATGTCGCAAGAGCCGGAAAGAAGGCTATTCCCATTCCAGGTAGAAAATCGAGACTTTGCGCTGTTACCGAATAATTCAATAATCTTTTTGCATACATGCCATTTACAAAAAATCCAATCCAGTAAAAAAGAACAATTCCTGCAATTAATACATTAATGCCATAAACAGCCCCCAGGATCAGCAGAGGTGTAAAAATAATATATTTGATAATTTCGGTCTTCAGAAAAAGATCAGATCGCCCCTTGATCTTCATTATGTTATGATTAATAACATGCATTGGTGTAATTGCATATGCGATGCAAAGGGTTTGAAACATTATGACCGATGGCAACCATTTTTCGCCCAGAACGATTGCAAAAAGTGGTTTAGCTATAGCTACCAATCCAAACATAATGAAAAATGAGATATACATTACAGTGGTAATCAGTTTACTGATGCTTGTCTTTAGCCGCTGATTGTCGTTTTGCATTTCAGACAACACCGGATAGCTCACTTTATTAGTAATAGATGATATTGTACTGGAAGGCATAGTACTGTATTGATCAGCATTTGTATAATAACCTAAGACTGTATCAGAATAGTTTTTACCTATTATCAGATTATAGAAATTCTTGAATAATGCTGCCACTACTGAAATCAATAAAATGTTAGACCCAAACGCAAAATGTTCTTTGAATATTGACCTGCTGAAATAAATATTCGGCCACCATCTGTTATGATTCCACATAATTGCAGATCGAACCGCCTGGTTGATAATAGTCCGCCACACAAGGCTCCATACTCCAAATCCAAAATATGCTAGAATAAGGGATACAATACCTGATATTAAAGTACCAATAGTTGACGATTTAGTAAGCGTCTTAAAATCAACCTCTTTTGTAAGCTTTGTTTGTTGAATAAGGGTAAACGAGCCAATAATAATAGCCAGGGCTGTAACCCTGGTGAGAGATACTAACTCGGGTTTACTGTAGAAATCTGCAATAAGTGGTGCTGCAAGCCAGATGATAATGTAGGCTGCCAATCCGATTACAATATTTATCCAGAATACCGTACTAAAATCGTGGGAGGAGCAATTTTGTTTTCGAACCAATGACTGGCTCAGGCCGCTATCAACAAAAACCTGGGCAATCGAAATGAAAATTACAATCATCCCAACTAATCCAAATTCCTGAGGCGAGAGCATCCTGGCTAAAAATATCCCGAATATAATCCCTAGTCCCTGGCTGAACAGACTTTCCAGGGAACTCCAGAAGAAACCTTTTACAGTTTTGCGCTTCAGATCGCTTACACTCATCCTATTTTTTTGATCTTCAAAAAATAACGAACAAAATTAAACAAAATTAAACATCTTCTGCTTTACCGGTTCAAGTTGATATTTGAGTCTTATCTTGAAAGTACAAAATCGGGAAACCGGCCAATATCTTAAAGAAAAAAAAGCATATTTTTACATCGTAAAAAATATATCTGCAAATTTTTATTAAACAATTCTTTATAGAAACACCTACACACAAAATGAATGAGAATCTGCCATTGGTTTCAATTATATCTCCAACATACAATCACGAAAAGTTTATTGCAGATTGTATAAAATCAGTCCTGGAACAAACCTTCACCAGCTGGGAGATGATAATCATCGATGACGGGAGTACAGATTTAACATATTCTATAGCCTGTGAGTATGCAAAGAGGGATACCCGCATTAAGCCTTTTACGCAAAAAAATATTGGCATTTTCAGGTTAGGAGAGTCGTATAACTTTGCCCTTAACCAATCTAAAGGCAAATATGTTGCAGTACTCGAAGGAGATGATGTATGGTTGCCGGAGAAACTTCAAATTCAGATCAATGCCCTGGAAAAAAATCCCGGATCTGTTTTGTGCTGGGGAAAGGCATATTTATCGTCGGTTGATCTGTCGTATAACTATTACTTAGCTCCACGTAACGATAAGGATTTAGCCCTGTTTAACAATAAACCAGTGGGTGCTTTCCTGAAAACATTTATGTATGATACTGTTATCCCGGCACTCACGCTTGTTATCAGACGCGATGCTTTGACAGAGATCGGAGGATTTATACAAAAATTTAACCTCCCTTTAGTGGATATCCCTACGACACTTGAACTTCTTATGCGTGGCGAATTTATATATATTGACCAACCTTTGGGTAGCTGGCGAATTTACCCCTATCAGGTAACGAAAACATATACAGGGCAGATGACTACGAGCTATTACGCTTTTATTCAATCTGTTATGCAACGTTTTCCTGAAGTTTTTGAAAAACATGGTCTTACAAAAAAAGTGATAGACAAACTCTTTAGCAATAAATTGGTTATCAGCTATTCGAGGTCAGGCAGGTATAAATTAATACGAAAAGATTTCAAGGGTGCCCGGAAAGATTATCTCTACTCCATAACACACTTTGGATTAATACAACCTGTTTGGAAACTTAGGTCAGTTGTCGGGATCTTTTTCAGCTTTTTAAAAATGGATGTGGAGTGGCTTGCAAAAATAATCGGAAACGATTCATATAAATAAGAATTGTCTCAGCGTTTAACAGAGTCTTTTACTAACAAGTAACATTACGATGGACAAAAATCAGGTGCTTATATTATCATTCTGGAATCCCACTTCGCACCAACCAAAACATGGAATTTTTATAGAAGAACAGGCTGCTGCCATTTGCGATCTGCAAAAAAATGTAGTTTTTCTACAGGTAAATGTGTTACCCTCAAATTTATTGTTATTAAAGAAAACTGTTGAAGAATCAGCTTTTCATAATAACAGGCGTATTGTTATAAATCTATATTCATGTCTCTGGAAATTATTATATGTAAATCCCTGGTATCTGTCAGGAGTCATATATCGGATACTCAGAAAAGCAGATATCAAAATAAATCCGGTAATCATTCATACAAATGTTATCTTTCCATGTGGAATTGTAGGATATCTGTTGTCCAGGCGATTAGGAGGGAAACTTGTAATTTCGGAGCACTGGTCAAAAGCTGAAATATTTTTAAAAAATCCACTATACAAACGAATAGCAATTAAGGTTTATCACCAAAACTTTGCGATCATTTGCGTTTCTGAGTTTTTATCCCGGAAAATAGCTAAAGCTACCCATCACAAAAATCTGGTTGTTATACCAAATGTAATAAACACTGATATTTTTACTTTTTTGCCAAAACCACCTGTCACTGACGGCAGGCTTAATTTTATGTGTGTTGCTGCATGGCGCACTCCAAAGCGCCTTGATATTATAATTGATACATTACTGCATTATGCTCCTGAAACAACCAGGCAGATACTATTAAGGGTTGTGGGAACAGGTACACAAGTTGATCTGCTTAAAACGCGCGAAACCCCTGAAAATCTAAAAATCGAATGGCTCGGGCACCTCGACAAACCTGATATTGCCTCATTACTACAAACTACTCAGGTGTTTTTGCATGCATCAAATATCGAAACTTTTTCGATTGTGACTGCCGAGGCACTTTCAACCGGCACACCAGTTTTAGCATCTAATGTTGGGGCACTTCCTGAACTTATAAACAGGCAAAATGGTATCCTTGTAGAAAACAACCGTGAGTCATGGTTGCAAGGTATCAGGGAAATTACTGCAAAACAATATGATTATCAGGCAATCGCAATTCAACATCAAAACAGGTATTCTCCTTCTACAGTAGGTAACAATATCCTAAAGATCTATCGCGAAGCAATCGGGGATATGAATTAACAGATGTTTTTAATATGATCTTTGCATTACACATCCTTATACAGTAATTACATTTTTTTCTGAAAATAGCTGATAATTACATATTTTTGTCTTTTACTTAAATTTAACCCATATACCTCAACCAATGCAGATCCGGAATAATCTTAATAAGGCTATGCCTCATGCGGTGGCAGTTTTAATATTTCTGTTTATAACAATTATTTACTTTTATCCGGTTCTTGAAGGAAAAGTTCTTAATACCCACGATGCAACCGTATCAAAAAACTCCTCAAGCGAGATAAGTGATTACAGAGCCAAATACGACAAGGAACCTTTATGGACAAACACAATGTTCAGCGGAATGCCTGCCTATCTGATTTCCACAAAATTCAAGGGAAATATTATGCAATATGCCAATTCATTTCTTTTATTTTTAAAACTGCCGGTTGCATCCATATTCCTGACAATGATTGGTTTTTACATTTTACTCCTTTTTTTTAAAGTTGACTGGAGATTAGCTATTGCCGGGGCGATTGCCTATGGATTATCAACCTATTTCTTCTTTATTCTTGCTGCTGGTCACAATACCAAAGCGGTTGCTATTGCCTATATGGCACCAATGATAGGAGGAGTTTATTATGCATACAGATATAATGCCCTTAAGGGGGCCTTGCTGACAACATTTTTCCTGTCACTTGAAATTGTTGCTAACCATCCTCAAATAACTTACTATTCTTTCTTATGTATCGCTATTTTCCTAATAGGTGAATTCGTCTATTCTGTTAAGGAAAAAGAGATTGCCCGGTTCATCAAGACTTCCCTGATAATGATCATCCCTGTACTGCTGGCTGTTGGAATGAACTTCGGTTCTCTTTATACCACATATGAATATGGTAAGTATTCGATAAGAGGGAAATCGGACCTGGCTATTAACAACAAGAATAAAACCAGCGGCCTCGATAAGGATTATGCAACGCAATGGAGTTATGGTATTGATGAGACTCTGACAATGCTGATACCAAACTTTAAGGGAGGCTCAAGTGCCCCTTTTGACCGGAATTCTGAAACTGTTGCCGCATTACGTAAAAACAATGCCAGCCAGTATATTAACCAGTTTCAGACATACTGGGGAACTCAACCTCATACTGATGGTCCGGTTTATGTCGGAGCAATAATTGTTTTTCTTTTTGTACTGGGACTAGTTATTTTAACCGGAAGGGAAAAGTGGTGGCTGCTTATTGCAACAATAATTTCCATTATGCTTGCCTGGGGCAAGAATTTCATGCCCCTGACAAGTCTCTTTATGGATTATTTTCCGGGTTATAATAAATTCAGAGCAGTTACAATGATCCTTGTTATTGCTGAATTCTGCATTCCTCTTCTTGCACTTCTCTCCCTGCGCGATATATTCAATGGAACAACATCGAAAAAAGAGACTCTAAAAGGACTAAAAATATCGCTTGGTATCACAGGTGGTATTTCTTTACTTTTCATTCTTTTTCCAGGTCTAGCCGGGTCTTTTATAAACAAATATGAGGTCGGTCAGATTCCTGAATGGCTCTCTGCAACGCTGATATCAGACAGAACAACAATGCTCAGAACAGATGCCTTAAGGTCGCTGCTACTTATAATTCTTGCAGCTGCTGTAATACTTGGTTTCTTTTACCGGAAATTAAAAAAAGAGTATGCAATTGTTTTCATAGCATGCCTGTTCCTGTTCGATATGTTCCTTGTTGATAAAAGATATCTGAATGCCGATAAATTTATCAAACCAAATGTATCTCAAAAATTATCTGCACCATCAGTAGCAGATACTTATATTCTTAAAGATCAGAGCTATTACCGGGTGCTAAATCTGTCAGTTTCACCATTTAATGATGCAACAACTTCAATATATCATAAATCAATAGGTGGTTACCACGGCGCCAAAATGAGAAGATATAATGAATTGATTGACTCTGTTTTGTATCCCGAAATAAACATGATGGCAAGCATTAATGCAAAATCATTGCAGGACTACCAGAATGTGACAAAAGAGCTTAAGGGACTAAATATGCTTAACACTAAATATATTATTCTTGCAGATAATATGCCTCCGCTTGTGAATTCCGAATCACTAGGTAATGCATGGTTCGTTGAGACTCCTGTTTTCGTTGAAAATGCCAATGCAGAAATATCAAAGGTTAACAAAATAGATCCTGCAAATGAAGCAGTTATTGATGTGAAGTTTAAAAGTCAGATCACTCAACAAAATTATCCTGTATCTCCAAATGATACAATTGAATTCATTTCATATAAACCCGATGAACTGGTTTATAAATATTCGGCTGCCGGGGAAAAGCTTGTAGTATTTTCAGAGATTTATTATCCTGCCGGATGGAAAGCGTTTATTGACGGAACAGAACAAAGTTATTTCCGTACAAACTATGTCCTACGGGGAATGATCGTTCCTTCCGGGAAACACGAGATCAGGTTTACATTTGAACCTGCCTCTTATTATACCGGGAACAAGGTTGCCTATGCAAGCTCAGCTATTTCTCTTGTTCTGCTTGCAGGATACTTTTTTCTTTCCTTAAAGAAAAAACCCCACGAGTAAAACCATGGTACATCACATTAATTGTCCACTCTGTTCTGGAGATAATATCTTTCCATTTCTTGAGGTAAAAGATCATTTTTTATCAAAGAAATCCTTCGACCTGTATAAATGCCGTGATTGCCGTTTTGTTTTCACTCAGGATTATCCGGAAGAATCCGAGATCGCAAAATTTTATGAATCTGATGAATATATATCTCATTCAGATTCTGACAAATCATTCACTGATAAAGTATACAGGATTATCCGTCGAATAATGCTATGGAAAAAGAAAAACCTTATAAAAAAGAGTTGTAAGATAAAAACAGGTTCAATTCTGGACATTGGGAGTGGCACTGGTCATTTCCTTTCTAAAATGAAATCGGCAGGTTGGAAAATCTCAGGAATCGAACCAAATGAGAGAGGGCGAGAGTATGCATCCTCCAGGCTTAATATTGAACTTCTCAGCCCTGACAGGATCAAATCACTTCCTTCAGGTAGTTTTGACTGTATCACATTATGGCATGTTCTCGAACATTTTCATGAACCTTTTAAATACTTTGATGAGATCCGCAGGTTGTTAAAACCAGATGGAGTAGTTTTTGTTGCTTTACCCAATTGCGCTTCTTTTGATTCTGATTATTATAGTAATTACTGGGCAGCCTATGATGTTCCAAGGCATCTTTGGCATTTTGAACCAGTAACTTTCAATTACTTTTTAAAGAAGACAGGTTTCAAATGTGAAGAGATCAGATGTCTCCCTTTAGATGTTTTCTATATTTCGGTATTAAGTGAAAAGTATAAGGGATCATCTTTCAGTTTCATAAAAGGAATAATCACTGGAAAATGGTTTTTCCTATTGTCACAATTCATAGTCAGAAGGAGCAGTTCCCTGATCTATATATTAAGAAAGTCTGCTGATCAATAACGGTCAAGCCAACGGTATCTTCTTGCGTTATCACCAAACTTGACTGCTATTGTGATTTCATGTGTCCCGAAAGTAACTCTCTGTATCTCCTGAAGCGTAAAATCGAAAGCATAGCCAATGAAGATATTATCATACTTAACTCCCAGATTAGCAATTAAGGCACCGCTTGTCCTGTATGCTAATCCTGCCCAAAAAGCCTTGTCTAAGATATACGTTATTCCAATATCAGCCTGTGGCTTTAACTGCTCCGACATCATTAACATGAAAGATGGTTCAATTTCGACATAACTTTTGGTCCTGAAATCATAAGAACCAAATAGATAGTAATGTCGATTCATCCTGAAATTGTTATATGAATCATTCCCGATTTTGGCTGATGCTTCAAATAGCTGGTCGGCGGAGAATCCAATGCTGTAGCGGGCATTTAAAAGATATGCGCCAAATGTTGCATCAGGGATAAATACACCTCTTCGTAACTTATTATTTAACAATGGCTCCTGAGGGTCTCCGAAATTAATTAATTTTTCATTGATTTTAAAATGATACCCGGTAAGAGCAAGTCCCCACGATAGTTGAGTACTGTTCTGTAACCACATATGATATGAGTAAGAAAACTGAAATCCTGTTCTCTGTACCAGACCGTTCTTATCACTGAATACATAACCACCAAATCCAACTTTCCCATCCGATTTTGGTCTGTAAATATTTCTTCTTGTATCTGTATGTTTGAGAATGTAACTACGCTTAAGCATCCTTGTCTGCACACTGAAAGAGAAGGTGCGTGGTGCTCCGGAATAACCCAACCATTGCTCCCTGGCAGTAAGATTAAGACTCGTATACCCGTCACTACCAGCGACAGCAGGGTTAATCAGAAATTTATTGTATAAGTACTGACTATACAGTGGAAGTTGTTGTCCGTAAACAATTTCCCCGGTTAGAAGTAATATTAATATGTAAAAAACTCTTTTCAAGAAAACTAAAATGTTTTTGGTTGTTATCTCACAATGGTTACATTACCAATAGTCGGTTTTGTACTGTTATGCAAATCAATAATATAATGGTATGAGTCAATAGGCAGATCCTTACCATTGCTTTTTCCATCCCATGGATGGGTATAACCTTTTTCAGATCTCCAGACTATTTCACCCCACCGGTTAAATATTTTTACTTCCATTTCCGGATACAGGTTAATCCTGTCTATTATCCATTCATCATTTATATTGTCGCCGTTAGGTGATATAGCATTAGGAATAATCAGACATGTTTCATTCAAAGGTGTGATCTGAATAGAATCTTTGACTGTACAACCGTTCAGGTCAGTGACTAAAACTTTATATAATCCTCTTGGAATATTTGAAATATCTTTCCCGGTTGAGTTATCTGACCATTTATAAGAATAATCAGTTCCCATTACACCTCCGGTAACTGATAACCTTATTTCTCCATCAGGCTTATCAGGGCAAACCGGTTGAGAAACATCAAATTCTATTTTGATAGAATCTGGTTCAGTTATTGTTATAACAGAATCAGAATGGCAGTTATTCATATCTGTTACTATAACACCATAATCACCAGCAGGAAGGTTTGTTCTTGTCCTGTCAATTGAACCATCAGACCAGAAATAAGCTACTGAACCAACCTGATTTAATGGTTCAATTTCTATCTCTGCTGTACTCTCACCGATGCAATTTATATTATACCCTCCGGCAATGCTCGATGAAAGCGTTACACTCATACTCAGTTTCCCTGGTTCTGTAATTTTTATTATCTCAGTTGCTTTACAAAGATTACTGTCAATTATCATCAGATTATAATCACCGGCCTTAAGACCCAAAAGGTCCTTTGAACCGGAAGTAAACCCATCAGGTCCGCTCCACAGATAAGTGAAAGGAGCGGTTCCTCCGACAGGGTTGATCCGGATAAATCCATTTTTCATTCCATAGCAACTCACGTTATAGCCATAGTTGTCAGAAATCTCTTTTGTAAAGCTTAAAGAAGGAGGTAGCTTAATTACTGTTGAATCCTTAATGATACATCCATTGGCATCGGTTACAGTAATGATATATTTTCCAAGTGTTAGCCCAGTGAGATCTTCAGTTGCAGCACCATTAGACCATACATAGCTGAAAGGAGCAACTCCTCCTGTTAACTGAAGATCAACAATCCCATTGTCAAGAGTCTCCGACTCGCATGTTATATGAGTTGGAGTAAGCTTTGTTTTCATAGCCTCCGGCTGGGAAAGTTGAACATCTTTTACTACTGAACAACCATTTACGTCAGTGATGATAACATGATATGCCCCAGCAGTAAGTGCACTCTGATCCTCCTGTCCACTTACCAGACCTGAACCATTTGTAGTACTCCATATAAAGTTGTATGAACCCGGTATTCCTCCGGTAACAGTCAGTGCAATATTTCCTGTTCCTCCAAAACAATTAATATTATGAGAACCACTTTGGGAAATGGATGGTGCAACGTTAGCGACAAGCTGTGATGGTTCACTCAGGGTATATAACGGTGTTGTCAGAGTACAACCATTCAGATCCGTAACAATACACCGGTAATTACCTGCTTTCAGTCCTGTGATTTCATTGGTTATAGCAGTAAACCCTGATGGTCCAATCCAGGAATAAAGATAGATTCCTGACCCACCAGTTATACTTATCCTGATATAACCATCATTTCCTCCTGTACAGGATATATTATAACTTCCATCAGCCTTCAGAGACAATTCGTAATTTGTAAGTTCCATGCCTGGCGGTTCTATAAGTATCACACTATCGAGTTTGGGAGGGCAAGCTTTTAAATCGCTCGTGAGCAAATAGTAAGTTCCGGCAGTTATGTTATCAAGCCTGTCGAGATTATCAGGACCTGAAATAGTCCCGTTAGTTGTATACCATTTGTAAGTATACCCACCATTACCTCCACTGATAGTTTTTACTGAAATGAATCCATCATTATAACCCCTGCATTTGATATTGTAACCTCCTGCAAACTGACTTTTGTCAAATTCTACTCTTATTGTATCCGGATCGATAATTTCTACTTCAGGGTAGTTTAAGTCAATACAACCATTAGCATCCTTTAAGAAGAGCCGATAGGTACCCGGTGCTAAATTAGTATGAGGAGGATTATATACACCTATTGTAGCTAAAACATCATGTACAACAGTATCCTGAAATTCATTCACAATCCAGTAATTAAATGGAGCAACTCCCGTTGAACTGACATTCTGGCGTACTCTGATCTCTCCATCACTTAATCCGGGACAAGATGTTCCAAAACCTAAAGGTGGTTTACTTATTACATCCATACGTGAATCAATATAAGCTCCGGAAACAGGAATATTGGTAGATCTTGAGCATCCAAGATTATCAATGACTCTTACGTCATACTGACCCCCCGGTACGCCGATCAGATCCGTTATTCCATACCCTTCAGTATGTGAAAATCCTAAAGGTCCGTCCCATTGCATCATATATGGACCTGCTCCCCTGGATGTATTTATATGTAATGATGCATCAGAACCTCCCTCACACGTAAGTGGCTTAACAATAATTATATTACCCTGCAACGGATGTGGATGCACTTTAACCTCTACGGGAACAACTACACCTGGAATACACCCCGATAATACATTCTTTGGTCTAACCAAATAAAAGAGAGACTGGATTGTATCAGAATTATTTTTATATGGGAATATAATATTTGATCCGACAGGAAGATTTGTTGCATTAGAACTATTCCCTAAAACAAAACCCGGAGCAGGTATATATACAGTATAATCGAACTGCAGTATCCCATTAGTCATTACTGTGGGCGTTTTTAAAGTGATTGAGGTTGTCCCATCATAACAAATTACAGGTTTAATATTAACAGGTGTAACGCGCGGAGTCGGATTAATCCATAGTCTGATTGTGTCATTTATACCAAAGCATCTTTGTCCTCCTGATGAATTCAGTGTTGCAGGAGTGATGACATACATAATCATTCTGGCAGTATCTCCACTATTATTAATCACCTCATTAATCACAGAAAAAGTCGAAAGATTAATTCTGTTTGAATATCCTGAGATTTCCGGATAAGGATTAACAATATTTATGTTGAATCTAACTCCATAAATGGATGAAGTTGGTGATGCAAGAGTTATTGTTATCGGACTTGTATTACAGATTATATTTTTCGAAATAGTTCCTGTAACTCTTGATGTAGGCTC
>CAZXFB010000057.1:0-19970 GCA_964639725.1 uncultured Rikenellaceae bacterium
ATTATTATGTGGCTAACCGTAAGATGGGTAAATACAAGGTAAGTATTGCAAATACAAAAGGGTGCTTCACAATGAGCGATTTTATTTCTATCCCAACAGGAACAACAGGAATAGAAGATACCGATCCTTTTTCAAGTCTAAAAATCTATCCAAACCCAACCCCGGGACTATTTGCTATTGAAATGGATAACCAGATATCCGGAGTGTTAACATTAAAAATATTAACCACCGACGGGAAAGAAGTATTAAGCAGAAAAATTAATAAGTCAACTGTTAAATTTTCCAGCCAGATTGACCTGTCGGGACAAGGAAAAGGATTATATTTGATTTACCTAAAGATGGAAGAGTATTTTAATATTAGTAAGATAATCATTGAATAATACACCCATGAACCGATCCGCATTATTATCTCTGATACTATTGATTAGTCAGATGCCTGGATTAAAGGCTGTTGAATTCTCTGTAAAGGAAAAGTCGATAATTTATACTAATGCAATTAAAGTGCTTAATGATTATCAGACTATTGTCAACCAGATTGGAGAATCTGTGGTGACTGATATTGAAAAAGCCAAAAGCAGTGCCGAGAGTTTTCTTGAACTGTTTGTCAACAGACAGGTTTTGATCTATAATGATCTTGACCCTGCACATAAGTTAAGTGAATTCTATGAAGCAGAGACATATTCATCAAATATTATACTCTGGTATCCCGACGGGATAACAATTAAAATGGACCTGACAAATGCCCGTGTAAGTGATATTATGACTCATGAGGAAAACGTCTATTCAATCGATTTACTTGTCAGGAAAGATATAAATGGAAATTACCTGAATCAGTCATTGAATAAGAATAATGAAGAGCTCACTTTCAGGATTGCATTCGGCCTTGAGAACAAAACACTGGGTAATTTCAGGATTGTGGGCATCAGAAGTGCCTCATCAAAGTTTATCATTGATTATTCAAAAGCTCTTAAGGAAGTAAACAGTGAAGATTTTAATCCAGAGGATCTGAACAAGATCCATAGTGAGATAAAAACAGTGTTACAGGATTATACAAATTTTCTCTCTTTACTTGGAGATCCCCAGGAAACAAATGAAGATAAAGATTTTTATAAGGCAAGTTTCCAGAAACTTTTCCAGGGAAATGAAACCAGACTTTATAATGATATTGCTCCGGAACCAGAAACAAATCTTATCTCTGTTGCAGATTATCTGGCTAATTACATAACAGATTATCCAAACGGAATAAAAAACATTTCTATCAATACTGATTCTGCCAAGTTCGGGAAAGTGATGAAATCTGATGATGGAAGTTATTATACTTACACCGATGCAGATAAATTCTTTTCAGGAAGTTATAAAGGGAAAGATGCTTTCAGAAAAATGTTCCCCCTGATATTTAAAATATCGTTTACAGCTTCCGGTAAAACTTTTGCAGATTTCCGGATCAACAGTGTCGATATATCGGCAGTTAACTTTTATGAAGCCACTTCAGCAAACAATATAGCTCAGAAACCTGAAATTATAATAAGACCAGTCACCAGAAAGGGATTTGGAATGTCACTGACAGGTTCGTTCGGGCAAACTAGTATCAATAATAAAAACATTGAGACACTTTCTCTTGAAAAGAATATGCATGCATGGAATGTTTCTCCCCTGTATGGTTACATCAGTGCATTGGGAATCAGTTACTATTTTACAGATAATATTGCAGTGAGCAGCGGATTGGAATTCAATAAATATGCAGCAAAGTTCAATCTTACCGGCAAATTCACAGACAATACTCTTTCAACAGATATTAATGACACAAAATACAACAGGATTGTTGAAGCTTCGTATGATTCTCTTGTAACAATAAAATATGTCACTATACCTCTGTTAATCAATTATACAAGCGGGAAACCGGGAAAACTGGGATTTTATGCAGAAGGAGGAACAAAAATCTCAATACCTGCTGATGCAACATACTCGAATAAAGGGAGCTATAAATTTTCAGGGTATTATCCTGCTCCTGCTATTATTCAAACTGTAGAGTTGACTGAACTTGGCTTTTACAATAAGCAAGATATTGATAACTCAGGTAAAATAAGCATGAAGGGTTTTAACGTAGCTTTCTATACTTCAGCAGGCATTAACATCCCTCTCGGATATTATTCATCAATCAGCATAGGCCCTGAAATTATAATCGGATTATCTGATATTATGAGCGATAAAAAAACATATACTGATATTTTTGGTAAAGAGTATACTCATCAACCCACAAAAATCAAAAACTTTGGCATCAGAATAAGTTTAGCATATAAATTGTAGTAGCATCTGAAAAACATGGATAAAATGCTTAAAAGAACCTTTTTAATGGGTCTGGTGTTCACCTTGAGCCTTTGGGTTACCGGACAAACGAAAACTGCCGTCACCAGTAAACAGGCAAAAATTGTTGATGAAATTAATCTGAGTGTTGCCGATATTGAAGTATTTAAAGAACAAACCAAACAAAAAGTTGAAGAGTTTCAGCAATATATAGTCACTCTGGGAAGCAAAGATGAACCTGCCGAGAAACGTAACATGGCAGAGAAAGAGGCATTGAAATTATTTTATGAAGGTGCGCAAATGGAAATATCTGTAATACTTCCCGACGGAAATATCCAGAAGATCAATCGTCCGATGGGAAAGTACCTTGCCAGGCTTAAATCATTACCATATACTAAGGTTGCCATCAGGTTTTATGACATAGCATATGTTAGTGACTTCACAAAAGGTCCTGATGGCAAATATTACTCAACTGCAACAATTATACAGGAATTTACCGGGTTCAGCAACGATGACATTATTTATAAAGATGTCACTAAGAAAGATGTTGAAATAATAATTGACCTTGTTGAGGACAAGTTTTTTATGGAGAAAAGATGGAAATTATTCCTTGGGGATATAAAAGCTTCCGAAACAAAAACCTCCAATTCCTGATGTATTCTCTTTTAGGAAAAAGAAGTTTACGCATTTTTTCAAGTCTGATGATTTGGAGTTTTATTGTGATACCTCCTCTGTTTTCACAAAATTTTGCAGACCCGCAGAAAGAGAATGAGAATATCTTTATTGCCAGGACAAAACAGTTTAATGAATTTACCGCCAGGTTCAATTTTAAAAGTGACTTTAAGGGCAATCCGGTTGACTCAATATTCAGGTCAAAGATGCCACGGGAAAAAATGATTTCTTTATTGTTTGACCTGAAAGATCCTCGAGCAGAATCTTTTAATAACAGTTTCTCCGAAAGCTACGCCAAAACTAAAACTGACTTTATTAACGATATATGCAGTAAGAATATACTTATCAGCAACCACTCTCCCGGAATTATAGCTGAAGCCAGAACAAGGATCCTATATAAAGGTGAACCTCAAACAATCAGGCTCTTTCTGAACCAGGAATTAGTTGGTAAAGGAATGTATAAGTGGGTTCTCCTTTCAGCTAAAGGTGATATTTTCGGGATTTTTAAAATGGATACTACCATGGTCCGATTCATTCCTCCTGCAAGTAATGAAACCGATTTTATTAACCTGAAAAGGGCCATGGAGGATACTGACTTTCTTCAATATTATGCTTTCTCTGATTTTAAACCTGATTTTCTCACTCTATTCTTTTATTATATCAGGTCGGGGCAGATTAAATTCGAATATGTTGAGGAGGTTGTTTATCATATTGTTGATATCCCGGGCTGGTATTTTACTGTTAAAGAATTCAACAGGAGAGATCTGAATTCTGGCTGGTTAATATCTGATCTGAGGATTAACAGTCTTTGCCTTTCTGATTTTTTAAAAAGCTTTTAACCCAGATACGCTAACCAAACAATACAAAATTTGAACTCCCTGAATGAATTAATTCTCTTGTAAAAAAAGGAGGATAATCTATCTGATGGATACTACTGCTACGACAGGCCAGTGATCAGAAATATAAACACCTTTGACTTTCTTAACAGATGTGCTGTTATTCATTACCTTCATTCCGTCTTTAACAAATACATAATCAATTCTACCCGATCCCTGCTTATCTGAAAAACCATTAAAAGTATAAGCTGGTCCATCAGGGTTTTTGTAAGATATCCTGTAAGAATCCTTTATCAATGGAACACTTTCGTTTGGACCAGTTAGTTTTGCATAGCCTTTACTTTCAGGAAGCATATTAAAATCACCTGTTATGATGAAAGGAAATCCGTCAGCTATACTGTCGACAGATTGCAATACGATACCTGCACTCATTATCCTTGCTGAATCAGAATCATGTGCAAAATGTGTATTGAAGAAGAAGAGATGATCATGAGTTCTCTTATCAACCAGCTCAACCCAGGTCACGATACGGGGCAATGAAGCGCCCCATCCCATTGAACCAGGAACATCAGGGGTGGAAGAGAGCCAGAAAGTTTTTGTACGAACCAGATCAAACCTTTCCTTACTGAAAAAAACCGGATTCATCTCCCCTGCTTTTACACCATCGCTTCGCCCCACAGCAACTGAGGAATAATCAACAAGCACAGAATCAAGAAATTCATATTGATGCAACAAAACTTCCTGCATACCAAGAATCTCAGGCTTCTCACTATTAATAAAACTACATACTATTGATGCCCTGTTTGGCCAGGCATTTAAACTGTCGCGCGGATTGTCATACCTGACATTTAATGTCATGACTTTAATTGCGTCTCTGGAAGAATTTCTTGAACAGCCAGAAAAGACAATAAATAAAATGATACCTGTACAATAAATAAAACCTCTCATTATTTATCAATTTTAGTCAAAGATAAACAACTGATCAATATTTTCCACTATTTTAATAATATGGTTATACTGATCCTGTCAAACAGTGGGTATACCAATTATTTATATATTTGCAGCTTATGATCCTATTTAAAGTGATTGGCTTCTTTCTTCCTTTTTCCAAGTGCCTTAAGTTCTCTATAGCAGGATATTAGTGCCAGAAAGAGGTTAATCCTTCCGGACAAATTATCTGTTCCATCCGGTTAAAGGTTCAACGATTCACAATGATTGAAAATGGATATATATATTTTTAAATGTCTGATATAATCAAGCTTTTACCCGACTCGGTAGCGAATCAGATTGCTGCAGGAGAAGTTATCCAGCGACCGGCCTCAGTGGTTAAGGAGCTGATCGAAAACTCTGTTGATGCAGGTGCTAAAAATATTCATGTAATAGTAAAAGATTCCGGGAAGACACTTATCCAGGTTATTGATGATGGGACAGGTATGTCGGAGACTGATGCCAGACTATCTTTTGAAAGACATTCCACATCGAAAATTACATCCGCGAATGATCTTTTTTCAATCAGTACCAAAGGGTTCAGGGGAGAAGCCCTTGCATCTATTGCAGCTGTTTCGATGGTTGAGCTCAAAACACGAAGAGAGAGCGATGATACCGGAACTCTAATCGTTATAAGCGGATCAAAAGTAGAAACACAAGAACCATGCAGCTGTCCAAAAGGTTCAAATATCGCTGTCAAGAATCTTTTTTTCAACATCCCGGCAAGAAGAAAATTCCTGAAATCCGATAACACCGAAGTCAGACATATTGTGAATGAGTTCCAGAAGGTTGTATTAGCACACCCCGGGATAAAATTTACCCTTCAGCATAATGACAACGAAATATATAATCTGGCAACAGGCAACTGCCGTCAACGAATCATTGGTGTATTTGGAAAGCAGATTAACCAGGATCTCATCACACTTGAGACTGAAACTAGCTTAATTACAATTAATGGTTTCATCGGGAAGCCTGAAAATGCAAGGCGTACATATGGAGAACAATTCTTCTTTGTCAATAACCGCTTCATGAAACACCCATATTTTCATAAAGCAGTTGTGGAAGCTTACCAGAACATACTCCCTGTTGAGGCAATACCATCCTATTTTATATTTTTGGAAGCTGATCCGGCATCAATTGATATAAATATTCATCCTACAAAAACAGAAATCAAGTTTGAGGAAGAGAGATCTATCTGGCAAATTCTTATGGCATCGGTACGGGAAGCCCTTGGGAGATTTAACATAGTTCCTTCCATTGATTTTAAAAATGAAGCACTTATTGATATCCCTGTCCGTAACTCATCATCGTTTATTCCGGAACCACCTTCTATTGAGATCAATACACAGTATAATCCATTTGAAGGTGAAGAACAGCTTCTTCAAAAACAGGGTTTCATTGACAGGTTTGAAAGAGAAAACAATGCAAACTGGGAAAAGTTATATTCATCTCTTGAAAAATCAAATGAGAGTCAGGAATACGAGGAGAAGATAATAGATTCAGGCAGAAGATTCTTCCAGATTAAAAATAAATATATTGCTTGCCCTGTCAAATCGGGACTGATGCTTATTGACCAGAAAAGAGCTCATGAAAGGATTCTTTACGAAAGGTATCTTGAAAGCCTTAAATCCAAAAGATCTGTAAGCCAGACAGATATGTTTCCGGTAGTAATGGAACTGAATCCTGCTGACACATTTGTTTTTAAGGAGATTGAGGTTGATCTGACACTGCTGGGTTTCAGAATAAGTTTATCAGGCAACAATAAACTTGTTTTGAAAGGAGTACCTTCTGATTTGCTTTCTTCCAATCCTGTCGGGATGTTGGAAATATTACTTGAAGAATATAAAAGCACTCAGAATGACCCTGCAACAAGTGCTACTGAAAAAGTTGCAACGGCGATGGCCAATGCTTCAGCAATCCCCTATGGAAAAACACTGAATCAACATGAGATGGAGGATCTTTTTGATACTCTCTTTGCCTGCTCATCTCCAAATTATTCACCAAAAGGAAAACCTGTTATAAATATTACTACACTTGATGAGATTGATAAGAGATTTAAATAGAATAGTAATTACAAGTTGCCATTTGCCAATAGTGTTAATATATTTGACCAGATAATTGTGAGTGATAAATAAAAAAAGGCCCAGATGAACGGATACGGAAGAGGATTTTTCGGGTTACCCCCTGTAGTTAAGAATATTATAATGATCAATGTATTAATGCTTCTGGCATATTATGCAGCTGGAAGTGTTTTTGGAATTGATCTGAATAGCCTGCTTGGACTCTACTTTCCAAAATCAGAACATTTTATGCCGGTGCAGATCGTTACACACATATTCATGCATGGAGGTTTCTGGCATCTATTCTTTAACATGTATGCTCTCTATATATTTGGTCAGATCCTTGAGAATACATGGGGCCCAAAGCGATTCTTTATTTATTATATGGTTTGTGGCCTTGGAGCTGCCTTAATACATGAATCTGTAATTGCCATCCAATATTATAAGCTTGTTAATATTATTGGATTCGATCAGTTACAGGTAGTTCTTAACGAGGGAACAACATATTTAAATGAGGGAAAAGTCTTTTCTGATGAGACAATGAAGGACCTTCAGATTTTGCTTAACACACCTACTGTTGGCGCATCAGGAGCTGTGTTTGGCATCCTGCTTGCTTTTGGGGTACTCTTTCCAAACACACAACTTATGCTTCTGATACCCCCTATGCCTATTAAGGCCAAATATTTTGTGCTTATATATGGTGCATTGGAACTTTACTTTGCACTGACTCAACCGGGAAGCAATATTGCACATGCTGCACATCTTGGGGGAATGCTTTTTGGCTATCTTCTGATAAGGTACTGGAGAAAAACAACAACAACTTTATTCTAATGGGTATCTTCGACGAT
Organism: uncultured Rikenellaceae bacterium; assembly: GCA_964639725.1. GTDB lineage: Bacteria > Bacteroidota > Bacteroidia > Bacteroidales > VadinHA17 > LD21. The sequence continues at coordinate 7,708 of CAZXFB010000057.1, forward strand.
CTGAAAAAAACTTTCAGGAATGGCTCTAATCTTACAAAGCTTATTTATTTAAATATTGCCGTTTTTATTCTGATCTCTGTTGTTTTTATTATTGGCTTTCTTCTTAATAATCAGGAGGTTTCCACATACATCCTTAATTTATTCTCGGTTCCTTCTTCGATTAAAGTCTTCATTACACGACCATGGACCCTTATTACATATATGTTCACACATAAAGATGTATTGCATATTCTGTTTAATATGCTGTGGCTCTATTGGTTTGGTACTATATTTCTTGAATATCTTGACCAGAGGAAACTGGTCTCGGTTTACCTTCTTGGCGGTATATGCGGGGCTCTTGTATATATCTTGTCTTTTAACATTTTTCCTGCTTTTTCAGGATTGGTTGAAGAATCTGTTGCCATTGGAGCATCTGCTGCTGTAATGGCTGTGGTTATAGCTGTTGCAACATATGTACCGGATTATACCGTGCATCTGCTTCTTTTCGGAAAGATTAAGATCAAGTATATGGCACTTGGAATATTTGTGATGACATCCATAATGGACTTCTCGGTCAATTCTGGAGGTAAGCTTTCACATATAGGAGGAGCTGTATTCGGATACATTTATGTCGTGAACCTGAGAAAAGGCCGTGACTTTGGCAAAGGAATCAATAGCTTAATTGATATCCTTGTCACTCTCTTCAAACCACGGCAGAAACTAAAAGTCACCCACAGAAAAACTGCCACTGAATATGAATATAATAAGACAAAAACAGACCATCAGCAAAGAATAAATAGTATCCTTGACAAAATATCAAAAGGAGGTTATGACAGCCTTACCAAAGAAGAAAAAGATACTCTTTTCAAGGAGAGTTCAAAGAAATATTAATCAACTGATTTGGTACTTTTACATAATCTTTGATTTAGCTAATCAAAAATCGGAATCCTTTGACAATAATATGACTTAATAAAGGTAATTTCGTTATTACTTGAATCAGATTTGAGAAAAATTATTCATAAAATCCTCCTTGTTGTAAATATTTTCTTTGCAATCGGACTTCTCATATCTTACCTTGCAGTTCATATCAGCCCCGGCGATTTTGCGCTTCCTGCCTTTTTTGGCCTTGCTTACCCATACATTCTTTTAGCGAATATATTAATCGTAATTATATGGGCTACCTTGCTAAGATTTGAGGCCTTTATCTCTTTACTGATAATAGCCCTGGGATTTAACCATTTGCTGAATTATATCAAGTTAGGGAATCACCAGGGAAATAAAGAGGGTACTTTTAAAGTAATGAGTTACAATCTGAGACTTTTCAACTATTTTGAAAATACAAATAACAAATATTCAGAAAAGAGAGTACTTGATTTTTTAAAAGCCCAGCAGCCTGATATCCTATGCCTGCAGGAGTTTTTCGTTTCAGGGAATCCCATTCAGAAAGAAAAATCCGTCAATTCTGCACTGGGAGGCAAATATAATTCGCATATTAAGGTAATAGGAAGTGGAGGTAAACGCTATTATGGAATTGTTACATACAGCAGGTTCCCTATAATCAGGAAAGGAGAAATAGTTCATCCTGGTTCCGCAAGTCTTTCAATTTATACTGATATTGTAATCAAAGGGGACACATTCAGGGTTTTTAATAATCATCTTCAGTCATTCAGACTAAAAAGAATTGAACGTTCTTTTATTGGTCAGATAACAAACCCTGATGATAAAGAAGCTATGAATGAAGTAAAGAACATATCAGTCAGGCTGAAAAAAGGATTTGTAATAAGAGCCCTGCAGGCACAGGTAGTTAAAAATCAGGTTGATCTGTCTCCCTATCCGGTAATAGTTACAGGTGACTTTAATGACACACCGGTCTCCTACTCATACAGAAAGATCAGAAAAGGGCTTAATGATGCTTTTGTCACTTCGGGCTATGGTGCCGGATTCACCTATAAAGGTAACTATCCACCAAACAGAATTGATTACATTCTTTATGATAATGCGCTGGAAAGCAAGCACTTTGACATTATCAGAATGAAGTATTCCGACCATTACCCTGTGGTAGCCTGGCTCAGGAAAAACAATTAAAAAGGAAGCTTTCTGAAATCAACGTTACCACCTGAAATTATTAATCCTACCTTTTTACCCCTGAAAAAACCAGGATTTTCTTTTATTACTCCAAGGACAGTTGCTGAGGAGGGCTCAATAATTATCTTCATTCTCTCCCAAACCAGAAGCATCGATTCAATGATTGATTTTTCCTGGACTGTAAAAATTTCATCAACATTCCTTTTAATTATTGAAAAAGTCAGTTCACTAAGGGAGGTGAGTAATCCATCAGCTACTGTTAAAGGATTAACAGAAGGTGTCAGTTTCCCTGTTGTAAAAGAAATATATGCATCATTAGCATTAAGTGGTTCTGCCCCAATAACCATAATCTTCCTGTTTATCCCCTTGACCAGGGTAGAAGTACCACTCATGAGTCCTCCTCCACCGATGGGTGCTATGACTATATCCAGATCACCATTTTCTTCAAGAAGCTCCAGGGCTGCAGTACCCTGTCCGCAGATAACATTAAAATTGTCATAGGGATGAATCAGTATCGCACCCGTTTTTCCCATTATCAACCTGGCTGCCTCTTCCCGGGATTGTAAAGTCGGTTTACAATAAGTGATATCAGCTCCATAACCGGCCACAGCAGCCTTCTTCACAGCAGGCGCATTTTCGGGCATAACAATATTTGCTTTAACCCCGTTCATATTGGCAGCTAGGGCTAGTGCAGCTGCATGGTTACCTGACGAATGGGTAACAACACCTCTGCTCTTTTCCTCAGAAGTCAATGCAAGAACTGCATTAGTGGCTCCCCTGAACTTAAATGCCCCAACTTTCTGAAAGTTCTCACATTTAAAATACATTTCACAATTAAATATCCTATTTAACTGTTGCGAGGTCATAACAGGAGTATTGTGAATATATGCACTTATCCTCGAATGAGCACTTCTTATATCAGCTGGTTCTGGTATTTTCATTTCTGTTGTTTTTTCAAAAATAATATATTTTGACCTCACTGCCTCCCATTGAAACTTATTATGAATAAATTATACCCCCCCTGATTGCAGATTAGCCCTTATGAAGTCTGAGTTAAGAATAAGTAATTATGAAACCCTTCCCGGATAAGATTGAATACAAAAATGTTTTATCTTCGCACTTCATTAATTTTTAACTTTTTTATAAACTATATTGGTTAAATGAAAAATTACCTTAAATCACTGTTAAAAATTAACAGTAAGAGATTAAGCATGTTAGTCTTAATCGCATTCTCGCCTTTATACCTTTTTGCTGCAGGAGGATCTGTACCCTCAATAGGACCTGTAAGGTTAGAATTTCTTATTTTCGGTCTTATTCTTCTCGGTGTTGCACTGTTTCACAAGCAGACATTCTGGGTTGCAGTTATTGGCCTTACTCTATTATTGACTTTTAAACTTGTTTTTGATCCAGGATTTCATCTCCTGGAACATATCTTCGGTACTACTCCCCTGGGAGAACAACTTATGGATAAGGCATTACGTGAGGGGGAATGGGGAATTATCCTAAATCTACTGGGGCTTCTTCTGGGTTTCGCTATCTTATCAAAGATCTTTGAAGAATCAGGGGTTCCGGATATACTGCCACGTTTCCTTCCTGATGACTGGAAAGGTCCGTTTTTACTTTTAATATTTGTCTTCATATTATCATCTTTCCTCGATAATATTGCAGCCGCACTTATTGGGGGAACTATAGCCCTGGTAGTCTTTAAAAAGAGAGTTCATATTGGTTATATTGCGGCTATTGTGGCAGCCAGTAATGCAGGAGGCAGTGGAAGCGTGGTTGGGGATACGACAACAACAATGATGTGGATAGACGGAGTAAGTGCATTTAATGTTTTACATGGTTTTATTGCAGCAGGTAGTGCATTATTGTTTTTTGCATGGTTTGCTTCACACCAGCAGGATAAATACCAGAAAATACAAAAGGATCCTAATCTGTCAGTTAAGATTGACTGGCTAAAGATATTTAATGTTGGACTTATTCTTACAGGGGCAATTATTTCTAATATTCTTTATGACATGCCTGCACTTGGAGTCTGGATCGCAATTGTCATTGGTGCTCTAATCAGACCTGTTCCATGGAAAGAGGTACCTGGAGCAATTAAAGGGACTATATTCCTGCTATGTCTTGTTTTATGTGCTTCAATGATGCCGGTTGAAGAGTTGCCGGATGCATCGTGGATCACCGCTTTTGCTCTTGGATTCCTTTCTGCAGTATTTGATAACATCCCTCTTACCAAACTCTGTCTCGACCAGGGTCACTATGACTGGGGAATGCTGGCTTATAGTGTTGGCTTCGGTGGATCAATGATCTGGTTCGGATCATCTGCCGGTGTAGCTATTACTAATAAATTTCCTGAGTCGCGTAATGTGTTCCTTTGGGTTAAAAACGGATGGCATATTGCTGTGGCATATGTATTAGGGTTTTTTGTACTTTACTTTACGATGGGATGGGAACCAGCAGATAATAAAGAACATAAAATAAATAATTGCCCTGTTCCCGGTTGTCCAATGGCTGATAAACCCGTAGCAGAAAATATGAATGGAACAGTTGGTTATCAGGATCTGATTAAAAAGTAATATTTGCTTTCCTTCCCTGAACTTATTTAAAAATCTAATAGGGACATAGCCTTGTATGTCCCTATTATTTTATCTGTCTGCCTTTCCCAAAATCCTTCCAGAACACAGGGGTATAATATCTGATATTTTCTTCCTACTCTCATCGTAAAGGTTTATTCAGGTTTATTATGCTGGAGCACAGTACGAATCCACGATAAAGTTAAAATAATAGAGTGTGACCTGGCGCTTCCTTCTTTCTTAGCTTTAATTCTCACTTCCCGCAATCAGGTATTTGTATTATCAACTTATTCCATGACTGACCCTAAAAACAATAGAGGCTGCCCCTTTTGAGACAGCCTCTATTCAATTATAAGACTTACCTATTTATTAAAACAAACTCCAGGCAACTGTAAGTCCTGCAAGAACAACAGAAACCATAGACATAAGTTTAATAAGTATATTGAGTGCAGGTCCAGACGTATCTTTGAATGGATCTCCGACAGTGTCACCAACAACAGTTGCCTTGTGGCAATCGCTTTTCTTACCGCCATAATTGCCTCTCTCAACGTATTTCTTTGCGTTATCCCAGGCACCACCAGCGTTATTAAGCATACTTGCCAGTACAAAACCTGTTGACATCCCTCCCATGAGAAGTCCAACTATACCCGGAACTCCAAAAATAAGGCCCACAAGCAACGGAACAATAATAGCCATAAGTGATGGTACCATCATCTCTTTCTGTGCACCTGCAGTAGAAATCTCAACGCATTTTGCGTATTCAGGTTTCCCTGTTCCTTCCATAATTCCGGGAATTTCACGGAACTGGCGTCTTACCTCATCAACCATTTTGCCTGCAGCACGACCAACGGCTTTCATACTCATTGCGCTAAAAACAAATGCCATCATGCCACCGATAAAAAGACCTCCGATCAGTATCGGGTTAAAGAGAGAGAGATCATAGGCTGCAACAAAATCCTTAATATTTGCAGTAGCTAAATTGACAGCCACCTGTCCATCTTTAACAACAGGCACTGTATTATGATAGAATAATGTATCCCCTATTTGTTTAAATCCTTCAGGAGCTTTATCTGCCAGCCTTGTGAGCCACATTTTTATCTCTTCCATATAAGCAGCAATAAGAGCAAGAGCAGTAAGTGCAGCTGAACCAATGGCAAATCCTTTTCCTGTTGCAGCTGTAGTATTACCAAGCCCGTCAAGAGCATCGGTTCTTTCTCTTACCTCTTTTGGAAGTTCAGCCATTTCAGCATTACCTCCGGCATTGTCAGCAATAGGACCAAAAGCATCAGTTGCCAAAGTTACACCCAGTGTAGAGAGCATACCTACGGAAGCAAAACCGATACCATAAACACCCAATGCAAAGTTCTGGAAGCCACCTGCAAAACCAAACGCTGCAATAATTCCGGCAACAATAGTAACTACAGGTATCCAGGTTGAAAACATACCAACTGCCATACCTTCAATAATAACTGTTGCAGGACCCTGCTGTGACTGTTTTGCAATACCCTGGGTCGGTGCATTACCATCTGAAGTGAAATATTCTGTTGACTGACCTATGATTACACCTGCAACAAGACCTGATACTGCGGCACCGAATACACCCCATGTGATCCAGTTTACTGCAGCCATAATGGCAAGTACAACCAGAATAAGGGCTGAACTACCTCCTGTACCAAGCAGAAGTGCACGCAGAAGAGCTTTTGGAGTTGCTGACTCCTTTGTTCTTACCATATAAACACCGGCTATTGAGAGTAAAATTCCAATAGCAGAAACCATCATCGGAGCAATGATTGCTTTTACCTGGTCACCAGGTAATATTGCCGGCAAAGCAGCACCAAGAGCAGCCGTTGCCAGGATAGAACCAGCATATGACTCATATAGGTCAGCACCCATACCGGCCACATCACCTACGTTATCACCAACATTATCTGCAATAGTTGCAGGATTACGCGGATCATCTTCAGGAATACCAGCTTCAACTTTTCCAACCAGGTCAGCACCTACGTCGGCAGCTTTTGTGAAAATACCGCCACCAACACGTGCAAAAAGTGCCTGTGTTGAAGCACCCATACCAAATGTAAGCATTGTAGCCGTTATTTCAATAAACTTCTGATGTTCGTCTGTTCCGGCAGATACAAATGTAAGCCCAAGAAATTTGACCCCTGCTACCATATGCTCAGGTGTAAAAATCACTCTGTCAAGTAACAGGAACCAGAGAGCAATGTCGAGAAGTCCGAAACCAACTACTACAAGACCCATAACAGCACCGCTGCGCAGAGCTACCTGTAAACCCTTGTTGAGCGATTTTGATGCAGCCCAGGCTGTCCTGTTAGAAGCAGCTGTGGCTGTTTTCATACCAAGATAACCACATAACCCGGAGAAAAATCCACCGGTAAGGAAGGCAACAGGTACAAACGGGTTCTGAATCCCCATGTATGCCAGTAAAGCCAGTAAAGCCACAAGGATTATAAATACCTTTGTAACAACCGTATACTGACGCTTAAGATAGGCCATAGCGCCTTCACTTACATACGCAGCAATCTCTTTCATCTTGTCTGTACCTTCCTCTTGTACAATCATTCCTTTGTAAAAGATCCAGGCAAACAACAATGCCATGAGCGCTGAAATTGGAACAATCCAAAATAAACTACTAATCATGATATTTGTTTTTAAATTAAAAAATAATTATGGTTTAAAAAAGCAAAAATTTTGCCGCTACAAAACTATATTAGTTTTTCATTAATACAATAGAAAAACAAGGATTCTTAAAATAGTTTTGTCCTTATTTAGAAAAAATAAAGCCAATAAACCTTTCCGGGAGATTTTATTCAATCCCGTTTTTTATCCGGGATACCAACTTTTCATTAACGGAACTCTATTAAATAGCCCTGAAAAACTCATAATTTATGTCCTTCATTTGTTCCATGCTTGGATAGGGATAAAAGAGTATATCATCCTTCTCTCCTACATAAAACCCTGTTGCTATTGTTCTGTAAAGCAACAGTCCGGAATAAATCCGCTGAACAGTCTTCATGTGTTTTTCATATTCCCCCCTGAGGATCTCAAGGCAATCTCGCAGATGACCTATATTGGAATAGGGCAAATGTTCAACTGAACCATATAGAGGGTTAGTTGCCAGTTCACCCAGTTTCAAGTCCACTATGAACAATTTCGGGAGTACAATTGGGGTGGATCCATCAGTTAACTTTTTCAAAAATACTGATGGAGCAAGTCCGCTTGCGACTAGAGGTGTAACAGGACACAGTTCCTGATAAAGGTGAAGATCATTATGAATCTCTTTGCTTTTATCATATTGTGCCTTTTTCAATTCAAGGACACAACCGTTGTCAGTAGTCAGATAAAGGCTTTTTAATGCTGCCATTGGCAACATTTCCAGTACTTTGTAAACGGAAAGATATACAGAACTTTTCTGACTTCCGTCAGGTTTTGCAACACACCTTTTATTCAGGCTTTCATTATCAATGAGGTTTTCAATTTTGTCAGTATCAACTTCAAAAAAAATTGCCTGACCTTTATTGCGCTTTTTAGTGCCCGTTGAAAGATAGGCTCCAAAACTTTCAGGAGGAAGCATCGAAGCAACAAGTGCCTCAGGAGTGCAGGTTAAATAAATGTACTTGCTCATAGCTATATATATTTAAATGAACAACGATTTCCCTGACAATATAATTCTGACAAAGAACCCAATTATTAATCCTGTATCAAATTTACAATAGTTTTTGCTGTAATGAAAGATTGAGGCGAAATCAATTTTGAATATTTTCTGTTCTTCAATCTTTTTTACATCAGGTTAAGTAACCTTTAGTTTGTGATATTAGTATTTTGCCTGACATAGTGTTCATGATTTCACCATCGGGAAAAAGTAATCCGGAGTCTTGCTCCCAAACACTTCAGTACTGCAATATTTTTCTACCTGACAGCTAAAGCACCGTCATTATTTGACAAATTTCCTGTATTCTTATCACATCTGTATAATTATCCGGGCACTTAAATATCAAGGCTGAATTTCTTAAAATAATATAATATGATGAAATAACTTATGTTTTTTTTATTTCCGCTAAATACATTTATTACTTTTGCCCCGGAATGAAAATACTGCTTTAAATAAACCAAAACAAAGAGGAGTATCATGACTGATTTTTTTGATGACAAGATAGCTGAAAGGCTTGGTGGGATTAATTTTGGGAAATCTACCGTGATTTACAAATTTGAGCTTATAAAAAGAGCAAAGGCAGCCGCAAAGAAAGCTCATCCCGGATTAAGCCTGATCGATATGGGTGTAGGCGAGCCAGACTGGCCTGCTGATGAACTTGTTGTAGCAGCACTATCAGCAGAAGCAGGAAAAGCTGAAAACAGATGGTATGCAGATAACGGGATACCTGAATTTCAGGAAGCAGCAGCTGGTTATCTTGAAAAGGTATATGGACTGAAAGATCTTATACCTTCTGAACATATAGTTCACGGCATAGGATCTAAACCCATACTCGCAATGTTACCGGTTTGTTTTATCAATCCTGGTGATATTTTACTAACAACAGTGCCAGGTTACCCGGTTACTGCAACATATACCAAATACCTTGGAGGTGAAGTCTACAACCTGCCGTTACTTGAATCCAACTCATTTTTGCCAGACTTAAAAACTATACCCAAGCCGGTTTTAGAAAAGGCAAAGTTGTTTTATTTGAATTATCCTAATAATCCAACAGGTGCTGTAGCAACTACAGAATTTTTTTCTGAAGTGGTTGATTTTGCAAGAAAAAACAACATAATTGTTGTGCATGATGCACCATACAGTGCCCTAACGTATGATGGATATAAACCACTCAGCTTCCTTTCAGTTAAAGGTGCAATGGATGTAGGTATTGAAGTCCATTCCATGTCAAAGGCTTTTAACATGACAGGCTGGAGAATAGGATATATTTGCGGAAACAGTAAAGCAGTAAAAGCGTATGCAACAGTAAAGGATAATACTGATTCAGGGCAGTTCAGAGCAATTCAGAAAGCTGCTATTGAGGCTTTAAAACATACTGAAATCACTGATAAAACCGTTGCCAAGTACTCAAGGAAGTTCAATCTTCTTGTTGATGCCCTCAATGAACTGGGATTTAATGCGAAGAAACCAAAAGGATCATTTTACTGTTATGTCAAAGCACCCACAGGTACTGAAAATGGCAAAGTATTTAACTCCGCTTCTGAATTTTCTGAGTTTCTTATTCATGAAGCACTGATCTCAACCGTTCCCTGGGATGATGCCGGTAAATATATCAGGTTTTCAGTAACCTTTGAAGCAGACACTCTTCAAAAAGAGATTGAAGTAATAAATGAGATGAAAGAGAGGATGAAAAAACTAAGATTAAAGTTCTGATTTTTTCTATACCTTATGCTATCAGGAACAGCAATAATAATCTGATAAATCTTCCGTTATTCCTAATAGTAATAATTCAGTTAAAAATATTTTTAAGTAAATAAGTGCCATCGTAAATAATTACACTTAAGAAATTATATCCTTTGCAAAATGTTAAGGAACACTCAAAAAAATGGTTTTATTACTTAAAAAATCAACCTGCAAATGTTATCAAATGTTAAAAATATTTATTTTATATTTACACGCAATACAAAATGAGACCTGGTGATGCCTAAGATATCTGCTGTTATTATTACCATGAATGAGGAGGTGCTGATTGACAGATGTCTGCAGTCACTTGATGATATTGCTGATGAAATTATTGTAGTTGACTCATTTTCAACCGATTCCACCGAAGAGATATGCAAAAAATATAAGGTAAAGTTCGTTCAGCATCCTTTCAACGGTTTCATGGAACAAAAGAATTATGCAATATCTCTGGCTTCAAATAATTATATTTTATCACTCGATGCTGATGAAGCACTCAGCGAGGAACTTCAGAAATCAATACTTCAGGTAAAGAATGATCTAAGTTTTGATGGCTATCATTTCAACCGGCTTAGCAACTTCTGTGGTCAATGGATAAGGCATTCTGCCTGGTATCCTGACAAACAACTGAGACTTTTTAATTCCAGGAAGGGAAACTGGGGTATTATAAATGTGCATGAAAGTTTCAAGATGCATCATGGCAGCCGGATAAGCAGGTTAAAAGGGGATCTCCTTCACTGGCCATGCACATCACCGAATGATCTTTCTGAAAAAATCAGAACCTATTCGGATATCGCTGCCCGCGAATTTTTTGCAAGAGGCCAAAAAACTTATTTTTTTACAGCTACAATTCATTTCCTGTGGCGTTTTATTCTTACATATATTATTCATTTAGGATTTCTCGACGGCCGTAATGGTTATTTTATATGTTATACGGGGGCATATTCAAGCTACCTCAAATATTATAAACTGAGAAAACTCCAAAAAGAGGATCGCCTCAAAACAAAATGAGTATTATGAACTTTGAGGAGGATCTTGAAAACTCAATGAGAATACTCACAGAAGGAGGAGTAATTCTCTATCCAACTGACACAGTATGGGGACTAGGATGTGATGCTACCAATTCAGGTGCAGTGGAAAATATTTTCAGGATCAAATCGAGGATCGACAGCAAAAGCCTGATTATTCTTGTCAGCGGAGAAAACATGCTTGAACGGTATGTAAGGGAGATTCCTGAAATTGTTTATGAACTGGTAGATGTATCTGTTAATCCCCTAACAATAATCTATCCCTCCGGAAAGAACCTTGCAAATGGGATCTGCAGTGATGATGGTTCTGTTGGTATAAGGATTTGTCATGATGAATTTTGCCAGGAACTTCTAAAACGATTCCGCAAACCAATAGTTTCAACCTCTGCAAATAGCAGCGGTAATCCTCCACCATCCAATTTCAGTGAAATTGATAAAAATATTATTTCGTCTGTTGATTATGTGGTAAAACACCGTCAGAAAGAGAGGCAAAAACAATCTCCATCCTCTATTATTAAAGTTGAATCAAACGGAGTTATCAGGATCATAAGGAGTTAATCTCTGTCAATCCGTTAGGCAGATTCATTGTAATCCTTTTTTCCTGTTCATCCTTCTCTACAATAAAATCCTCATGGTAGGGAATCAGTATCTCTTTGTCTGAGTCATTTATTACAACAAGAATCAATTGAAGTGGATTAACAATAACTTCCCTTATTACTCCGATAAACCTGTTATCCGGTAAAAATACTCTGGTTCCTTCCAGCCTGGAAATGTCAATATCAGGGAGAGTCTTATCATCCTCTCCATCAGTTAAAAATACCTTGCAACCCTGAAACTCTTTGATCTTCTCAAAAGAATTATAATCTTCAAATTTTATTTTAAGTATGTCTGCACCAGCATAATCAATAGAGGAAATAAAAAATGGAACCGCTCTTCCTTCTATCTCAAGGAAGAGCGATTCCATTTCCGGTATATTTTCGATATATGTTCTTTCTAATCTTACATTTACAGAACCATCGAAACCATGGACTTTTGTGATACGTCCCAGCAATATGCCTTTATTATAAGCCACCGGATCGCTGATCCTCATGACCTCCGGTATTATTCCTGTGGTTTATCTTCTGTAATTTGTTCTGCAGGTGTTTCAGGTGCCAGTTTAGCATCGGTTGATTCATCAGCAGGTGT
>CAZXFB010000057.1:20070-24394 GCA_964639725.1 uncultured Rikenellaceae bacterium
GCAGGTGTTTCAGGTGCCAGTTTAGCATCGGTTGATTCATCAGCAGGTGTCTCTTCTTCAGGTTGAACTATGGCTCTTGCAGCAGCATCTGCTTTCGCTGCTAGTTCTGCATTCCTTTTCATCAGCCTGGCAGCTCTAGCCTCATTTATACGTTTCTCAGTGTCAAGCCGTTTGCCCATATCATCATCCTTTGATTTCTCAAGGCCTGATTTTTTGGCTTCAATTTTTGCATCATTCTGCTTCATCCACTCTTCAAAACGCTTTGTAGCTTCAGCTTCATCAAATGCTCCTTTTTTTACACCTTCAAGAAGATGTTTCTTTATCAAGACACCCTTATAAGATAGGATAGCCCTGCATGTATCTGTGGGTAATGCGCCATTTTGCAGCCAACCAAGCGCTTTATCGAAGTCGAGTTCGATAGTTGCCGGATTAGTAATCGGATTATAGGATCCGATTTTTTCAATATATCTGCCATCCCGTGGCGACTTGCTATCTGCTACCACTATGTGATAGAAGGCCAGTTTCTTACGACCTTTCCTAGCTAATCTGATTTTAACTGCCATTAATTCTTACGCTTTTTTATTTAACCTGTTTTTAAATTTGTGGCTGCAAAGATAAATAAATTTATCAAGCAAACAATCAGAGGTCAACATAATCATCAATATTAACGTGCAAAATCAAACTATTATTTAACTGATATTTACCCTTTTTTACCTATTTTTGTCAACCGACCTAATTCAAGCTTAGCTCCTTATTTATGGCTGTTTTTTCACATTTACATGTTCATACTCAGTACTCTATCCTTGATGGAGCCGCAGGTATTTCATCACTTATCGACAAAGTAAAATCTCTGGGGATGGAGGCAATAGCCATAACTGATCATGGTAATATGTTTGGTGTCAAAGAGTTTCATTCCACTGCTACAAAGAAAGGAATAAAACCTGTAATCGGTTGCGAAGTTTATGTAGCGAAAAGATCAATAAGTGAAATAAATGTGAAAGAAGACAGGTCAGGGGATCATCTTATCCTTTTGGCAAAGAATATTACCGGATATAAAAACCTTATAAAGCTGATTTCAGCAGCCTGGATCAAAGGATTTTACTATAAGCCCCGGATAGACAAGGAGCTTCTTTCAAAATATCATGAAGGTCTGATAGCCTCATCAGCATGCCTGGCCGGGGAGATTCAGGATGAGATACTTAACGGGAATATCTCCGGTGCTGAAACAGCACTCAAGGGTTACCTTGACATTTTTGGTGAAGATTTTTATCTGGAGATCCAGCGACACGAAACTTATGACCCTGATGCTGACAGGTCAGCCTTTCCTCTGCAGCAGAAAGTCATTGAGGCTTTTAAGAAGCTCGCAATAAAATATGATGTAAAGATCATTGCCACAAATGATGTTCATTTTATTAATGCCGAAGATGCTGAAGCACACGACAGGCTGATATGTTTAAATACAGCAAAAGATATTGACGACCCTAACAGGCTAAGATATTCAAGACAGGAATTTTTGAAGTCAGAGGAAGAGATGCGTGCTATTTTCCCCGACATTCCTGAAGCAATAGAAAATGTTGCCGCACTGGTCGCCAAAGTAGAAAAATATAAGCTCGACCACGATCCCATAATGCCTGAATTTGAGTTACCTGCCGGATATACCGATAAAGATGAATATCTCAGATTTCTTACATACAAGGGAGCAGAAGAGAGATGGGGAACTCTTACCATGGAACAGAGAGACCGTATAGACTTTGAGCTGGATACTATTGCTAAGATGGGATTTCCGGGTTACTTCCTCATTGTCCAGGATTTCCTTAGAGCAGCAAGGGAAATGGGTGTGTCAGTGGGCCCGGGCAGAGGTTCAGCTGCAGGTTCAGCAGTAGCATATGGACTAAGGATCACTGATATAGACCCTATCAGGTATAATCTGCTCTTTGAGCGTTTTCTTAACCCCGACAGGATCTCAATGCCCGATATTGATATTGACTTTGATGAAGATGGTCGCGAAGCAGTCCTAAAATATGTTGTCAATAAATATGGGCACGACAAGGTTGCCCATATTATTACTTTTGGCTCAATGGCTGCCAAGATGGCTATCAGGGATGTTGCCCGGGTCCAGAAACTTCCATTAGCTGAAGCTGACAGGCTCGCGAAACTCGTTCCTGAAAGACCCGGAATAACACTTGCCCAGGCTTATACTGAAGTACCTGAGCTTGAAAGAGAAAGAAAATCGCCGAATAAATTAATTGCACAGACTCTTAAATATGCAGAAACCCTTGAAGGTTCAGTAAGACAAACAGGAGTACATGCATGTGGTATCATTATCGGAAAGGATGCTCTTGACAACTATATTCCTCTTTGTACTGCCAAAGACACTGATCTCTATGCAACACAATATGATGGCAGCCATGTGGAATCTGTCGGCCTTTTGAAGATGGATTTTCTCGGTTTAAAAACTCTGTCAATAATAAAAGATACTCTCGAAAATATCAAAAAATCGAGAAACATTACAATCGATCTGGAAAACCTTCCCCTCGACGATAAAAAAACTTTCGAGCTCTTCAGCAACGGGGAGACTACCGGGATTTTCCAGTTTGAATCTACAGGGATGAAAAGATATCTCAGGGATCTTATCCCAAACCGGCTTGAGGACCTGATCGCAATGAATGCCCTCTACCGGCCAGGGCCAATGGAATATATCCCTAAGTTCATCAGGAGAAAACATGGAACCGAAGCCATTGATTATCCTCTGCCAGTGATGGAAAAAATCCTTAATGACACTTATGGCATAACTGTTTATCAGGAACAGGTGATGCTCCTGTCCCAGGAACTGGCAGGTTTTACAAAAGGAGAAGCCGATTCCCTGCGAAAAGCAATGGGGAAAAAGAAACGTTCGATAATGGACGAAATGAAACTCAAGTTCCAGGAAGGCTGCAGCAGAAAAGGTCATGATGAAAGTATTGTAAACAAGATCTGGTCTGATTGGGAAGCATTTGCACAGTATGCATTTAATAAGTCCCATTCAACATGTTATGCCCTGGTTGCATTTCAGACAGGATATCTGAAAGCAAATTATCCTGCTGAATATATGGCCGCTGTTCTCAGCCGGAATATCAGTGATATAAAAAAGATAACAACATTCATGGATGAGACCCGAAGAATGGGGATGGAAGTGCTGGGACCAGATGTTAATGAAAGTAATGTTAAATTCACTGTAAATAAGGATGGAAATATCAGGTTTGGCCTCGGAGCTATAAAAGGAGTGGGAGAAAGTGCTGTATTGCAGTTGATTGAAGAGAGAGAGAAGAATGGCCTGTTTAAAAACATCTTTGATCTTGCCGAAAGGGTAAACCTCAACTCACTAAATAAGAAAAATCTTGAAGCAATGGCCGTAGCCGGAGCGTTCGATTGTTTTCCTGAGATAACCAGGGCTCAATACTTTTCACTTGACACAAGGGGTTCCAGTTTCATAGAAAGCATCATCCGTTATGGGAGCAATGCCAAAACACTTAAAATGTCAACCAGGCAGACTCTTTTCGGAGATAACGGCGGATTTGACATGGTAAAACCCGAACCTTCAATATGCCCTGAGTGGCCTAAACTAGAGAAACTTAACAGGGAAAAAGAGGTAATAGGAATTTATCTGTCATCTCATCCCCTTGATGATTTCAAACTTGAGATAAATACATTTGCTACCGTAACACTTGCTGAACTTCAGAATCTTCGTGATTTTCTCGACAGGGACGTTGTTGTTGCAGGAATGATAATTGATACAAAAAACGGAATTGGCAAAAATGGAAAACCATATGGATCATTCACATTACAGGATTATTCAGATTCTTTCAGGTTCATGCTATTCGATAAGGATTATATTGAAAACAGCAAATTTCTAACTACCGGGTATTATCTGCTTGTAAAGGGCAGGATACAGAAACGCAGGTTCAGGGAAGATGAACTGGAATTCAGTATACGTAAAATTAACCTTCTATCCAGTGTGAAAGATGAATTGATCAAGTCAGTCACAATTAAAATCAGTGCCGAGAATATCAGTAAGGAAATGATCTCTGAGCTGAAGGAACTGATCCATGAGAATAAAGGGGATACAGAAATTAAATTCTTAATAATAGACCCCGAGGATAAAATATCTGTTTCCTTATTTTCGAGGAGTAGCAGGGTCAGGCTGAATAACGAATTAATTTCTTATCTCGATGATCATCCCGGAATAGAATATAAAGTAAATTAGTTATCTTTACGTAGGGCACTTATTAAAAATATTTTATGAGTGTCGGGAATGATAACTAAATGATTATATTATAGGAAAATA
>CAZXFB010000058.1:0-23964 GCA_964639725.1 uncultured Rikenellaceae bacterium
TATTCCTTTCTGCCCAGCGAAGATACATCCTCATGAGCATTGCTGCCCAATCATTGCTTTCAGTACCACCTGCACCCGAATTGATTTTCAGAATTGCCCCCAACTGATCTTCCTCTTTCCTCAACATATTGCGTACTTCCAGATCCTCAATCATTGTAAGTGATCTGGAATACTGACTATCAATATCTTCTTCAGTAGCTTCACCTTCCCTGAAGAAATCATTAATGACAACAAGATCTTCAATGGCGCTGTTTACATTGTTAAATGCATTTGTCCAGCTTTTTAACTGGGAGATGCCTTTAAGTAGTTCTTCAGCTTGTTTTGGATCATTCCAGAAACCAGGTTGCTGCGAGACTATCTCCTTTTCAGCAATAAGCTTCAGTTTATCATCAATGTCAAAGAAACCTCCTTAACGCATCTCGGCGTTCCGATAAAACTTTTATCTGGTCGTTGGTTATCATTTTTATGGTTTTGTGCAAATTTAGCTTTTTATTGCACATATGATAAACCCCAATCTTAAGATCATGATGATTCCTTTGTCAATTGTGAGTATTTTAGTAATTTTAGTCATATTTAAAAGCCTGATACAGTAAAACTTTTAATAAAAGGATTTCAGTTAACCACTCTGTATAAATAATCTGTTTGATAAAGTAAGGTGCAAAATAGATTTATCATAAAACTTATTTCCCTGCTAAGACCCTTTGCCAGATATTTTCTCATAGTCTGGATATTTACAATAATAATTGTCTCTTCTTCTTCTGACCTGCCTGTTTTAAAGATACATACCGCAAAATCAGAAATCAGACTTGATTATCTTATTCATTTTATGGAATATGGATTATTAGCCTGCTTTACTTTTCTGACGTTTGCAGGCAAGGATCTTCTTATTGGTTATAGAAAAGCTTTTTTTATCACTATCATCCTGATCTCCTTTGCGTTTTTGGATGAGTTTCATCAGAAGATTATTCCGGGAAGATCATTTAACATTAAAGATATTATAAGTAATATATCAGGGATAATTGCGGGAGTGATTTTCTGTTTTCTGATATTCAGAAAGATGACGAATGAAACTTAAAATTGTAATTTATTTTAACTATTCACTATAAAAATAATATCTTCCGGAGATAAAATCATAACAAATATTAGATTTGCAGAAGGATTAATCCTGATCATACAAAAAAAGTATCCAATGAAAAAAAGAGCTCTCTTCACAAAAACCATTTTGTGTGCATTTACACTTCAGCTATTAACTATATTCACTTTCAGCCAGAAAAAAACCGGGGATGGTCTATTGGGCAAAGCTGATCTCTATAAGGCAAAGAAAGCTGCAATAGAGTATCTCAGTGAAAGCTCTGTTATTGAAAAATATGGTAATATATGCGATTCGATCTGGAGTTATTCCGAGCTTGGAATGCAGGAATTCAGATCATCAGCTCTTCTTATAAGGACACTTGAAGAAGAGGGATTTGCGGTTCAGAAAGGTGTTGCCGGGATGCCTACCTGTTTTGTGGCAACATGGGGCAGTGGAAAACCTGTTATTGGTATTCTGGGTGAATTTGATGCTCTTCCTATGATATCCCAGCAAGCACTTACTCCCAAACAAGCACCGCGTGTGGAGGGAGGTCCCGGTCATGGTTGCGGACATAACCTTATGGGAACCGCAGGAATTGGAGCAGCTATTGCAGTAAAGAGAAGTATGGAAAAGGAGAATATTCAGGGAACAATAAAATTCTATGGTTCTCCCGCAGAGGAGACAGTTATCAGCAGACCATACATGGTGAGGGAAGGGGTATTCAAAGATGTTGATGCGGTTATTGATAATCACGCTTCATCAAATTTCAGTACCGGGTATGGAGTTGATGGTAATGCAGTTATGTCTGTTGTATTTACATTTAAAGGAAAAACAGCTCATTCCGCAGGGTCTCCCTGGTCGGGAAGAAGTGCCCTTGATGCTGTGGAAATTATGAATGTCTCTGCAAATTACCTTCGTGAACATCTTTTCTATACACACCGCCTCCATTATGTTATAACTGAAGGTGGGGAGGCACCAAATGTTGTTCCCGATAAAGCTTCAGTATGGTATTATGTCAGAAATACTGACGAAAGACTGGAAGATATGTATAAAAGAGTTATAGATTGTGCAAAAGGTGCAGCTCTTGCTTCGGGGACCAAACTCGATACAGTCCGCATTATTACAGGAGTTCACCAGAAGCATTCAAACAGAGGAATGGCAGAGACTATTCAGAGGAATATTGAACTGGTAGGTTTACCTGAATGGACTGAAGCTGAGCAGATATATTCGAAAGCATTGCAGAAAGAGCTGGGAGAAAAGGAGACCGGCTATCCGACAAAATTGAATCCAATCAAGCAGCCCTCTGAAGTACAGGTCGGAGGTGGTTCTACAGATGTTGGAGAGGTATCCTTGATTGCTCCGACAGCAACTCTTAATTTCCCGGGAGGAGTTCCGGGATCAATAGGCCATCATTGGTCCTCTGTTGCATCTTATTATGGTTCAGCAGCATGGAAGGGACTAAACGCAGGTTCAAAAGTTATAGCTGGAACTGCACTTGACCTGTTTACAAAACCAAAGCTGCTGGAAGATATTAAAAAAGAGTTTGCAGATTATTCTAAAGATCATCCATATAAATCATTCCTTCCGGAAGGTGCAAAGCCACCACTGGATCTAAATAAGGAGCTTATGGAAAAATTCAGGGGTCTGATGGATAAAGCTGAAGAGGGAAAATAATAATAGCAGGAGTAAATAAAATAAGCAAAATATCACAATTTGTTTTATTATTTCATAACCCAGGTTTTTGTTTGATTGCCTTGTCAGAGTCTCCTTTATATGTGTCAATAGTGTTGTAAGATCCGGAGTTAATCCTGATTTTTCATCTTCTGTTGCATGTTAAATATTTGTTTGTCAAGGCATTCTACATAAATGACACTTTTATATCATTATCATAAAATACCATTAAAGAATGCATTTATTATAATCAGAACTATTAAAAAGGAGAAGAGATCCTGGTCAGGATATTTCCAATAATATTATAGAGTTAAAGGTTGTGGGAGTAATCCTAAAAAAGCATATCAATATATCCTGAAACCCGCAAATGAACCAACAAAAGTATAAGGAATAGTGTACCCGTTGTTCTGATAGACAGCGACATTAACAGTATCGTCTTTATTAAGCTTCAGAGTAATACTTTCTCTGAAATTTCCTCCTGAAGCTACTGGTCCAATAATAGTTTCATAAGGACTTCCCATTACTTCCAAAATTACTGAGAAGTTAGCAGGAAGAGATGTTGATACATTAAAAGTATAGATCCCGCTATTATCTGCTTTAAAAATTCCTGTAGAAGCATTATAATATAATCCATCGGAATAATAATTTCCTGTTATCTGATCAAAAACAAGATCAAAATATGAATTTGTCGGAATACTATAATTTGCATTAATTCCAGCTCTGAAAGCTATAATGCTGCCAATTGGAATTGAATTACCATTTGATACAGATAACTGATAATTTTCAGGATTATATGTAAGAGTCCCGTTATCAAATTTATTTAAACTGATGCCTGCAGAAGCTTGATTCTTGGTAATAGTCAGATTGTTTCCTGAAAGATTAAGATCCTGAATTTCATTTACAGGATCCGCATCTGCATCATTCTTTAAAGGGGTCAGATCAACTGGTAGTGATCCTCCAGAAATGGAAAGGCTATTATTGGAACTATTAAAACTGAGTATCTGATCAAATTTTGCAAGATTTACGGTTGAAATACCATTAGTTATTGAAAGAGTATTATCAAGAGGATTGAGACTCAACTGCTGCTTATCATCAAGATACTTTGTCAGATCAATTTCTTCAGCAGAAGGATTATTGCTGATTTTCAGTTTATTATTGACATCAAGTGACAGATCCTGAATCTGGTTACGCAGGAGTACCTTGTTTCCCCCAAGGATGGATAGTGTATCTCCGAGGATAGAGAGCTGGTGCGGGAGACTAAGAGTTGAAAGGTTAACAACATTCCCTCCTGAGATGGAAAGGTTATTTCCATTAAATGAAAGAACCTGGTCATCTGAAGCCGGATCACCCTGATCACCTTTCAGCCCCTGCATTCCCTGGGTTCCCTGTGGCCCTGTATCTCCTTTTGGTCCCCGTGGACCAGGTTCAAGCGATTTCTGTGCAAAAAGAGCATACGGAACAGCCAGAAACTGCATAGTACCCATATCCACATAATCATTCTCAAACTTGACCTCAACCTTCAGGTAATGATATGCTGTGTTCCACTCAATCTGTGAGAGTTCACCAAATGTGCCACCTGTTAAAATGCCATTTCCGATAATAAGAGAAAAAACACCATATTTTGAAGTAATAACGCCTGAATGAAGCTCCTGGAAAACTATAGTTCCCAACGGATTTCCTGATACAATTGAAAATCTAACATCTATTTTTTTGCTGGCAAGCTCTTTACCATAATTATCTCTTGCCACTGCCTGGTAGTGGATTCCCAAAGGGACACCACCCTGCCCTGATAAAGTGATAAAGGTCAAAACAAATACCAATAAGAGCAGGCTTCTTTTCAAATTTCCGGAAATCATATTATTTCTCATTAGAACTTCTCTATTTTAAAAACCCTGTTTATTATTCCATCTTCACTTAAAACCCTGACAAAGTAAAAACCCTTAACCAGCTCTTTGACCGGTAACTCCCTGATATGCCAGAAGTCGCCGGAAAAAGATATTTTTTCAGAACTTATAATTGTTCCGCTGATATTCACAAGCTCAATCCTGAATGCCCTGGAAATCTCTCCGAATAGTTCCACCTTAACAACATCTGTTGCAGGATTAGGATAAACCTTTACTCCGTTACCTGCCGGCGGCCTTTCTGAAGATAGTTTGATCCCTGGTTGCTGAAAACCCTGAGTAAATACGAAGCCTGAACAGGAAACTATTTCAACTGCTGTCTCTCCTATTGTCTGTGAATAACTTACAGATTGATTAAATACAACCCCCGCAACAGGAACAAGGACCTGATGTGACAATTGCTGAGAAAGCAGTGTTCCGGAAAAGCCAAATAAAAGCGAAATAAGTATCTTATATTTCATCAAAATTAAAGGTCATCTACGTGCCAAAAATAAATAAAGTTTTGACAAAACAAAGGATTTTGTTGATAAATGTGTTAATAACTTATATTAAAGTTTAATTCATACATATATCTGATTTCTTATATTACGACTCTTCTACTCTGAAAAAGCAATTATTTTCAGCGGAAGGGATGACAAAGAGCACCCTTTAATGTTAAAATCATATCTGTATCATAATCTTATTGAAGCCGGCTGTGACGAGGCAGGGAGAGGATGTCTGGCCGGGCCTGTCTTCGCAGCGGCTGTGATTCTACCGAAGAATTTCAAACATTCTGTTCTCAATGACTCAAAAAAACTGTCTGCCAAACAGAGAGCAGTACTCAAAGAGGAGATAATGAATTCAGCAATAGCGTGGAATGTTGCATCTGTGGATAATAATGAGATTGACACTCTGAACATACTAAGGGCATCAATCAAAGCAATGCATCTCGCAGTTGAAGGTCTGACGCGGGAACCACAATTCCTGCTTATTGATGGCAACAGATTTTACCCATATAAAAACATCAGGTATGAGACAATTATCAAGGGTGATGGCAAGTATTTTTCCATTGCAGCTGCCTCTGTACTTGCAAAAACATTCCGGGATGAATTCATGAAAAAGATACATAATGAATTCCCTCAATATGGCTGGGATAAGAATAAAGGATATCCAACCCAACTTCATAAATCCGCAATTCTTAAAAATGGAATAACCAGCTATCATCGCAGATCATTTGATCTCTTCGATACACAGATGTCATTTAGTTTCTGAGGTTTCTTTTCAATTAATAATTTTATCTTTGCCCCCTGTTTTTAAAGCTTTAACTTCTTCTATAATGAAAAGATCACTTTCAGTTCTGTTAATCCTCTTTATCAGTTTAGGTATTAAAGTAAAAGCAGACGAGGGTATGTGGCTACTGCCTCTCATCGAGAAACTTAATATAGGGAAGATGACCGAACTTGGTCTGAAGCTTTCATCCGAAGAGATCTATAGTCTCAATAAGGTTTGTCTGAAAGATGCTGTTGTTTCTATTCCTGGGTGTACAGCTGAACTTGTGTCATCACAGGGTCTTATCCTTACTAACCATCATTGCGGTTACGAATCAATTCAGGCACACAGTTCTGTTGAACACGATTACCTTAAAGAGGGTTTCTGGGCAATGTCAAAAGAAGAGGAGTTACCTAATGATGACATGTATGCCAATTTCTTAATCAGCATTGAAGATGTCACCAATCAAGTACTTGAAAACGTAAAACCGGGAATGAGTGAAGCAGAAAGAAACACTGAAATCAACCGGAAACGTCTCTCTCTTGAAAAGGAGGCAACCAGGGGAAATAATTACCTGGCTAATGTCAGTTCATTTTATGGAGGCAACTATTTTTATCTTCTGGTATATGAGAGATATAATGACATAAGGCTAGTTGGTGCACCACCCTCTTCAATTGGCAAATTTGGCTTTGATACTGATAATTGGGAATGGCCTCGTCATACTGGCGACTTTAGCATATTCCGTATCTATTCAGGCCCCGATGGGAAACCTGCTCCATACTCAAAGGAGAATATCCCGCTTAAACCCAAATACTGGCTGCCTGTTTCCATAAAGGACCTGAACAAGGGAGATTATGTAATGATTTTAGGTTATCCAGGTCATACTCAGAGATATTATACTTCCTACGAAGTCAATGAGATCTTAAAGATAACAAATCCTAACAGGATCAGGATCCGTGGTATTAAACAGGAAATAATGATGGCTGATATGATGGCTGATAATAAGGTGAATATATCATATGCCGATAAGTATTCAGTATCATCCAATTACTGGAAATATTCAATAGGCCAAAATAAAGGACTTGAAAGATTAAATGTTATTGCAAAAAAAGAACAGACTGAAACCAAGTTCAACACATGGATTAACGCCGATATTTCGCGTAAAGAAGAATTCGGCCGGGCTTTGAACCTGATTAAAACTTCTATTGATGGCAGGAGCGAATTACAGAACACCCATCAGTATATATATGAGTGCTTTAACCAGGGTTGCGAGCTGCTTCAGATTAATTATATTGCCTCAGCTTTAAAAGGTGCATTAAACTCAGGTAAACCCGATAGAATTGCTGATGTTATTGCAAACATCAGGAATAACATTGGTGAGATATATAAAGATTATAATCCTGCAACTGAGCAGAAATTGATGAAAGCCATGCTTAAACTTTACAGGACTGATATTCCTGAAAAATTTCATCCTGATTTTTATACCGATCTGGTTGACAAAAAGTATAAGGGAAGCATTGACAGATTTATTGATGAAATGTTTACCTCATCACTCTTCACAAGTGAAGAAAAACTCATGGCATTCCTTGAAAAGCCGACAATTAAAAGTCTTAATAACGATCTTCTCTGCCTTACTGCTGAGTCAATAAATAAAATTTCTGCTGAAGTATCAAAAGACCTGAGCCGGTTTGACAGTAATCTGGCAACAGGAAGAAGATTATGGATAGCTGGTCTTAAAGAGATGACACCGGAAAAAACTCTCTATCCTGATGCAAATTCAACCATGCGTCTTTCATATGGTACCATACAGGATTATTATCCACGGGATGCTGTTAAATACAATTATTATACTACCCTTCAGGGGCTGGTTGAAAAATATAAACCAGGTGATTATGAATTCGATCTGCCTAAAAGACTAATTGAACTTTACAACAGGAAAGAGTATGGCAGATATGGATCATCAGGCGGATATATGACAGTATGTTTCCTGACAAATACCGACATCACTGGAGGGAATTCAGGCAGTCCTGTCCTGAATGCAAAAGGAGAACTGATTGGATTGGCTTTTGATGGAAACTGGGAAGCTATGAGTGGGGATATTGCCTTTGAGAATGCAATACAGAGAACAATTGTTGTAGATATCAGATATGTCCTTTGGGTAATGGATATCTATGCAGGCGCAAAACATCTTGTTAATGAGATGACTATCGTTCAGTAAAGATTTTGTTTTTTCTGACTACCTTTGTACAAAATTAAAGCAAATGCATCTGAGTTTAATAGAAATCCTCGCTGCTTTTATGGTTTTATTCGCTATTATTGATATCCCGGGTTCAATTCCGATAATAATCGACATAAAAGCTAAATCCGGTGATCTTAAGTCAGAGAAGGTAACTCTGGTCTCCTTTTTGATTTTCCTTGCCTTTTTATTTATCGGTAATCCTCTTCTTGGCATATTCGGCATTGATGTATCCTCTTTCGCAATAGCCGGATCATTTATCATCTTTCTTATAGCAATGGAAATGATACTTGGGATCGAACTTTTTAAAACCGATTCAACAGGTGGCGGCTCTATTTTCCCTATTGCATTCCCATTAATCGCAGGTGCCGGATCAATAACAACCATTCTTTCACTGAAAGCTGAATATCAGACCGTCAACATATTTATTGCTCTTATTCTGAATATGATCATCATTTACATGGTTCTCAGATTAACCTCATTTTTCGAAAAGATCCTGGGCGTGGGGGGCTTGCAGATCATTAAAAAAGTATTTGGTGTTATACTGTTGTCAATTGCAGTAAAGCTGTTTATCTCCAACACCGGCATTATTCTGCCTCATGTCAAGTGAGATCACAATATACACTGATGGTGCTTGCAGCGGTAATCCTGGTCCCGGTGGATTTGGGGTTGTGCTCATTTCAGGTAAACACCGCCTTGAAAAAGCAGAAGGATACAGGCTTACAACAAACAACAGGATGGAATTAATGGCAGTTATAGCCGGACTTGAAGCATTAAAAATACCACAAAGCAAGGTTGTCATCTATACCGATTCAAAATATGTTGCTGATGCAGTCGAAAAAGGCTGGGTGTTCAATTGGGAATTAAAATCTTTTAAGAACAAGAAAAATCCAGACCTGTGGATCAGATTTCTAAAGGTATACCGTAAACATAAAGTCAGGTTTGTCTGGATAAAAGGACATGATAATAATCCTGAGAATGAAAGATGCGACCACCTTGCTGTCGAAGTTTCGAAAATAAAAAACCTGAACGAGGATGCAGGTTATAATACTGAAAACGAGAACAATATAAATTTCTGAATTATCGTTTGATCATACAATAATTTTGCTTATAACAAAAAATTAATGCAATTTTGTAAAAAGGTCTCCGATGCAGAAACTCTATATTAAGAAGACTCCTCTCACTCCTGAAATCCATTTTTCTCCCGAAGAAAATATTTTTACTATCAGTGGAACTTCAGCACCTGAAGATGTCAGAGCTCTGTATTATCCTGTTATTGAATGGATAAGGATCTTCATTGATGAACTTATAAAAGGTGAATTAAAAATATTGCCTGCAGGAGATCCTGTCAGGTTTAAGGTCGATATGAACTATTTCAATTCCTCATCAGCAAAATTCCTTAATGATATATTTTTGGAACTGAAAAAAATAAATCATGCTCAGATACCCTTGGTTGTTGAGTGGCATTATGATAAGGAAGATATAGACATGAAAGAGGCAGGCGTTGATATTTCAATGCTTGCCGGAATGGAATTCGAATATATCCCTAAATAAAGTGATGGCTGATGAGAGGACAAAAGGAGCTTTACGAATTATTGAATCAACTCTCAATCAGTTTTGAATACCACGAACATCCTCCTCTTGCAACAATTGAAGCTGCCAAAACACATTGGAAAGATTATAATTCAGGCAGGTGCAAAAATATATTTTTCCGCAACCATAAAGGGGACAGACACTACCTGGTCATCCTGGAACATTTACGGCAATTGAATATTCATGACCTCGAGAAACGGCTCAGACAGGGAAAATTATCTTTTGCTTCTGATCCCCGGCTAAAAAAATATCTTGGTGTAGAGCCGGGCTCTGTCTCCCCTTTTGGTCTTATAAACGATAAGGATAAACATGTTCATATCTTTATTGATGATAAACTTAATGAATTTGACCGGCTTGCCTTCCATCCAAATATCAATACAGCCTCGCTTATTATTTCAAAGGCTGACTTCCTGAAGTTTCTTGACACTTCCGGAAACTCATATGAATTTATTAAGCTTTACGATTAGAGCTTCAGGTCAGTAAGGGACTACTGTAAAATTTACAATTCAACTTTATTTAGAAATATTCTAAATATCTGACTTTTGCAGCAGTTTGATAAGATTATCGTCCTTATCACAGAAAACTTGCAATTATTGCACCGACATGAGAAACCTTCTTATTTCTTTCATCTTTTCTATATCTATAATCTTAACAGCCTCAGGAGAGGTTTCTGAAAAGAAAAAATATCATGCAGAAAAAATTACAGCTCCCCCCTCGATCAACGGGATACTTGATGATGATGCGTGGCAAACCGGTGAATGGATTAACGATTTTACCCAGTATGAACCATTTAACGGGAAAAAACCTTCTCAGAGAACTGAATTTAAAATATTATTTGATGACGATAACATTTATGCAGCTTTCAAAGCATATGATACAAGCCCAGACAGTATAGTAACCCGGTTGACAAGGCGTGATAATCCTGACGGGGATCTTGTTGGAATTATATTCGATTGCTTTCATGATCTCCGTACAGGATTTCTCTTTGGAATTACTTCAAGTGGTGTGAAATATGACCAGATGTTAATAAATGACGGCCAGAGTCAGGATTCCTCCTGGGACCCTAACTGGTGGGTAAAAACATCTGTTAATGAAGAAGGGTGGGTTGCTGAAATGAAGATCCCGTTCAGCCAGGTACGTTTTGAAAAAAAGTCGGGTGATATATGGGGTTTGGAAGTTGCAAGAGTACTATACCGTAAAAATGAAACAAGTTTCTGGCAACATATTCCAAAAGATGCCCCTGGAATTGTACACCTTTTCGGAGAATTGTCAGGTTTTGAACAGATAAAACCCAGAAAAATTTTTGATATGACTCCTTATGTTGTGGCAAAGGGAGAAACTTTTAAAGCAGAACCCGGGAATCCATTCCGTGATAATGGAAGAAAAACAGGTATGAATGGAGGAATTGATGCTAAAGTAGGCATAACAAATAATATGACTATTGACCTTACAATAAACCCCGATTTTGGACAGGTAGAGGCTGATCCGTCTGAGGTAAACCTGTCTGCTTATGAAACTTTTTTCAGTGAGAAACGACCCTTCTTTATCGAAGGTAACAATATTACCAATTTTGGACTTGGAATAGGTGATGGTGATGTAGGGAATGATAACCTGTATTATTCAAGGAGAATAGGCCGAAGACCACAGGGGGATCCCGACCTTGAGAAAGGATGGTATTCGGATGTTCCGACCAATTCCACAATAATCGGGGCTGCCAAACTCACTGGAAAAACAAAAAATGGTCTTTCAATAGGTTTCGTTGAGGCCATGACTTCACAGGAGATAGCTGAAATTGATACTATTGGAGGAAGAATGACAGAGACAGTTGAGCCACTTACAAACTACCTGGTAGGAAGAGTTCAGAAAGACATAAACAATGGGAACACTATTATCGGGGGCATATTTACAAACACATACAGGGACCTTGATCCAAATCTCAGGGATATTATGCATAAAGAGTCCTATACAACCGGGGCCGATTTTACCCAGTACTTTAAAGATAAAAGCTGGATGTTAAACCTTAACACAGCATTCAGCCTGGTTAAAGGATCAAAGAAAGCAATGGAAAACACACAGAGCTCATCAGCCAGGTATTTCCAGCGTCCTGATAATGACTATGTAACCCTTGATACAGGACGTACTTCCCTTTCAGGATCAGGAGGAAGATTACAAATTATGAAACTAAATGGCCACTGGAACATTATGTACGCAACAACCTGGAGAACACCGGGTTTTGAAACCAATGACCTGGGATATATGCGTGAGGCAGACCAGCTCCTTACAGTTTTATGGACAGGTTATAACCAATGGGAACCTAAATGGATATACAGAAACTTTAACCTGAATTGCGACATTTTTTCAATAAATAATTTCGGAGGAAATAACCTTGGAAAAGGCTTTGAATGGAATGTATCAGTCAACCTGAAGAATTACTGGAATATATTTGCAGGCGGAAACCTGCGAAGCAATAGTATTTCAACAGGAATCCTAAGAGGAGGACCTATGATGAAAGTGCCTGGCAATTCATCTCTGCGTGCCGGTTTTTCAACTGATAATCGCAAAAAACTTGTGTTTGAATATATTATCAATGGAACAAAAGGAAATCAGAATGATATTAAGAAAATTTATTCACAATTAAGCGCTAAATATAAGCCCACAAATTACCTGTCTGTCACATTAATCCCAGCTTTCAGTAAATCATTCTCTGATCTTCAATATGTTAAGAAAATAGAATACAAAAACAATAATAAATACATCTTTGCAAGTATCGACAGGAAAACCATCAGTTCTTCGTTGAGAGTAAACCTGAACCTTAGCCCTGACCTTACCCTGCAATACTGGGGCCAGCCATTTGTAGCTTCCGGGAAGTACTACGACCATAAATTAATCCTCAATCCTGTTGACAAAGATTATAGAAAAAGGTTCTGGACTTATTCAGATTCACAGAAGAGTTTTGATGGTGAATATTTTAATATTGATGAGACCCTCGATAGAAAGACAGACTATTCCTTTGAAAATAAAGACTTCAGTGAACAGGAGTTCCTTTCTAACTTTGTAATCAGATGGGAATATAACCCGGGATCAACACTTTTCCTTGTCTGGAGTCAGACAAGAAACTATTCAAATGATACCGGAATAATGGATTATTTAAACGACCTGAATGATCTTTTTGACAGGGACAACAATATTCCCCACAATGTGTTCCTTGTTAAATTCAGCTATCGTTTTGGATTAAAATAGGTTTAGCATTGTTGGTGAGGAACAGGTTGGTAAGTCCTATACAATATTGTGGTCATTAAATCTCCTGTTATTGATGGAACTAATTTATTATGATTACAACAGATAAAGGAGACGCCTTCATAAAATTATTGACCTGCACTTCCCCAAATTGGCTGATGACAGGGAGTAACAAATAAGATCATCAATACTTAGCTTGTTGTGCTTTGGCATCAAAAGTTCTACCTTCATTTATATCTCCTTTTACAGTACCATTCCAGCTTCCGTATGGCAGGCCAATTTCAGTAGCAGTCAGCACAAAATAGCCGGAAGCATGATTGGTAATTTGAGTCCATGCCCATTTGGAACAACAACATGTACCATCCAGGCACAATATATTTGATAACCTTTTTATCCAATAATTAGGAGGTGTGATGGCAATGTAGTATTCCCACCATCCGCATTCAATATAAAGATAGTACATATCTCCATAGCCATAAGTACTTACAGGAAAATCTTTATACTGAGTTGTAGCATTATAAGCAGGATTGATCCAGTCTGCAAATGTGGTATAAGCAGATTCGGAAAGATTATCGAACGGACAAAGCTTCTCATAGGTATTACCAGCTGCAGTAACCGTAGCATAAGATGGTCCAAAACGTGCCCGTACAATCTTATTAAATTTGTACCATTCGTTACCAGAAACAGGTGTAGTGCTATATAAATTATTAATTATCCGCAATTTAGCAGGTGCCAGTGCTGTATTTGAAAAAACTGAAGAACCACTTGTATTAATTGCTTTTACCTGGTATCCGGGCCATGTTTCTGAAAGTCCTGTATGGTTAAAAGATGTCACATTTGGACCAACCGTTGTAACTGTGACCCAGGTGCTCAGAGTTGTATGCTGTCTTTGGATCTCAAATCCTGTTTCATTATTGGAATTATCAGTCCATGTAATGGAAACTGTTGCAGGATTTGTTGCATTTGCAACCAGATTGGATGGTGCTGCAGGAGGAATTGAACTGGTAGTAAAGTTTTCTTCACTTCCATATCCCGTTCCGACTGAGTTTGTCGCATATGCCCTGATATAATAAAAAGTACCCGGATTGAGACCGGTTATACTGCTTATGAATGTGCCACTTGCAGTTCCATCAGTAGTTTTTGTAGTGAGTGAGGTACCCGGATTAGAATTGGTACTCCAGCAAACTCCACTTACTGTTATAGCTGCTCCTCCATTGGAAGTTATTGTTCCTCCACCGCTGGCACTTGTGGTTGTAACTGAGGTGGGAACAGTTGTTGTCAGAGTTGGTACAACTAGTGCCACAGCACTGGTAGGAAAGGTCATATCATCGCCATAGGTTGTACCTGCAGAGCTCACTGCTTTTATTCTGAAGTGGTATGTAGTACCTGGTATTAAACCTGTAATATCTGCTTTAGATGCTGTATTTGTTGTACCTGAAGCGTTGACCGGGACTCCATTTGAGGAATAACTATAGGGTATTGTTGTCCCATGTTCAAAGGTGATTGTTGTTGAGAGTCCATTGGCATTGACAATTCCATTTAGGGTTGCGGTGGTTTGTGTTACATTGGTTGCTGCCTGTGTTGTTGCTGACGGAGGTCTATGAGTTGTAAATGTAAGGTCGTCGCTATAAACAGTACCACCTGCGCTTACAGCTTTCACCCTGAAGTGATAGAGTGTACCGGGTATTAATCCGGGCAGGTTTGCATAAACACTTGTTGGGGATACACCAGAAACAATACCTGGTGTTGCATTTGCTGTGGATCCGTACAATATGGAGGTTCCATATTCGAATGATACTGAAGTGCTGCTTCCATTTGCATTCACTGACCCGTTAATAGTAGCTGTTGTCGCTGTCATAGATGTTGCTGCAGATGAAACAGCTGTGGGAGGTGTTAAGATTACTGCACTCGTAGTAAATGTCAGCTGATCACCATAACCAGTTCCTGCGCTGTTAGTTGCATAAGCTCTCAGATAATATAAAGTACTGGCTGCAAGACCTGTAATATTGCTCGTATAAGAACCACTCGCAGTACCATCAGTAGTTTTTGTACTGAGTGATACTCCAGGGTTTGGAGAGGTACTCCAGCATACACCGCTGACTGTAACTGTGGCACCTCCATCAGAAGTGATGTTACCACCGCTAACAGCGGTTGTGGCTGTAACCGGGAAAGGAGTGGTTGTAGTAACTGTAGGTAATAATGCTGATGTATTAAAATTCAGCCCCTCTCCATATACTGTCCCTTTAATATTAGTAGCATAAGCCCTGTAATAATATTTACTTGATGGATTCAACCCTGATAGAGTGCTGGAAAAAGAACCCGGTCCGGTACCATCTGTGGTTTTTATCATTGCAAAATCAACTGTAGGGTTGGATGAAGTTCCCAGGCACACTCCACGTGCAGTTACATTTGATCCTCCATCGGTGGTAACATTCCCCCCCGAAATCGCAGATGTGGAGGTAACAGAGGAGACTGAAGTTGTCGTAACTGCCGGAAGAGTGTAATCCCTGGTCCTGAATTGCCTGATTGCATCAGCTAATATATCTGCTCCATTAACTGTTACAAATGCCCTGTAATAATAAATTGTATTAACTGTCAGATTATCCCGAATAACCTGAAAGACTCCCTTGGATGTCCGTGTCCCTAGAGATGAAACCTGCGAATTACCTGCTACCGGAGTAGAATTATCTGACAGAAGGATCCCATGGTTTGTAATTGGTGCAGTTCCCATATCGGATATCTCACCTTTTAGTGTTGCTGAAGTATATAAGATTTCGACCGGTAATGCTTCAAGCGTTGAGAGCATTACAACTCGCTGGGGCTTTTCGCATGTGATCAAAAAGAGTAGCACTAATGCTAAAACTATTGGGTAGGAAATACAATTTCCGGTCCTCTTCGGCCAACCAATGCGGGTAAAACTATTTCTCAGGTGCATATCCAATCAGAATTGGTTTACTAATCAATATATCCTGCTTTAAACTCAATAAACATCAAACCCCGGGAAATTACATCTTCAGTAATTCAACATATTTCTACTTATCTCTCCGGATAAAAACAAAATCACCCTGCATATCATTTACTCCCTGAATTGTACCGAAACGTGGTGCTGTTTTGCTGCCACTGGTCATTACAGGTCTCTCTATTGCCCTGAAAAGCTGACTTGAGGTGAGGTACTGCTCAGAATTATTCCTAAGCAGTTCAAGAAGTATCTCAGTGAATTTGCTGTCGTCATTCACTTCAGTTGTGCCACCGCTTGTCATTGCCGTCCTGCTTTTATTCTTGTAAACATCAGCAATGGAAGGAGGGGCATCGTCCATTACTCCACGTGAATAGAATATTGAACCTCCATAGCAGGCATCTGCTATCAGAAAGACATGTTTTGCTTTGATTGCTTTAATATAATCGGTCAGAGCACTGTTGCTGAACCAGTTAACTCTACTGGAGAGTGCGGCATCCGATAAGAGCCAATACCCGATACCTGCTTCTTCGTCCATTTTACCATGGCCTGCATAAAAAATAAGAATATTATCATCAGGAGTAAGCTTTTTCTGTATCTCATCAAGAGTTATAATAAGGTTGTCCCTCCTCATATCAAACAGAGTATAAATATTATCCGGTTCAAAAGTATACTTGGTTGAAAGAATTTCTTTTAATGCTTTAGCATCAGGAACAGGCCTTTTCAGTGTTGGCATATCAGGGCTGACATAGTTCCCGTTGGCAACTATCAGGGCAAAATATTTTCCCGGATTTAAAGCGAACGGGGATATGTTTTTAGTCGGAGGAATATAAACCATTGAATATGAATATTCCTTTACTGTCTTATCATCCTTATGAATCGTAATACTCACCAGGTTGGAACCAGTAACCAGATCGATTGTTTTAAGAAAGACATCTCCGGCAGAAGTTGGTGGTACTTCAATATTATTAAGATATATTTTCACTCCTTTACCGGGATTTAACAATTTCATTGCAATTGTTACTGATTGCCTGTCGGCTACGAATGTGGAACCCTGCTTTAATTGTCCGGGTTCAATTATCTGAATATCAGGAGATGGTACATTACGGGTAACAAGACTGTTTATATGAATTGTTGCCTTTTCACTGGTTGTTACCTGTGCATGTAAACCTGTTGTTATTAAGGTAAGGTTTACAATCATCAAAAAATTTCTGAAAATCTCTTTCCGTTTCATTTCCTCATCATTTAAAATGTCAATCTTGCAGAAATCAGTAATTCATTCTCATTGAATGATTTTAAACTAAAATCCAGCCTCTTTCCCGGGTTTTCCTTAATGGGTATTACTGCAGACCATATCAGGTTTACAGCCCATACCCCTGCTGTCCCATATATTATGCTTCTGGTCATATTATAGTTCTTCTCCCATTTGCTGAACTTATTATCCCTGTCGTTGCCGGTTGCTGCAAGGTAATCGTCTTTAAGCTTTTTTGACTGGAGATTCAGAAACAAAGCTGCCCCAAGACCTCCATAAGCTAATCCGCTGAAAACTAAAAAACCTGATTTCCCGGAGGCTTTTTTCAGACCTAATCCCGGGACAAAAACTGAAGAAACAAGTATTTTGCCCCTTGATATGTTCTCAGATTCAGGCATGTTAAGGGTTGAGACAGGTTGTGCGGATCTTCTTCCTTTTACAAGTACCTGGATATCATCATCTATTTTTGCATTGTCTCGTCCAATGTTCCAGGAAATTACTTTACCAGTGCCGCAGGTTACTCTGAACCCCATATCTCCTGTTATATATCCGGGTTTTATGGTATCTCCTTTTGAATTTAAAACTATAAGTGTAATATCAACAAATTCTCCGCTACCACATCCTGTTATATCATATTTTACGGTAAGAACATTATCCGAGAATGATAATTCCGGTCTGGAAATCCTGATTTCATTCTGAGCAGCCAGATCAGCAATACAGAGAAAAACAGATAATAATAAAACAGATCGTTTCATCATGTGTAATTATTAATAATTTCATGGAAACCACTTATAGTGGGACAGGATTACAGTGTAGAGGCTCTCTTGAATCATCCGGTTAATTTTGATAAAAAGAAACTGGTCAAATCAATTTTCAGTGCCCGTATAACCTAGTAAAAATACTAAAAAAGTTTTAATTTTCAAATAGTTAATGAAAGAGTCTTTTCACCCCCGGATAGAGGTTTTTATATAAATCAAATTTTTTATTGTAGCCAGCCTGAATACTTGGTTTGATCAGTTGTACAGGTTTAATCCATTTATACGCTATCTGTTGCAGATCCTGATTAGTGTGTGCAGACCTGACCAGCATGGCAACACCCAGACAGCCAGTCTCTGTTACATCAGGTACGGTTATTGGCTTGCCTATAACATCAGATCTCAACTGAAGGTTTACCAGTGAACGTGCTCCGCCACCGATTGCTCTCAATTCTTTAACCTCATAGCCCGATTTCTCAAGAATCTCCAGATTAAGTCTCATTTCAAATGCAATCCCTTCGAGCAGGGCTTTTAAAATCTCTCCCCGGGAAGTATTAAGGTCCAGCCCAAATATCGCTCCTTTTACATTGACGTCAAAATAGGGTGTCCCTGAAGGAGTAAAATATGGTAATACAAGTAGTCCAGTAGGTTGCCCGGGCATCTGGTTCAATAAAAGATCGTAAGGATCAGCTTTTATTTCTCTTGCACGTTCCACTTCTCTGATGCCAAATTCGTCCCTGAACCATTTCAGAAGATTACCTCCTGTCAGGCTGAAGGCAACAGTTGCATATAAACCTGGCACAGTATGGTCGTATGTGCACAAGTTGTTTTTTCGTAATTCGCTGGTAAATAAAGGCTTTTCAAAAGCCGGAGTAATGCAATCAACAGTACCCAGAGAATAAACTGCAATTCCGGGTTCAATTGCCCCGGCACCAAGTGCTGAACTTGGCTGATCGTGGCCTCCTGTAACTATGAATGTGTCCCCGGAAAGATTGAGATCCCTGGCAAGATCAGCATTAACATTTCCAACAATAGTTCCTGATTGCAAAGGAATTGAGAGCTGGTCTTTACGGACACCGACGTTCCTGAGAATTTCATCATTCCATTTATGATGAATCACATCAAAAAGCATTGTCCTGCCGGCAAGAGACCAGCCTATACCCGGTTCATTTATTCCCAGCCTGTATTGAAGAAGATCTTCGAAACAAAGAATTTTATATGCTCTTGCCCATATCTCAGGCATGTTTTCTTTAATCCAGAGAAGCTTGAACAATGAAAACATAGGATGAGGAGTATGACCTGTTATTCTGTATAACTTCTCTTCACCAAAATTCCCGATCCATTTACCAATATAGTCATTTGCCCTTATATCAGAAGAAACAAGGGCATTGCATAGAGCTCTGCCCTCTTCATCAATTAATGTAAAAGCTTCACCCTGGCTCGATATACCAATACCAACAACTGATCCTGGTATGGTTTGCGATGATGATTCCCTTATTACTTCAAAACACTTTTCAATAACTTCATCAGTATCAAGTTCTGCCCATCCCGGATTCTTTGAAATTATGTCATACTCCCGGTAAGCTATTGAAACTTGTCTGCCATATTCATTAAAGATCACTGATTTACACCCGCTGGTGCCAATATCGATCCCCATGTAATGGTTCATAATGAAGTCTTTAAGATAAATAATAAATGCAGGCAATAAGGTTCAAAGGCCTGATCAGAATTATCCAAATATCAGAGTGCTATAGCTTTAATCCCTGTAAGTTCACAGAATGCCTTTAGTTCTTCATAGAGATGGGCTCCATATCCAAGACAGGCATATTCATTGTTCCATGCCTGGAGCAACTCATCAATATCGCAATCAGCTCTTACAAAACCATGAGGCCAGAAAGGTATCCCGCATTCATTTTTTCTCTTTTCGATCTGACTGGCCGGTGGCTCAAAAATCTTACAACGGGTTATGATCATTTCAAATTGTCCGTCATTTCTGCCAAGCCTGGCAAGAACACCCTCTCCAACCTTGCAGACAAGTTTTATTGATAACCCTCCTGCTTCTCCCTCAGTAGGGATTCCATGTTCTGCAAAACCGGCAGGACCAAGCTTCCCTGCCAGTGAGGGAGGACAAGCTCCGTCTCCAATAATTTTAATTTCATTGTTCGCTTTATCAATATGCTGCAGATCGCCATAATAAACCGGTTCCTTACTTAAATCAGTCAGACATTTAACAGTAAGGGCAGTATTGAAGTCTCCCAGCGTTGACGTGCCCATTCCGTCTTCGAGGATCATACTCTGGGCAAAACATGTTGCGCTATACTCGTCTCCAAGTCCCGGGAAGGACTGAATGGTATAGAAATCCCAATCATTCTTCTTCACAATTTTCTTTATTGCAAGATATAGTCTTATAGATCTCTCTGCCTGATCGTTTTCCGGTATTTTCTCTGAAAAGAGCTTCTGAATCTTTTCTTTTGCCTTTCTGATCTCCTCCGGAGAGATCTTTTTTGCAGCATCGAGTAACTCCATTGTATCACGTGAATCAATATCGATTCCAAACATTTTCATCCATTGGGAGGGATCGGCAGCTCCGCATGTCTGACCCATTCCTCTGCCGCCAAATGTCCCAATTGTACTTAAATTGAGTGAATTTTTCATGGCACTTGCCCTGCAATATGAAGTGACCTTCTCTATCTCTGCCGGATCATCAAAACTACCATATACAAACCGGTGCTTCAATCCTATCTCCTTTAAAGCACCCTGTAATACCAATCCTCCCACAGGTCTCCATCCCTGGCTCCCCGGATTGGTCCAGATAACAATCCCCTTTCCTGCTGTGGCAAAATCGCGCAATGCTCCAATCATATGTGCAGCCCAAACCCAGGTTCCGGAAAACAGGACAATGGCATCTACATCATTCATTTTTTTAAATTTGTCGAAACACTCTCTGGCTTCTTTTTTTGAAGCCAGTACCAAATTATGTTCCACAATATCAATTCCTTTTTTTACCAGAGCCTGTTTTGCTTTTTCAACAATCTTATTATCAATAAATGGCATTCCCATAGGATCCAGTAAACCATCCTTATGCACACCATAAACTATAAAACCAATTTTAGTTTTCAGCATCTTCTTTTTTTTAAAAGTTTAGTTTTATCTCTGACTTCAATGAAGGTATAATTTTCAGAATATTTTCATAATAGATCTTTCTGAGTACTTCTTTTGGCAGACCAATGCCGCAAATTGGCCATCGTGCCCGTTCAAAGGTCCCATCGTAATCGGGCGAATAGAATGACTCATCGTAAGTTTCAAGAAACCTGAAGTATGTCTGGTACATCTCAACAGAACTGTCAATATTCCCGGGCATATCGGTTCCAAAAATTATTCTGTCCTGGTACCTGATAAAAAACTCCCGTGAACTGTATGGCTGACGGCCAAGCTCATCTAATCTCGCAGAAAAATCGATAATCACATTAGGATTTTCATCCAGTAATTTTGAAACATATTCAATATTTTCGGCATAGTTACCAAAGTGCGGGAGAATAAAAGTAGTGTCAGGATGTTGCCTGATAAGGTCGTCGCGTC
The DNA here is from genome assembly GCA_964639725.1 of uncultured Rikenellaceae bacterium. Lineage (GTDB taxonomy): Bacteria > Bacteroidota > Bacteroidia > Bacteroidales > VadinHA17 > LD21. Next base: position 21,501 of record CAZXFB010000058.1, read on the forward strand.
GTTTAAGGAGCTCAATCTTCCGTGGATATTTAGGATCTGCAAAACTCCATGAGGGAAATTTTTTCAGTGATTCAAAATGTTCATTATCAATGGTTACTGGTTCGAAAAAACCTGCCGGATCAGCCTGGTGTATAAGAACCGGGATCTTTAGTTTTGCGGCTTCTTCCCATACAGGAAAGAGCCTGGGGTCATTACAACTTATCAGATCACCATTGCCATCGCGGTAATGAAGGCCCAGCTCTTTAAGGATCTTAAGTCCTTTTGCACCCTGCTGCACATGACTATTCAGTGTTTCAATAAATTCTTCAATAAACCTCTTGTCATCGGTAAAGAGAGGCCTGTTTGCAGGCTGGGCAAAATTAGCCATAGTAAAACAATAAAAACGCCCGGGATATTTTTTTGAACAGTTTTCAGTAAAATCAGCAATATTCCCCGGACTAATAACATAACCCCCTTCAGAGAATTTGATCCGTACATTTCCGGTAAGGTCGCAATAGCTTATAACACCAACTTCGTCCATTGTTTCAAGAACTTTCCCCACCTGCCAGTTTCCCCACAGATGGTTATGTGCATCAATAGCAGGAAAAGCTGGCTTTCTGATAACCGTGGAATGCTTAACAAGGTAATTATGCTTTGCCATTATTCTGTTTTAACAAAAGAATTTTACCATTCATAACACTTGCTCTTTCTATCCATTTACAAGGCAAAAATATCAATAAGATGCTTTAATATCCGTTAGTTTTGTACTTAAAAGTAGTACAATATTGATAAATATCCAATAAACTGCAAATGCTGTCGCACATGACCCCTTCTTCCGGGCAGAACAGATAGTTAGAAAACACCCCTGAAAATCTGCTTTTGTAATAAATATGCAAATTGTTCCCCCTCAAGAATGAATTAGGTAGCACTTAGTGGTTCCCCAACGGGGTCATCCCCTGAAGAAAATTCTCCTGTTTTTGTAATCTAGAGGCAGGTTTCTGAAATGATTTAAAGCCAGCAACCACAAATAGATATTGAAATACCTGCATCAATTGACAATAATGAGCCAAAACAGACTATAAAAATTCAACCATATCTGCCAGAGGCTTTCTTTTCTTCAGTAAACTCTTTTGAAAGCCGGGTTTGGGATACCCAATCGGGCTTATTCCAAAAACCAATTGGTTATCTTCAAGATTAATAGCTTTTCTGAGCAGCATGGGATCATATGCCGCGATCCAGCATGTTCCAACACCCTCATTCTCTGCAGCCAGAATAATATGTGTCATGGCAATTGCAACATCAGTTTCGATTGAGTTATATCCGTCATAGCTACGCTTCCAGGACTGGTTATTATATCCAACCACCACAAGTATATGTGGTGCATCTTTAAACCAGTCGCGGTTATAACTTGCCCTTACCTTATCAATTACAGCAGGTGAAGTTATTATAAGAAATTTATACGGCTGATAATTGCATGCTGAAGGAGCTACTCTTCCGGCATCAAGGATCTTTTCTAAAATCACCCGAGGTACAAGCCGGTTCGGATCATAATTACGAATACTCTCACGTCTGCTGATCAGATCAGTATATTCCATTTGAATTTAGATTTATTATTACCGAAAGGTAGTGATTATGTTGTTATCAGATGCATAAAAGAACCATAGCATTGATTTAGAAATAATCTATAAGTCCTGTTTTTATAAATCAGGAATTACTTTTTAACTCAATTATAGTTTCAAATAAAATTTCAATGAAGTTCACGCTAAATCCTGAGGAGTAATTATAACCATGATCATAAAAGTTTATTTTTCTTAATTATTGTTTTTTTGAACTGTTATAACAGAATTAAAAAGTTTCATTAATACCATTTCAATTTTTCTTTTTACCTTTAATATGATTTGGAATTGTGATAGTCAGACATTTGCATTGTTCTAAATTAGTAATCAGCCCATTAAAGGGAAATGTAAAATGTGACTGACATGGCCCTGGCGTAGAAATAATGAGGTTAGTAACGATGGTTTTTCCCATTAAAGGCCAATTATTTCTGTCGCACATATGTTAAAATCAGCTGAATACGAGGACAAGGTATTCATTAGTCAGTTCTTTATGAAGACAATAATAATCAGAAGGCAGTTATATCAGGGATAGAGCTTGTTAATCCCTGAATTATAGTATGATTAAGATCTTATATCTGTTAAAGGGTCCCAGTTGGAGCAGTTCGAAGATATACTGGCATATAGCTTAAAAGGATTACCAGGTTTCCTTTTAACTTTGGGAAATTTGATTAAGATAATATTTATATCAATTCTTATTTCAATAAAATAATCCATGTCCAAGAAATATTATTAACCAAATTAAGAAGCCTAAAAATGAAATTAAAAAATTTACTTGTGCTATGCACTTTGGCGTTAATATTAACGCCGGCAACTTCTTTTTCACAAGATGAAAAAAAAGTTGAGAAATCAGTTTACAATTTAGATGGAGT
>CAZXFB010000059.1:0-22093 GCA_964639725.1 uncultured Rikenellaceae bacterium
GGGTCAGATGAATTCTCGGAAAGTGGTTTTTCTATTATGTCATCAATATATAATAGTGGGCTTTCTGGCGGAAGATTACCGGAATTTTTCCGGGTAGTGAGAATACAGGTTGGCCTGGCGTCAATAATGATACTTCTCAATCTATCTGTCGGAGTTTCCGGACTCAAAGGAAGGTATGCCCCACCCGCTTTAAGAATTCCAAGAATTCCTATCATCATTTCAGCCGACCGATCAATACAAATACCAACAATTTCTTCAACTTGTAAACCTTCACTTAAAAGGGCATTTGCCATTTTATTGGCATGATCATTTAACTCCCTGTAACTTAAAACCTGATCATTAAATAGTAATGCCGGGGCGTCAGGTGTATTTTCAACCTGCCTCTCAAATTTCTGATGAATACAAATTTTGTCTTCGTATTCAACTTCAGTGCTGTTAAATTCTGAAATGAACCGCAGGTCCTCTTCCGGAGTAGTTATAACATCGGCCAGGAAAAGTTGTGGGTTTTCGGTTAATGACTGGACTGTTTTGCAAAATATTTTCCAGAAATGAACAACTGATTCTTCCTTAAACAGAAGAGTTGAATATTGCAAATAGGCATTATACTTCCCGTCCGCCTCCCATAATGAGAGAAACAGATCCAACTGGGCACCTTTCCTTTCGATCATTAAAGGAACAATTTCAGTTCCATTAAGATTCAACTGCAATGGAGGCTCAAAAGTGAATCCGGCCTGAAAAAGACCGGCCGCATCATTTTCACCCAGAATTGAGTTGAGCAGGAGAAATGGGACTTCCTGTCTCCGATGAACATTCAGTAAGGTCTGGAATATCTGAATCAGAAGGTCCTCACCTTTCAGAATTTTTGTAAAGTCTACAACTACAGGGAGAATATTTACGAAACAACCAAAAGTATCCTTGAATTCTGTGCTTTTCCGGTTTGCAAATGGGACTCCAATAATGATTTTTGATTGATTACTAAGCCGATGCAGTAGTAAAGCATATGCTCCCAAAAGAACTGAAAATTCATTAACTGAATTTTTACCAGCACATTCCAGAATTATCTCAGATGTTACATTATCAATTACAAAATGTTTCCTCCTCCCTTCAAGAGTGTTAATATCGGGTCTGGTAAAATCACCAGGAATTTCCAGAGGTTCCGGTTTATCAGGAATTTCATTTTTCCATTCTTCTACCTTTCTTTTTCCTTTTTCAGAAAAAAGCCATTCATTCAAACAGGGTGAATATCCGGGATAATTATTAACAGGATCTGCTAATGATGGGGAAGTTCCCGCAGAGTATGAATTATATATCTCTGAGAGTTCATTAACAAAAGAGTTTAATGAATGGAGATCAGCAATGATATGATGAAAAGTAATTGCAAGAACCGATATATCGGTATTAAAATTAAACAGTTTAACCCTGAATAATGGCCAGCAGGACAAATTAAAAGCTGTATTAATCTCTTCAATAATCTTTGAATTCAGATTATTATCAAGGAAAGGTTCATCAATTCTTATAACATCAACTCGTATCTCCTGAAATGAGGTATTATTAACTTCCTGAAAAATTATATCACCATCCTCATAATAACGGGTCCGCAGCATGTCATGTCTGAGAACAACTTTACTGAGTGCATTTTCAAGCCAATTAAGATTTAATTCACCCTCAATCTTAAACAGACTGGGGAGATTATAAGCAGCTGTATCCGGATAAAGATTCTGCAATATCCAGAACTGTTCCTGAATTCTGGATATTTCAAACTTCACCATGGTAACTGTTCAATATCTGCATTGTGTAATAAAAGATAATACTATTAGTTTAATCTCACCCTGTATTATTAAATTACCAGATGAGATATAAATCATTTAAGTTTTATGTAGTTTATAAATAATTTATTGCATTAGTGTCGTTTCAGTTTTCTGATTTGAACTGGAAAGTATGTGGAATACCTCTTAGTGTCGACAAATTCAGTGTCTGCTTCTAAAATATATTCCTTACCAATCAATGAATCGACTACCTGTACATCCGGATCGACTGATCCGGGGTAGTAAAAATTCACAACCCAGAAACTACTGTTTTCACTGATCTTTGTCAGTAACTTTTCAACTGCCTCCTTTTTTGCCGGTTCGGCTAAAGCCTTGGCATCCCATTTAACAGAATAATCAATCGGATATGGAAATACATTAATCTTATTTTCCCCTATGAAATGAAAAGTGAAGGGTACAGCAATACGATGTTTGAATATGACTATTGGTTCGTCTTCTTTTATATTATCAGACAAATAATTCATATACCCCTGTATATTAACATCTTTAATAAATGATTTGTAATAATAAAGAGTACCTGATAAATAGAATCCAAATATGGTTAAAATCAGTATGGCTTTAATAATTCTGTTCTGAAAATAATTAAAAGTTTTAAGAAACAGGATTAAGACCAAAGGGAAAAGAATTGCAGTATGGCGTATAGCGAGAAGATCCTTTCCCAGAACAGGATAGAGCACTAAAAAGAAAGCTGACATAACTGTTATCAGGTAAATGAAATAAAGATTATCAGAAAAGTATTTGGAAATATTATTATTCCTATATATTGAAATACCAATAGTTATGAGTATGGTTATTTCTATTATGTAACCCACAATTTTAAACGGAAAATAATCTCTGAATAAAAAATATCCATCTAATCTTCCAAAAATGAAACTAAAATAATCCCTTAAGTTACATGAAATCTGATCAAATAAATGCTGATCAACCTGATTGAAAAGGAAAAAAGGGACCCATAACAGAGAGATCATAACAAAAACCATATCAACCAGGTAAGTCAGGAAGACTCTTTTGTACCCCTTCCAAAACAGGAATACCCAGTTAGCAAAGAGAAGGAATGCAATAAAGTATTGAGTATTAACTGCCAGAATAGATAAAATGATGTAGATCACTCTTATTTTATAGGATACATACTGACTGAAATAATAATTACTGAACAGGTAAAGGATCAAAACAGACAATAAAACTACAAGAGAATAGCATCTTATTTCAGTTGCCAGATATAACATATATGGATTTGAAAAAACAAGTATCAAAACCCACCAGTTTGCATCTGGAGATTTTTTTTTATAAATATTGTAAATTATCAATCCTGTCGTAATTGTAAAAATAGAAGATAGTAACCGCATGAATAATACTGTGCTACTGATCTTTCCCCATAAGAATGCTATAATGAAATAGAATGGCGGCTGCCCTTCAAATTCTACAGATGCTTTTAACAGATCTTTTAAATTAGTACCTGAGATTGTTGCCAGGGTATGTACTTCATCTTCCCAAACATTCAACTTAAATGCATAGAACAGATAAAATAAGAAAAAAGCAAAGGATATCAGAATTACTGGTTTTTGTTTAAGAACATAATCTATTCTAATTCCTGACATAATTAATTGATTATTATCTGGTTCTCTTATCTGAATATTCTATTTAAAATGATAGCTAAGAAGCTTTCTATAAAACCAAATCTTATTTCCCAGATAAGGATTTGATAAGCAGAGTAGTATTTATATGAAAAGTTTCTTCAAAGTAGCGTTTGTTTTGTAATGAAATAAATCCAAGGCTCAATACCTGGATTGCAGCTAATAAAGTAATACCTCCGATAAAGAATGCATGCGGCCTGGCTTTATATATTAATCCTATCGCCATTGAAAAGCGGTCATCTATAAAATGTGAGACCATTTGAATTTCAGGCATTATTTTAATTGTTGAAAAGAATATCCAGGCAATAATATATAATGAAAGGAGAAGTAATACTGATCCAAGGCCTAAGAAGAAAATGTATGGTCTGAAAATGAATGCAGCCATTAATCCCGAAAAAAATGTTTTAATAACTCTCATCCCTGATGTCCTCTTTGCACCAAACTTGTTTTGTTCAGTCCAGTCGAGATGTGCAGGTATTTCGATTATTCTGGCCCTGAGAATCATTGACTTATACAAAATTTCCGGATTAATTTCATAGTCTCGTGTTTTAAGGTTAAGAGTCTTAATAAAATCGGTCCTGTAACCACGCACCATACATGTATATGTACTTAACTTTTCCTGTGCAGCAATTCTCATGAATCGGTTTACCCATCTGCTCATTATTTTCCGCATAAATGGAACAGCTGTAACTTTGCCTCCCTTCATATAGGGAGAGGCAACTACAACGTCACATTTTGTAGATTCAAGTGTGTCTAACAGCTTACCGATGTGATAAGGTGCGTAACTCATATCAAGATCCATAGTAATTATATATTGTCCAGTCGCATGTGCAAAGCCAGTTTTCAGGGCGTTACCCAGATTCATATTCACAATATGATGAATTACTTTCATGTTGGATTTATTCCTGGCAAATTCATCTGCAATAGCTCCTGTCTGGTCCTTACTGCCATCATTAACAAATATCAACTCCCATTTGCAGTCGACTTTATACTCAGCCATATAATCAAAAATAATTGGCAGATTCTGAGCCAGAATAGCTTCTTCGTTATACCCTGGAATAATGATAGAAACCAATGGGTTTTTTTCCTTGTCAGCCTTTACTACTTCCATATTACAATCTAAAATTATCTTTCTGATAAATAGTCCAGAAAAGATCTTCTGCAGGATAAGGAAGAAGAATATTGTCTGGAATTAAATTTAACAATCCTGTTAATCTACAAAAAAATCGGATATCTTCCATTTTATGTTTCAGCAATGATTTGGCATGATCACAATTTCTTTACTACTTTGGTCGCCCGGAACTGATATTTGAAATTTACCTTTTCATTATTGACTAACAGATCTGTAAAGAAATGACTACAACTATTACATGTCAGAATATTATACCCACTTTTAACAAAAACTTCATATCCGATACCTCCGCAAACCTGGCAATTCATTTGATTATATATAAGAACTAAGATTATTTAATATGCTTTCCTTTTGTCAGATCCTGCATAAAAACTATTGTATAATTGTTCTTAAGCGTTTTCAGTACTGTTTTGAAGGCATCCACTTTCTTATCAGTTTTAATATTCATTCCCGGGAAAAAAGCAAGTTGTTTTATCTGATCACCACCTATAATATCAAGGGGATGAAGTAAAAAACTGATCGGGGTCTTAGTAAATTTGCATAAAAAAACAGAAATATTCAAATAGAGCTTCATCAATGCCATTGAAATATTACTAATATAGATAAGATAACTCAGATGAAAAGGAAGTCTGAAAACAGGCATTGTAGTAACAGGAATCTCTAAAATCTTCCTGCCATCACCAAGCTGGAAATAATATGGTTTCAGTTTTCTGAAACCCTCATTAAACTTGCCAAAAAGTTCCTTGCGGGCCTGCTTTTCATCCTTTGACAAACCTGATTTTGAAAAGTAATACATTCTTGCCAGAGGCCCGAGAAAGGTTGGTAAAGTTGAAGCATCAAATAAGTAGCCACGCTTTTCCAGAACATTTAATAAGTCAAAACTCCAGCTGAACCCAGGTCCCCTGAATCCTTTTGGCTTTTGACCAGTGGCACTTTCAATTGCCACTTCAGCAGCAATAATCTCTTTTTCAATCTCTTCAGATGTATATGATTGGAGCCAAGATTCATGATGGTAGGAATGGTTCCCAACTTCATGCCCCCGATCGGTTATCATTCTTAGATATCTCCTGTTTACATCAGATTCAGTATCCTTTCCGACAATAAAAAAAGTAATCTTAAGTTCCAATTCATCCAGAATATCAAGAACATGAGGTATGAAGATATCAAAATATGAAGGATATTTATCCCATCCTTCATCACCATGAATCTTCATATACGACCATTGGTTATCAAGATCTAAAGAGATGGAGGCAAGTGGTTTGGTTTTGCTCATAATATAAACAGGATTCAGGATAATGGATTATATGAACCAGGTTCTGTAGTTGTTACAGTAACGGATATTTTCCAAATGACTTTTTTCAAAATTATTACCTTAATGGTTGAGTAACGTGCAAAAATCAATTATTTAAAATGTCAGCCAGTTTCGACTCTGCAACTTTAATAGTTTCATTTACATTCAGAGTCCCGTTGATTATCTGGGCTGAATTTACTATATAAAAATTCTTCAATGAAGTTGTGATTCCGGGTAGGTTAACAGAGTAGTTAATCGTTGGAAGAGCAAATACAATCCTGGCTTTTGATACTCCAAAAAACAGCACATCATGTTCAGTTAATTCAGGATACATTTTAAACAAGGCACCGAGAAAGATCTCCCTTAATACTGTGTCAGAGGCATTAAATAAGTTGTCATCAGGTTCAACATATTTTGGCAGATAAACCAGGTTATTTCCATTCAACTCCTGCGTCTTATCAATTAATGCTGTCATTTCAATAATGCCAGTAAAAGGAGTCCAGTCGTCTATAATATTTGTTACGTAATAAGGAGAAATGGCTTTTTTCAGAATAACAGAGGGACAGATCACACCCAGATATTTTACATTGCTGTGCATCTCTTTTTCATGCTGCAGCATACCTTCAGCCATTTTTACTGATTGAATCGGAGACAATGTAGAAATGATATGGTCAAAATGATACCGCTCTCCATTGTTTGTTTCAAGAAATAGTTTTTCATCTGTTTCAGACCGGACAAAACTTATGTTAATGTTGAGTTTAAAATCGACTCCCATCTTAAGAAGATGTTGTGCAAGCTTCTTATTTATCTTATCATAACCGCCGCTTATGTATCCGAACATTTCCTTTTTCAGCCCGCTTTTCCGGGCTGCATACATCCTCTGAATGGTTGACCAGATGAAAGCGGCCGATGTTTTCTTATAGTTATCACCAAGTTTTGCCTTCAGGAGAGGGAGCCATATCTTTTCAAATACTCTTTTTCCTGATAATGACCTTAGCCAGTCTTCAACATAGATCTGCTCCAGCTTCTTCCAGTTTGTAATCCGGGAGGCAAGAAAAATAGTAAGGCCAAGTCTGAATTTATCTATAAGATTGATAGGTGGAAATTTAAAAAACTCCATGAGGTTTGACATTGAATAAAGCTTTCCTCCTGAATAGAATCCTGTTCGTGTCTCCACCCACCTGAATTCTTTTTCAAGACCAATCTCATCCAATAACCTTCGTGTACTTGTATCTGACATTAAGATGACATGATAAAACCTGTCCCATGTTATCCCATCCATCTCCCATGAACTTGTCAGACCTCCCGGCTTATCACCTGCCTCAAAAATTGTTACTTTATAACCTTTCTGGGAGAGCCTCAATGCAAGAGTCATCCCCATTATGCCCCCGCCAATAATTCCCCAGGTTTTGGATTTGTTTATCATTTTTATATTCCTAAATTGAAAATTGAGGGTTGAGAAAACAGATTATAAAATTCGAGTTTATTTCTCAATTCCCGAGCCTGTGTTACTCAAATATGCAGATTTCGCCAGCCTGCTGTAAAACCCTTTATATTCCGGCACAATTTTCACTTTTTCATTATCTGCTATTTCACAACCTGTTGAACATGTTTTTGCCAGTCGCTGAACTTCACTGAACTTAACTTTATTAAATGTATCAAAAGCAAAGTTTGCATTGTAGAATTCTATCAAAGAATTAAGTTCATTGGCTAAACCTTTTTCCATTGCCCTGAAGCTTTGATAAACAAAAGTTATAAACTCGGGTTCCGGCAGTTTAATTCCCCTGCCTATTCCTGTATATTGAATTCCGGTTATTTCAAATTGTTTAGCTGAATAGATATTACAGCAATCCATAATACCTTTAATATTTTTAAATGAAGTCATTGTCCCTAAATCATCAATATAGTTTTTATGAGCAGTACAAATAAATATATAATCGGCATCACTGAGGGCTTCATTTATATCCCTTGTAAAAAATGATTGTTGATTAAATTTCAGAAGATTCTGATCATCTGATTTAACATAAGGATCATGCATCTTATATGAAATTCCTTTTTCACGCAAGTAATTGGCCAGGGCAATTGTAGGGCTATTCCTGGTATCTTCTGAATTAAACCGGTAAGCAACTCCAAGGAGGGCAATTTTTTTATCTTTCATTTTACCAAAAGCTTTTCCTGCCTGATCAAATGTAAAAGAGGGAGACTCATCATTTATTAGCCTTGAACCAAGGATCAGGCTGTCAGAAGTATCACTTCCTGTTTCAATATTACGCCACCACAGAAGGATACCGTCTTTTGGCAAACAATGTCCTCCAACCCCAAGCATTGGAATCAGGATACCTCCGCTTGGAACAACGTTTGGCTCACTTGATGCTTTATCAGATTGAGATAACATTGAATTGACTCTATCCCTCACAGAGTAGAAGTTAATATTTTGCTCATCGCAATAACGGACAATCTCAGTCGAGAAAGCAATTCTTACATCACGATAGGCATTTTCCAGTGTCTTTACAATTTCAGCAGTTAAGCTGTTTGTTTTATACAGAGTGCCTTTTGTTACGATATAACTGTAGAGCCTGGCAATAAGGTCAGGAGTTGCAGGATGCAAACCACCGGCCAGTTTGTCTGAGTCCTTAATTCTTTCTACAAGTCGTCCTGGCATAACCCTGTTGGGACTATTTCCCAATAAGATATCTTTCCCTTCCTGAAGACCATATTTCAGAAAATGGTTCCTTATAAGAGTATCCATGGTTGTTGGAGCCAGGGTTGATTCAAATATTATAAGTGGAATCTTTCCAACAGGTTTATTTTTAAGGGCTTCAGCAAGTTTTTCAAGGGCTCCGAATAATGGTTCGTAGTCTGGTTCAAAACTTTTCTTATCGGTCTGTACAGAAACCAGAATAACGTCCGCATCAGACAATTCATCGAAATTGTTTGTTGCGGATAATATTCCTGCAGCAACTGATTCTTTTACAATATCATTTAAATCGGGTTCGATCCCTCCAATAACAGATTCTCCTTTGTTAATGGCATCGACTTTCCATCCAGAATTTCTGGATTTCCTCTGGACAACCACTACTTTTGCCGGTATGTCTGTTCCGATTCTTATTCTGGCATGTGCAAGCATAGCCGCCATGGGCATTCCAACGATTCCAGGGCCAATAACTCCAATCTTGCTAATCTTCCATGAGTCAGTAGTGAAGGGAAAAGAAATCTGCTCCATTTTACAAATATTTTAAATTTAGTAATCAGGTTAATGTATTGTAATTAAATATATTATTCCTATAAAAGTGAATTAACAACTATAAGACCAGATAAACAAAATGTTGTTAATTTTTATCAATGAACTGATCGAACCACAATTCGAGGCAGAGTATTCCCCAGAGTCCTCTTCCAAAAGGTCGTTCCGAAGAGATCAGTTTCTCAACATACTTTGTATTAACAATTTGTCTTTCTTTTGCATTTTTCGATAATAATATATCAAGGAAAAATCCTTTTGCCTTATTCTTTGACCATAAATGAAGAGGAACAGGAAATCCCATTTTCTCTTTCCGGTTCATTATTTTTTTAGGAATTACATCATTTATTGTCCGTTTCAGAAGGTACTTCATTTCACCACCTTTGAACTTCATCCCTGCCGGCATATGAGAAACCAAATCAACAATCCTCCTGTCAAGAAGCGGAACTCTTGATTCGATGGAGACAGCCGTGCTAACACGATCTTCAACCTGCAATAAACCAGGAAGACTGGCCACCATATCAAAGTGAGTCATCTTGTTATAATAGCTTAAAGTATCGGTATGGTTAAAAACCTTAGAAAAAATTTCAAACATATCATTTTCATGATACCCTGACTTAAATTCACGGGTAAGAAATGATTCTGAAGATCCCATCCTGTTAATTAAACGGAAGTACCTCCTGTCCATCGGTTCAAACACTTCGCCTTCCCAAAAACCCTTTATCATTGGTGTATAAGTGCGAAGAAAGGGCAGATTTGGTAAAATTGAGCTGAGTGAAACAATATGTTCTTTTTCCTCGTTATTTTCAAATATAGCTCCCTTAATTGCCTGTTCAAGATAAGCAACAAGATACCTGGCATATCCACCAAATATTTCGTCTCCGCCCTGCCCTCCAAGGACAACTTTTACATGTTCTGAAGCAAGTTTTGATACCATATATTGGGGAAATACTCCTGGTCCTGCTACAGGTTCATCAAGATGCCAGATCAGCTTTGGCAGTAAATCAATAAACTCCTGTTCAGTTGGAAACACTTCATAGAGCTTAGAATTAGCAACTTTTGCGGCTTCCCTTGCAAATTCAACTTCATTATATTCAGGTCCTACATCAAATGCGCCAGTGAATGACTTGAACTGCTGTCCATACTTTGAAGCTGAAAGTATAGTTACAAAAGAAGAATCAATTCCTCCACTCAGGTATGATCCGAGCGGCACATCACTTCTCAGCTGCTGGGATATTGTCTGATCCAGAATCTCTCCTAATTTAACAATAAAATATTCTTCAGTATGGAACCTGTCTATTCTGAAGTCTGGTTCCCAATACTTTATTCTATCAATTTTACCGGAAGACAAATTAAGTGTCATATAGTGACCTGGCAAAACCTTCGAAATATTCCGGAACATAGTTCCTTCTCCAAGAATAAACTGAAAAGTAAGATATTCGTAAATTTTATTATAATCAGGGTAAGGTGATATATCCGGATGATCAAGTATAGCTTTTATTTCACTGCCAAATACAATAATTTTATCATCATGGTACCAGTAGAGAGGCTTAATCCCAAAATGATCTTTTGCTATCAATAATCTATTCTTATGTTTATCATAAATTATAAAAGCGAACATCCCGTTCAGTGAGTTTACAAACTTATCACCAAATTCGAAATACATGTGTAAAATGACCTCTGTATCTGAGGTAGTTTCAAATTTATGTCCCTTTGCCTTCAACTCCTCACGCAGCTCAATATAATTATATATTTCACCATTATATACTATTGTACACCCATCATAAGTCATTGGCTGCTTACCGGTTGAGAGGTCAATTATAGATAGTCTCTTATGATAAAAGCCTACCGGTCCGTCAATAAAAACACCCTCTTCATCTGGTCCTCTGTAATGAATTACAGATGCCATGCTTTTTAGGATTTGACTATTTGCCAGGGTGCCATCCTTATTAATTATACCTACGAAGCCACACATTATTTATCTGAAATTACAGGTGATATTTCAAAGATATTCAAATAATCCAGATTTTATTAACCTGAAGAGTTTGAAGTGCCAAATGGCAGACTGAAAATATAACTTTAAATGCAGGAATCCTTAAAAATGAAGTAAAAAATGGATTGGAGTATACTCTTAATGTGCAATAATCCAGAATATTAAATATTCAATTTCATTATCTGCCCTGGATTATGGTTTAAATTCAAGAATTGCCTTCAGGCATCTTTCAGCCGTATGTCCATCCCAGAGCTGAGGATGAACCGGATTCCTAAGCTTTTTCATTGCAATATGATACTCATCGCGAATAAGTTTTATACTGTTTCCCACAAGGACACTCGCGCCACCATGCTCTAACAGTGTAATAGGCCGTTCAGTATTCCAGCGAAGAGTTAAACATGGTGTTCCAAGTACAGTACACTCTTCCTGCAATCCTCCGCTATCGGTAAGAATTACACGTGCATGCATATTCAGTTTTAACATTTCAAGATATCCGAGAGGTTCAAGTACAAAAAGATTTTTATGAGCCATTATTTCATTTAATAATCCAAAATTATCAAGCATTTTGCGTGTACGCGGATGAATTGTCCATATAAGTGGAATTTCAGAACAGACTTCATCAATCATGAAACGAACAATCGGTTCAAGTACCTCCTTTCGATCAACATTGGAGGGACGATGCAGAGTCATAACTGCAAAATCCCCAACAGGATAATTATCAGATCCCGATGATGAACCATCTACTGAGTTTTGTCTGATAATACTTATTATATCAAGTTTTTCAGCTTTATGGCGGTTACTTTCTAATGTATCAATCATAATGTTTCCGGTGAACTTAATTCTGTTTTCCGGAACACCTTCCTTTTTCAGGTTTTCGGAAGAGATCAGGTCAGGTGTAAGTAGCAGGTCAGATAAACGATCGGCGACAAGACGATTTACCTCTTCAGGCATGGTGATATCGCCGGAACGCAATCCAGCTTCGATATGACAACACTTTATATGTTCTTTTTTTGCTGTTACAGAGCATGCCAGGATCGCATTTACATCACCTACAACCACTACCCAGTCAGGCTTTTTATCCTTTAATACTTTTTCAAATTCAATCATAGTATGTCCAACCTGTTCAGCATGACTACCTGAACCTACTCCAAGGTTAATATCAGCATCAGGAATATCAAGCTGTTCAAAAAATGCCCGGGACATACGATCGTCATAATGTTGACCGGTATGAACCAGTATATGTTCTATACTATTATTATTCAATGCATTATATGCATTAATAGCTTTAATAAACGGAGCTATTTTCATGAAATTAGGACGAGCGCCCACTACAGAGATTATTTTCATATCTAAAAATTTATTTCGTTGTTTATTGGTTACGATTTGTATTGCTTAATTATTGTAGTCAGAGTGTACATGCATTTAATCACGCATCATTTTAAGATTTGCTGGTAGCAGATTGCAGGATACCACTTTGCCATGCTCAATGACATGAGTATACCATAATATGCCAGCTGCCAATTTTGGTTCTTTTTTATACCTTTGTCGCTAAATTTTTTAATAATGTTCAAATATTTAAGTAAAAAACGATTTCTCATATTTTTAATCCTATCCCTGGTTTTATCAGGAGTTTTTATTCTTCCAGTAATCTATTCACTTTCCGATAAACTTTCTAAAACAAAAAGAGTAGAAGCAAATATTCTACTCGTTGAAGGCTGGCTTCCTGCGTATGCAATAGAAAAAGCATATGATGAGTTTCTAAATAATAGTTATAACCGAATAATTACAACAGGTCTCCAGTCTCCTCCATATTTTGTAATGCCCGCGAACGGGTATCTGATTTTTTATCCCCAAAAGTACAACCTGATTGAAGAAGAAGATTCCATTCATCTGATTGAAGTAGAAGCATCAAGTGAGCTGGAAGGAGAAAATTCCGCCTGTTTTAATATTCTGATTAATGATTCCCTTATTGCAGAATTTCTGGCAGAAAAAAAGGGAAAGAAATACCCAATAAAATGGAAAGGAAAATTGAGCAACATCGATTCTATCCTCATAAGGTTCACAAATGACGGAAGAGGGGATTTTGGAGATCGGAATTTATATGTCAAAAATATAATAATTGATCAAAATATTACAATTCCTTATCATGATAATTCAGAATATGATATTGGATTGCTTGATGGAAAAAAGAGAATAATTAATAATTATGATTCATATGCTGAATTAGCAAAGCTGAGGCTGCTTTCTATAGGACTGGATCCTTCATTAATCAATGCTGTCCCCGGTAACAGGACCAGGATTAACCGAACTCTTACAAGTGCCCTGGCTGTAAGGGAATGGCTAAAAACTTCAGAAACAAAAGTTGAAGGTATTAATATTGTAAGTCTTGGCACTCATGCAAAAAGGACGTGGATGATTTACAATAAAATACTTGATAGCCAATATAATATTGGCATTATCTCGATATCGGACTACAGGGAACGTCATTCTATGAGATATAAAATTCTTAAAACAATCCGGGAGACTATTGGTATAATTTATTATTGGATTATTCTGCTACCTTATTAATAATAAACTACAGGTGATATGATTGCAAAGAGCTTATAAGGTTAAGGTGATTACAGTTGACCTTAAATGTGGATTTTTTTGGTTCTCTGACTCTTTCAATTTTAACTTAATCAGTTCAAATATAATGCAAGTGGAAGCATCTGACCTCACTCCTTAACAATTACAAAATCAATTCTCCGATTCAGAACCCTGTCATAAGCTGAGGTATTGGATGCAATTGGCCTGATACTTCCATACCCTTTTGTTACTAATCTTCTACTATCTATACCTTTATTTATCAAATAATTAGCAACAATATGAGAGTAATTTAGAGATAAAGCCAGTTTACTTTCAGGTAATGCGCCATTATCAGTATGGACACCTATTTCAAGTCTTATTCCGGGATATTTGACCATAAGTTTTGTAATCTGATCAAGAAGGATATAAGCACTGGAAGTTAGACGGTTATTTTTATCAAAATAAGTATCTGTCTGAATACCAAAAATCTTCTTCAGATTATACAGTTCTTTTTCCGCAGGGTCCGTCAAAATTTCAATTTTTGTTTTTACATTTTTATAACCACTGCTTATCATATCCTTATAAGCTATATATGTAGCCATTATACTTAATTGCTGATCAACAATATAACTGTAAATCCCGGTATCCTTACCATAAATCTCCCTTACACTATACTTCTTTGGCAATTTGTTAAAAAACATGCTGTTTGGTTCGATCCTGGTACTTGAAGATAGTATCTCAACCTGGAACACAATATCCAGATTAAACTGGGATTCGGCTGAATAGAGCGGTGTAATAATGGCATTACCATACTCTTTTATTTCCATTAAAGTATTCCTGCCTGATAATAATCTGGCTTGAAAAGTTTCTAGTTCCTGCTTATTATCAAGAATTGTAATCTTTTTTGTAACGCCGGTTTTATGAATATTGCCTGTGGATTCCGACTTTAATGTCAATCCAAGATTTACCTGAAATTCCCCACTTTTATCAAATGAATGTTTCACACTTACACCCTGAAACCTGCGTCCATCACCAAAGTCCCAGGAATAATTTAACACTTTATAACCAGGATAGTAAGATTTAAATGCATCAAATTCCAATATATCACCTTTAACAGAAACATCCTTGGAATTTATATATGGTTGCTCATAATCCCTGATTTCAACATTATAGGCTAGCTTTGAAAAAAACAGATTTCCTGTCGACTTGTCAATTATATCGAGTGTAACACTATAGTTTCCAGGACCTGGGAAACAATGGTCTACTACCGCACCTGAAGATTTCTTATTGTCGCCGAAATTCCATAAATACTTAAGCTCCAGAGTATCTACCTTGATTCCTCCGCTATCACTAAACCTGAAGCAATGCTGATTCTCTTTCTGTATGTTTGTATAAAAAATTTGTGGAATATTTGTCTTGAATTGAAATATGTCCATTGATTTATTTCTGTTTGTAGAGAAATACCCAGTTGCAATGAGTGAGTCAGTAATCAATCCAAAATCATCAAATTTGGAGTTTATCGGAGGATCAAGCCTTACAGGTGTAAGCCATATAGTATCATTTTTCCGCGAGAAGAAGATATCTTTACCACCCATTCCAGGATGACCATCGGAAGAAAAAAACAGCTCATCTAAAGAACTTATAAATGGATAGGCTTCATTACCACTGGTATTAATAACTGGTCCAAGATTTACAGGATCAGACCAATATTCTCCTTTCCAATAACTGAAATAAATATCCAAACCTCCATATCCACCAGGTTTATCTGAAGCAAAATATAATTTTTCACCATCAGGACTAAGAGTGGGAGTGGTAAAATTATACCATTCACTATTAAATCTTAATTCTTTTATTTTAGTCCATTTTCCGTCAACCAATGCAGCACTGAAAAGTCCTAACTTATTTCTTGGACTTGAGATATCACGAAAGCTTTTGCTGATTTCAAGGTTTCTGGTGTAGACCACAAAATCGCTACTGTTATTAAAAGTAGCTGGTCCGTCATTTAAATTAGTGGTAAGACTTTTTGACAAAAGCCTTGCGCTCTGCCAGCTTGTATTTTCAAGAGTATCAACATAATTAATCTTAAAAAGCCCTTTATCCTGAGATGTTGAGTAGTTAGTTAATCCCATAATACGGTTTGAACAGAAGACAATGCCATTTTTATAATAAACAGGCGAAAATTCATCGAATTTATCCGAACTGAACGGAGCCTGCTTTACAGTGTAGGTTTCTGTCTGTCCCGTGACCAGCAATGGTAAAAATAATGTAATGAAAATAGTTGTTATATATCTTAATATCATTGTTTAATAGTTTGGAGTTCTCCGGGTAACCAGAGTTTGGCGTGATTATAGTTTAAATTTTTCCTGTTGAAATAGAAATTGAAACCAGCTCATCAACTTCAATTTCATATATTGTAATTCTATTTATTAAAATCTGTATTGATTCCTTTTCGATTATCCTTCTCTGATTGGTGATGATTAATGTTCATTAATTTTATAGATTTATTTCATATTTTTCCCTCTGTTAAAAATTGATAATGAATTGATTACCCTCTCTTATCCAACGGCAGTCGTTATTGTTCCGGTAAGATTCTGGAAATTATTCATATCAGAATAAACTAACAACCTAAGAGGAGATTAGTTCACTTATATAGAATCAGAAAATCAGCGGATTAACCACATCAACCTTATATTTAAACTCGTACCGGAACATTATCTCATGGGAACCATTACTGTACCTCCCAATTTTCCCAAAATCAAAATCATAAGTATAAGCAAATTTCAGTTGATTATTAACTGCAAATTGGAACAAGGCTGCCAAGGACCTGTTATTACGGTAAGATGCTCCAAACCAGAATCGATCCATATAATTTAAATGTGCATTCACATCATACAATAACTTCTCTCCCGGAGAAAAGGAAACAAGAGTTGAAGGCAAAATCTTCATTTTTGAAGAGAGAGTAATAAAATAACCTGCATTTAATAAATAGTAGTTCTGATCCGGAGAAAAAGCAAGAGTGTATTTGTTCTTATTAAAATCAAATTTATAGGCTAACAATTTTGGGACCGAGAGTCCGGCAAAAATATTCTGGTATGAATAAAAAACTCCAAAACTGAAATCAGGAACAACAAAAACCCTCGAATTAATGAGATAATAATCATCCCCCGGATCGATAACAACAAGATCAGACCAGGCAGTATTTGTTGTAATTAATCCTGCTCCGAGTCCAAATGAGAGATTTCCCTTCCCCATATTTATTTTATATGCGTACGTGGAATGAAACTGTGTTTCTTTGGTAACACCTAACTTATCATTTGTCACAATGAGACCGACACCGAGCTTTGAATCAAAGATGGGTGCATCAGCTGCAAAAGTCATTGTTTCAGGGGAACCGGCAATTCCAACCCATTGCCGTCTGTAAAAAGCTGCTAAATTTAAAGCACCCCTGCTTCCTGCATAAGCAGGATTAATCGTAAGCGGGTTAAGGACATATTGATTTGAGACAGGAGATAGCTGGCCTGAAAGTGTGATAGTAATAAGAACCAGAAATGATGAAAAAAATATATGCTTCATTATGATGTTATTTTAAGATTAGAGAGATTTTCAAAGGCAAAGGTTGGCGGTTTCAAGATATTGAGTCTGATACCTGGAACTTGCAATCTATTATCTTCTGATAACAATATACCCACTGAGAGATTTTCCATTTTGTGCTTTCAAAACATAAAAGTATGTATCGTCGAAAAGCGGATTACCATTATAGTCGAGGCCATTCCACTGATTATCATAATTTTCATTCCTAAATACCCTTGCTCCTCTTCTGTCAAAAATAATAAGTTCTGTTTTACCAAGTGTCTCAATTCCTCGCAAAACAAAATAATCATTTTTGCCATCCATATTTGGGGTTATCAATGTAGGTACAAGCAAATCCTCCACACTGATGGTAACTGAATCCGTAGAGACAGGACATACTCCATTTGTTACCGACCATAACAGGATATTCTCACTAACCGATAACCCGCTGACAGAAGTTTTTCCGTCAGAAGTATCCTCAAAAATAGCCGAACCAGATTTTACTGACCAGGTCCCTTTTTCATTTAAGCCTGGTTCTGCTGCATCAAGATTAGTTCCAAGAATATACTGAAGAACCTGATCAGGTCCTGCATCTGCATTGGGTTTATCCCATATCCGTATCATAATGTCATCACTGTTCTTACAACCAAACTGGTCAGTTATAGTAACTGTAAATAAAGTTGCGGTTAATGGACTTGCTACGGGATTCACAATAGCAGGATTACTAAGCAGTGCTGAGGGTGTCCAGAGAAATGATCCCACTCCCTGTGCCTGTAGCTGATATGTCTGACCCTTACATATTACAGTATCCTTACCTGCAGAGAGGGCAGGGAAGTTTCGGAATATAACACTTACCGTATCAGAAGATGTACATGTCCCATTCATGACGTTCCATGCAAATCGGTAAGTACCAAACTGGTTAACAGATACTTTCGCACCTGATTGATTTACATCCGGACTAAAAACAGCATCGCCTGGCCCACTGGCCTTTGTCCATGTCCCCAGCCCTGAACCGGTACCGGGAATAGCATTCAGAGTAAAATTTAAACCACATGCTGAACCGTCAATACCTGCATTTGCAACAGGAAGCTGTAAGAAATTAACATTAATTGTTGCACTGTTTGTACATGTCCCGTTAACTTCTGTCCATGCGAATGCATATTGACCATAAGCAGGTACCGTAACCCTGGCATTAGGAGCATTTGCATTTGGAGAAAATGTTACAGTTCCAACACCTGAAGTTTTTGTCCAGGTACCTGTTCCAATGCTAGGTACTGCACTAAAAACATATGACAGTCCGCAATTATTACCACCTGCTCCGGGATTGGCAACAGGTTGCTGACGGAATACCACTGTTACTACCGAACTTTTTGAACAATCATTACTTACTTCTGTCCATGTAAAAGTATATGTACCATATTCTGATACAGTAACGGTTGCAGTAGCACTGTTTGCATCTGGAAGGAAGGTAGCAATACCTGTGGTCGGTCCTGTAGTCTTGGTCCATGTTCCGACTCCGATGCTCGGGACTGCGTTAAATACAAAGTCAAGATCACACTCACTACCACCTGTTCCTGCATTTGCTGTGGGTAATGGATTAATAGTTGATATTACAGGTTTAATATCATAACAACCTGAAGATGTTGTACCTTTTATATAGTATGTTCCTGCAGCTGCAGCAGCGGGAGTAGCGTATGCTATTGTAGCAGAGGAGTTTGTCCAGTAAGTAAATATCAAACCAGCAGTTGATCCTACTGTTACATCAGATGAGGTAAGATTCACTCTTGAAGGAGAACAAACTGCAGGAGGATTGGTTATGATTATATTGGGAGTTGCAGGTTGTGCAAGAATAACAATATTAGATGATAATACCGAAGTACATTCAATTGAATTGGTAACGGTAAAGTTATAAGTTCCCTGAACCAGACCTGAAATTGTTGTTGTTGATCCTGACCCTGATATATTTCCCGGATTAATTGTCCAGATACCCGCAGGCAGACCAGTCAATATCACGCTACCTGTTGGCACATTACAAGTCGGTTGGGTTATTGTACCCAGACCAGGTGGAGTTGGTTTTGGAGGTTCAGCAGGGATAAACACATTAGATGATGCTGTTGATATACATTCGCCAGCATTGGTAACTGTGAAGTTATATGTTGCAGAAGGAGAAAGATTAGAAATTGTTGTGCTTGTTCCCACACCGGTAGTTTTTACTGTACCCGGAAAGCGTGTCAGAGTCCATGTTCCAGTTGCTGGTAATCCGTTCAGTATAACACTGCCAGTAGGTAAAGCACATGTGGGTGATGTAATGGTTCCAGGCACAGGTGCTGCAGGTGTGGGTGGTTGTGGATCAATAACCACTGGTTGTGAAGCACCTGATATACAACCATATATATTGGATACAGTATAAGTGTAAGTTCCTGTTGCAAGATTTCCAATAATTGTACTCGTTCCGCTACCTGAAGTAGATACTGCTCCAGGGGTGCAAATCAATGTCCATCCTGATATTGGTAAGCCTCCTATGATTACACTACCAGTCGAAACTGTACAGGTGGGTTGGGTTCGAGTACCAATAATCGGGGCAGATGGAGGACTATTCACAGTAAGAACAGCAGCATTTGATGTTGCGCTATTTGTACCACCACAATTTGTTAAATAACAGCGATACTGATAATTACCTGCTGTATTTATCCCGGTTACACCCAGTGTTGCCGTATTTGCATTAGAATAAATTGCACCTGAGGGGAAACCATTTGAAACGTTAGTATATGTACCTGCATTATTATATTGCCATTGATATGTAAATGGGAATGTATTACCTGCACCTACAGTAAATGATGCATTTCCAGATGTTGCACACATGCTGGCCGCTGTGGGTTGAGTACTGATTGTTACAGGCAGGCATGATGTAGTGACTGTAACCGTCACCGTAAAAGGAGATCCCTGGCAAACTCCTGCAGTAGGTGTAACAACATAAATAGCAGTACCATCACCTGAAGGTATAGTTAAAGTACCGCTGATATTTGACTGAGGACTGGGTTGTGCAGTCCCTCCGGTTACTCCGTTTGTATAACTTGGGGCAGTCCATGTATAGTTTGTTATCCCAGGAACACCAATCGGAGTTACAGTAAAGGTACCTCCTGTTTGAATTGATGTTACCTGATTTGGAACATTTGGTGTCGGAGGTTGCGCATTTATTGGAATATTCGCTGATGGTGCAGAAATGCATCCTATCGAATTTGCAACTGTAAAAGAGTAGACACCAGAAGCTGCAAGACCTGAGATGATAGTGCTTGTGGTCGAACCTGTATAGTTGCCCGGATTAATAGTCCAGTTACCTGCAGGCAAATTACTTAATACTACACTCCCTGTTGAAAGCAAACAGGTAGGCTGAGTTATGGTGCCTACTGTGGGAGCTGAAGGAATGGCAACTACAGTTACATTATATAGTGCCGGAGTGGATGCCGTACATCCATTTGCATTTTTGTAGTTCACACTGATGGACCTAGCCCCTGAGGAAGTCCATGTAACAGTTGCTGTATTGTCGCCTGTACCTCCTCCTGAAGTTATTGTTCCTCCGGTGGCAAGCCATTCATAACCTGTCATCCCGGCCTGGGTAGTGTATACATTTCCGGTTGAGTTAACACATACTGGTGATGCTCCTGTTATTGATGGTACCGGTAAGGAATTGACAGTTACATTGTATACCACAGGTGAGGATGCTGTACACCCATTTGCATTTTTGTAGTTCACACTGATTGACTTAGCTCCGGAGGAAGTCCATGTAACAATTACCGTATTATCGCCGGTGCCTCCTCCTGAGGTGACTGTTCCCCCTGTTATTATCCATGCATAACTTGTCATTCCAGACTGGGTAGTATATACATTTCCGGTTGAGTTAACACATACTGACGTTGCTCCTGTTATTGATGGTACTGGTAAGGAATTGACGGTTACATTGTATACTACAGGTGATGATGCTGTACATCCATTTGAATTTTTGTAATTCACACTGATGGACTTAGCTCCTGAGGAAGTCCATGTAACAGTTGCTGTATTGTTGCCTGCACCTCCTCCTGAGGTGACTGTTCCCCCTGTTACCACCCATGCATAACCTGTCATTCCTGCCTGGGTAGTATATACATTTCCGGTTGAGTTAACACATACTGACGTTGCTCCTGTTATTGATGGTACCGGTAAGGAATTGATGGTTACATTGTAGACCACAGGTGAGGATGCTGTACATCCATTTGAATTTTTGTAATTCACACTGATGGACTGAGCTCCGGTGGAGTTCCAGGTCACTGTTGCAGTATTGTCACCAGTGCCTCCTCCTGAGGTTATTGTTCCCCCTGTTACCACCCATGCATAACTTGTCATTCCAGCCTGTGTAGTATATATATTTCCGGTTGAGTTAACACATACTGACGTTGCTCCTGTTATTGATGGTACCGGTAAGGAGTTAACTGTTACATTGTAGACCACAGGTGAGGATGCTGTACACCCATTTGCATTTTTGTAATTCACACTGATGGTCTGAGCTCCGGTGGAAGTCCAGGTTACTGTTGCCGAATTGTCGCCGGTGCCTCCTCCTGAAGTTACTGTTCCCCCTGTTACCACCCATGTATAACTTGTCATACCAGACTGGGTAGTATATACATTTCCGGTTGAGTTAACACATACTTGTGTCAATCCTGTTATTGATGGTACCGGTAAGGAATTGACAGTCAATGACTGTGTAGCTGTGTTCGTACAACCCCCGCTGATAACTGTATATGTTACTGTTACTGTGCCTGCTGTCAATCCTGTGACAACTCCCCCTGATGTGATGCTGGCTGTGCCTG
>CAZXFB010000060.1:0-21605 GCA_964639725.1 uncultured Rikenellaceae bacterium
AGGAATCTCATAACCAATTGTTTTAAATTTATTATTGATAACCGATACTCATATTGTTTTATTCTATTCATGCATGGTTTTTTTAAACTTCCGGATAATAACTCTGGCGCCACTTTGTGATAAATTTCTATATTTTAGAAGGGATTCATGCCAAATTATTTTATGAATTAAAATCAATTTGATTATCTTCATGTTACTTAAAAGAAATTGAATTTAATTAGAAATTAGCAATGAAAAACCTTAATGTTTTGTTCGTTTTACTCATCGTAAGCCTGCAACTTTCAGGGCAGGGGAAAGGGATTCTTTTTAAACGGGTTGACGAACCCAAAGAGAAAGCATTAAGCCTGCTGATCCCAAAAGGATGGATAGTGGATGGAGGTGCAATCCGTTTTCTTGATGAAAGGATTGCTGGAGCTAACAATATGGTTGATTGCAAGTTTGATTTCTCTGTAAAAAAAGAGGCTTCAGGAAGTGTTATGATACGATGGCTTCCCGAAATCCTTTGTATTGATCAATCCAAAGCCTGGGGTAATCCGGAGGGAGCAATCTTTAACAATTCACTTGTGAGGAAGAAACGAACACCAGAACGTTTCATCTTTGAGGTAGCAGTACCTTACGCTCATCCAAATGCAACAGATGTAAAAATGGTCTCAGGAAAATTTCTTCCCGGCATTGCATCCCGATATCAGAGCAGTGTTGATCCTGCCATAGCCTTGGTGACTAATATGAGTTATCAGGCATATCTTGCCGAATATACTTATAGTGAAAACTCTGTAAGGTACCAGGAGAGAATGACCTGTGTTATTGAAGATTACGGAATGAATGGTGGTGGGTTATGGAAGAATCGGGAAACCATGCTCATAAGAGCCCCGGAAGGACAACTGGCAAACTGGGAACCAGTTCTGAATGTTATTCAAAATTCAGGGAAGTGGAGCATCCCGTGGGTAACTGGTGAAGTAAACGGTCAGCGAAAGCGTGCAGGGCAGGTTCTGGCCACACAGCAGGAAATAGAAGCTATGGATAAGGCAATAACCGATAACCGCCGGAACACCTACTCAGAAATAAATAAAGACATGTACCATACACTCACTGGTCAGGATGAATTTAAAAATCCATTCACCGGCCAAACTGAGGTTGATACAGACAGCTGGCAGAGGAGGTGGGTAGATGCTTCAGGTAATGTGATCTATTCCAATGACACAAACTACGATCCTAATAACGATGTTAACCTGAATGTTTCAGGTTTCAAGCTTTCCAGGAAAGGAAACTAAAATATAGCGGCATGAAACGTATAGCCTTTTTACTAATCCTTTCTTTACCTGGAATTTGTCTGTTTGCACAAAAAAATCAAATTCTCGACAGCCTCTTATCACGTTTGAGGACCGATAAAACGGACACTGGCAAGATCATGCTTTATTATAAAATATCACATGAATATCAGTTTATAGATATAGATCAGTCGGTTTCGTGGGCAGAAAAGGCCATAACCGAAGCTAAAAGACTTAAATTTAAGAAAGGAGTAGCATACTCGCTTATTCAGATTGGTAACATCGAACAAATCAGAGCTAATTATACAAAGGCTGAATCTTATAATCTGGAGGCACTGGATATCCTCAGGAAGATTGGTGATAGGGCAGGTGAAGCCATATGTTTCAACAATCTTGGAATCATTTACCACGATAGAAATGAATATAGCCGTGCCCTCAGCTATTATCACAGATCTCTTATAACCAATCGCGAACTGGGTCGTAAACCGGGTGAGGCTATCTCGCTATTCTGTATCGGAACCGTGTACGAAAACATGGCCAGATACGATAGCGCACTAGTTTTTTATTTTGCCGGTCAGGAAATAAGCGAAGATATAAATGATTCAAAACTAATGGCATATGCTGATGTGAGTCTGGCAAATGTATATTATTCTATGCAGGACTACCAGAAAGCATGGCAATACAATATAGAGGCTTCGAAGCTTTATGAGAGAGCAGGCAACAAACTTGGACAAATTAAGGTTTATAACGCACTGGGTCAACTGGCGGTTTTAAAGGACAGCCTAGATAAAGCTGTATGGTTTTATACTCAATCCCTTAATGCAAGCCGTGAAATTCAAAGCAACAATGATGTCTCCTATTCACTCTTCTCTCTTGCACAGGTTTATGAACGACGCGGGATGACCGATTCTGCATTTAATATGTACCGTGAGGCTTATAAAGCTTATTCGAACGAAGGTAGCACTGAAAACGCAGCTCATGCTCTGATTTCAATGGCAAGAATTGAGAATGGTCTTAAGAACTATGAAAAAGCTGGAGGGTACCTTATTGAAGCATATAACCTGGCTGATTCTGCAGGAACGCCAAAGGTTTTAATGGATGTGAATAAAGAAATTGCACTTACTTTTTATGGACTGAAGGATTACAAGAGCGCTTTCCTTTATTATCGTAATTATTCTGACCTGAAAGACTCTGTGATGAACCTTGAGAGACAAAATCAGATTCTCGATCTGCAAACACGCTACGAAACTGAAAAGAAGGAAAAGGAAAACAGGCTACTAAAACAGGAACAGAGGATTCTGCAAATGACCAGGAATTTTCTTTTAGCTGGTGCGGGAATGCTTTTAGTCATAGCCTTCCTCATCTTAAGAAATCTTCGTATCAAGAAAAAGGATAATGAATTGCTTCGTAAGCAGAAAGAGGAGATAAGGCAGCAGAAAGAAATTGTTGAAGAACAAAAAAAGGAAATAACCGATAGTATCCGTTATGCACGTCGTATTCAGTCAGCCATACTACCCTCAGAGGAACTTGTAAAGTCAGTTGCGCCTGAGTCGTTTATTCTTTACCTGCCAAGAGATATTGTGAGTGGTGACTTTTATCTGCTGCGCTCCCTGGATGATCAGACAACCGTAATTTGTGCGGCAGATTGCACCGGGCATGGAGTACCGGGTGCATTTATGAGTATGCTGGGATTGTCCCTCCTGAGCGATATTATCAATAACAACAAATCAGGGATTATTGCAGGAACATGTACTTCTGCCGATATCCTTGGAACCCTCAGGGTAAGGGTAAAGGATGCTCTCAGCCAGACAGGCAAGGAAGGGGAAGCCAAGGATGGAATGGATATGTCGTTATGCATTATTAACAGGAGAGCGATGCAAATGCACTATGCAGGGGCCAACAATTCTGTGTATATTATTTCAGAAGGTAGCCTTACAGAACTAAAGTCTACTCGCAATCCAATTGGAATATATGTCGCTGAGAAGGATTTTGTCAATAACATTATAACCATTAATCCGGGATCGGCTGTGTATCTTTTTTCCGATGGTTACTCCGACCAGATCAGTACTGAGGGATCTAAGTTTCTTTCAAAAAATCTCAAACACTTTCTTGAAGAAATCGCATACCTTCCAATGGAACAGCAGCATGAATTATTGCTTCAGAAACACCTTGCTTTCAGGGGAACAGAGGAGCAGGTGGATGATATTCTGTTGATTGGTATCAGGATTTGAATGATTGACTTTATGCATCTGCCTGATTCAGTTCCGGAAAGATGCAGGAAGGTGGTTTTTTTTAAAGGCTATAGTAGAAATTACCTGTCTCCCGGGTGCCTGTTAGTATTACAAAGTATCAGAAAAAGAGTGACTGGCAGTTGTCATTCTTCAGTTTTGCTTTCCTTGATCCGTCTTCTGCAGATCTGTTCAATCTCGTGGACATCTTGTATTCCGGAGATATAAACAGTATATGGGACATATGTTGATCCGGATTTATTCCTGTACATATAACCGGTTGTCTTATCCATGATTAAGGTTCCCCGTTTATCATTTCCGCGTACCCTTATCTTTCCTGTAAATTGATCCCAGTTGGTATAATACATCTTGCCTTTTTTAAAGTTCAACAATCTCCTGGGAGTTCCAATAAAATATCCACCACGTTTAAAGAATGGAATAATACCTTTAATCAAAGCATTTAGACCGATTGCAACAAAAATTCCAAAGAAAGCAACTAGAAAAATCAACTGATAGTAGGTTCCGGTACTGATAGCATTTTTTACACTCTCTATAATTTCCTTAATACCTTCAACCGAAAAAAGATTTAAGTTAAAACCGGTACCGACAAAAAATGTAATTGAGAGCCAAAAAGTTCCGAAAATGATATTGAATATAGGTTTTCCAACAGGCTCGGCAAGTCTGCCCTTAACAATAAAGTCTTTACTTTCTGAAGCAATAGCTGTGCTAAGCTCATCCGGGAGTATTATGTCCTGAATCATCTTTATTAGTATAAATTTGAGAATAAAAATAATAAATAAAATAAGACAAGTTATACTGAATGAACCATTTAATAATGTAAAATATATTTTTAACCATTATTCCAGATTAAAATCATAACATTCAAAGTGTAAAATGTAAGGTAAAAAAGGCACTTTATTTTCAGGTAAGCAATGCTTGACTTCTCAGCCTATCCTCAGAGAAGTCATAGTTATAGAACCCATAACTGCTTTATCATTAAAAAATGCGATAGCTTCCCCTTCCTCCTTAAGAGCCAGAGTGTATAGCATTGGTAAATAGTGATCTGGTCCAGGAACAGCCATCCGAACTTCACGACCAAGTGCGGTGTAATTGATCAGATCTTTATGGTTATCTTCGATGATCAGCTTTTTAAAAGTGTTATTTGCCTGCAGGGCCCAATCATATGCATAATACGGATCACCTGAATGGTCCCATGCAATCTGTCCAAGGTTATGGACCATATTTCCGCTTCCAATGATCAGGATTCCCTTATTCCTTAAATGGCTGAGCTCTTTTGCCAGGTCATAGTGAAACTGTGCAGTTTTTTCATAATCGAGACTCATCTCCAGTACCGGAATGCGGGCATCAGGATACATATGCTTCAGAAAACTCCATGCACCATGATCGAGTCCCCATTTTTCATCAAGTCCTACCTCAGCTAAGGAAATACCATTTCTTATAAAATCAGCCAGTTCAGGATCCCCGGGAGCCGGATACTGAACATTAAACAATTCCTGTGGAAAGCCTCCAAAGTCATGAATTGTTGAGGGTTTCTCCATGGCAGTAACAAAGGTACCCTTTGTCTCCCAGTGAGCCGAAATGCATAAAATTACTTCAGGTGTTTTTATTGTTTTTGCAATATTCTTCCATGTTAAAGAAAACTCATTATCCTCAATGGCGTTCATTGGACTTCCGTGACCTATAAAGAGCACAGGCATCCTGGAGGTTTCTCTCTGAAACCGGTCAGTCCATTTTAAGTTCTGGTCATCTGGCAAAGTTGTTTTCATGGTACAGGGTTATTGTTTTATTCATAAAGGAAATCATTATAATGATGGTTGAAACCGTACTATTTGGATTTATCTCCCCCGGAATAATCCTTTATCTGAACCTATATTGAATTGGAATTGAACCATTGCAAACATAAATAATTAATTGTTACGTCATAGTAAATCCTTTGGATGATTATAACCTCAAAATGTAGTGTTCTGCTTTCTTTATTACTGATTTGATAATGTGTACTTTACATTGCGAAAAAAATGAAGATATGAATGGCAGATTTTAAAGTTAACTATAAGAATGAATGGAATTTCATACTGTTTTATGCCTGTTAATGTGAATCTCTTTTACAGATTCATTTTTCATTCCGGAATTAACAACATAACCACTACCGGAAAAAGTGTCATAACATAAATGATAAACATTATCATCTGTCAAAATAATTCAGAATGTTTATCAGGATCTTTTTTCCAGATCACGTTTGTTTTTTCATTTAAAGGGCTGGTTCATTTTAATTTATACTGACCTTTTAACTATATTTAGCTATAATTAAAACCTGATCCCGATGAAAAAGAATTTTTTCATTTTACTGTTTTCATTTACAGTTATATCAGCAATTTCCCAGGAAAAAAGTTTTCTGAATAACCTCTCTGACTACATTGAAAATACTCAGATTTTCGAGTTGAACCAGGTTGATGGGCATGTACCCCTTGTTCCTTATTTATCGGTTGATGAGGCACTGAAAAATAATCCTTCAGATGCCGCCTGTATGCTTTCACTAAACGGGACATGGAAGTTTCATTATGCCAATACACCTGAAGGAACACCAGCTGACTTTTTTTCAGAAAGCTTTAATGATAAAAAATGGAGTACAATATATGTTCCATCAAATTGGGAAATGCAGGGTTACGGAGATCCTCTTTTCAGGAATGTGAAGACCCCTTTTCATCCGAATCCGCCGTATGTGCCTAAAGAGTACAATCCAACAGGTTCATACAGAAGAACTTTTAATGTTCCTTCAATATGGAAAGATAAAGAAGTATTCCTTAGGATGGAAAAGACACAGTCTGCCTCGTTTGTATGGATAAACGGCAAAGAGGTTGGATACAATGAAGGAGGTCAGGAACCGGCTGAATATAATATTACAAAATACCTGAATCCGGGTAAGAATCTTATTGCTGTTAACGTTTATAAGTACTCTGATGGATATTATCTTGAAGACCAGGATTACTGGCGGCTTGCCGGTATATTTGATGACGTATTGCTGATAGCAACTCCTAAGACACACATATTCGACTGGTATGCAACAACAGATCTTGATGAGACATATACTGACGCAAAACTCAGTCTTTCAATTGATGTTGATAATTATTCTGCTGTTTCTGTTAATGATTTCACAATAAAGGCAACTCTCTATGACACCGGAAAAAAAGTTGTAAAAACATTGGTTTCAGATAAGTTTTCAGTTAATCCTGCAGAAAGAACTACTCTTAACCTGTCTTCTGAAATAAAAGAACCGTCGAAATGGTCAGCCGAATACCCTGCCCTTTATACACTTATTTTTGAACTTGTAAATTCTGAGGGTAAAACCATTGAAGCAGTAACCGGGAAAATCGGTTTCAAAGAGACTGAGATCAGACACCAGGTCTTTTATCTTAATGGTGTTCCTGTAAAACTTAATGGGATTAACAGCCATATGCAGCATCCAACTCTCGGGCATACTATGAACGAGGAGACGATAAGGAAAGACATGTGCATCTTCAAACAGTTCAATATAAATTGTGTGAGAACTTCCCATTATCCTCCTGTAACCAGATACCTTGAACTGGCTGATGAATATGGAATATATGTTGTTGATGAAACCGGCGATGAATCTCATGCCACGGAATATGTTTCAACAAGAAAAGAGTGGGAGCAGATGTACAGGGAAAGATCCAGGAAGATGGTATTGCGCGACAGGAACCACCCATCAGTTCTCTTCTGGAGTGCCGGTAATGAAAGTGGTGAAGGAGATAATATCTGTGCAGTAATAGATGAAGGGAAAAAATATGATAAAACCCGTTACTGGATGTATGGAGGTAATGCATTTTCTCAAAAATGCGAAGAGATAATAGGGCCACGTTATCCAAAGTTGCATGACCTTATTACCAATGTTTTTCTTGTACCTGAAAGTTCTGATCCAAGACCTTCATTTCTTGATGAATATCTGGCAGTTACCGGTAATGGCGGAGGAGCTCTCGACGAATACTGGGAGGCTTTTTATAATCATCCCAGGAGCATGGGCGGCGCAATATGGGACTTTGTAAGCACAGGTATAACTGAAAAGATAAGAACCCTGAAAGATGGTTCCAAAAATAATGTGCAGGTTAATATCATGGGTCGTGCCAGACTTGTTCAGGGTATCGAAGGTAAAGGGATCGATCTGAATGGTCATGATCAGTGGGTGGAGGTTTACAGGGATGAAGCGTTAGAGATAAGTGGTGACCAGCTGGTATTATGTCTGAAGGTTTTTCCCAGATCGCTTAACAGTTCTGCGGGTGCTCTCATGACAAAAGGAAACTGGCAGTTTGGTATTCATCAGATCAGAAAAGATTCCCTTGAGTTTTACATTACAACACGGCAGAAAAGTAAAGTTCAGACATCTCTGCCTGCTGATTGGGAAAATAACTGGCATAGTGTCGAGGCACGATATAATGGTAAAGAGATCTTAATATCAATAGATGGGAAAAAGAGTAATCCTGTAAAAGTATCGGGAAATATCCTGAATACTCCTTTCCCGTTAAATATTGGCAGGAATGTTGAACTGCATGGACAGGAAACAACAGTTTATATTTGTGATGCAATAATTGACCAGGCAGGAATTTTTACAAAAGAAATTTCTTCAGATCGTCTTAATCATCCAACTGAAGATCTTAAGAAAGAAGCAGCATTATGGCTCGACTTTGAAGAGATTACTGAAGGAGGCGATTTTTATAGTTATGGGATCGGAGCCAGGACATATGGTTCAATTTGGCCTGACCGTTCTCCTCAGCCTGAGATGTGGCAGATAAAGAAGTCAGCCCAACCTGTCTCTGCTAAACTATTCTCTGCCGAAGATGGTAAGGTTGAAATTACCAACAGGTATCTTTTCACCAACCTGAATGAACTTGAATCTCATTGGCTTATTCAGGCCGATGGAGAAACAGTTCAGAGCGGAATCCTTAATGTTAATCTTGCTCCTCAGAAAAAATCAGTTATCGAGGTGCCTTATGTAAAAATTGAACCAAAGGAGGGTACTGAGTATACTTTGTTGTTAAGCTTCAGACAAAAAGGAAAAAGTTCCTGGGCTGACCCGGGTTTTGAAATAGCCTGGGACCAGTTTCAATTGCCATGGTTTAAACAACTGAATAAGGCAACCGAACTCTCTTCTTCCAGGCTGACTGCTTATGAGGAAAAAGATAAACTGACCATTTCAGGGAAAGATTTCTCCTATATTTTTAATAAGAGAACAGGAACAATTGTCTCAATGAAGATAAATGGCAAAGAGCTTATTAAGCGAGGTGCTGAACTGAATGTATGGAGGGCTCCGCTTGCCAATGAAACTGATGAATGGGCATATTGGAGTGCAAATAATAAACATAAAACTGATGGTTATGGGCGCTTTCCTGCAACTGAATGGTACTCGGCAGGACTTGATAAGATACAGCTGATTAATGATCTGTTCCGGGTAATTAGAAATGATGATCAGACAGTTATTGTAGAGGTTAAAAATGTGATGCAGTTGAGAACAAAGAGAGGTTCTTTCATGAATCATTACATCTACAGTATCCGGAATGACGGGGAACTTACTATTGAACACTCAGTCATTCCTGATGGTGATATGCCATCATGGTTGCCAAGGGTTGGTGTAGACTGGATACTGGATAAAAGTCTTGGTAATGTACAATGGTACGGAAGAGGCCCTCAGGAGAATTACCCCGACAGAAAATCAGGATACAGGATCGGTTTATTTAAGTCCACTGTTGAAGAAATGTATGAACCTTATCTGATTCCCCAGGATTATGGATTAAGATGTGATAACAGGTGGGTAAGAATGACCGATGAAAAGGGTTGCGGGCTTGAATTCAGCGGAGATAAGTTATTTAATTTCAGCGCCCAAATGTATTCACAGGAGAATCTTACAAAAGCGCTTTATACCTATCAGCTTCAACCTTTTGACGGTATTACCCTTAATCTTGATTATGCTACCAGCGGTGTTGGATGCACTGCTCTTTCTGTTTTTCAGGCATATCAGGTAATGGCACAGAGATATGATTTCAGGTTAACTGTTAAACCTATATATTCACCTGGACCAAAGTTTTAACTATTTGATAATTAAAATAAAACATGTCAGGCAAAATTTGCACCAATCCGTATGAGGTAAACAGTTTTATTAAGAAACCGACAGACAAGTCAGAGTCCGGATTATCAGCGATCATAACAATGTATATCAGGTACCGGCCTTAAAGAGTAGAAGCTTTCCTGTTGGTCACTTTAGAAAAAGGATTTGTTTCTTATGATCTTAAAGCGCTTTAAAAACGACAGATAAAGTCTTCTTTAGGCCATAACCGCCATATAAGACAGAGCAGGTGGGAGAGCGGTAATGTACTTTTAAAGTATTATTCCTGTTATCAGGAAGAGTATTTGTATTGGCTTTCGGCAAGTTTCGCAACAACAGTCATAGCTCTTAATTATTTATCTGCATTGGAAGATATTTACTCGGAGGACTATTTTTCGTTCTGGGAATTGCAATTATTGTTTATGGTGTATTCTTAAATCATGAAAAAGAGAAGAGTTTCCGGTTTTCATCTTCTTTTTTTATCATCCGGCATCAACAGAACCTTTTCTTATGAATCCCCATAAGGTTGCTGATCCAACAATAATAATGGCAACTGCAGCGGTAATGACAATTGATCTGTAATCTCCATTTCGCTTGATTATAATTCCAGTGAATGCCCATATTACTGCAAATCCCAGAAATGGATTACTGACCCTGTAAATGGTGATTGATACTAAAACAGTACCAATAGCTATCATAATGATTGTCCATAATTCATCTGATATTCCAAAACCGTTCCAGTTGGAGTTAACAAGCAGAGCTGTAATATTGGCAATAGTTGCGATGCAGATCCATCCCAGGTAGATACCGAATGAGACTTTTATTATTCCCAAAGGCAAACCCTTGATAACCAGATTTATATATATTAGCGAAACAAGCATTCCTGCCATAACTAACAGAGACAGAGGAAGTTTTCCATAATGCCATGTTACTATCCATAAT
The DNA here is from genome assembly GCA_964639725.1 of uncultured Rikenellaceae bacterium. Taxonomy (GTDB): domain Bacteria; phylum Bacteroidota; class Bacteroidia; order Bacteroidales; family VadinHA17; genus LD21. Next base: position 10,572 of record CAZXFB010000060.1, read on the forward strand.
GAGTTAAGGACACATGATATACCAAATACCAGGCTTATTTTCGAAATAGCGATCTGGTTGATCCCTGTAAATTGCACAACACAGTAAATAATCAGAAGGAGATAGATAATACCCCAGATTGAGAAAGTAATCCCTGCCGGGACAAACAGATTTGGAAATGAATCTGAAAGTTCCCCGGTAGTTTTATTATTCAGAGGCAGTGCATTAGCGAGATAGTTCACTGCGATCATTCCTGCAAAAAGGATCAGGTTAAGGATTTTTATCATTTCATATTAAGATTAAGAGTATACAACAAAACACTATTATTAAGCTAATAAAAAAGCAATATAAGCAGCTGCGCAATAAATATTCTCAGAAACATAACCAGCGGATATACGGTTGCATAAGCTACAGCAGGGGCTTCAGACTGAGCAAGATTGTTTGCAAATGCCAGTGCCGGAGGATCAGTCATACTGCCTGAGAGCAGACCGCATATCTCAAGATAATTTTTTCTGAGGTATATTCTGGAAAAGAATCCTGCAATAATCAGGGGTAACAAGGTTATAATTACACCATATCCCATCCATATTATTCCGTCTCCTGAGAGGAGTGTAGGGATAAACTTTTCTCCTGCCAGAAGACCTACACTTGCCAGGAAAAGCACAATTCCCATTTCACGGAGCATAAGATTTGCACTGGGAGTAGTATATGAAACGAGTGAGAACTTATAACCATACTTGCTCAGCAATATTGCTACAATCAGCGGACCTCCTGCCAGACCAAGCCTTATTGGATTCGTAATGCCTGGTATCTGAAATGGGATACTTCCTAGAACCACACCAAGAAATATACCAATGAATATAGGCACTATATTTGGTTCATTAAGTCTTTTTATTGAGTTTCCAAGCTGTGAAATTACCTTTTCCATTGATTTATCATCACCTACAACTGTCAGTTTATCACCCATCTGAAGCCGCAAACCTGGTGATGCAACAAGTTCAATACCTGAACGATAAACCCTTGTGATGTTAATATTATACCTGGTCCTTAATTTCAAGGATCCCAGGTCTTTGCCGAACACATCCTTGTTGGTAACCATTATACGGCGGGAGATCAGCCTTCCTGATTTTGCAGAAATATCCATCTCGCTTTCTTTCCCAATAAGGCTCACAACTTCTTTTATAGAACCTTTTTGGGTTACAACCAGTATAATATCATTCTCCTGAAGGCTTGTTTCTGATGCTGCGAGGATCACTTCTCCGTTGCGCAATATTCGCGAAATAACTGCATCACCTCTGATCATATGCGAAATTTCCAGAATTGTTTTTTTAAAGATTTGAGGATTGGTAACACGCAGACTTATTTTTTCAGGTAAAGCTTCAGCGGGATGCTGATCCTGATTAAACTTTTCTGACTCTTTCCGGATATTAATCCTGAGTATTTTTCTGATAGCAAACATAGTTAATATAATTCCCAGTACTCCGAAAGGATAGGCGACTGCATAACCAAGACCAATTTCAGGGATTGGAGTACCCGGTGTATTTAGTGAAACCTGTGAAAGGGCCTGTTGGGCAGCCCCGAGTCCAGGAGTATTTGTTACAGCTCCCGACATTATTCCGACCAGCATCGGAAGCGACAATCCTGTAATAAAATGAATAACCAGAGTTGTTGCTCCGCCAAGTATTACAATAATCATCGCCATCAGGTTAAGAGAGAGTCCACCTTTCCTGAAAGAGGAGAAAAATCCTGGTCCAACCTGCAATCCTATTGAAAAGACAAACAGAATAAGTCCGAACTCCTTTATAAAGTCAATCACAAGATGGTTCGCTGATAATCCGAAATGGCCTGCAGCAAGACCTGCAAAAAGGACAAAGATGATGCCCGGTGATATTCCGGATATTTTCATTTTGCCTAGTGAAACACCAATAACAATAATAAGACTGTAAACCAATATAGTGTGTGAAACTGTTTCCCGCAGGAATAGATCAGCCAGCCAGCTCATTTATATTTGTTTTTCGTAAAAGTAGGTGAAATTAAGGATAGTTTTATGTGAATTTGTCAGTTGACTACATATAGTTTTCCCCTTTCAGGTATTTGAATCCACGGATTAGCAGGATGTTGTCACTGTGTATTTTAAAAATATTCATTTCTTATTCATATTATCTTCAGTTACCCCGGTCTGCGATCCTGCAACTTGTATTGTTGTACCTATTATTATATCTTCACAAAAAAAACATTTCCATGAAAAAATATGTAGGTAGAATTCTTTTAGTAACCGGCATCCTGCTTGGTATAATTATAATCGGTGCCGCTCTGTTTCTCATTAACTTTCTCAGTGCAACAAAATCAATGACTCCTGCTGAAACTGGTGCTTTAAATGATTCAGTATGGTGCGTAAAGGATAGGTTCGTAAATGCATATATCTTCAGAGGAGAGAAGAGTTATCTTATGGTAGATGCGGGATTAAGTAAAAAAGGAGTTGAACAGGCTCTTCAAAAGATAGGAATATTACCCGGGAAGATAACGACTCTTCTTCTTACACATACTGATGGTGATCATATTGGAGCAACAGGTCTTTTAACAAATCCATCAATTTATATGCATGTTGAAGAAAAACAGATGATTGACGGGACTACCGGAAAGAGCAAGTTTATGAAAACTAAATGGAAATATGGACCTTATATACTTCTAAAGGATAGAGACAGTTTAACAATTGACGGACTAACCATCAGGATTCTCCATACACCCGGTCATACTCCTGGGTCATCATGCTACATCATTGGAGATGACTATCTGGTTACAGGTGACAACCTTGCTTTTGACAAAGGACAATATGCCCATTTCACTGAGATGTTCAACATGGATACACCAAAACAGGAAGAATCTATAAGTAAACTCCCGCCTCCATCTGACTTCAGATATATTCTCACAGCCCACAATGGAATTATCAGAAACATTCCTTGATAAATGCGAAGTGCAGCCGGAATAATCCGGATAGGAAGTATCAGGTTGAAAAGTGTATAGCAAACTAGTTTATAGCTCAAATAAGGTATTCAGGACCTGCTATTGTGCCATAAGTGTTATCTTTGAAACCAATCTCCATACTTATATGTTGAGGATTCAATTAAACAGGTGATAATAAAACCATTATGAAAGCATTCTATCAGTTATCCTATAAGCGATCCGTACCCTGCAGGTATGGTGAACTGCCTGATCCGGTTGCCAGAGAGAATAAGATGCTGATCGAAGTGAAAGCAGTGTCGATCAATCCGGTTGACTATAAAATAAAAAATGCTGATACCAGATTAATGCCTGGTTCCAGGTTCCCTAAAATAGTTGGTTCTGACTTTGCAGGGATTGTTAAACAACCTGTTCAGGGTGACACTAGTTTTAAAGCAGGAGAGAGGGTTTATGGAGCTGTTTCAATATTTTTCGGGAACTCCGGATCTTTATGCGAACTGCTTGTAGCGGACTTAAAAAATGTCAGGCACATGCCTGATTTTATGTCATTCGAAGAGGCAGCATCACTTCCAGTGGCAGCACTCACTGCTCTTAATGGACTGAGAAGATGCAGAATAACTACCGGAAGTAATATTCTGATAAACGGTGCTACCGGAGGTGTGGGGCATTTTGCCATTCAGATAGCGAAAGCTAAAGGAGCTGTTGTTACAGCAACATGCAGTGAAACAAACCGGGAGTTGGCAAAGCAACTGGGTGCTGATAAAATTACCGGATACAGAAGAGAGGATTTCTCAAAAACAGTCAGTGAATATGATGCAGTTCTTGACGCCTGGGGGAAAATGAAGTTTTCAGATATCTACCGTATGTTGAAAAGAAATGGCATCTACGCCTCACCACTTATTCTCTTTGCACCAGCTATAATATCTTTTCCGGGGCAACTATTATTCAGTAAAAAGCTTACTTCATCAAATATCAGAACAAAACCTGAAGATTATGAGGAGATTGAAAGGTTATTTTTTGAAAAGAAGCTGAGACCGGTTATTGAAAACATATTTCCCCTGGAAAGGGCAGAAGAGGCTTTTGTGATGGCAGAAAAGGGAAAACCAAGAGGCAAAGTTATCGTTACTGTCTGAAAGGTATTGTATACCGGTAAAAATTTTAAGGTCAGGGTTTTGGAAACAGTGGAATTTGTTAATATTGTTTTTGCAGGTTCTTGATTATTGAAAAGGATTTTTTCAATAACTCACTATACATTATTCCCTCTCTCACCTGAAATCGTGTTAAGTTCATAGCTGAATCCTTTTTCTGAGGACTTCATAATCAAAACCTTTAAAATAATAAGGTTGGCAAGTATCGATTCAGCTCGGTATACCGGTATACGTGCAATTTTTTTGAACTTTGACACTGTAATGGACCCGTTTTTATGCAGATATTCCAAAAGAGAATTTTCAACTTTACTGAATTTTACCAATACCCCCGATGGCTTTTCTTCTTTCCTCCAAACCTGTAAGAGTACTCTGTTCGCTACAAGATTCTGATCGTGGTTTCTGAAGTAAGGAAGCCACTTCCCGTTTTCATCTTTAGCCTGATATGGTCTTTTATCGCCCTTCTTAACCACAACCTCCAGGATGGTTTTTCCTGCTGTTGTATGTTGAGCCACAGTAAAGGTTATTTCAGGCCTGCAAAAAAGGGTTACTGCTGTATAAACCATAAAACACTCCTCGTCGGATTTTATTCCGGCGATACTTCCATTATCCCTTACTCCGATAAGTAATCTGCCTCCATCGCTGTTTGCGAATGCCGTTAAAGTTCTGGCAATCTTTCTGCTGTCAGAAATGCAAAATTTAAAGTCAAGATATTGATTTTCACCCTCTGCTATCAACTTTTTAAGATAGTTATCCATTTGTGTGCCTTATAAATCAGAAATCCATCAGTTCCAGAGATTGCAAGGGCTCATAACAAAGATCTTAAAGAACTGAAATATATGGTTGTAACTTTGATTACCTTGTATATTCCAGCGTACCTCGCGATAACTCAGATCCCAGAGACTAACAAAGATGGTAAAATTAAGATTCATTTTTTAAAGTTCACAATTCATCATAAATTAAGGTTGTACCTAAAGCAGGGGCAGGGCAGAGGAAAGATTGAAAGTGAGATAATACCTGGTTTTATGATCAGTGTTAATCAACTCTATTTTTAATTCATTTGTTTTTTGCTAGTTTTTTGTCACTATGTCAGTTTGAACTTAAACTGCAGTTCTCCTGTTGTCCGGGCCTTCTCCTGATTTTGAAATCAGATGGAATACACTCATTTACTTTGCCTTATATGAAACAGTCACTCATCGGATCTTAGATTAAAGTATTAAAGTTATGATAATTCTCCTGAATGGGACTAAGCAATTTTGTTCAGCGATACAAATCAGGTTACTACAAAAGTTGGTACGCGTTTTGCTAACATTGCTTTTAAGAGATGATTCTTTTAAAACTTTAGAAAATGAAAAAAGCAGTTTTTACTTTGATTCTTGCACTCCTGGTGGCAGCCGGTACAACAATAAAGGCTCAGGAGAATCCCGATGAATATCTGGGTCTGCCGGGGGATAATCTTAACCTTTATGCTGTAATGAACCTGTTCCAGGAATCTGAAACACTTGAAGGTTTCGAAAGAAAGCTTAATGAGGAGAATTCCAGGATCAACAATCTCGATCTGAATGGCGATAACTTTGTTGACTATTTAATGGTCACTGATTATGTTGATGGGGAGGATCATAACATTGTATTATCGGTAGCTTTAAGTCGTAATGAGAAACAGGATGTTGCTGTTTTTACAGTTCAGCGTTTGCGTAACGGATCTGTTCAGATACAGCTCATTGGCGATGAAGAACTCTATGGAAGAAATTATATTATTGAACCGATATTTGACGACAATGCAGGGGAGACACCTAATCCGGGATATACAGGAAGGACAGCTAACAGGCAGAATGTAACTGTAGTAAGGACGACCACTTACGAGATTGCTGCATGGCCGATGATAAGATTTATTTACCGTCCCGATTATGTAATATGGCGTTCTGCATGGAGTTGGGGATATTATCCTTCTTACTGGCATAGCTGGAGCCCTTTCTATTACCATTACTATTACGGATATCATTCGAACTGGTACCCGGTATATTACAAGCACTACCGTCACTGGAGTCACCCACGTTATTCACGTTATAATGACTTTTATTACACCAGTATCAGAACCCATTCTCCTCAGGTCAGTGTAAGAATAAAGGAGGGCAATTATAAAACCACATATTCCCGTCCCGACCAGCGCAGAGATGGTGAAGCTCTTTATTCCCGAACCCGTTCAGGTGGGGATTCAAAGTCCACAGGTAACCAGGAGAGAAGATCGGTATCCCAACAGTCAAACGATCGTACTTCTTCGGGTACCAGCAGGAGGTCAACGGAAAACAATACGGTAAAATCGCGAACAAATACTACTTCCGGACAGAATGCCGGTACTACAAGAAGGTCAACTGCAAATGATCCTGGCAGGACAGTTTCAAAGCAGGAACCAGCCAGGAAATCAGAGTCGGCGAGCAGATCAAAACAACCAGCATCAAATGCAGGCTCATCAAAACGTTCTGGTGACAGGGGAAGTACTACCAAAACTTCCTCCGAAAAAAGTAAAAATACAGAAAAGGAAACTGCTAAATCATCTAAGAGGAGATAAGGAAATCCTCCGGTATAAAAGGTTTATTAAGAGGAGTATATATCCAAAATCATGTTAATCAGGGTTCTGCATCAAGGGCAAAAGTACTCTGAAACAGGTATAGTGCAGAAGGGAAATAAGGAGGTTCAGGACGGGCTGAAGAGTGCTGTCTGGTCCTTCTTCTCTCCCTTCCTTTTTAATTGCTGTTTTCAAGTGCCTCCAGTTCCGCTTCGTAATCAAATTGAAGCTCTTCGTGAAGTGAGGATATTTTTTTTCTGATTGCTTCCAGTTGCCCGGTGTATATATTTAGAAGTTTGCTGCTCCTTTGAATGGAGGGTGTGAATTTCTTAAGTTTTACACAAAAATAGATAAGCAGATCAACCTCTGTCTGTTTTTTCAGTGAGTACCTGCTGTACTTCCTGATATTTTTCAGTATCCTGCGAAGACTTTTCTTAATAAAGTAATAGGTTTTTTTATTGATCTGATCAAACTGTTCATCTATCTCCTTTTTACTACTTTCAATATATGATGCTTCGTCAGATGATTCAAACAGAAGATAAGTAAGCAACTCTTTATTTTCCTTTTTGAACCGGGCTAGTCGGAGACAGAGTTCCCGAAGCTCTTTGGGTGTCCGGTTAGTTAATTCCTGGTTTATCTCTTTAGCGGTAACAGCTTTCATGAAGTTGAATTTTTAAGTTGAGCATCATCCACAGCAAATAAAAACAGTTAGCTTCAATCTGAAATTTAATCTGTTATAACTGTTGAAATTTCATCCTGTATGATCCATTTTATTTTCAGGACAGGTACCATCCTGGAAAGTTATGGATAGAACTATAGCAATATCTAAAATATTTCTCCTGAGAGTATGTATATTGAGTAAACTGCCCGGATTACCGAACCAAATTTAACAAATTAATTGCGCCTTATTTCAGATATAAATATTTTAAGGTATACATGAAAGCTTTATCAGTTACCTGGTTGTGGTTTTAATAACAATAATTTATTAAGATTGAAGAGGCTTTTAGAATCTTTCAGGATCCAGAAAATTACTCCACTGATAATTGCAGCAAAAAAGCACCATACAGAAGTGAGATACTGTGTAAAAAATATTGCAGTTACCAGGCAGGAGAGAAACATTAATATGCCCATAAGATGAGTTCTTCTGATGCTTGAAACAAATAGTGGTGTAATTGTAACAATCAGATATATAATAAATGCCGGCATCGAAAGCCTCTTTGGGAAAGTAGTATCATAATGAATATGATAACCCATAATATGAGGTGTTATACTGAATGAGATCAGGCAATATGCATAGTACAATGACAGACCAATTCCCATACCAAGAAGTATCTTCAGGATTCTCTTTCTTTTTCTGTTCTCCTCCATCAGCATAACTGCAAGAGGGATCATTGATGGCCAGAGAAAATCTGCCATTATTAAAAAAATGTATGTTCCAATATGCTGAAGAGTTATATATTCAGGCAAAGGTATTGTAAGCCATAAACTTCCCTCAACAATCTGCTGGACGCCAAAAAAAAGCGGAATACTGGCAAATACAATTTGCGATTTTCTATGCACTTTGGTAACAGTTGCAATACCAATGGCAGATATTATAATTCCGCCTGCGAAACTTGCTTCAGCTGAAAAACACATAATCTTTCTTTCTGTATTAAGTAGTGAGGACTTTCAAATAAGCTTATGTCCGAATGAGTGTATTGTTGTTAATAATACTACTAATAATCGGATAATAGGCGTATAGCCTGAAATCTTGTTGATAGTATTTATGTAATTAACTTATTATAAATGCAATAGATCCTAAATCCAAATATTCTTATTATTCAGGTTTAGTTGTGGGAAAATTGCCCTGCAAATTGTTATTTACTGAACTCTGGAAATGAATCACTGCTGTCAGGCACAGCTGCAACTTAATATTATTAGACCTACATATCAGGATTTATCAAAACCTGTTTCTCCTGTAGATTCTTCTTTTGTTGTTTGACTTAGGCACTTCGTCTTTCCATTTCGGGAACGGGCCAATGTGAGCTGGAGGTTCAAGTTTTGGAATAGCGGACCTTATTAAGGTTTCAATTTTTCTGAGCTTATATATCTCCTTCTGAGTAACCAGGGTGATTGCTTCACCTTTCTCTTTGACTCTCGCAGTTCTACCAACCCTGTGGACATAATCTTCAGCATCATGAGGTACATCATAATTGATTACCAGGTTGATTTCTTTAACATCAATACCGCGGCTCATCACATCTGTAGCCACAAGTATCCGTATCTTCTTCGACCTGAAGTCTCTTAATACTTCTTCCCGTTTATCCTGGTCAAGATTGGAGGAAATACCTTGCGCAGGGAATCCGCTTTTATTAAGGGATCTGACAATATCAGTTATCTTGCTTTTTGTTGATGTAAAAATGAGGATACTGTCAAAGTGATCGCGCTCTCCCAGAATGTAGTTAATCATTTTGGCTTTTTGTTCATCAAAGATTAAATACGCTTTTTGATCAACACCTTCGGCTGGAGTAGAAATAGATAAAGATATTTCTGCAGGATTATGTAAGATTTTTTGAGCAAGCTGACGAATGCTTTTTGGCATTGTAGCACTGAAAAGCAAGGTTTGATACTTATTCGGCAGGTAGGAAATGATTGTTTGGATATCATCAATAAATCCCATATCCAACATTCTATCAGCCTCATCTAAAACTAAATGTTTCAGATTTTCAAAACTGACACCTTCCATTTTCAGATGAGCCAATAATCTGCCGGGGGTTGCGATTATAATATCAGTTCCATTTATGAACGCATCTTTTTCCGATTGCCAGTCCTTTCCATCCCCACCTCCATATATTGCCATCGATTGAGTAGGAATAAAATAGGAAAACCCTTGAATCTGTTGTTCTATTTGAATAGCGAGTTCTCTTGTGGGAACTATTATCAGAGTATCAATATTTGTTTCTTTCTTTCCAATCAGCTTATTAAGAATGGGTAAAACAAATGCTCCGGTTTTTCCCGTCCCGGTTTGGGCGCAAGCAATTAAATCTCTGTTTTCGAGAATTACAGGAATGACTTTTTCCTGAATAGGTGTTGCTGTTTCAAATCCCATATATGAAATAGCTTCCAGTAATTGCTCCTTGAGTTTGAGTTCTGTAAATTTCATTGTATTTTTAAGTGACGTCTAATTTTTCATCCGTTTTCATCAATGTCAATCCGCAAATTTACCATTATTTAGCGTGTTTAACCCATATTGAGCCCGTCCATCATTAATGCTATAATTTTTTGTTTTTAATCACATGCCACAGAAGTAACATATTTTTACCTTTTTCAGGTAACATTTTGTGACATTATGTGATCACATTTACCTATCGTAATCCGGAATAATTTTCTTAAGAGAACCTGAAATCATTAATCTTTAATATCAGGTTCAAAGAAGACCCATTGAACATCAGGATATTCTTTTTTAAGTTCGGACTCACAGTTATTAATGTTAAGGATCAGTTGACCGACAGAATCAACTTTTGTCATCTTTGCTTTTACTGCAACCATAATCTTAGAACCTAGCTGAAGTGTGATCAGGTTAAGGATCCGGTCAACCTCCGGCCGGGATTCAAGGAAATTCCTGATCTGGTTGCATGTTTCATTATCAGCACTCTGACCAATGAGCAGACTTTTAATCTTTACAGCCAGGAAGAATGAAATAATGATCAACAGAATGCCGATCCCAACGCTTCCGATTGCATCAAATACAGGATTTCCGGTTACAATGGAGAGAACAACCGATATAAGAGCAAAGGCCAGACCTAACAATGCTGCAATGTCTTCACCCATTACTACTATCAGTTCACTTTGCCGGCTCTCTTTAACCCATCTCCAGATAGGTACATTGTGCCTGATCTTTTTGATCTGTGTCAGACAACCAAAAAGGGAAGCGGCCTCAAGAACCATACTAACTGATAAAACAATAACTGCAATGAACGGGTTTGTCAATCCATCATGAGAACTGATCTTATGGATGCCCTCATAAATAGAGAATAAACCACCCATACTGAATAAAATCAGGGCAACAATAAACGACCAGAAAAAGATTTCTTTACCGTAACCTAACGGATGCTCCTGGTCTGGTCTTCTCTTCGATGCCTTTAAACCCAGAAAAAGAAGTCCCTGATTACCACAATCGGCAAAAGAGTGGATCGACTCTGCAAGCATAGCACCGGAACCGGTTATTACAGCAGCAACTGTTTTCGTGATAGCTATTCCCAGGTTTGCAAGTAAGGCAAATAGTATTGATTTAGTAGATGTGCTCTGATTTGACATTTTTGCGCTTGTATTATTTTTTCTGAATATCACTGCAACCATATACCATTTGAGAGGCTGCCGGGCAGCAGAGCTAATTTTTTTCTA
>CAZXFB010000061.1:0-21573 GCA_964639725.1 uncultured Rikenellaceae bacterium
TTATATGCAGGAATTAGAATACTTACAGCTTGTCTGACCCGCTGAACAGGCAGGTATTTATTTTCAATGATTTGCATATCTTTTGTTATGAGGGTCGGAAATTGTAAACAACAGATTCCGGAACGCTTAAATCTAAGCGTAACTCCACGAAGTCAAAATTGCATGAAATTCATAAGTATCAAAAATGAATTCCGGAAATTTAAGGTATTTGATGATTATTTACGATTTATTCCGGTTTTTGCATATTGTTATGTTCCGGGGGTTGTCGAAATTTGCTTTCACCATTGTTTGATATCGTGAAAGTTTATCGGATATGACCGAGATTAAACAGAAAACACTTTTAAAAGACAGAGTTGACCTTCGCCTTCTCCGTTTGGCTGATGTACTGCTGCTGAATGCCAGTATTACTGATAATCCTGGATTATTAAACGGTAAAATGGGTATTGCAATTTTCCTTTATCATTTTGCCCGCAGGAAGGGTATTGAGATGTATGCTACTTATGCCGGGGAACTGATCGATGAGATCTATGAAGGAGTAATTGCATAAGTTGTAAAAAATTTATTTGTATGAAACAATTAATACTATGAACTCCAAAATAACCTTTGTTACCAATTTAGTATTACTATTCGCTTTAGTTTCTTGTAAAAAAAGTGGAAATACTGAATCTCAAGATGTGAGATTTCCAAAAACAATCCATCTGAATATATCAGAAGCTATTACAGATTCTATTGATCTCTCATTAATTGCTGAGAAGGTTGAATATATTCCCCTTCAAGCAACTGATAGTTCAATGCTTAACTACATTGATCGATTCTGTATTACCAAAGATTACTTTTTTATTGAGGAGGGTGGATGTGTACTTAAATTTGATAAAAATGGGCAGTATATAAAGAGACTATATAAAATTGGTCGTGGACCTGGAGAAACATCCACTAGAAGCTTCACTGTTGATGAGTCTTCGGAATTAGTCTATGTACTTGATATTTACAATGGTGATGTTAAAGTATTTGATTTTAATGGAAATTTTATTAAGAGTATCCATGAACCAATTAATATCCCTAAACAAAGGACTGCTTCAATTGGATATTTTAATAATAAACTTGTTGTTACTACAGCTCAATTTCCAAAAGTAAAGATCCTTTACGCATTATTTGATTTGTCAAACTATTCAATACAGAAACTTTTCGATAATCATTATATCTATGACAAATCACAGCTCGACCAACGTCCTTCACTTATTTATTGGATAGATAAAACATTTCAGATTGTTGATTCTAATCTGATTGTAAAAGAATGGTTTTGTGATACTATTTTTAATGTAGATAAAAACTTTAGAATAGAACCAAAATATATCATAGATATGGCAAATTCCAAATTAGATTGGCTAAGCTGGAGAGACCATGGAATGTTTAACCTATCACAGGGATTTCCATCTGGATACTGGATTGAATCATTTGTTGAGACCAGTTCTTTTTTATTTGGATCTTTAAAATCATTTAAAGATCCAAAACTTTTTGCATTTATTGATAAAAGAAATTACTTAGTTAAAATTTCCGCAAATAAATACTATAAACCAGGGACTAATAATCAAGTACACTTAAAAAATGATCTTGATTATACTATTGCATTTCCTGCGATGGATAAGAGTGGAAGTATTTTCTACTACGATAATTGTCTTTATAGTATCATCGAACCAATTGCCTTTCTGAAAGCAGGTAAATCCGTTTCAGAGAAGACAAAGAATTCAACAAATTATTTAAATAATGTTGCACCTGTGTTAAGCATTCTAACAGAGTTCAGTAATCCGGTAATAATGAAAGTATATCTTAAGTAATGAACTCCACACTCTGTGCCATCGTTTTCTGCCCGACCTTTCTTTTATATAAAAGGAGGTGTAATTATGCAAAGATAGTATTTCCCGTGACTATGGTTGCGGCCTGTGAAATGATAAAACAGGGAATTTTAATTTTTTCTATAACTAAATATTGCAAAAATGAAAAAACTTGGTAGATTAAATATTGATCCTGAAAAGGTGATGAAAAATGAGGAACTGCTTAAATTGAGAGGTGGTTATGACACTTGGACTTGGTGTTAAAGAGATGGTGTTAAGTGTGCAAATAATCCTGTATCTGATTGTGCATATACCGCATTATGGTTTTGTGATACATATTGTCCAGATTGGAATACAATTAAATGTTTTCCATAGTAGTGAAGAGAAGGGAGCTTATACTCCCTTCCCAATTTTATTATCATCAATTTATATTTAATGAACTATATAATTGAAGTAAGATGAAAATTTTTAAAGTATTTCTTATTATATTCTTAATTGGATATAGTTGTAAAAATTCAAAAAATGCAAATGATTCGATTAAAATTATATTTAATATAGAAGAACTACCTAAAGTTACTAATTTGAAACTTACCGATTTGGGCATCTTTGATATTGAGTATGTCCCATTGGAAACAAAAAACTCTAATGTGTTCTCTTGTGCTAGTAATTCAATTATAAGAGGTAAATTAGTATTTGGTCATAACTTTTACATAATTCAATGTCTTCATGATATCTTAATGTTCAAAGATAATGGTTTTTTTGATAAAAAGATTGGAACAAGGGGAAGAGGACCAAACGAATATCTAGTTGCACATGATGTTCAGGTAGATGAAAAAAATCAGGAAATTTATATACTTGCAGGTTGGCAACAGAAATTTTTTGTTTACTCAACTAATGGCGATCTAATAAGAACATTTCAGATTCCATTCTTTTGTAGTGAATTCGTTTTTGTCGAAAATGGTATTCTATGCTACAGTGAAAATCATATGGGTAATATTGAAAAGAGTTACAATTTAATAGATACAAATGGGAATATTATTAAAAGCTTCTCAAATAAATACCCTTTTCAAAATCATGACGCATATGGTATTCTAGGCGAGAACCTGTTTTATCATTTTAATACACAAGTCTTCAATAAAGAGGTTTATTCTGATACAGTATATTTATACAAAAATGGGGAATTTTACCCCCATTTGGTAATCAATGTCGGAGACAAACTAATAACACCAGATGCTCGTTCAAAGTTTGAAGGTAAATATCTCGCTGATAAATATATTAGTCCATTAAAATTGTTTGAATTCGGCAATTATGTTTATTATGAGTTCATCTATAGGGTGTCAAATCCCAGGACTTTATATTGTTTTATTGGTTCCAAAAATGATGATTTTCAGGTTGTATTCAATAGGGATCAAGGTATTATAAATGACATTGATGGAGGTCCAAGTATATTGCCCATGGTAATAAAAGATGATCGTACAATGATTGCACAGGTGGATGCATTACAATTTAAACAACACGTTGCTTCTGAGGAATTTAAGAATTTTGTACCAAAATTCCCTGAAAAGAAAAAAGAACTTGAGAAACTGGCAAATAGTATGAAAGAGACCGATAACCCGGTTTTAATGATTATAAGATTGAAAAAGTAAAAAGATTATAATGTTATGCAACCATGTTAAAAAGAAATAAATGAGCAGGGGTTTCCTAAACATTAATCCAAGACCCTTAGCCCCTGCCCAACATTATCTTAAAAAGAAAGGAGATATGTCGGCAAAGATAAAAGTTTTAACCAGAATGTAGCCGAAACTTAATATGAATCTGTAGTTGAAACACATTGATGTTTAACTTATAAATTTTGAAAAATGAAAAAATTGAACAAAATTCAGATTAATCCTGAAAAAGTGATCACAAATGAAGAATTAATTAGTCTAAGAGGGGGATATGGATCATACGTTTGTTGGAAAATAGGCCCTCCCTGCCAGTTTTTGCTAACATATATTAATACTGCTAGCTGTCTAATGGCGAGAGAGATATGTTTTTATGGTTTTGGTGGTGGATGTGTCACGGGTGGTGATTGCTAAAATAACAATCTTAAGTCTAGGATATCCTCTGAAATGTAGGGAAAAATATAGTGGCATTTCATTGGATATCTTACTTTTTATTACTAAAATTAAGTGTTTTAAATCAATTCCTTACTATTGTGAGAATTAAATCATTAGTATTTACTATTTTAATCATTTTGTGCTCCTGCAGTAAAAAAAGTACTAATTATAATGCTGACTCTGCACTAGAAATCGACCTTCTTTCAAAACCAGAATCAATGGTGGATAAATTATCAGATATTTCAACAAATGTCGAGTACATACCTTTACAAACTACTGGGAATTCGTTTATCGCTCCCTTTGTACTAAAGATTGTAAATAAGGGTAAAAAAATTTATATTCTAAACAGCGGATTGAATAGTCGTGAGATACTGTGCTTTGATATGGATGGTAAATTCCTTTTTAAGCTTAACAACAAAGGTAGAGGACCGGAAGAATACATCTCTATTACCGATTTTGATGTCAGTTCTGATAATAGATTTTTGATAATCCTTTCAGAGATAGACCATAAATTAATGATATACGGAATTGCCGATATTGGCTTTACTTTCCAGAGGTCAATATCACTTAAAAAACCTGTTCCAGGGAGAGTAAGAATTATTCCTGAAACTGACAAAATCTTTTTGGTAGTACCGCCATGGGGAGGAACTGAGCCAACTTTAAGCTTATTGATCAATGTAGTTGGCGATACAATACATTTTAAGCCTAATTGTAGTAAATACAAGTTGGTTACAAAAATGAACTACACGTCATTTGATGAAATGAATGTTTATACCATCGCAAATATGGTTTGCTTTAAAGAAGAATTCAGTGATACTGTTTTTTATGTTGATGCAAAAGATAATTCATTCAAACCCCGGATGATTTTTGATTCACATGGTATTCTATTCACACCGGAAATGAGAGGCGGCTCGGAACCAATTGGGGAAAATACAATTTTTATTGCAAATTTATTTGAGACATCAAGGTATGTTATTTACAGGTCTCAACTAAAAACTATCATCTTCGACAAGAAGACAAAAAGAAAACATGGACTGAATATAAAAAATATCTCGGAAAGAACTATAACTAATACAAATGTTGAAATCCCAAAGAACATACTAAAAGATGATTTGAGTGGAGGGCCTGCCTTCATAATTGATTTAAATTCTTGGGATAAATTGTGCCATAATGAAAAGATATTTTCGTTGGTTGAAGCGATTACAATCAAGAACCATGTTGCAAGCGAAGATTTCAAGAATGCACGAGTGAGTGAATCAAGAAAAGCTGAACTCAAAAAACTTGCTGATTCCCTTAAGGACACTGACAATCCTATCTTGACAATTGTAACTCCAAAAGAATAATATTCCATACTTTTTCTTTTTTGTATTATGAGGATAATTGTTTTACTTGCATTAACAGCGTTCATTCACTACTAATAGTGGCACTAAACGAAACCCAACTGGCAAAATGCTAATAAATTACTTTTAGGAATAAATACCTCACATTTTATGCTTGATCACAAGTGCAATATAGAAAATCAGAAAATAAAAATGATACTGGACATATCTGACTTTTTCTAATTTTTCACTATTTCTGAGGTTTATAAGTATCTATATTGGCTTATCATTTTTATCAACTTCAACTTTAAACATTTATGACAAATATGAAGATAGAAAAACGAAATAGACTTGTAGCCTAGGATCTGAAGAATGAATTTGGAGGAGTACCGGATTTTGATCCTACGTGTGGGGTGTAGGAAACATATACATCTGGATTTATGTAGGAGAATCAAAAAGTAATTGGGACCTAAAACATTTGAGAAAGTACAGGTTAAAAAATCCAAAGTATAATAAAGCATATTAATATCCCAAAGCATATATCTTAAAACAATTGCTTGGTTTTCTAGAGAAAATGAAAGTCCAGTTCTCATTTTAGAATGTTTGAAAATAAAAGTAATGATGAAATTCCACTGTTTTAAACAGCTCGAGGCTATGGATTGTGGTCCATCCTGCCTCCGCATGATTGCTAAATATTATGGAAAAACATATTCATCACAAGCACTTCGTTCAAAATCATTCATAACCAAAGCAGGAGTTTCTATGCTTGGTATCAGTGATGCCGCCGAGAGTATTGGATTCCGCACCCGCGGCTACCGCCTTACGTGGGAACAGCTCCGCGATGAGGTTCCTCTCCCTTGTATCGTCCACTGGAACCAAAGGCACTTTGTTGTAGTATATGAAATTAAGAAGAAGCGAAGACTATTTAGGGCAGGGAGCAAGGAGCAGGGGGCAAAGGGCTCAGAGCACAGGGCACGGGGCACAGGGGAAGAAGAAGCACAGGGTTCAAAGCCTAGCGAACAAAGCGACTTGCACGATCTGCACGACCTGCAAGACAAACAAGACCTGCATGACTCAAACTATGTAGTTCATGTTGCGGACCCAGCCTCAGGACTACTTAATTATACTGAAGCGGAGTTTTTAAAATGTTGGTACTCCACTAAAAGCGATGGAGTTCAGGAAGGCACTGCCTTGCTGCTTGAACCCACTCCCGATTTCTACCGTCAGGAGGGAGAAGAAAAAGGCAAGCTTAAATTCCTTTACCTGCTTGGATATATTCGTCCCTATACCAGGTATATACTTCAGATAATGCTCGGTATGCTCACTGCAAGCATGATAAGCCTTATCTTTCCCTTCCTTACACAGTCTCTTGTAGATACAGGCATCGGTAACAGCAATATGGCTTTCGTGATAATGGTTCTTGTTGCCCAGATGATTCTGACTCTGAGCCAGACTGCCAACACTCTTCTGCGAAACTGGATAAACCTTCATGTTACTAACAGGGTAAGTATATCCCTCATATCGGATTTCTTAATAAAGTTGATGAAACTCCCCATCTCCTTTTTTGATGTGAAGCTCATTGGCGACATAATGCAACGCATTGGCGATCATAACCGTATCAGGTCGTTCCTTACAGATTCGCTTATAAGTATCATTTTTGCCATTGTCACCCTTGTTATGTACACCATTATAATGGCTACATATAACCCCGGAATTCTTGGTATTTTTCTTCTTGGCAGTTTCTTATACATCAGTTGGGTCATCCTCTTTTTAAAAAGGCGCAGGGAGCTCGATTATAAACGGTTTCAGCAGAGCGCCGCCAACCAGAGCAATATTGTCCAGCTTGTTACAGGCATGCAGGAGATAAAGCTTAACGGCTGCGAAAAACAAAAACGGTGGGAATGGGAAAGGATACAGATAAAGCTTTTCAAGGTAAGCATCAAAAGCATGATACTGAACCAGAACCAGCAGCTTGGCGCTGCTCTGATAAACCAGGCAAAAGATATCTTTATCTCATTCCTCTCGGCCAGCGCGGTAATAAAAGGAGAAATGACCCTCGGTATGATGATGGCCGTGCAATATATTATTGGGCAGTTAAATGCCCCGATCCAGCAATTTATTGGTTTTACCCAGGCAGCCCAGGACGCACGCATAAGCCTCGAACGTCTTGGCGAGATCCACGACCGGGAAGATGAGGAGAGTCCCGAAGATGATAAGATAAAAGATATTCCTCAGGATAAGCATATTGAAATTAGAAATCTTCTCTTCCAGTATGAGGGTCCGCACTCGGAAAAGGTTCTGAATAACATCTCTCTTGTTATACCTGCAAAAAAGGTAACTGCCATTGTAGGAATAAGCGGTAGCGGAAAAACAACTCTGATAAAGTTGCTTCTTGGTTTTTATAATCCCGTTAAAGGCGATATTCTGCTTGGAGGCACACAGCTAACCCGTTTCAGCCAGTCGGAGTGGCGCAAACGTTGTGGTGTGGTTATGCAGGAGGGGTATATCTTTTCCGATTCAATTGCAGGGAATATCGGCCTTATAGATGAGATACCCGATAAAGAGAAGATCGACAGGGCAACAGAGACAGCAAACATCAAAGAATTTATTGAAAGTCTCCCTCTGGGATACAACACAAAAATAGGAAATGATGGTCATGGTCTGAGCACAGGTCAGAAGCAGAGGATCCTAATTGCACGTGCCGTTTACAAGGAACCCGATTTTATCTTTTTCGATGAGGCAACAAATGCACTCGATTCACGGAATGAAAAGACTATAATGGAAAACCTGGGCACCTTCTTCAAAGGTAAAACGGTTGTGGTTGTTGCACATCGTTTGAGCACTGTAAAGAATGCCGACCAGATTGTTGTCCTCGAAAAAGGGGAAGTTGTTGAAAAAGGAACACATAAAGAACTAGTTGATATGAAAGGGGCGTATTATAATCTTGTCAGGGATCAGTTGGAGTTGGGAAATTAGTATTTATCCTCCGATTCCCCGAGGGAGAAAACACCCCCCATCCCCCCAAGGGGGGGCTTAAAGCAATGAGAATGAGAAAGTCCCCCGGGGGATTTAGGGTGTCAAAAAAGGTGGAAAACGCAGAGTAGGTGAATACTTTGGGGGATTTAGAGGATTAAAAAAGACTTAATGATTAGATTATGAGAGAACTGGATAAAACGATGTATTTCAGAGCAAAACCTGACATTATGGAGGTAGCCAGAATACTTCGAAAAAATATGAATAATTACGAAAAGTTAATATGGGAAAAACTAAAAGGCAAGCAGGTATGCGGACTTCGATTTCGAAGACAGCACCCAATTAATATTTTTATTGCTGATTTTTATTGTCATGAAGTAAGGTTAGTGGTAGAGATTGATGGTGAGATACATGATCAGCAAGAAGAATATGATGACGGCAGATCAGCTGAGATGGAAAGATTTGGTATCAAAGTGATCAGGTTTACTAATGATGAAGTTAAAAAGAGTATTGAAAAGGTAATTAATAAGATTGAGAAGGTTGTTAATGAGCGAATTAAAAGTCCCCCTTGGGGGATTTAGGGGTGAAAAAGCAGGGAAACTTGAAGGGGGTAAAAACTTAAAAGATCGGTTGGAGTTGAGAAGCTGAGCGCACAGGGCAGGAAATTTCAATAACGTGAAGCATAAGAAGATGGCTGAATTAAACAAACAGGAGATCCGAAGCGCCGAGTTGCAGGAGGTAATGTCCGGGATACCGGGGAGCTTCCTCAAATGGGGATTGTTCCTGTTTTTTGCCATTATTCTCATTCTAATTGGAGGGAGCTACTTTATCAAAAATCCTGAAATAGTTACAGTTCCGGTTGTTATTACCACTCAAAACCCGCCTGTTACCCTTGTTGCCAAATCGGGAGGTGAAATCGAAAAGTTGTTTGTCACCGAAGGTTCGATAATTAATGAAGACGAGGTTGTTGCCACTATCAGCAACACCTGTGATTATGATTATCTAAAAAAACTGAACCTTTTCCTTTCAGTTTTCGATGATAAAGCTGACTGGACTGAAATTGTTAAAACGCAGCCACTGCCCCCCGAACTATCCCTTGGAGAGCTTCAGGGCGATTATTCCCGGTTTCAGAAAGAGTGGAAACAGATGAAAGATTATTTTGACCAGTCATATATCCCTGCCAAGCTTACTCTGCTCGAGAAACAGATCCAAAAAAAGACAGAGTATAATAAAGAACTGGTGAAGCAGGAGGTGTTTCTTACCGAGGATCTTGCTCTGGCAAAAAACAGTTTTGAGCGCGATTCATTATTATTTCGTAAAGACAGTTATTCAATATCGGCAAAAGAATTTGAGAAATCGCGGCAGGAATATATTCAGAAGCTATACTCTTTCAGCGTTTTCAATGCATCGCTTAAAAACAACGAATCCGATTTTCTACGTATGAAAGAGACCCGGCTCGATCTGCAGGTTCAGTACGAAAAGGAGGTAAAAATGTTCATATTGACCATGGAGGAGTCACTTCAGTTATTGCGATCAGCGATTTCACAATGGGAAGAGCGGTATGTAATAAGCAGTCCGGTAGCCGGGAAAGTTACACTCACGAGGTTCAGGAACGAGTACCAGGTGATCAAAGCCGGTGAGACTCTGGCAACAGTAGTTCCCGACAGCCCTGCAAATATTGTAGCACGGGCTGTAATCCCAATTTCGGGATTCGGGAAGATAGAAATCGGGCAGGCTGTAAATATCAAGCTATCGGGATTTCCTTATATGCAGTATGGATTACTGAAGGGCAGGATATATTCACTTTCGCAGGTACCTGGTGAAGGGGGGTTCAGCGCCGATATTGAATTAACCGGAGGAATGACATCAACCTATAGTGAGAAGATCAGGTTCATCCACCAGATGGATGGAACTGCCGATATTATTACTAAAGACATACGACTTATCAATAAATTTTTAAGTCCTGTAAGAAGTGCATTGAAGAATTAGATATACCGGATTCAGTGCTTCAAAGTAATTAATGAAAGAAATGGACAGGAAGTATTGGTTGCCGGGAGCAGAGAGCAAGGGGCAGGGAGCATAGAAATGGAGCATGTAGCATATTGAACATATTATCAAAATATTTTACTTTAATAATGGCTATATTCAGAATAAGTAACTATCTAGTTGTGTAACTAAAATTCTCTTTTATTAAAATAAAATTATAAATTTATAAATTTATAATGCTTTAATATAAACCTGTTTATACGTCTCTGCAATGATGAAAATCAGAAACCACATTATTCTGCTGCTGATAATAGCTCTTATGTTAACCTGCAAATCCAAAAAAGCTGAAAACCTCGAAGAAATGGCCCGTCGTTCATCCCACGTGGAGGCAGTGATCGTAAAAACAGTAAAACTTGAACCTTCAACTTTTTATCATGAACTGATTAGTAACGGAAAAGCCTCATCCTCAGAAAAAGCGGTTATCCCGTTCAAAGTGAACGGAATAATAAGCGAGATAAACATTCAGAACGGACAAAAAGTAAAAACCGGTTACCTCCTTGCTGTTATTGATGATTTTGAATTCAAAACGCAGCTCACCCGTGCACAGCAGGGACTCGAAAAAGCTGAGATCAACTTCAAAGATGACCTTCTTACAAATTTTTCATCAAGCGATACAATCGGTCTCTCACCTGCTAAAATTAAAATTTCCCGGATAAGAAGCGGACTTAATGATGCTGTAACTGCTCTGGCAGTGGCTGAATTTAATTTCAATAATACCCGGATCTATGCTCCCCTGAACGGGGTTGTTGCCAATCTCGAAGCCATGCAGTGGAATCCTTCCCAAAACTATAAAAACCTCTGTACAATAATCTTGGATGAATTAATGGAGGTAGAGTTCCCGGTAATCGAGTCGGAATACAGTTTTATAAACAAAGGAATGCCGGTAGGTATTGTACCCTTCATAAACGACAGTTCTATTATTTCCGGCAGGATAACACAGATTAACCCTCAGGTTGATGAGAACGGCATGGTGAAGGTAAAAGCTGAATTCCGGAACAATGGCCGGATTATTGATGGCATGAACATGAGGGTGGTTATAAGAAAGCCTGTCTCCAACCGTATGGTGGTGCCCAAAGAGGCGCTTGTGATCCGTCAGGGGAAGGATGTGATCTTCGTGCGTCAGGACACGCTGGCGATATGGAAATATGTTACCGTGGAGTTTGAGAACAGTACCAGTCTTTCGATAAAAGAGGGACTTGCAC
Organism: uncultured Rikenellaceae bacterium; assembly: GCA_964639725.1. Classification (GTDB taxonomy): domain Bacteria; phylum Bacteroidota; class Bacteroidia; order Bacteroidales; family VadinHA17; genus LD21. The sequence goes on from CAZXFB010000061.1 coordinate 11,472, forward strand.
CTGGTGACCTGGTAATAATCAGCGGAAACATTAACCTTGCTCACGAAACAACTGTGAGGGAAGAATGAAAGAGGATTCTCCACAAAGATCATTTTTCTCAACGTTTACTGTCAACATCCTGTTTGTGATGCTGATCATAATCGGAGCTGCTGTTATACCCCTGCTTTCTCTTCAGCTCAATCCAACCAGGTACATGCCCTCACTTACCATAAGCTGGAGCTGGCCCGAAACGCCTGTGCGTGTTGTTGAACAGGAAGTTACTACAGTACTTGAAGGGGTGCTTTCGACAGTTTCAGGCGTGAAGAGGATCTCCTCTTCAACAAACAACGAAAACGGAAGGATTACAGTAGAGTTTGATAAAAATATTGATCTTAGAGCCAAAAGATTCGAGGTGGCATCCCTGCTGAGAGAATCACGGAAAAGACTTCCCGAAAGGGTCTCATTTCCGGTTATCAGTATGAATATGCCATCGAACCAGACAGGTTCGGCAATACTGAGCTTTCAGATTAACGGGAACGCAAGCACTTCATATATTTATACTCTTGCCGAGGAACAGATAAAACCGCTGATTTCGGTAGTAGATGGTGTATATAGCGTGAATATTTACGGTGCAACACCGCAGCATTGGGAGATCATCTACGATCAGGAGAAGCTTTCCTCAATCGGAGTAAATTCTTCCGCTATAAGTGTTTCAATAAACAATTACCTGCTCGAAAAGGAGATAGGAGGAGCCTCTGAAACACTTGCAGGAGGTGTTACAAAACGAACTTATCTCACTTTAACAGGTAACAGCGAAGATAAATTCTTATGGGATAATATTCCGGTTGCCAGAGCATCGGGCCGCATTATCCACCTTACCGATGTGGCACAGGTAAAACTCAATGAGCAGCGTCCGCAGAGTTATTACCGGATAAACGGTCTGAACACAGTTAATCTTACAGTGAGCGCAGGGAAAAATGTAAACAATATCAGGGTTGGAGAAAATGTAAAAAAAGAGATTGAAAAGATAAAGAAAGAACTTCCGCCCGGTTATAGCATAAGGACATCATATGACAATACGATCTACATAAAAGAGGAGATCTCCAAAAATATTTACAGGGCAATCCTTTCTGTCATCCTGCTTCTTCTGTTTGTGCTGCTGATCAGCCGTGAGTTCAAATATCTTTTGATAATAACTATCAGCCTTGTTGCAAATATCTTCATCGCTTTCATCTTTTATTACATCTTTAAGCTTGAGATGCACCTTTATTCCCTTGCAGGGATCACAGTCTCATTCGGGATAATAATCAACAATACAATAGTGATGACCGACCATATCAGGTATCACAAAAACAGGAAAGTCGGAATCTCTCTGCTGGCGGCTACACTCACCACCATCGGCGCACTGGTGGTTATATTCTTTCTCGATGAAGCATCGAAAGTAACCCTGTCGGATTTTGCAGCTGTTGTAATAATAAATCTTTCTGTCTCGCTGGCTGTGGCGCTCTTCTTCATCCCTTCGCTGCTGGAGAAAATAAAACTTACTCCTGTATATAGTGCTTTGATTATCAGAAGAAAAAGAAGAGTGGTAAAATTTTCGAAAGCTTATCTGAAATGTATCAATTTTATAATCAGGTACAGAGTTGGCTTTATAATCCTGGCGCTGCTGATCTTTGGTCTGCCGGTCTTCTACCTTCCTGATGCCCTTCCGAAAGAACGCAGATATAACGTGAAAGATACAGAACTGACAAATTTCCAGAGAATTTATAATAAAACTCTTGGTAATAAGAAGTATGTTCAGGATATCAGACCGGCTGTAAATAAGTTTCTTGGCGGGACATTCAGGCTCTTTAACGAAAAAGTTAAGAATAGCAGGTTCTATTATTATGGCAGCTCTGATGAAGTACAAAGGACTCAGTTGAGTGTCAATATCGGCCTCAGTGAGGAAGGACTTATTATTGACGACATCAACAATGTTTGCATGGGGCTAGAGAATATGCTAGCCGCATACAGTGAAATTGACATGTTTACAACAAGTATCTCCGATTCCCGGAATGCGACAATGACTATTACCTTTATACCGGAAAATGATTTTTCAATATTCCCCTTTATATTAAAAATAAGGATTGAAGATTATATGAATGGTATTGGCAGCTATCATGCCTCAGTATATGGCGTAGGCAAGGCATTCAGCAACCAGGTTTACAGCGACTATATCAGAACAACCTATTCGGTTGCAATGAAGGGTTACAACTACGATGAGCTTTATGGTTATGCCGGCTCACTTAAAGAGAGGCTTATTAATAGCGGAAAGGGAAGGATTAAAGAGGTTTTCCTTCTGGGCGGCACTGCTGGCGCATATATGATGGGCAGGGGAAACAAAAAATCATACAGGAACCGTCTGGATATGGATAAGTATTACCTCACCGGAAGCAGCTCTGATGTAGCATTTGCATATAATGAAGTCCGGAGGTATTCAAGAGGTTCAGCCCCGTTTCTGAACGCATATATTAATGGTACTATGACTCCTGTATCGGTTAAATCGCTTCAATCGGATGAATATGACTACTGGAGCTTCATCAATGCCCCCCTCCAAACACATTCGGGCATGTCTGTTAAAATGAAGGATTTCTCAACTGTAACCCGTGAGGTAACAGACAATACAATAAGTCGAGAGGACCAGCAGTATGTTATACTTGTAGGCTATGATTTTATCGGCAACTTTGAACTTGGAAGGATGATCCTCGACAGGAACATCGATGAAACAGAGTCAATGCTGCCTCTTGGCTATACAGCACAAAGTCAGACTTATAATTATTCCTGGAACCTGAAGAAGACAAACTATTGGCTAATCTTCCTGGTTGTACTGATCATTTATTTTATCTGCTCCATCCTGCTCGAATCATTTAAACAACCCTTTACTGTTATCAGTCTTATCCCGTTCTCTTTCATCGGAGTCTTCCTTACATTCCATCTGTTTAAAATTACCGCTGATGAAGGAGTCTTTGCTGCGCTTATTTTACTCTGCGGAATTGTGGTAAATGCCACACTTTACATTCTGAATGACTATAACAGTATAAGAAAACGAAAACCAGCTTTACCGGAAAGAGTTGCTTATCTCAAGGCATTTAACGGCAAGATTATCCCGATCTTTCTCACAAAGCTCTCAACAATCATTGGGCTTATTCCATTTCTTCTTACAGGTAAAGATGAAAGATTCTGGTTTGCACTGGCAGCAGGGTCGATAGGAGGATTATTATTCAGTTTGATTGGATTGTTTGTATATCAACCAATAATGCTAAGATCCAGAATAATTAGCACAGAGCACAGAGCACAGAGCACAGGGCATGGAGCAAATCATTAAACCCTGAGTTCTGAGCGAGATCATAAAGTATTAGAAGTGTTTTTAGTATAAAAGTTTTCAAATAATTAAATATGGATGATTTTAGATTTGAGCAGTTTGAAATTTGGAAAGGATCAATTGCAATTTCGGATATTTTGTTTGACTATTCAGGAAAAGCAGATGAAAAAAAGTTCTTCAAATTTGCAGAGCAGTTAAGAGCTGCTGGTATGAGCATATCAAATAATATAGCTGAAGGTTCAGGATCATTTTCAGATAAAGAATTTGCGAGCTTTCTGAATATTGCTCGTCGCTCCGTCTTTGAGTGTGCAAATATTCTCTATATTTTCGAAAGAAGAAAAATAATAACTTCTGAAGAAAAGCAATTTATAAAATTACAACTATTAACACTTAGCAAGAAAATTACAAATTTTAGAAAATCAATTATAAAATAAGCAAATGGAATTTTCATCTGCCCTGCGCCCTGTGCCCTGTGCCTTTCATTAAAGATATTGAGTGACACTTATTAAAGTCCGAATATGATAAAATTCCTCATAACCCGCCCCGTCGCCGTAATAATGACATTTCTGGCTCTGATAATGTTAGGGATCGTAGCTTCAGGAAGACTGCCGGTATCTTTAATGCCCGATATCGATATCCCGGAGATAACTGTTGCAGTATCCCGATCCGATGTAAGCACCCGTGAACTTGAGAACACTGTGGTAAGTATTTTACGCAGGAACCTTCTTCAGGTACCCGGACTTGATGATATTGAATCAGAATCACGTAATGGGAGCGCTCTGATAAGATTGTCATTCAAATATGGCAACGATATAAACATGGCTTTCATGGAAGTCAATGAAAAGGTAGATGGCGCAATGAACAACCTCCCCCGTGATCTTGAACGTCCAAGGATAATTAAAGCAAGTGCAACCGATATACCGGTTTTCATGCTTAACATAACTCTTACCGATAAACAGGCCGGGGATGAGAAGTTTATTGAGCTGAGTGAGTTTGCCGAGACAGTTATTAAGAAAAGAATTGAACAGCTTCCGGAAGTCGGCATGGCTGATATCACCGGACAAATAAAACGGGAGATTTATATCAGTCCAGATAAGAAAAAGATGATGAGTCTGGGGATAACTGAAGATGATATAACACAGGCAGTGCATCTTAATAATATCAATATCGGCAGTATCATGGTTAAGGATGGCAAATATCTCTATAACCTTGAATTCAGCTCATATCTTAAAGAACTTAAAGATGTTAAGGATATCTTCATAAAAACAGGTAACCGGCTCATGCAACTTAAGGATTTTGCAGAAGTTGGTATCCGTCAGGAGAGGCCACGTGGTTTGTATTATTCGAACGGTAACAGAGCTATCTCACTTGCAATAATCAAAGAATCAACGGCTAAGATGGCATCACTTGAGGCTAAGATGAAAGAGATGATAGACATTTTCAGAAAAGATTACCCACAGATAGATTTTGAAATATCGCAGGACCAGACCAAACTACTCGATTACTCAATATCCAATCTAAAACAGAACCTTCTGGCAGGTGGGATCCTCGCTTTCTTCCTGATGTTCTTCTTCCTTAAAGATGCAAAGTCGCCTCTTATCATCGGATTCAGTATTCCGGCAACACTGGTTATAAGTCTTCTTTTTTTCTATGTCGTTGGTCTGTCAGTGAATATAATCTCCCTCGCTGGTCTTATCCTCGGAATAGGCATGATGATAGATAACTCGATAGTTGTTATCGAGAACATCACTCAATGGATTGACAGGGGGCTCACGCTTGTGGATGCATGCATAAAAGGGACCAATGAGGTTATAACGCCATTGATTTCATCTGTTATGACAACCTGTGCCGTATTTATTCCATTGATTTTTCTGAGCGGCATTTCCGGCGCCTTGTTTTATGATCAGGCAATTGCAATAGTGATCGGACAGGGTGTTTCGCTTCTTGTCGGAATTACACTTCTTCCTACAATATATTACCTTCTTTATAAAAACGGTAAAGAGGGAGCATTTACAAAACTTGTAAAGAAAATAAGTCTCAAAAGGTTGGAAGAGAGTTATGAAGGTGGGATGAACTTCTTTTTCAGGTTCAGAAAAACGATGCTAATTTCATTTATTGCCATAATTTTCATAATGATGTGGTTATTCATCACGATGGAAAAAGAGAAATTCCCGGCAGTGCGCCAGGATGAACTTGTTGTATCGGTTGACTGGAATGAGAATATTGATGTGAATGAGAATCTTAAAAGGATCAAAGAGATGCTTGACTACAGCAAAGATCAGACCTTACAGACCAATTCATTTATCGGAGAGCAACAGTTTCTTTTTAACCGCGACTATGACCAGTCATACACGCAGGCAAGAATTTATATTAAGGCAAAAGATTATGGATTGAAAGATGTTATTGAGAAAAACTCTTATGAATTTATCAGGAAAAACTACACGGCAGCATTAATAATTGTAGCTGCACAACAGAATATTTTTGAGAAGATATTTTCGGCTTCGGAACCTCCTTTGACAGTTGAAGTTAGCCTGATGAAGGAGAAGGAAGTACCTCCTGTTGATAAGATGATGAATATTATCACTATCCTTCAGAAAAACTATCCCGGTGCCGGAATTTCTCCGCCACCACTCGAAGATAAGATACTTCTCAGGCTCGATCCCGACAGGATGCTCCTGTATGATGTAGAACCAATGAGCGTTTACAATACCCTGAAAACATCATTAAATCAGAACAATATAGGTGAGCTCAGAGCATCTTATGAACTGCTTCCCATAGTACTTTCAGATAAAGAGAAACAGATCAGCGATATTGTATCTTCAGGATTTGTTTTGAATAAGACTGGTCAGTCAATTCCAGTAAGTGAAATCGTTAAGATACAGCGAATTCACGACTATAAGACAATAAAAGGAGGTCTGCACAGCGAATATGTACCTGTCAATATGATTGTCAGTACAAATAAACCTGAGGTGGTAACCACCTCAATCAGAGATATGGTTACTTCCGATCCGGTCATTGATGTGAAATTCAGTGGTTCCCTGATTACCGGTCAAAAGCTGTTTCGTGAACTGGCGATTGTCCTTGTTGTGGCATTGCTGCTTCTTTATTTTATCCTGGCTGCACAGTTTGAGTCACTCACCCAGCCGGGTATTGTGCTTCTTGAAATACCTATTGATATAGCCGGGGCATTGCTGCTTGTGAAGCTTTTTGGAGGAACTATTAACCTGATGACGATGATTGGATTGATTGTGATGGCGGGAGTTATAATCAACGACTCAATCTTAAAAGTCGATACCATAAACAATCTGCGCAGGGAAGGGTTGGGTTTAAAGGAAGCGATCTATACAGCAGGATCACGACGGTTAAAACCCATTCTTATGGTAGCCATGGTGTCGCTTGTTTCGACAATCCCCTTGCTTTTTAGTGCAGGAATGGGGTCAGAACTTCAGAGACCAATGGCACTGGCATTGATAGGTGGCATGTCGTTAGGAACAGTAGTGAGTTTGTTCTTTATACCACTTGCTTACTGGTATATTTACAGAAAAAGTGATATTCTGCACACCTCTAGTAAAGGTATTTCTTAAGTAATGTTATACCTTTTTTAATCTCTTCCCTTCCTGATGACTCAATTCCATACCAGCCCCTGTAACCTGACTCTTTGGCAAGCCTGATCATCTTTGCAGTTAGTTCTTCGGTTGGCTGGTTACGGTATGACATTCCACCTGCATAGGGAAGCATCCTGATAAGGTAATCAACATTATCGAAATTATCAGCAGGCTGTCGCCAGTCGGGGTAACTTCCAAAATAGAGGTTATTAACTTCCTTCATAAGTGAAACCATCCAGCCGGCATCATTTGAAATACCTCCATGATTTTCGATCAGGACACTGATCTTAGCAGGTACAGCATATTCCATCATCATCTGGTAGGTCTCTGTCGAATATTTCAGAGCTTCTTCTTTCGATACTCCCTGAGGACCCCTGCAATTAGTGCGGATTGCCTTGCATCCAAGGTAAGCAGCTGCATCAATCCATTTTCGGTGGTTTATCTCAAACTGCCTGCGTTGTTCTTTTGTCGGGGAGCAGCCATCACCTTCATCGTCAACCATTATAAGTACCATTGTAACTCCATTGTCAGCTGCATTCTTTTTCAGTTGCCGGAGGTATCCCTCAGTAGGAACCTCAAACAATGTGTTAACAAATTCGATACCGTTGAGACCGAAATCATTTCTTGCGATTTTCGCAAAGTCAAGCGTTTTCCATTTGCCGGCTTTTACCTCATCAACCAGTGCCCATTGTGCCAACGAAATATCGTCCTTAATAAGCCTTATTGGTGGCTCATTTAATGTTTTGTTAAAAACTGATGGTGCCGTGAGACAGCCTGTACCCATTACCATGGATTTTTCAATAAAATTCCTGCGAGTCATTTCGTTCATATATTCTGTTTTGATTTCAATATTTTCCAAGTAAAAATTATCAGGAGCCGGTTGAATAAAATAAAATGATTGCAGTTACAGTTCCCATCCTTTACGATACTCCCTGGTCAGATATTTATTTGCTTCCGGAACATTTGTGATTTTCATATTCACAGAATCATATTCAACTCTCTTTCTTGCCCGCAATGCAACAGCTCCAAGCAGAATTGTTTCTGTAACCGGGCTTGCGTAGATAAAGCTTCCTGGTGACTGTGTATTATTTCTGAAAGCATCAATCCAGATACTATTTCCGTCAGATGAAGGCTCTTTATCAGGTTCAATAATTATATATTTCATCATGCTTTCAGGAATAAGTTTGGGATTTTCACCCCTGAAACCAGCCAGGATCTTTCCTTTTTCACCAACAAACATCATTCCTTCAGGAGGTAATGATTTTCCTTCAGTGCTGAGTTCATCCGGAGTTATTGGCTTCATCCCGCCGTCGTACCAGTAAAGATCAAAAGGTCCGATCTCCTTTTGTGCAGTAAACCGGAAACGGATAATGCACGATAGAGGGAATGCTACATCATTTACAACTCCGGCTGCAACATTGTTTTTGAGTGTACAGGTTGTTGTACCATAAGCTTCTGCACTCAGTGCCGGAGTATCTATTCCAAATGTACGGAACAGAGGGAATAGGCTATAATGACCCATGTCGGCAATGCTTCCTCCTCCAAAATCATACCAGCCACGGAAAACAGCATGAGTATAATTCGGATGGTAAGGTCGATCTGGTACCGGACCAAGCCAGAGATCCCAGTCGAAGTTTTTTGGAACAGAAGGTTTATCTGCAGGATCAGATTGCCACTGTGGCCAGACCGGCCTGTTCGACCAGTTATGTATCTCTGTTAATCTACCAATCAGTCCGTCCTTTATCCATTTCTTAGCTGTATCATAACCGGGTTTTCTACTCCATGCAAGGAGATGTGTGCTAATTCCGTTTTTGTGAGCAACCTCAATTGTGAGTTTTGCTTCACTTATTCGGTTTGCTATCGGTTTATGTGTAACGACATGTTTGCCTTTTTTTATTGATGCTATTGCAATGGAGGCATGAAGATGATCGGGAGTCATGATTTTAATGGCATCCACATCTTTTACTTTGTCAAGTAATTCACGAAAATCAGAGAATGATGAGCAACCTTTATAATTGCCTGAACCTGTTTGTTTGCCGTAATATTTCTGAACGAATTCCTGTCCGATATCCCTTCCCCCCGGTATACCTTTAAAACTCTCACCCCATGAAGGATCTCCCAGGGCGGTACGTATATTGTTCCGGACTCCATTCTGCGACCAGTCTACATAGTCGGTTGTAAATTTGTTTGGATCGCATACTGCAACGATCTGAATGGCTGGGTTTGCAATTAATCCGGTCATCTCTCTTAATCCCTGTGTACCGCAGCCGATATATCCAAGAGTAATCTTGTCATTTGGAGCTGTGAATCCTTTTCCTCCGAGAACATTCCTCGGAACAACTGTAAAAGCAAGGGAAGCTTTAGCAGCTGATCCCAGAAACTTACGGCGGTTAATTTTTTGTGTGGTTGCCATTTTATCCTAATTGATTAATTAAAATGATTTCTATCCATAACATAACAGTGACCCTTTATGGACTTTTAATGATTTATATCAAATTTAAATATTTTTTATTAAGTGGATGGAATAATTGCCTTTGATAAATTGTCTTTATTATTATCAACCAACTCAATTAATCAATATGGAAAAAAATGTAAAAAAGATTCAGTTTTTATCACTGATGATTATCATGGCTTTTTTGTTTCTGCCGCTGACTGTTAATGCACAGGGCTCAAAAGCAAACTTTTCAGGATCGTGGGCTATAAATGCCGAAAAGAGTAATTTTGGCAACTCGCAGGGACAAGGTAGTGGACAGAGGATGGGTGGAGGTAATCTTGTTGTTAAACAGGAGGCTAATTTGCTGACCGTAGAAAGGACAAGACAAGGTCAGGATGGTCAGCCAAATACAACAACCGCAAAATACACCCTGGATGGAAAAGAGAGTGTTAATACAACGGGTAGAGGCGAAAGTAAGTCCAATGCCACATGGGCAGCTGATGGCAAATCACTTACTATCAAAACTACCAGCACTTTTAATTCAAATACATTTACTTCAACTGCAGTATGGAGTATGACGGATGCAAAGACACTTACTGTCGTAACAACATCCCCAGGCAGGGATGGTGGTGCAGAGAGAAAAACCACAGCAGTTTACGATAAAAAGTAGACACTTTGACTTTATATCTTTAAGAAGGGCTCTATCAGGCCCTTCCTTTTTTG
>CAZXFB010000062.1:0-20635 GCA_964639725.1 uncultured Rikenellaceae bacterium
GAGTATCGGTTATCAATAATAAAATTTAAAACAATTGGTTATGAGATTCCTCGCTAACGCTCGGAATGACAGTATTTTATGTGACATAGGGGAAAGCAGAGGCGATTCGCTGAGCGAATCGCCTCTGCTTTCCCCACAAACAACCAACATCGCATGTCATTCCGAGCGCCAGCGAGGAATCCCCCTCACCTATTTTAATAGTATGAATTAATCCCATTTCAGTTATTATTCATTCCAGATACTCATTAAATATAATGCCTTTTCTGCTTGTTCTGACTTCTGAAGAATAAAAGTAATAAAAATTAATAATTCTTCAACCGAATTAACCTGTCAAAGCAATCAACTCAATATAATGTATTACAAATAACTGATATTGTGTGATATAAGCTTACCTGAATCCTGTTTTCAGGGTTTTTGATTTATGATTCAAAATATAATATTACAATATTTGGTTATCTTAGTAACATCATGAAAATAACAGAAAATAATAATTTTAAGTATGAAACGACTTATTCTTCCTCTTCTGGCTTTTTATCTCACCGGCCTGTTTCCTGTTTATGGTCAGGAGACTCCGTTTGAAAAAGGTTTCAAAGCTATAACCACGGATGCAATAAAGGCTCAACTTGGATTTCTGGCATCTGACTGGACTGAAGGAAGAGAAGCTGGTGAAAAGGGCGAATTTCTTTCTGCTGACTACATAGCAAGTATGCTCCGGCTATATGGGGTAAAACCCGGAGGTGATTACCCTCCTTCAAGTGGGTCTCCGGCAAAATTAAACCTGCCAGGAAGATCCTATTTTCAAAATTTTATTTTACTCAGAACAATACCCGGCAATGAGCAAATCCTGAAACTAGTTACAACCAATGGATCCACAGCTAAAACAGACAATTTCACTTTTGGCGTTGATTTTAATCTGCCATCCCCGGTTTCGGATTATGAGATTGAGGCTCCTGTTGTTTTTGCAGGATATGGCTATATAAATGGGGAATATAATTTTAATGATTTCGGTAAAATTGAAATAAAGGGAAAATTCATACTAAAAATATCAGGTGTTCCTGGTTTTGCAAAAGAGAAACTAACACCTGCCCAGATATCAGAATATGCAGAGGAACTGGATGATTTTGCCAGGCAAATGGGTGCAGCAGGTATTTTAGAATTTAATCCTAATTCCATTGTTACGGGAAGACCAGGGAAAAAAGATTTTAATAGTATGGCACCTGCTGAAGATATGCAACGTCCTCTGAGATTAAATGCCATCTATTCTGTCCCTGAAAAAAAGAGAACAGATAATCTAATTAAAATTACTGTTTCGGTCAGAACGGCAAACGAAATATTGAAGGGAACAGGTATAGTGATTGAGGAGTATATTAAAAAAGCTGATGAAAACAAACAATATACTATACCTGAAATGGAGGGAAAGTCCATTTATGTGAGATCAAGTATTAAGATTTCCTCTATTGCTGTTCGGAATGTAATCGGAATCATTGAAGGCAATAAGCCTGATCAGGTAATTGTACTTGGTGCACATTATGATCATATGGGAATGAAAAACGGATATATCTGGAACGGAGCTGATGATAATGCATCAGGAACTGTTGGCGTAATGACACTGGCTAAGGCAATGATGGAATCAGGGCAAAAGCCTGAGAAAACCATTATTATTGCACTGTGGACAGCAGAAGAAGAGGGACTGTTGGGATCACGATATTACGTTGCAAATCTGACTTATCCGTTAAAGAATCTCCTCCTCAACATAAATTTCGATATGATTTCACGTTATATGGCTGATGAAGAACCTAATAAGGTTATAATGACTTATTCATCTTCCTTTCATAAATTCAGGGACATAACTGAAAAAAATATTCATAAATACAAAATTGACCTCGATGTAGAATATCAGCCATCGCCAAATCCCCCGGGAGGCAGTGACCATCAATCATTTGTTGCAGCAGGGATACCTGTCATGAGATTTAAACCTGGTCATCGGGAGGAGTATCATACACCTGCAGATGAAATCGGGACTGTTGACTGGGATATAATGGAAAAGATTATTAAGATAAGTTATGCCAATCTCTGGGAGTTAGCTAACAATAACTGGTAAGTTCTGTTATATAAATTATTTACAGGATTTTCAACAGGAGGCACCATTGGTTATAAAAACTCCACCTCACTGATATTCAATATACTGACTGTTTTGCTTTAATTCAAGGAAGTCATCACCAATATCCCTGTATCCATACTCAAAACAGTAGTGAAATTTAGATCCCTGTGATGTTTCAATAATATGAGTAAAAAAACTGAAGTTATAACCGAGAGCAAATAAAGCATCTTTGTGAACTTTTACTTTCCCTTCCTCATATAAGTCAGAAAGTATCCTTCTGTTCTTTCTAAGTAACCCATGAACATTCCGGACAAAATTGTTACTGTCACGGTTAAGCCTGTTATTAAAATTATTACGGCACTGGTCAGAACAGAATTTTTTATCGGTACGGCCACGAATGGCATCACCGCAATCGAGACATTTCTTTTCCAAAGCACTAATGTTTTGATAAAGATATAAAAAATTGAAGATACTCACCGCAAGGAGTCTTTGATCCTATGGAAATTTTTGTTTTATGAATCAAATGTTGTGTATAAATCTGATTCAGAGATAATAACCCATTTTCAAACGAATACAAATGACTATAAATGATTAATCACCGACACATACAAAACAGGCAGTGTAAGTTTGTTAAGAATTTAAAATTTTGTCAAACTAAAAATTAAAGTCATGAATTCATTAAAAAACAGAGTCCAGTTGATCGGGAATCTTGGTCAGGATCCGGAAACCAAAACACTTGAGAGCGGAAAGAAGGTAACGCATTTCACCCTTGCAACCAATGATGATTTTAAAAACGGTGATGGTCAGAAGGTAAACGAAACTACCTGGCACAACATTGTAGCCTGGAACGGATTGGCTGATATTGCCGGAAAATACCTGAAGAAAGGACATCAGGTTGCGGTTGAGGGACGAATTGTCTACAGGAACTATGAAGATAAGAAAGGAGTTACGAGGTACATTACAGAGATTGTTTTGAATGAGATGATGATGCTAAAAAATCCTAAGGAGCAGGGCAAAGATGAGTAGGTTTGGGAGACGGAGATCGATCGCTGCATTTCCGTTTAACTGAGGCTGTCTCAACAGGACAGCCTCTTCTTGTTATTATAACTTCATTTCTTTAAGATAATTCTGCAAAAAAAATGGAATTCTCATCCCAATAAAAAATAATCCTATACTTTTGGAAATATGACTTAACGATTTGTTATGTTTTAACAAATGGCCGCTTTTTGATGAAAAAAATAATTATCTCTTCTGGTTTGACCTTAATAATAAGTTCAATACTATGCGCTCAGACAACAATAAACACAGGAAAACCAATCGCTGAAATTTTTACAGATTTCCACTATAATTTCAATGATACTTCAAAGACTACCGGATTTGGACTTAACCGGGCTTATTTTGGGTACAACTTTATTCCCGGAGATAATTTTTCGGCCAAGATTATTTTTAACGCCGGTTCCCCTGATGACCTGGTGGAAGGATCTGAACCAAGAAGGTACGCGTTTTTCAGAGAGGCATCACTAAGTTACTCTAAAGATAAATTGACACTTACAATGGGAATAACCGGGACTCAGATGTATGAATTTCAGCAGAGGTTCTGGGGAAAGAGGTATTTAGCCAACACTTATCAGTCATTAAATTGTTATGGATTTGTTGCAGACCTTGGATTAATGACTGAATACAGATTCAGTAGTGTTATTAAATCCATCTTTTCAGTGATGAATGGGGAAGGATATTCAAACATTCAGCTGGATAACAATATAAAAGCATCAACGGGTATTGAGATTACACCTACAAGTCAGCTGGCATTCAGAGTTTTCGGAGATATAACCAAAGTTGAGAACATATGGCAATCAACTTTGATTGGTTTTGCCGGGTTTAAATATAATATTATAACTTTTGGAGCAGAATTCAGTCATAAAACAAATCTGGATTCTATTGGAGGTCACCATGCATGGGGTATTTCCACTACAGGTTCACTGAGGTTTTCTGAAACAGGTGAGTTTTTCGTCAGATACGATCATTCTGCATCAATTATCCCAAATGGCAGAAAGTTACAATGGAATTATCCGAATGATGGGGACTTCTTAATTGCAGGGATCCAGTATACATTAAGCAGCAATGTTAAAATAGCTATTAATTATCAGGGTACATATCCATATTTCCCTGACAGGCAACCAACCGATGCAATATTTTTGAATGCCCACTTTAAATTCTGACCCTTTAATCGCCTGGTCTGCCAGTGTAAAATAATTAGTCATCCTTTCCCTGAGAGACTTCTTCCAACTCTGAGTGCTTTCAGGTTAACTTCCACAATATCTGCGCCCTTACGACCAAAGAGCTTTCTGACTGAGTTTTCAAGGCTGAGAAATGGGACTTCAATAAAGGGAGATGCTGCTCCGAGGATCACCATATTGCCAGAGCGGGCTGATCCGGTTTCTTTGGCAATCGTATCAGCATCCAGTAAAACATGGTTTTTCAATTTTTTAATCTCTTTTATGATATCAACCAGATCAGGGTATTCAGGAATGTTAATAAATGGATTTGAATTTGTAACAAGCCAACCATTTTTTGAAAGCCATGGAAGATATCTCAGTGATTCCATAGGCTCAACAGAAATGATCAGATCAGCATTTCCATAAGGTATCAGGTCAGATGCAACCGGACTATCAGATAGCCGGAAGTGAGATTGGACATCTCCACCTCTCTGACTCATCCCATGTACTTCAGATTGTTTAAGAAACAGGTTGCATTCAACAGCAGCCAATCCTATGATTGATGCTATGGATAATATTCCCTGACCTCCCACACCTGCAATTATTATGTCATTCTTCATAAAAAATCATTTTAACAATTACACATTTGAAGTACCTGATCTTTTTCTTTTTGTAATAGTCTGAATACATTCACGGGAAGCAATAATTACAGAAACACCTTTATATAGAAATTCTTCCTTCAATATCCGGACATTTTCATCATTATTCTTACGCAATGGAATTATTGTTCTAATATGAGAGGGTTCAACACCAATACCAATACAGATCATCTCAATCCTACCGGTTGCCTGTGACTTCTGTCCCCCAGTCATTCCGGTTGCTGAATTATCTGATATTATAATAGTTACAGAAGAGTTCTTTGTGACAGCATCAAGCAGGCCGGTAATACCTGAATGAGTAAAAGTTGAATCACCAATAACAGCGACAGAAGGGAAAAGTCCTGCATCAGCTGCACCAATAGCCATTGTGACAGATGCACCCATATCTACACATGAGTAGATTGCTTTATATGGTGGCAATGCACCAAGTGTATAACATCCGATATCAGAAAAAACATGTCCGGTGCCATACTCTTTTATGGCCTCATTTAACTCATCAAACATATCTGCATGGCCACAACCCTTACAGAATGACGGAGGTCTCATCTTTACTACCTCCGGAACATCTGTGCCATATACAACCGGTAATCCTAGCGCTTTAGCTACTATAGCAGGATTTAGCTCACCATCACGGGGAATAGAACCATCAAGTCTTCCGAATATTTTAATTCCGTTATCAAGTATACCTCTGAGTGACTCTTCTATTATAGGATAACCCTCCTCCAGAATAAGAATCTCCCTGCATCTCCCTGTGATATCCTTTATAATATCATTTGGAAAAGGATAAGTTGTAATTTTAAGTACAGGAAAATCAAGCTTACTGCCATTAATATTTTCCATAAGATAGTTATAGGCTATTCCACAGGTAATTATGCCGAGGTCCCTGTTACCGCCATCATGGAATAAGTTGTATTTCGAAAGCCTGATATCATATCTTACCGATTCAAATATTGAAAGTAAGTTTTTGTACTTTTTTCTTGCAATTGCAGGCAGAAGTACAAACTGATAAGGGTCGGAAGGAAGATTTAGTCCTTTTTCAGGTATGACCTCTTTCATTTCAACACTTGCCCTTGAATGAGCCAGACGAGTAGTAATACGAAAAAGAACAGGTATCTTATATTTCTCAGACAATTCAAATGCATCAAAAATCATATCATATGCCTCCTGCTGATTGGATGGCTCGAAGCATGGTACAAGAGCAAATTTGCCATAGAACCGGGAGTCCTGCTCGTTCTGGGATGAATGCATTGAAGGATCATCAGCTGATACTACAACCAGTCCTCCATTAACACCTGTCATTGCAGAGTTTATGAAACCATCTGCAGCTACATTAAGTCCAACATGTTTCATAGCCACCATTGCTCTTTTACCGGCGTATGACATCCCAAGAGCTGCCT
The DNA here is from genome assembly GCA_964639725.1 of uncultured Rikenellaceae bacterium. Taxonomy (GTDB): domain Bacteria; phylum Bacteroidota; class Bacteroidia; order Bacteroidales; family VadinHA17; genus LD21. The sequence continues at coordinate 6,374 of CAZXFB010000062.1, forward strand.
CCATGGCGGTTTTCTCATTTGATGACCATTCCCTGTGGATGTTGCGTTCAGAAGCCACTTTTGATAACTGAACATATTCCATTATCTCGGTAGATGGTGTTCCGGGATAGGCATAGATCCCACTTATTCCGGCATCTATTGCTGCCTGTGCTATCGCTTCATCTCCGAGCAGAAGTTCTTTCTTCATCTTTTTTGTATATGGGTTGGGGCGTTTTAATATCTAAAAACTTATTTTTTTGCAATTTGTTTAAAAGGCGAAAATTATTAAAATTTAGTTAAATGTTTTACCAATACACGCAATAATGTTTATTTTGCAACGCTATTAATAATGGCCAAATGACAATTTAACATAAATTCCTATTGAACAGGCTCATTTATACAACTCTTCTCTTCTTACTTCAGATAACTGTAACTAACAGCCAGACAGCTGAACAGGAAAGATTCGTGCAGGTAAGCGGGTTCATAACAGACAAAGCTAACAATCCGGTAAGTGGTGTTGGAATCATTTCCCGGAAGCTGCAGAGAGCAACAGTAAGCGAATGGTCAGGAATTTATTCAATTACAAGTATCCCAGGCGATACCATTCTTTTCAGAGCACTGGGATATAAAAAATATCATACAATAATACCTTCAGGATACAATGAGAAACAATGCAATGTGGATATAATACTTGAAACAGATACTATTCAGATTGCAGAAGTAAACATATTTCCATGGAAAACTTATGCTGACTTTATTAAAGACATGACTAAGGAAAGTCCGAAGGATCCGATTATTGAGAATATGAATGATAATATGGCTTCAATTTATGTTGCCATAGCTCAGAATACCGGAGCTAAAGTCTCCCCGGAAGCCGGATACCGTTATGCCATGGCGCAGAATTTCAATGCGATGGCAACGAGGAATCAATACCCTGTCAATAATCTGCTCAATCCCTTTGCCTGGGCAAAATTTATTACTGGTGTTAAGCACGGATTATTTAAAAACCAGAAATTCGATAAACCAGTAAAGGCTAAAATAAAAAAGAAGAATAAGAAATAGAAGCAATTCCTCGCAATTACTTTTTCGTCAAAAGTCACTCAGAAAACTGGTCTTTGAAACAAAACTCCTCAACTCTTTTACGTAACCTTCGCTTCTCATCCCTGTTCTGCAAATCAGGTGGCAATGAAGTTTTGTCTCCGATATAACCTACTGCCATAATCGCTACGGGTTCAATATCCTCCGGCAAATTGAAATACATTTTTACACTATCAACAGAGAAACCCCCCATCTGATGGACAAATATATCCATTGATGCAGCCTGTGTCAGAAGGTTCATCACTGCCATACCGGTATCATGAAATGCATATCTGTTTGGCTTCCCGTTGAATAAGAATCTCATTCTTGCAAAGCTAATAACAAGTGCAAATGCATTTTTTGCCCAGATTCTGTTCGTTTCATTTAAGAATCCAAGGTAATCATTGAAAACCAGAGCGTTTTTCTGAGTTGTATAAACAAATAACCATGGTTGTTCATTATTACTGGAAGGTGCTCTGGCAGCAGCCTCAAATAAAGATTTAAGTTTAACCTCATCTATCACAGATGAAGAGAAGGAATAGGGACTCCACCTTTTTTGAATAAGATCCACAACTGCTTCTTTTCTCATAATTTCTTTATTAAACCAATTGATAAAAAAATAATATACTTAAATGCCACAAACTAAATTAGTATAAGAACCAGTAATATTAAAGCAAATTTTGAATGCAACAAAAACAATAATTTATAATTTCGCACTCTATGAAAATTATAAATGAAGGACGATTGGTTGGCATTCTGGGCACTGTAATAGTTCATCTTATTGCAGGAATTATTTTTATGTCCTTTAAGATTGATTCGTTAAAGAGAGATTTCACAAGTCAGTTTGAGATTGAATTTTCGCCCGAAGATGAATTAATGGAACAAAAAGAAAAGTCAATAGAGATCCCTGTTACTTCAATTGAGAAAATCTTACAGGGCGATGAAGAATTGCTGAATATAGCAAGAAATCTGGCCAATAAATCCGAAGAAAAAATCAATCCTGCTGACTATATTGATAAGGTTAAAGAAGAACTTATTAAAAGCGGGAAACTGGGGCTTGATAATTATATTGATGAACTGAAAAGACTTCAGGAATCAGAAGCTGATGGAAAAATGGCTTTTGAAAACCGTAATGCTGAAAATAATGAGAGTGAAAAGCCAAAGGAATCACAGGAGATGGCAGCAAATTACAAAGGTCCTACCAGAATATATTATGACCTTGCAGGACGAAATCACATTTATCTTCCACCTCCTATATATAAGTGTGAGGGTTCAGGAAAAGTAGTTTTGGCTATTGAAGTCAGCCAGAAAGGTATTGTTGAAAAGGCAACAATTATTCCAGGGGAAAGCACTACCACCGAATTATGTCTGATTGAGACCGCAGTAACTGCTGCATTGATCTCGAGGTTCAACACCGATATTAAATCACCCAGGATACAGAAAGGTACACTTTCATATCATTTTGTGGCTCAGTAACCAACAATTTAATATCGTTAAGATTAAAGGAAGACTTATGGATCAAGAGTGCTGGATACCGGAAGAATCAGAGCTTGATACAATTTTAAAAGAGCAGTGAACCGGATTGATAAATATATGGTCGGATCACCTCCGGAGTGTTTCTGTCAGAATTGCGGTCATTAATAAGGGGGCCGACAGTATGAGCTTTGAGTGTATCTGATGGGGTAGGTCTCAACAAGGCATACACATCAGATAACTCTGATGACATATTTATCCACTTTTTTTCGTCACCTCTTGAAAGTATTACAGGCATCCGTTTTTTGGAATTATGGATCACAGCCATCATATCGTTTGCATCGGTGGTTATAATGGAAAAAGTAGTAAAATGCTCACCAGTACTGTTTTCAACCCATTCATCATACAAACCTGCAACCGATAATATTTCATTTTCAGAATGATAGATATACCATGGAATCCTGATATTATCTTTATGCTGCCATTCAAAAAAACCTTTTATCGGGATTATACACCTCTTTGTTTTAAAGGATGCCGAAAATGATGGTTTATTACGGATTGTTTCATAACGGGCATTAAAAGTTTTAAACCTTATCTCATTGGCATCTTCGGTTGACCTGGTCCAAGAGGGTATTAGTCCCCATTTTAATAATTGTATCTTATCAGGTCTATTGGAGCATAAGGCAGGTAACTCGGGAATGCCAAAAGCATGATAATAGTAACTGGGTCTATATTTGTCAGGATCAAGAAATGTAGAACCGTACCTGTTTTCGAGTTCCTCCTTAACAAGGTTGGTATTAACTGAAAAACACATGATTACCTGTTTGAAGTAATAGCTTTATTATTATTGAGAGGAAGTGGCAGTGAATAATCAAAAAGATCATAATCAGGCCATTCTTTTATCTGAGATATAATCCTGTACATAAGATTATTGATGTATGAGTAGATCTCGGGGCCATTCCAGGAGCTTGAGTTAAAAAGGACTACCCATGCAATTCCGTCCGACTGCCTTTTCATCATTCCTGCACTGCCCGGAAAAGATCCTGTTCTCCACCAAGTGCCGTTATATACTGTTGTTTTCCAGCCAACAGGAGCAAAACCATTCTTATTGTCAGTCATAAACCTGATGCTCTGATCAGAGAGGATATCCTGTCTTGATCCGAAACCATCAACGGCTAACAAGATCCGCATCAGATCAGGTGCAGTGGCAAGCCATGCTCCTGCACCACCAAGTGCCTGAATATCATTACCGCCATAAGTAGGCAGGACCAATTCTCCTGTGCCATAAATAGATGGTTTTAGAGCCACATCGGTTGGCTCATAATATGTAACCTCGAAAGGGGCTTTCTGCGAATGAAGATTTCCTGCCAGAGTCATATCATAGATACCCAGAGGTTCAAGAATTGAGTTCTTGCAATACTCCTCATACGACTTACCTGAAACTTTTTCAATAATCAATCCTAATATACTATACCCAATATTTGAGTATGCTCTTCCTGAGCCAGGAGTGTAATGAAGCCGCTTATCAAGAGCATATCTGATTATGGTTTTAATATTAACGGGGGGCTTAACTCCCATTTTGTCGGCAATCAACAGTGGCATAAACATGTGATCTCCATATCTTTGTGTCAACCCGGCTTCATGACTTAAAAGATGGGCAACCGTAATATCATAAACACGCTTATCCTTAGGATTGCTGTAATACTCTTCGTTAAGAATGCCAACATTACCAAATACCTTGTCATGAATTGATAACTTACCCTCCTCCTGCAGTTTCATGATTGCTGCTGCTGTAACAAGTTTAGAAATACTTGCAATCCTGAACTTGCTATATGGCTGAGTTTCTATCCTGGCAGTTGTATCTGCAAATCCAAATCCTCTGGCAAAAACCAGTTTGCCATCTTTTGCAATTGCAATAGACGCTCCGGCAATTTCCCATTTTCTCATAAAGGAACGGACACTTTTTTCGACAGTAAAAAACTCTTTCCCTGAAGAATTGATATTTGTAAGGCGGACATTACCAGGGACAAGCTTTTCAAATGGCAAATTAGTCTTTTCAACCGCTGCGGGATTAAAACTCACCACTGAGATTAATAAAAGGAATAAAAATATTTTATGTCTCCGGAACAAGATTTTGTATTTTAGGTACAAAAATAAAAGGTTTCTATATCAGCTTTGCAATAAAACATAAAAAATTATAATAAAAAAGATATTATCATGTTTCAGTTAAATAATTTAACTTCTTTAACAAAAAAAATAAAAAAAAGAATCAAAAAATTAACTTTGCAAGCATGTTGTCAGGCAGAAAGTCAATATTAGGAATTCTTATTGTGATAATGCTATTTTTTTGGAAAATAACAAATGCGCAACCTAAAGGTATAGATACCTCAGGTTATATTCCCTCATTTTACACAGGAGCCCTGGAATACAACCTTATGATAGCTGCTTCAAAGGGATACGATTCTGAAATAACAAGGTTGTTCTTAAAAGGTGCTGATATAACAGCTGAAACAACAGAAGGTGCAACTCCTCTGGTGCTGGCTGTTGCAAACAACCGGCTCAGTACTGTAAGAACTCTGATTGCTTACAATTCAGATATCAACAAAATCACATATAATAATGAGACACCACTCATGATTGCTGTCAGAAATCAAAATATTGAAATTGCCGAAATCCTTATCAGAGAAGGGGCTGATATTGATTTTTCTGATGATCATGGTGCAACATCACTTCATTACTCATCAATGTATGGGTATTTTTATATTGCAGATCTCCTCCTTTACTATAATGCCAATATTGATAAGAAAGCCAGGGATGGTACAACACCTCTTATGGCAGCAATCATGGAGAGACACGCTGATATTGCAGACTTGCTTATCCAAAACGGGGCTAACATGGAAGCCAGGGATAATTCAGGTTTTACGCCCTTTCTAATTGCTTCCCAAAACGGAGACACCTTAATAATGAATATGCTTATTAATAAAGGAATTGACATTTATGCAAAAAACATCTATAACTGGGATGCGTTGGCTCTTTCAATCAGATCAAATCAGATTCCGGCAGTAAAAATTCTTATTAATAAAGGAATTAAATGGACATCTGCTGAGAGAGATGCTTTGGATCCATACATTGTTGCCTCAAAATACAGAAGAAAAGATATAATTGAAATTCTTTCAAAGGAAAATGTACCCGGAAATATTAATAGAAGAATTGATCAGATAGGAATTTCTCTATCCTCAAAATTCACACCTAATGATATATTCTCAGGTTTAAGTCTCACCTTTAAAGAACCTCTTATTAATGGCGGGGTTATTGCAGGTATTGATTCAAAACTCTGGTATACAAAAGTATTGATTGAACAAAGTGAAAATCTTTACTATCAGTATATGGATAAAAGCTCAGTTGTTTATGCCGGCCTGTTCAAAGAATTTCCACTTACTGATCCCAAATTCAGGAACAATTTTTCACTTTCAGCATCTTTATCAGGTGCCTTTGCTTTCGGTAACAGACTTAAGGGAACAAATATTTCACCTGGAAACCGTTTTTTGATTATCCCCTCAGCGGGTATTAAATGGGCATTAGGAAATATTTCCTTTTCAGGAAGTGTTGAATATATGAAAGGAGAATTTAATAAAATCGGTCCAGTCTGGTTCAGGACAGGATGCTCCTATGCATTTCTCTTTGATAAGGTGAGAGCTCCGGGGAAATCGATAAAATGGAATTGAACTGTATAAAATGAGAATAATACTAAGATCACTTTTTTTTGTTTTTTTGCTGATAAGCTTTTCTTGTGAAGAAACAGAACTATTACTCTCACTTGTTAAGTGCTCAGATTGCACTACAGATGAACCAACAAAGGCAGAACTGGAAATCAAGATAGACCTGAATAAATTTGCGGAACGGGAAATATTTATATACCTGGGAAATCTGGAGGATAATATTCTTTATGCCAAATACAAAGTAAATTCGGCTACCACCAGTTTTACTGTACCTCTGAATGAAAAATTCACAGTAACAGCTGCTTATTATGTAGATGGCAAGAATTATATTGTCGTAGATTCAGCTTTCCCACGGGTAAAGTATGACAAGGAAAGCTGCCAGGAACCTTGCTATTTTGTTTACGATAATAAGGTAAATCTTAAGTTAAAATACACAAAATAAGGTTTCTGGCACCTCATGTAAGAATATGTCAGGAGAAAAATAAGACTAGGCTCCCTCATATTTGAACAAAGGAATTCCAGCGGCTCCCTGCTTTTTTATCAATTCCATTTCCTCCTTTTTGAGCGGATTGAGGTTGCCTGACACACTCAATGCTATTTTAAAAAGTTCTGCATCACCAGGAGGGACTGCAGCTGTCACAGGGTGGGAAAGGGTAAACCGCAGACCCATCCTGATATCTTCAGGGGAACTAAGTGGCTCATACCAGCATTTCGGATATTTTGAACGATCTGCTCCCTTCTGCCAGGGACCTTTTGCCATGGCTTTAAGAGCAAGTATTCCCATTTTTTTCTCCTTAGCGCGTTCAAGAACCTGAGCACCAAAATTTCCAGCATTCCATGTCGTGTAATTAACAGGGAATAAAATTGAATCAAAATCAAAACGATCCATCATAGCCATAGCAGCTTCAACAGAATGTGCTGAAAATCCAATAAAACGAATTTTACCTTCTTTACGTGCTTCTAGGAATGTTTCCAAAGCGCCTCCGGATCCATGAATAGTATCAACATCTTTCAGAGTGGTAACAGCATGAAACTGATAAAGATCAAAATGGTCGGTCCTGAGATTCCTTAAAGATTGTTCAAGCTCTATTCGAGCTTCATTACGGCTCCTTTTTGTTGTTTTACAGGCAAGGAAAACATTTTTACGGTAGGGCTCAAGAGCCGGTCCAAGCTTTATTTCAGCATCTCCGTAAGATGGGGCTACATCAAAATAATTAATCCCGGCATTAATTGCCAATTTAACCAGATCGGATGCTTCTGCCGGAGTGGCATCTCTTACCACGATACCACCAAATCCGATCTTTGAAAGCATTTCACCAGTCTTTCCAAGTGATCGCTTTTCGATCTTCCCTTTCTCTTTTTTTGATTCCAGGGCAGAAAGATCAGCTGGGAAAAGACTTAGCATTGGGGCTACAATCGATGATGTCCTGATAAATTCTCGTCTTTTCATGTTGTTCCAGTTTAGTTTAATTAATTCAATTGAAAGATATTGCTAATCTTCAATTTCTCCACTCACTGGTGGAAAAAATATCGAGTCAAACCTAATTAAAGATTTTAAATATTAAATACAGGACGTGTATGATAAATAATATCTTCATGTCTGTAATAAACTTTTTCAAGAAATAAACCACTCGGAGGTGCAGTTAGTTTTGCAGGAATATCTGATCTGGTACTGAAAAAGCCAGAAACATCATCCGCAGATAATTTACCACGACCAGCTTCGACAATAACACCTGTCATCCTTCTTACCTGCTTCCACAGAAAATGAGAACCAATTACATGAAAAACAAGGATATCTCCGAAATCGTTTACACTGGCATGTTTTATCTCTGTCTTGGTAGATCCTTGCTCCTGTTCTTCATCAGTAAAAGACCTGAAGTCCTTTAAACCGACAAAGAGTTTTGCTGCCTGGTTCATGTTTTCAACATCGAGCTGGTCTTTTATCCACCAGACAAATTTCTTTCCGAATGCAGTTCGTCTTCTGCTTATATGATAAATATAACTTCGCGCAACAGCACTATGTCTGGCATGAAAATCATTCTCCACCGGCTCTACATTCATTACACATATATCCGGTGGCAACCTGTCATTAATACCGTACTTGATTCTTAGCGGAGTAAGATCTGTATCAATATCCACATGAGCAACCTGCCCGATGGCATGAACTCCACTATCTGTCCTTCCGGCTCCATAAACTACAATATTATCCCTGTCAACCATTTCCCGGCATGCATCCAGTATCTCACCCTGAATACTCCTTCCTCCTTTTTGCATTTGCCAGCCTGAATACCTGGTACCTTCATATTCAATGGTAATCTTATACCTGCTCATATTTTACATTTTACATTTTATATTTTATCATTTGATAAAGGTACAACAAAAAAAGGTTACGGCTCAAAATACCAATATTGATGTTGAGTTAAAAGCTCTGTGAAAAAAATAACAATAATGCTTTGATTTCAATTCCTTTTTAATATTTTTGTATAATATGTTATACAGAGGTATCATTTATGAATTTCAGCAAAACCGCATCATACTCGCTTAATGTTTTAAGTTATATGGCAAATCATGGTGATGAAAAAATGTCAGCGGCATTTCTTCATAATAAACTGGCTATTCCATATCCCTATCTTCGTCAGGTTCTGTCAGGTCTTTCGCGGAGTGGATTTATTCAAAGCACCAGAGGCAGAAGTGGTGGATTTTCTTTCAGTAAAAATATAAGTGACATTTCACTTGCAGATATCATTGAAGCAACGGATGGGCTTAATAGCCTGAATAAGTGTAACCTGGGATTTCAGACTTGTCCTTTCAATAACAAATGTTCAATGCATACAGTATGGGAAACAACCAGGAATAACATCATCAACATACTGAAAGAAACATCTTTGTCAGACCTTGTAAAGGTTAGAGATTGAATAATTCGATCAATATGTAACTTAAACAGAAAGAGCAAAATATTCAGTATATCCGGATAATGCCGGAATAAAATATAAGACTTAGATACTTTTCAGACAAAATCATTAATTAAAAGGAGGGCATATGGTTGATTCAAAAATGGTACTAACAGGACAAACAATGGCATATACTTTCTATTGTATTGTCATAATCCTTCTGGTATTATGGTTCAGCATCAAGGTTACCGGGAAGGGTAAAGGTTTTGCAGTTAAGCCTGCAATTTTTTACACTTTTGTCGGCTTTCTCACAGTATTGGGTGTCTCATTGCATCTGATCACCTTCAACACAATCCCATGGGCTGAAATGGATTTGAACAGGTCGGATTATAAACCGGATAAGACTTTTGTAATAACGGTAAAAGATCATCAGTTCAGACTTCCGTCCGAGAAACTCATTATTAATGTCAATGACAAGGTTCTGTTCGATGTTAAATCGGAAGATCTTACATACGGCTTTGGTCTTTTCAGAGGTGATAACACTATGATGTTTCAGATGCAGGTTGTTCCTGGTCACCGCAATGATCTTCTGTGGCACTTTGATCGTGAAGGTGTCTATTCAATCCGGTCTACAGAATACTCAGGACCAAAAGGGGTATTCATGGTTATAAAGGATGCCGTTCAGGTTATACCGGCCAACGCCACAAATTAAAACTTAGCTAATAAAATAAAAACTTTGTTGTTATGAACTTTATTCAAACCTTTATAAATGGTGAAGAGGGACTTTTTAAGTCTGAGACTCTTACACAGATGCAAAAACAGACACTGCGGTTTGTTGTAGTTGGGCTTATCTATTTTGGATTTGTAATTGTAGAGGGTATGCTGATGAGGCTATATCAGGTCAGCCCACTCTCATTTATTTCAGAATCACAGTTTTTTGCTATTCTTACTGCACATCCTCTGGTTGGGATTTTTGGGTCAACGTACCTGATTGTATGCGGGGCATTTCTTTTTCTTGTTCCGTTTTTAATGAAGAAACCTTTGTGGAGTATCAGGATGGGAAACTGGACATTTCTTCTTATAACCATAGGTACATTTATCTTCTGGTTTTCAGGTTTTCTCAGTCATTATGCTCCTCTCTACACTCTATACTGGCCATTACCTGCAGATTTCGCACAGTTCAGTGTTTGGGGAGGTACGTTCTTCATAATCGGGATAGCCATTGTTATGGTTGGAACAGCTCTGTTTATAATAAATATTTTTAAAACTATTGTTTATACACCCATTGGATGGGAGAAACAACCTTCAAGAGCATTAATTTATTCAGCTCTTGGAATTACAGGAATCAGAAATATGTTTACAAAGAATAAAAAGGAACATTTAGTACCACTTCCTGTTGCTGCAGTTGCAAGAGGCAGTGTTGATATGGCCCTCAATACAGCAACAATACTCTTTACAGGGGTTCTTATTCTTGTTTATATGGTTGCCGCTCTCCTTGGATTTGATCTGAAGGAGTCCGCCATTGATGCGCTGTTGTATAAGAACTGGTTCTGGTGGGGGCTCGATTTGATTGCAGACGGACTTGTATTGATTTTTGTAGCAGGAACCTGGTATCTGCTGGCAACAATGATAAGCGGCAAACCACTATATATGCAAAATATTGCCAGGGCAGCATTACTTGTAGAACTGATAGTATCCTGGACGGTATGGTCACATCACCTTCTTTCTGATCAGGATCAGCCTGGAATTCTAAAAGTCCTTTCAGGAGAAATGGTAACTGCGTTCGAATTAATAACCCAGGGACTGGCCTTCTTTATTACTCTTGCAACACTCTGGAGTGCAAGGCCACTTAAAATGACAAATCCATTGAAGTTCCTCATTGGCGGATTACTGGGATTTGCTCTTGCAGTGCCGGCTGGGATCATGCAGGCTGATATTGGTTTAAACAGGATTCTTCATAATACCCAATGGGTAGTTGGTCCACATGTACATGTTGCTATACTTGTCGGTTTAACAATGACACTCTATTCCGCAATTTATATCCTCTTTCCCATACTTACCAACGGGGCTAAAGTATACAGCCAGAAACTTGTAAATATCCACTTCTGGTGTCATCTTATTGGTGGAATCGGGATGGGAGCATTTATGGGAATGGCTGGACTGAATGGAATGTTAAGGCGTTCACTCTATATCAATGGCGAATTCAACAGTTATATGATACTTGCAGCAATCTGCGGCACTCTGATGCTGATAGGATTCCTCTGTTTCTTCTTCAATATCGTAATGAGTGTCGGGCTTAAAGGGGTAATTGGAATCTTCACCCCGGCTAAAATAAAAAATGAAGATTTGATACCAGTCAGTTAGAATATTACCTGTTTAAATTTTTCCAGCTGATATTGCAGTTTTAAGTTGAACATTTAAGATGAAACATGCAATATCAGCTGGACTATTTACCACATAGATTCCACTTCATCCCTTCTCCATCCATGCTTTAATCAATCAATCCATTGTCAAAATAATCCTGTGAACCTATTTGAGTTCCTGTTTGTTAATTAATAATACCTATTTGCTATATTTGATTATTAAAACTCAATTTCAGCATAATGAAAGAAAAATACATGAATCCGTATTTTGCCGGGACCATGCTCGGAGTAGTCCTTCTACTGGCAATGTTCCTCTCAGGCCGGGGGCTGGGGGCAAGTGGAGGTCTGAAATATTGTGTAGTCTCAATTGTTGGTGCAGTAGATCCGCCTCATGCAGAAAAATCAATCTATTACAGCAAATATTTTGAGGATGGGAAAAAGCCATTAAAAAACTGGCTTACAATAGAGATTATGGGAGTTCTGGCCGGAGGATTTATTTCCGGGGCTCTGTCAGGCAGATTGAAATTCAAGATTGAGAAGTCTCCAAATATCTCAAATACACGGCGACTTATCTTTGCCTTCCTTGGAGGGGTATTCTTTGTATATGGTGCTCAGCTTGCACGTGGATGCACAAGCGGGGCAGCTCTTTCCGGAATGGCCGTTCTTTCTGTTGCAGGATTTGTTACCATGATCGCAATATTCGGTTCAGCATATCTGTTTGCCTGGTTTTTCAGAAAGAACTGGATATAAGGTAAGGAGATCTATACCAGAATACATACACAGATTTTAAACCAAATAAACAGCAATAAAATAAAATATAATGGGACCAATTTCATCCTTAATATCAATGCCTGAATGGCTCGATTTGATTATAGCACTGCTGATTGGCATTGGCTTTGGTTTTTCACTTGAACAGGCGGGTTTTTCCTCAAGCCGTAAGCTTGCAGGAATGTTCTATGGTTATGATACAACAGTTATTAAAGTTTTCTTTACGGCAGCTATTGTGGCTCTTACAGGCTCTCAGTTCTTAAGCTATTTTGGATTGCTCAATCTGAACCTCGTTTTTGTAAATGAATTCTATGTCGCTGCCTCAATTGTCGGAGGAATAATTATGGGTGCAGGATTTATAATGGGGGGTTTTTGTCCGGGAACAGGGTTAAGCGCACTTTCAATAGGGAAGATTGATGCTATGTTCTTTTTTGCAGGTGGGCTTACAGGAGCATTTCTTTTTGCCGAATCATACCCTTTAATTCAAAATCTTGCTAATGGTTCATATAAGGGACCGGTAAAAATTAATGAAGTGATGGGTATTTCGTCAGGGCTCTTTACATTCCTTCTTATTATTGCGGCAGTTGCAATGTTCTGGATTGGAGAGCTGGCTGAAAAAAGATTTGCACGACCCGATATTTCAAACGAACTATAATAATAAAGAATATGGAGATCAGGGGGAAAATTTCAGTCGTATTGTTAAGTCTTGGCTTTACGCTCGCTTTATTACCATCATCAGGAACTTTATCATTCAGTGTCAAACCCGGCAAGTTAATGGCTGATGCACTTGATAATAAATCCTTCTTTTCGGTTGACCAGGTGGCACGATTCCTAATAACTGAAGACAGCACTGTAAGGGTTATTGATCTCAGGACTCCTGAAGAATTCAGGGCATTTAATATCCCGGGGTCAGTAAATATTCCTTACAGGGAGTTTCTTAACGGGGATCCTGGCAGATTCATCAATAGCGGGGAGATAAAGAATATAATTTACTCGAACGGCGACTTTGAATCAAACTATGCTTTTATTCTGGCAAGGGGAATGAATTACAACAATGTTTTTGTCATGAAAGGAGGACTTAATGAATGGTTCAGTAGCGTGATGAACAGCAGTTTCACCGGTGAAAGGATCTCAGCAAGGGAGAATGCTCTGTTTGAGACCCGGACAAGAGCCAGAAAAATGTTCACAGAAATAAACAGTCTGCCCGACAGCCTGAAATATAAATTCATGGAATCAAAACATATTGCTGATAAAAAACTTGATGGTGGATGCGAATAAGTGAGTTTTTCGGATTGAGATTTTTGCAATTTTAAAATAAGAAAAGAGAATATCAGGATGAGAATATTAAAGAAGTATAAGTTTATAATCGCAATAGTTTTACCTATTGTGATTTTAGTTATCATCAAAGCTGTTGGTACTAACCATTTTAAGTCCGATGCTGCAGAATGGGCTCAACCATCTTTCCTGAGGTCAAATATCATAAAAACAGATAACATTGGTTCATATCCTGGTGAAAAACTGACAATTAACCTGGATAATGGCACAGATTTAAATAATAAGCTTATCGGGAACTCAATCAGAATGACTCCTGACTCTGTTCTTGTTAAAAATAATTTTGATTTAATCAGAAAACATGATGGACCTGTTTTGCTGTATTCATCTGATCCCGCAATTGCTGCGAGGATATGGATGGTTCTGAGTCAGATGGGTGTGGAGAAAATGTATATTCTGACCAGCGAGACAGATATTGAGGTCTTTAAAAATAAATTCCGGCCAGATACGATAACCAGGCCGGAACTATAATTAGTTAAGAAGGTATAGGATTATTTCTGAACCTCAAAATCATTAACATCTTCTGATGTAAATGGAAGCCACGACAAAGCTCTCCTCTGTTTTATCATTTTATCATACATAAAACTGTTATTACCATATTTCAGAGTTCGAGCATCATAACCAAATAGTCTAAGATAAGCAGTAGCAAAACCTGAATTA
>CAZXFB010000063.1:0-20376 GCA_964639725.1 uncultured Rikenellaceae bacterium
CTTTCATATATTTTGATGAGAGTTTCTCCACACCACCATCTTTTATTACAACACCATTTTCCCATCTCAATCCAAAATCATGATCGTAGAAGAAAGTATCGACCTGAAATGTCATATTCTTCTGAAGATTATAGTCAGATGTTGATTCCATCCATGGCTGTTCCACTTCCATCATACCTATGGCATGACAAGGGCCATAAAGCATAAATTTTTCATACCCCCGTGATTTAACCCATGCTTCATAATCTTTTACTACTGTTCCGGCGGAAATTCCGGCTTTCATCATTTCAGCAGTTTTAAAATGAGCTTCAAGTCCGAAATCAATTAGCTTCTTCTTACGATCAGGTAATGGGCCTATTGATATTGGCAATCCTACACTTGAAGAATAACCGCTTACACGTGCACCAATATTAAGTTGAATAACCTCATTTTTGACAATCATTTTATGGGTTGGACGTGAAATAGCATTATTAGTTGACTCGCCACAGAAACAATATAAAGAGTGCCCCTCATATTCACCGCCATGTTTGTATATCTCCCGTTGCGCGATACCAATAACCTGCAATTCAGTCATACCAGGTTTGATTTCATTGATAATTGCCTCAATTGCCAGTTCTGAAATTGTATAGGCTTTTCGCATGCAGGCAAGCTCATTATCACTCTTTATGAACCTTAAAGGAAGAAGGGTTTTATCAGCTTTAACTAGCTCCACATCAGGCAATTGCTCTTTCAGTGCCATATACACAGGAAGAGTTGTTATTGACCATCCGACGATACCAAGTTTCTTTATCCTGCCTTTTGGGGTGTACTTTCTAACTATTTCTTTAAAACTTACAAAAGTCATTCCCGGGCATTCGGGTTCAGCCGATTCGCGATATTCAATCATTTTTTCAATATTCTTACATACCCCACGGTGTGCAGCATATATTTCACTTTCCGGTCCTACCAGCAAAACTGCCTCTCCTTCAGCAGGAACAAAAACTGCAGCAGCTTCAAAAGTAGGCCAGTACTCACTCAGGTATCTTACGTTAGCCATGTCTGATTCACTGGCATGAACAAGGCATGCATCTAATCCTGCTTCCCGGATATTAGATTGAAATTTTACCATACGGTCGAAAAACTCCTGATTTGGAATAGTTGTTGTGTTCATGATGTTTTTATATTTAAATTAATGTTCTTAAGTAGTTTCTGATCTGCGTTATTTATTTTTTTAAAGTAACCTTCAAAACATATCCGTATGCATTTGGCTGTTTTAAAGGTAATGAAATTTTAAATCCTTTTCCCTCCATTTTCCCAACAACTATCTCATCGCAACCAAGCATACGAATTGATTCAATTTTATTGATATCTTCAGTTTTCAACAAAGTAAATGATCCGATTAGAATTTCATTACTTTCAGGCCATTTTAAGCTAGTAATGTATATATTGTTATCTTTTTTTGAAAACCAGAAATCCTGTGGAGTAAAATTGGCTTTAAAACCTTTCTCTTCTCTGTCATCAGTTCCTTTAACAGATATAGCAGTTGGCCCTTCATGATTTACGATCCATTTTGTAGTACCATAAACTGATTCTCCATTTATTTTCATCCATTCACCAATATCTTTTAACCTTTTAAGGCTCTCTTCAGGGAATATTCCTTCTCCGGTAGGTCCAATATTTAAAAGGTAATTACCTCCCTTGCTAGTGATGGCAGTAAGCCAGTACAATAACTCTGCAGTCGATTTCCAATCCAGATCATCACTTCTAAATCCCCATGTATTGTTCATAGTTCCGGGTGTTTCCCATGCAAGCTCTTTAACTTTATCATGATCCACTTTTTTTCCATTTAGCTGGTATTCAATTGTCTCATCAGGGATGATATTATCACCCGGAATCCAGAAATCACTAAAATCATTACCAACTCTGCTATTGTTTAAAATTTGAGGTTGTATCTCATAAACCATCTTATAAACACTAAAACTTTGCTCTCTTGTTATCTTCATTGGCATATCGTGCCAAAGTTCCTGCATTCCGGGGTACTTTTTAAGTAACTCACGTAATTGAGGTTTGTATTTATTTTCAAGATATTCAGTGAAAGGTACCGGAGAAGGATCCCATGTATTTGCCCAATATTGATACGATTTATTTTCATCGGGATGAGCTTTTTGAAAGTCAGCAACTCCTCCATCACCACCATCCATCCAATCGAGATAATTAAAATAAATAGAAAAATTAATTCCATGCCTTTGGCATGCCTGGTATAATTCGTCCATGGGATCGCGACCAAATAAAGTTGCATCCAAGATATCATAATCTGTTACCTTTGAATCGTACATAGCAAATCCATCAGCATGTTTTGGCATTGCAACTATATAACGCATTCCTGCCATTTTAGCTGCAAGAACCCATTCATCAGCATTAAATTTAACAGGATTAAACTGTTTGCACATTTCCCTGTATTCGTTCCGTGGTATTTCTGCATACCGCATAATACATTCTCCGATTCCTTTCACCTTTTCGTCTTTCCAATACCCTCCCAGACGCGAATAAGCACCAAAGTGGATGAACATTCCGAATTTGGAATCATTAAACTTTACCAATGATTGGCTTTTTGACTGATGCATCTTCTCCCATTCGGTTGCCAGTTTATCCTGTTTTGGTGAGCAACCTGAGAATATACATGCCATACATACTGATAATATTACTAACTTTATCATCATAATATAACTGCTTTTAATGCTATTATTTGCTTTCCTATTCAAAAACTACCATAGAGTACCCGTTAACAACAGGTATTGTCACATAAATATAGCCATTTGCATTTTTAAAAGGTAATGACTTTTTCCCAGGAGCCAGATATACTTTTTTGGGAGGGTTACCATCGTTACGTAAAGCTATCTTCATATCATGAAGTTCCACTGCCTCCTCTATCATCTGTGTCTTCGGTCCGCGCATTTCTGGTATATAGGAAAGTATGTGAACCATCCTGCGTCCAGGCTGCTCGGTAACAAATGCTCTTGCAAACGATGGAAGGTTATCGGATTTAAATAGAGGTTCGGGAAACAAATTATTAAGGACATTTGAGAACACTGTCTTTAGTTCAACTGAGGCCATCTGACTGTATCCATCGAATATCCTGTGGCTGAAATGAGCCACTTTGCCATTGATGGTTAAGGCAGGTTTATCAGTTACTTTGTCGGGTGGTGTATAATAAAATGCATATTCCCCGTCCCATCCCTTGTTAAAATAAGGTTTGATAAGGTTAGCTTCAACTTTTGTGTCTTGAAGAGGTTCTATATCAATTCCGGATGAGTATAATGAAAGTGGCATGTCTGGTAATCCCTTATTAAAATTCTTACCAACTGTGAAGTAAGCCGGATCAAAATCATTCTTATCAATATACCTTATCCCCCATTCATTTTCAAGTACAAAACGGTTGCCATCGGGATCGAGCCCCGATGCACCGGTAGCAATTACTGGTTTTCCTGCCGCGATATGCGCTTTTACGCGTTTTGCCACTTCTTCATTAAAGGAAATATCATCTGGAATAACAAGCACCTTGTACTTGCTCCAGTCAGAAAATGTAGTTACAATATCGAATTGCTGTTTGAGCTCTGACAGCATTCTTGTAGCTGCTTTTAGCTTACGATCGCTGCGGATCTGACCTACGGAACCAGGGAACACTATAGCAATGTCAGTTACTGGCTTTGCATTATCGAACCAGGGATCCATTGTCTGAAGCTCTTTATAAATTTTTGTGATCCTGTCAAGAACTGCGTTTTCCAGATCACCACGCGGATGGAAATGACCTCCGACATTTGGACGCATTCCATTAGCCAGACCATATAAAAGTTCCGATTTGATTGCAGCTTCAGGCCGTAACCCTCCGAAATCACCCCAGTCGTAAAAACGGCCTGTCATATTAAGTACCGGCATGTTGCCCAGTGTACGTACATAATGTGAAAGTACCGGTAGATATTCATAGCCCCAACTGCCTGTGGGGAGACATTCAACTTCAAAGTAAGTGCTGAAATTAGCTTGATCTTCATAACCCGGGTTATTGTGATATATCAATAATCCGGGTTTAATAGCTGTTGCCGCCTTATAAATATCCTCAGCCAGCCTTAGAGCTGAAAACTCCGAGAACTTACCTACTGCAGCACGGTCATTGTAATCTATACCTCTCTCTTTCATCTCCTTAACACAAGTCGGGCATACACAATAGAAGACCTGCAGGCAATCGATGAAAAAGCCCGACACCGGATAGTTCCTGGCTATCTCTTCAACCATGGCAATAAGATGATCCCTGTAACCTGTGTTATAACACATGGTCCTTACATAAGGAGTGAACCGTGGTTCCCTTAATTCCCGCCCATCGAAGGAGAGTGTTGTCCAATCACGATGCTGGATCCCCTCAGCACTGCTGATTCCTCCATTCAGGTATGCTGTGAGAAAAATTCCTTTGCGTTTACAAGCATCAGCAAGCTTTCCAAAAAGGTCATATTTCAATGAGGGATGCTTTATACCGATCTTGGTATCATAATATGCCATGCCCAGGTTGCAGCGTGCATGGAAAGTAAGATAATCTACACCGGCGTCTTTCATCCTGTCGGTAAAAGCTTCCGCATCGAATGTCTCACCATAATCGGGTATTGCAGGCATTGTATGGTTGTCGTAGAAAAGGCAATATCTGGGCTGGTGGATACCAGTTTGATTAAATATCCCTATCCCGGAATTCTGAGCGGAAACTGCCACAGCAAATCCGAAATAAAACAGTGTTATCAGAATTTTTTTCATAAGCTATTTATTAAATGTTTTTAAATATTTAGTAATTAAGATTCCCTTTTTATTCAAATACCAGCAACGAATAACCGTTTATTGTTGGTATTGTTACATTTACATATCCATTTGCCACCTTGAAGGGAAGTGATTTCTTACCGGGAGCAAGGTAGACTTTTTCAGGTCTCTTAGCAATCCTGAGTGAAATTTTCACATTGTTCAGAGTGATAGGCTCCTCGATCATTTCCGTGGATGCTCCCCTGAGCTCAGGCAGGTAAGCCAGCAGATGTACCATCCTCCTGCCGGGCTGTTCTGTAACAAAAGCCCTAGCATATGAAGGAAAGTTATCATATTTCAACAGCGGAGTAGGGAGGAAAATATCCAGCACATTTGAAAATATTGACCTGAGCTCTACCGAAGCCTGAGTATTATAACCGGTGAATATATTATGGGTGAAA
The DNA here is from genome assembly GCA_964639725.1 of uncultured Rikenellaceae bacterium. Lineage (GTDB taxonomy): Bacteria > Bacteroidota > Bacteroidia > Bacteroidales > VadinHA17 > LD21. The sequence goes on from CAZXFB010000063.1 coordinate 5,217, forward strand.
TGAGCCACTCTGCCATTAACAGTTAGTGCCGGTTTATCAGTGACTTTATCGGGAGGTGTATAATAAAAGGCATATTCTCCATCCCATACCTTATTAAAGTATGGTTTTACAATGTTTGCCTCTGTTTTTGTTCCGGACAGTGTTTCCACGTTGATACCTGGAGCATATAATGAAAGTGGCATTTCGGGTAACCCTTTACTGACATTTTTACCTGGTATAAAGTATGCGGGGTCATATTCGTTTTTTCCAATATATCTCACTCCCCATTCCTTTTCAAGGACGAACCTCTTCAATTCAGTATCGAGACCTGAACTTCCACTTGAGATAACGGCTTTCCCGGCATCTATATGAATTTTTACTCTTTTTGCCAGGTTCTCATCGAAAGTTATGTCATCTGGAATTACAAGCACTTCATACTTGTTCCAGTCAGAAAAAGTAGTAACAACATCAAACTGCTGCTTAAGCTCGCAGAGCATTCTTACAGCGCTTTTAAGGTTTCCGTCTGTGCGTGACTGTCTGCGTATATGCTGGTTGCCTTTCTGGTAAACAACGGCAATTTCAGTAATATTCTTTGCATTGTCAATCCATGGTTCATAAGTCTGAAGCTCTTTGTAGATTTTTTCCAGACGGTCTAAAACCGCAGTCTCAAGATCGCCTCTCGGGTGAAAATGTCCGCCAACATTTGGCCTCATGCCGTTTGCAATGCCATAAAGCAATTCAGATTTTATGGCCTCTTCCGGTCTAAGTCCTCCAAAATCACCCCACCTGTAAAAACGTCCGTTCATGTTCAGTATCGGCATGTCGGTGAGAGTTCTCATATATGCTGCTAACACGGGAAGTACTTCATATCCGCCATGAGCAGTAGGAAGATGCTCGCATTCAAGATATGAACCAAGTTCTGCATTTTGCTCGAAAGTAGGACCGTTGAAATAAAGAAGGTAATCGGGATTGATCCCACGGGCTGCCTTAGCAATATCCTGTGCAAGCCTGTATGATGAGAGCTCACCGAATTTTGTAACTTCAGCTTCATCGGTAATATCGATATCCTTTTCTTTCATCATCCTGACACAAGTAGGGCATACGCAGGGAAAACCGTTCATGCAGTCGATGAAGAAACCTGATACAGGATATTTTGTACCGATCTCTTTAACCATTGCAATAAGATGATCCCTGTAACCTGTATTCGGACACATTGTTCGGACGAAGGGTGTGAATCTGGGTTCCCGGTAAGCTCTTCCGTCAAAATATAAAGTGGTCCATTCACGATGCTGAATACCTTCAGCGTTGCTTATTCCTCCATTAAGGTAAGCAGTAAGAGCTATGCCCTTGCGCTTGCATGCTTCTGCAAGTTTGCCGAATAGGTCATACTTCAATGTCGGATGTCTGATACCTATCTTTGTATCGTAATAGGCCATGCCAAGGTTGCATCTTGCATGGAAGGTCAGGTAATCCACTCCACAAGCTTTTATCCTGTCGGTGAATGCTTCCGCATCGAATGTCTCGCCATAATCCGGGATGGCAGGCATTGTATGATTGTCATAGAAGAGACAATATTTCGGATTGTGCATCTTTTCTGTAAGTTTTTTCTTTTGCACCTGCGCAAAGCTTCCGGCGGCTAGCAAAATGCAAAACCCGATAACTATTATTTTCTTCATCATTACAATAATTAATACTCAAAAACTACAAGCGAATATCCTTTCATCGTGGGAATGATGACATTTACATATCCATCTACCATTTTGAAAGTCAGTGATTTTCTGCCTGGGGCCAAGTATACCCTTCGAGGTTTTGAATCAGAGCGAAGCGAGATCCTGACATCATTTATCGCAACTGCATCCTCGATCATCTCGGTACTTGTTCCCCTTAATTCAGGAACATAAGAAAGTATATGTACCATTCTTCTACCCAGCTGTTCAGTCACAAATGCCCTGGCAAATGACGGCATATTAACCGTTTTTAATACCGGATCGGGAAGAAAGCTGTTCAGCACATTAGAGAATATTGTCCTTAGTTCAACACTTGCCTGAGTGTTGTAACCCGTGAATATATCATGGGTAAAATGAGCAACCTTCCTATTTATGGTAAGTGCAGGCTTGTCTGTTACCTTGTCGGGAGGAGTGTAGTAGAAAGCATATTCACCATCCCATATCTTATTGAAATAAGGTTTAACAAGCCTTGCCTCCACTCTTGTTCCTGCAAGCGGTTCAACATCAATGCCCGTTGCATATAAAGAAAGTGGCATATCTGGTAATCCGTTGCTGAAATCTTTTTCTGCAACGAAATAGGCAGGATCATATTCATTCTTTCCAGCAAATTTCACTCCCCATTCCTTTTCCAGCATGAAGTTCTCCAGTTTGGTGTCCAGGCCTGAGCTTCCGCTTGAGATGACAGCTTTTCCGGCAGAGATATGGGCTTTGACTTTTTCTGCAAGTTCCTCATTAAAGACCACATTGTCAGGAATTACAAGAACTTTGTACTTGCTCCAATCTGAACCGGTCGTAACGACATCAAACTGCTGTTTTAACTCAGCAAGCATTCTTACCGCTGATTTAAGATTCCCTGACCGCCTGGCAATTGATGAAACGTTCGGATAAACTATCGCAATTTCGGTAATATTCCTTGCTCTGTCATACCAGGGTTCATAGGTCTGAAGCTCTTTATAAATAGGTTCAAGACGGTTAAAGACGGCATTTTCAAGATCGCCTCTGGGATGGAAATGGCCACCCACGTTTGGTCTCATACCATTGGCAAGGCCATATAACAATTCTGATTTAATAGCCGCTTCCGGTCTGAGACCGCCGAAATCACCCCACCTGTAAAAACGGCCGTTCATGTTAAGAATGGGCATTTCTGAAACTGTCCTCATATATGCAGCAAAAACCGGCAGAACTTCATATCCTCCGTGTGCAGTGGGAAGATGTTCACATTCTAGATAGCCCCCGAGCTGAGTATTCTCTTCATAGCCCAGGCCATTGAAATAAAGAAGGTAATCAGGATTTATCGCCCTGGCTGCTCTGGCAATATCATTTGCCAGCTTCATTGTGGAAGCTTTAGCAAAAGCAGAGAGTTGTACGGGGTCATTAAAATCCACCCCCTGTTCCTTCATCAGTTCAATACAGGTTGGGCAAACGCAGGGCGTACCTGTCATTGTGTCGAGAAAAAATCCTGAAACGGAATAATTATTCCCAATCTCCTCAACCATAGCTATAAGGTGGTCACGATAAGGAGTGTTGGGGCACATCATCCGTACATAAGGTGTAACCCTGGGCTCTGTTCGGTATGCACTGCCATCAGGATTAATAACAGTCCACTCACGATGTTTTAGCCCTTCGGCACTGCTGATACCTGCATTAAGATAAGCCGTAAGCGCTATACCCTTTCGTTTGCAAGCCTCGGCAAGTTTTCCGAAAAGATCATATTTTAATGACGGATGCCTTGTCCCGATCTTTGTATTGTAATAGGCATTACCAAGATTGCACCTTGCATGGAACGTTAGATAATCCACGCCGCATGCTTTAATTCTGTCAGTAAAAGCATCAGCATCAAATGTTTCACCGTAATCGGGGATGGCAGGCATTGTATGGTTGTCATAGAAAAGACAATATTTCGGTTTGTACATTCCGGAAGAAGCGGAGCTTTTCCCTTCCTGGCAGAAACCGGGGAATGATATTGTGAAGAAGATCAGGAAAATCAGGGATTTTTTCAGCAATAACATTTCTTTATGGTTTAAAGTGTAAAACCAGCTATATACTTGTGGATTAGTATGTAAAACAATAACCCCACACGATAGAATACTTCACCTCAAATACCTTACCCTAAAATTCCCTAATTGGGAATGTGGGTATCAGAATACCTGTAAAACCCGCTTCAGGGGTATAGGACCGATCAGATACTACTGAAAATCCTAGATATTCACCTAACCGCGCAACTGAATTTACGGCTAAGCAGTAAGTAAGCGTCAGGCAGTTAATAAGAATTAATACCTGCGGATCGCATTGATCCGCAGGTTATTAAATCTTATTTAACCAGTTTATTCATAATAGGTCTAATAACCATCATTCTGCTTTAAATTCTTGTTAATATCCAACTCACTCTGAGGTATTGGCCACAGGTCGTGATGTGGCAAATATGACCCGGTCCTATCAATAACGAACTTGTGACCCTTTTCATTAACTACGAATTTTGTATAGGTAGCAGGATTATCGGTCAATTTCATTCCATAGAATTTTTTATTGATGACCTGTGCAGCTATACCCCACCTGTGAATATCCATCCACCTGATGAGCCTTTCTGTAGCGAACTCAACTCTTCTTTCACGGCGTACTATGTCTCTCAGTTTGGCGCGATCAGTTTCGGTAACAGGAGGCATATTTATTTCTGCTCTTGCCCTCACTTTATTGATAGATGCATCGAGAATGGCCTGTGTTATTGGCTGGTTGGCTTCAAGAACTGATTCCAGATAACTCAGAAGTACTTCAGCATAACGTATCCAGATGATGTCATCACCTGATGAGCCCTGATCACCAACATAGTTTTCTGTCACATACTTTTTCCAGGTGTAACCTGTATGACCAATAAGTCCGGTACCTGATGTTGTATAACCAGGTGAAGCAGGATCAGGATTAGAAAGATAAAGTTTTCCACGGAATGTAGTATAACTTGGAAGGAATGCGGTTACATAGAGCCTCGGGTCGCGGTTTGCGAAAGGATTTGCAGGATCATAAAGAGGGGATGTTTCAATTGGCAATCCGTCTTTCATCAGGAACGCATCAATAAGATCCTGGAAAATATTACATTCCTGGTATCCTCCATAAAAATCACCGTGAAAGTTTCTCTGATGCTGAGCATTTGGATAAAGACCTGCGATACAGTTTACCTGAAGCATTATCTCACTGCTGCCTTCACCCTCTTCCTTAAAAAGTTTGTCGAACCTGGGATCAATTGCATGAACATTAAGATCCATTATTGATTTGAATGTTACAGCCGCATCTGTCCACTGTTTCAGAATCATCTGCTGCCTTCCCTTAACTGCAAGAGCCGCCCCCTTAATTATCCTTCCCTTGTCGCTTGCCGCACGTGATGCAGGAAGGTCGGCAGCAGCTGCTGTAAGTTCAGTAACAACGAACTGCTCTATTTCGGAACGCGTGTTTCTAGTGGCTGTATTTGATTCCTGGATGCTGAGTACCTTGTTTACAAGCGGAACACCTCCAAACCATTGTGCCAGCCAGAAATACTCATAAGCCCTCAGAAATTTTACTTCCGCAACATATTCTTTCTTAACAGTTTCATCCATCTTTACCTTGTCGATATTCTGGAGAAAATAATTACATCTGTAAATAGACGTATATGCTTTCAGCCAGCGGGCCCTTATAACACCAGTTTCAGCTGCATATAGGAAGTATCCACTATACACAGATGATATTGATCCATGTTTGTAACCCGAATCATCAGTTGCGCTTGACATCTGAAGTAGAAAGTTTGTATAGGCATTCTCGCCCACACTGCTTGACTGATAGCAACCTATCAGTGCAAGTTTGGCATCATTGGCTGTTTGCCACATCGATGCCTCTGATAAATTAGCCAGAGGCTGTTCGTCCAACCAGTCTTCCTGGCATCCTGTCTGTGCTAATAGAAATACCAGAAGCAACAAACCTAATTTAATATGTATTCTCATTTTTAGCTTCGTTTAAAGATTAAAATTCAACATTTACTCCAATTACATAAAGTTTTGTAAGCGGGTACCATCTGCTCGATCCCCCTACACTCATTTCGGGGTCCCATCCCTTATAAAACTTTGTAATAGTGAATAAGTTTTCGCCACTGGCATAGAAACGGACACTGTTCAGAGAGATTTTCTGTACCCATCTTGCCGGAAGCCTGTAGCCGAGAGTCATGTTTTTAAGCCTGAGAAATGTGGCATTTCTCAGCCAGAAATCAGACGGATTGTTTGAATAAAAGTCGGTACTTGTGATATATAGTTCGGGATACCCGGCATTTTTGTCAGGATTTCCGGAATGATACCTTTCTTCCATCTGCCATCTCTGGATATTACCATCATTATCAAAAGCATAGAAGTGCTCAAGAGCCACGCTGGCTTTTCTACCACCTTCACCCTGGAAGAGTACACTGAAATCAAGGCCTTTCCATGCTGCATCGAGATTAAGTCCATAATAGCTTGTGGGTCTTGGCATACCTATTACCTTCCTGTCATAAGCAGCATTGACTATACCGTCGGGAACACCCTCAGGTCCGCTGATATCAAGATAATGTATACCACCACTGCTTGCATAGGCAAGGAACGGCTGTGTCGGTGCAGCAGTTGCTTCAGCATCGTCAACGAAAACTCCGTCAGTAACAAATCCATAAGTACTGCCGATCGGTTCACCAATGAATAAACCTTTTGCAATATCAACTTTCACGTTGGCAAGTTTTGTTACCTCATTCTTTACAAACGATATATTACCTGACAAACCATAATTAAAATCACCTACACTGTTTCTATAACTGAGGTCAAAATCCCATCCCCTGTTCTCAACTGTGCCCGCATTTTCGGCAGAAGGTGATGCGCCTAAAAGTGTTGATGCTGAAATATTATAAAGAATGTCGAATGTTGTCTTTAGATAGTAGTCAGCGGTGAAGTTAAGCCTGTTTTCAAGGATTGAGAGATCAAGACCTATGTCAGTCATCCTTGTTGTTTCCCATGAGATATTCTTGTTAGCAAGTGTTGTAACGGCGGCACCTGCCTGTACGGAAGCTCCCCAAGGGTAGTTCTGTCCCAGAGAAAGGAGATCCTGGTATGGATAGTTACCAACTGACTGGTTCCCGAGTTCACCCCATGAACCACGGATCTTAAGATCGTTGACCCATGATACTGCATTTTCAAAGAAAGATTCTTTTGATATTCGCCATCCTGCAGAGACTGAAGGGAACAGACCATATCTGCGATCAGCCGGGAATCTTGATGAACCATCATACCTGATGTTCCCTTCGAAGAGATACTTTTCATTGAATGAATAGTTTAACCTGCCAAAGAATGACCTTAATGAATTAGCTGAAGCCGAACCCGAGTTTGTCGCACGGGTAGTTGAACCAACGCTTATCTCATAAAGCTCGTTATTCGGAAAATCATCCCTGAAAGCTCCAAGGCTTTTTGACATAAAACGCTGTTGTGATATGCCTGCAAGTGCATGTAAAACATGGTTATCGTATGTCTTGTTCCACTCTCCTATAGCCTGCATTGTCAAAGCATCACCTATTCCCCAGGTCTGGTTAAGACTATTACGTGTAATACCATAGGTCGGTGTAATCTGGAAGGTTGCAATATATGTTTTACTTTCAGAGTCACTATAGGTATAACCCAGCTGACCTCTTAGCTTGAAACTATTGGTTATGTCCCATGTCAGTTCAGTATTGCTGAACAGGTATGAGCTGCCATTACCGATAAATGATTTACTGGCAAGGTCAGCTTCAGGATGAAGTGTTTCATTTCTGCCATAATACATGACTCCGGTATTAGCATCAGGCATAAATCCCGGGATTCTGTTGGTCAATCTTAAAGCACCACGTACTATTGATCCGAGTCCGCCGCCATAAAGGCTTGAAGGCTCTTCACCATAGTATTTGTTACCTGCAATACTCGCATCAAGTTTAACATTTTTTTTCAGCTTGGTGCTCAGGGTTAAACGGAGGTCATACCTCTTTCCGAAGTTCTCCTGTACCAGACCTCCCTGGTCATAGTAACCGGCAGAGAACATATATTGTGTACCCTGGTTCCCTCCACTCATTGTAATCCCATGCTTTGTTTCAATTCCCTTACCGGTGCTCCATAAGTTATCCATGTGATTGAAGTTTGGATAATTCGGGTCCGTGCCTGATTTGAATTTTGCAATTTCGTCTGTTGTATATCTTGGCTGCTGACCCATATTGCCAAGCGCTTCATTATAAAGCTCGGCATATTCCCAAGAATTAACCATTTCAGGGATCATAGTCGGTTTAGATTGCCCTACATAGCTGAAATAGGTAAATTTAGGTGCCCCTGCAATACCCTTTTTTGTCTCTACAAGAATAACACCGTTAGCAGCTCTCGAACCATAAATTGAAGCAGATGCAGCATCTTTAAGCACCGATACGCTTTTTATGTCATTCGGGTTTACATTATCTATTGAAGATTCGATACCGTCAACAAGGATGAGAGGATTACTACCTGCGCTACTGAAAGTACCTAAACCCCTGATCCTGATCTCAGCCGAGTTGTTACCCGGGTTACCTGACAACTGTCGTAATGCAACACCACTCACCGCACCCACCAGAGCCAGAGATCCTTTTGTAACACTTCTTTTTTCCAGTTCAGCTGTATTTACAGCCGACACAGAACCTGTAATATTTGCTTTTTTCTGGGTTCCGTAACCGACAACAACAACCTCGTCCAGGGCATTAATATCTTCTGCCAGAGAGATATCAATCACTGATCTGGCACCTACAGTGACTTTCTGAGCTACATATCCGATAAACGAATATATAAGTACACTGTTAGCATTCTGCGCCTGAATTGAATATATCCCGGCGGCATCAGTAATGCTGCCAATGGAAGTTCCCTCAACCTGAATATTTACTCCTGGCATCGGATTCCCACTAACATCAGTAACAGTCCCTGTAATTCTCATCTGTTGCTCAATTGCAGATGGTTCAATTGCTTTGTCACGGCTTATTTCTGTAGCCGTATTACCTCCAAAAACATTCAAAACACTTAAAAGCAGTAAGAAGATTGAGCTTTTAAGAATCCTGAAGGCTTTTCCCGGCCAACTTTTAAACAGTGGTGGCCGTTGCAGAATGTTGTTTTTTTTCATAAGGTTTAATGTTTGGTAATTTTTTTTTGTAATCACACTTAATTCTAATTGTACTAAAAAATACTTTATCTTTTTTCAGGAAGGCTGATTAGGGCCAGATAAATTTTTTCTTTAAAAATGCAGATTGATCATTGTTTCATAGGCATCAGGATTTTTAAGGCAAATTAGTTTTAAAGATATTCTGAAGTATTTCATCATATTAATCCTTATATCTACTTGAAGGCCCTTGATAAGGAGCAGGTATCTTTTCCGAAAGGAGTCATATTTATACTATTTTCCTGACTGATAAGACCAAAAATTCATGTCATCGCATGACAACTGACAGATATTTTACTACATATCCATATCAAAGCTAATGAAAAAATAAATAGAGGTATAAAAGTATATTATCTAAAATTAACACTATTTTGACATATCTTTCCATAATAGATAATCACAAGACAGGATAAACTTCACCTGATAAAATGAGGCTAGTTTCGCTTTACCCTCCTCGCTTCAGGTAGTAAAACTTTCAAGTTCTCCTCCAGAACCTCAAGTTTTTCCTTCAGTGAATAGGGTGTATAGACATAGTCCTGTTCGAACTGGAATCCCAGACGTGAATCGTGTGAAGCAGCAATCAGGGATAGTTTTGTCCGGGTAATTTCATCCCCCAAAATTTTTTCCATCCTGTCAAGGATTGAGTCTCTTTTCTTTTCATCCTTTTCGTCAGCTAGCTTAAGACGCATGTCTTCATATTCCAGGATGGCATGATCGCTCTGCATCATCCGCTGCATCTGCTCTGCCACAACCACTTCTCTTATTGCATTCTGCCGTTTTGATACAGGGCTGTTTGCCGCGGCTGCACGATAGAGTTTCAGACCTTCCTCCATTTGTTCACCTGCAAGCTTCAGGTATTTAAGAAACACCGGCAGAACTTTTGTATCCTTATCTACCTGTACACCTGTTGCACTTCGTGCATATTGTTCAGCCTTGTTGATTTTATTTGTAAAATCGGGGTAAAATACCATACGTGAAACGGTAAATGGCCAAAAAGGATTTACATCGAGTCGCTTTGACTGGTCTCCCCATGAATACCTATATGTTACGGTTCGGGAGGGAGGTTCCTTAAAAAAAAGAGGATTACCGATGGCGTTATTTGTCCCCATATTCGGACCGGTATCCGGCACAAGCCTAATAGCCTGACTGAAATGATCCCATGCCTTAAGAACTAGTTCCTTCTGTTCCTTTCCGAATATTCTCGCTGCCATGCTTCCAAAAAGTTCATCCCTTGAAGGAGCATTAGTCCAACAGGTCCATGCCCTTATCTCACTCATGAAATTGGGTTTATAACCACTGCTCCAACTTTCCAGTGTTCCCTTAATCCGGAATTTCTCAAGTGCGTTATATCTCTCATACCATTGATAAGGACAAGGCAGATAAGGTATTGTTCCGTACTGCCAGCTGGCAAAAGTATCAACTTTGGAATAAACCGTCATTCCTCTTGATTCCGCCTCGTCGATCTGGGCTTCCGTCACCTCTGCCGGTCCTATCTGATTAAGGGAATAATCTCGCAGGTAACCGTACATGCCGTCCAGTTCGAAGCTTTTTCCGTTTTCCCATGTAAGAAGAGGGATTGTCTTTTGAGGTAGTTGTCGGATAAAATACCTTTTGACATCCCTGTTATCAGGATGGAAATTGATATTGTATTCCCATGGCAGTATCTCTATTTCTGGATTAGCCATGTGACATTCTTCCCTGACTATACCCACGGCTTTGCACCAGTTTCTTGCCCATTCCTCAATATATTCCCTTGATGCACCATGTCCTCCGCCCCAGGCTTTGTACCAGAAACCTTCCGTAAGCAAAATATATCCTTTAATATCAGGAAATTCCTTTAGTATTGCCCTAACAAGTTTACGGAGGCTCCTTTCGCTTTCGGGAGTGCCCATGAACTGGCAAATAACAGGGGTATATACTTTTATCCCGTACCTGGCAGCCCTGTTGATCAGATCCCTTATCCTTGCAGGATCCTGGTTACGGACCCTGTAAAGGAGCCGGGCATAAAAGTCAGTTGATGATTCGGCAGTGGTCCTGTCGCCGTTCGGATTTGCATATACTGATGCAAAAATACCATCAAAACCGTCATGTGCCAGGTGAGATAAAAGCCTTTCGGGCCATTCCATCCATCCCATCCATGACAATACCATCCTGGTATTGTAAAGACTGTGACGAACACTATTCATATTCCCAGGCAGAACCGGTGCTTCCCTGAGGTTCATCATAGCCTCAATGTTATAAAGGCCGGCTATTGCCCCGCGGTCATCAAAACCACATACTATTATCTGCTCCGTGGAAGTTCTGATCTCATAGTCTTTAGTTCCCCTGAGCGTCAACCCGCAACCAGTAAGTTGATCGGGGGTACCAACTATTATTCGCTGTTTGTAATTCTTCCAGTCTGCAAGAGAGTTTACCTCCTCAATATCAGTCTTAACATCATGCGACTTCGTCAGGTAATCCTGAAAATCCTCTATGGCATTTTTGAGAATAGCGGACTGTGCCGACCATAAAAGTTTCCATCCCTCTGTGTTAATCATCACCTCACCGGCCTCCAGTTTTGCATCCGGATCCCTGCGGTAAATATGGACAGGTTCTTCCGAAAGCCTTTTATGATATCCGTATAATTCCTCAGCCGGAAGGTATTTTTCCACTAGGCCGGCAAAACCCTCTGAAGAATCTTTCCCCCCTGCATACGATATTTTCACTCCCCTTTTACATGAAGCAGCAAAAGGGGATAACATTCCTGCCGACATCATCCCGGCTGCAATTCCGGTTGATGTTTTGCCAATAAAAGAACGACGGTTAAGTTTTCTGATAAACATAATCAGGAAATTGATCTGGTTGTTATTCTTCAAACACCAAAAGAGAATACCCTTTTGTAACAGGCAAAGTAACGTTTATATATCCGTTGCTTATTTTAAACGGCAGAGCTTTCCGCTCAGGTGCGAGGTAAACACTTCTTGGGGCCTTACCGTCATTTCTCAAAGCTATTCTCACGTTATGGATCTCAATCGCTTCCTCAATGATCTGTTTTGATCCTCTCATCTCCGGTATATAGGATAGCAGATGGACCAATCTTCTTCCTTTTTGTTCAGTGATGAATGCCCTTGAATAAGAAGGAAGATTGTCAGACCTGAAAAGTGGGTCGGGCATTAATCTGTTAAGAACGTTCGAAAAAACGGTTTTTAGCTCTACAGAAGCCTGATCTGCATATCCAGAGAAGATCCTGTGACTGAAATGAGCCACTTTCCCGTTAATTGTAAGAGCCGGTTTATCGGTTACAATATCGGGAGGGGTATAATAGAATGCATATTCCCCGTCCCAGATGCGATTGAAATATGGTCTGATCAGTTTTGCCTCAACACTTGTCCCTGAGAGAGGCTCCATATCTATACCTGTAGAATATAACGACAACGGCATATCGGGTAGATTCATATTGAAGTTACCAGCAACAGTGAAATATGCCGGATCAAACTCATTCTCACCAGTGAATCTGACGCCCCATTCCCTTTCAAGAACAAATACTTTCTTCTCAGTATCCATTCCCGAGCTACCACTTGCAATAACGGCTTTGCCTGCGGCAACATGAGCTTTTACACGACTTGCTATTTCATCGGTAAATATAATATCATCAGGTATAACCAGAACCTTATATTTGTTCCAGTCGGAATATTCTGTCACAATATCGAACTGCTGTTTCAGTTCACAAAGCATTCTGACAGCAGCCCTGAGTTGTTTGTCGCTGCTGGCCTGTTCTCTTATATTGCGGTCACCTTTTGGATAGACAATGGCAATTTCCGTTATATTTTTTGCATTGTCAGTCCATGGATCGAGAATCTGCAATTCCCTGTAAATCTTCTCAAGTCTGTCAAAGACTGCCGTTTCAAGATCGCCACGTGGATGAAAATGTCCTCCAACATCCGGACGCATTCCGTTGGCCAGTCCATAAAGCAGCTCAGATTTAATGGCTGCTTCGGGACGAAGGCTTCCGAAATCACCCCAGTCATAAAATCTGGCATTCATATTAAGGATTGGCATACCTCCGAGTGTTCTCATATAATGTGAGAGCACCGGAAGATATTCATATCCCCAGAACCCTGCCGGCAGGCACTCACATTCCAGGTGTGTGCATATATCTATCTGAGATTCAAAACTGATGCCATTGAAATAAAGCAAATAATTTGGATTAATATCTCTTACAGCTTTTGAAATATCCTGAGACAGACGTATTGCAGAAAAATTTGCAAATTTAGCAACTTCATCCCTGTTGGCCCAGTCAATACCCTTTTCCTTCATTTCCCTGATACAGTTCGGACATACACACGGAAAGTCCTGAAGACAGTCAATAAAAAATCCGGAAACAGGATAATTATAGGCTATCTCCTTTATCATCGATATAAGGTGATCGCGGTAGGCTGTATTATAGCACATGGTACGGACATATGGTGTAAAACGGGGTTCCCGGTATTCGCGCCCATCAAAATATAGAGTTGTCCATTCCCTATGTTGCAGACCTTCTGCGCTGCTGATACCCCCATTAAGATACACAGTTAAAGCTATGTCTTTCCTTTTGCAGGCATCAGCCAGTTTTCCAAGGAGGTCATACTTTAAGGTGGGATGCTTGATCCCTATTTTGGTATCATAATATGCCATTCCAAGATTACATCGTGCATGAAATGTAAGGTAATCAACACCACAGCGTTTTATCCTGTCAGTAAAGGCTTCTGCGTCAAATGTTTCTCCCACATCCGGAACGGCCGGCATTGTATGGTTATCATAAAATAGGCTGTACCTGGGCTGATGCATCTTCTCAGGTCCAATCATCTTTGTCGTTTTTGCCTGCGTAAAAATCACAAGAGGTACAAAAAGTCCAATCATTAACAATCCTGATCTTTTCATGGTCTAATTAATTTAAATATAGGTTTACAAACGCCTTCTGATTGTATATTCAAGTCATTCAAACCAGCCATGAGTATTATGAAAATGTTATGTTTCGAAAAGTGAAAATTTTTTCCCTTTATGTTATTTGATCCAATAACCCAAATCCTCTTTGAAAGAAAAATTTTAAATTACTCACAAATCAAAATTAGATGAAAAGGATGTTTATGCATAAAAAAATTTTATCAAATAATAACACAATTTTATCATACAACAAGTCTTATAAGTATTCATTAGAGCTAAAACAATGAAAGATCCCTTTGTTATGAAGATTTAATACCAAATATTATTACGATAGTAATACAGGGATATTCAATTATATTGATATAAATAGCATTAATAAATGGTCTGTTCAATTGATAAGTGACTAACCATTTCAGAGTTTACCGGAACATAATAGAGAGTAGTAAGAAACCAGAATGTTTAAATTTCAAAATGAGAAGCCCCACTGCAATTTAAAATCATTGGGAATCAGGTATCAATCCTCTGCCCAGAAGTTTATGATGAAGTGCTTCAAGATTTATTAGGCTGTAAATAACAGATAGTAAAAAAGTATAATAAACCTTAGAATTAATAATTACCTCTGGAACATTGCAGTGACAAATTATGAAGATCCGGATATTTACCAGCCGACTAAATTACTACTCCACAATAGCCTCAGCAGCAATTTTCTGAAATGAATTTCTGATATCAGAAGCATCACCATTACCAAACCCCTGCCGCTGAATCATTAGAATATATATTGTATTGGTGAACGGATCAGCCCAACTTTGGGTTCCAAATGCTCCTCCGTGTCCAAAAGTGCCTTTTGATAACATTCCTGTGACACCCAACGGTTTACAAACAATACCGAATGCCAGACCATAACTCATCCCTTCGGTAAAACCGGTCTCAAATTCACCGGTTTGTATTTTTGTCATTTCAATTACTGATTCTTCAGACAGAATACGGGTTCCATTATAAATTCCCTTATTCAGAAATGTCTGCATCCATTTAGCCATATCGAGTGCTGTCGAAAAGAGTCCGCCTTCGGCACGCGGAAAAGCAGACCAATCAGGAGCATCACAGGCTTCTAACCCTGTAGAATCAGCAGATGGACGATATAAAGATGCAATTCTGTTTAAAGACTCATTTTTCGGAAAAAAAGAAGTACTTCTCATTCCTAAAGGGTTCAATATCCTTTCCGACAGAAAGACCTCATATGGCTTACCAGTAAGCACTTCGACAATCCTGGCTGCAACGGTGATACCTGATCCGCTATACTTCCATTGGGATCCCGGTTCAAATTGCAACGGAAGCTGTGAAATAATAAGAGCATATTCCCTTATTGACCTAATGGG
>CAZXFB010000064.1:0-20111 GCA_964639725.1 uncultured Rikenellaceae bacterium
TAGATGTACAAATATCTCATAATCCATGAGTTATAAAATGTTGTCATTAGTAGCGCCAGCGAGGAATCCCCCTCACCTATTTTAATAGTATGAATTAATCCCATTTCAGTTATTATTCATTCCAGATACTCATTAAACATATAAAAGTCAGATAAATCCGGTTTTGCTTGTCAATATGTTCCTGATATACTGACTCTGATTCAGGATCTGAAATCTTATTCCCCGCTTATCCTGTACAAATAATTCTGTGTTCTTAGTATCATGGAGTTTCTCAAAACAGCAGGTGTTGCCCATATCCCGGAATCCATCTGATTCTGAGCGATAACCTCATATTTTCTTCCGGGTTTTAATACCAGTATCTCGCCTTTAACAGAAAAAAACCAGATATTTCCGTTAATTAATAACGGGGAAGCATTAAAACTAGATGTCACATGTGTTGACCAGTTTTCCTTGCCGGTCGTTGCTTCAACACACATCATAATATTCTTGGTAGTGCAGGTATATATCAATCCGTCTTTAATGACAGGTGAGAGCATCTGGTTTGATGAAGTTTCATCCTTTTTTTTCCAAATAATATTTGTACTGGTAATATCCCCTTTCCCATCGGGATTAACTGCCAGTAAATCTGTGTATTTGGCGCCATCTTCCCCAATCATATAACCAGTATACCAGTATAAAACTCCTTGTTCAATAAATGGCATAGCTATGGTTGTCTCAGCTCCATCCACTACTCTCCATATTTCCTTACCTGTATTGGGATCTAACGCCTGGCAGATGGCTGATCCATTAGATATCAGCATATCATGTCTTTTAATATTTATTACAATAGGAGTTATATATGCCAGCTTACCGGCTGCATCAAGAGGTTCATATGGTTCTGCAGGTCTGTCAGTTTTCCATTTTACATTCCCGTTTGACTTATCGAGTGCAACAATATATCTTACATCCATACCTTCGTAGTGCAGAATGAGCAGGTTCTTATAAATAATTGGCGATGAGCCCGGACCATGTACATTCTTAAATTTAAAGTCGGTACGTTTCCACACAATTGAACCATCTGCAGTATTTATGCAGGCTGTTCCCATGCTTCCGTAATGAACATATACAAATCCTTTTTCGATACATGGAGTTGGAGTGGCATAAGTATTTACGGAATGTCTCCTCTCAATTTCGTCAGGAGTAAAAACCTTTATATCATAAATTATTTTCCCGGTTTGGTAATCAATACATACTGCAAATAATTCTTTTCCGTCAGTTTTTCCGGTTGTTATCCATATCTGATTGTTATAAACAACAGGAGAAGAATAGCCCTTATCATGAATTTCAGTTTTCCATTTTATGACTGATTCATCCAGTTTCATCGGGATTGCTCCTGATTCGGTAATACCATTCATTTTGGTTCCCCTGAAGTGAGTCCAGTTCTTATCCTGAGAAAAGGTTTGTATGGAGCTTACAAAAAAGGTAATCAAAAACAGGCAAACAGAAAGCAAAGAATTATTATTCATATTCATCATTTTAACATATTAAGAACATAACTTAAAATTAATCAAATTTTCATCAGACTGGCAAAAGAGTCTTATAAATTGTTCCAATATTATAATATGTTTTCACACACCGATTTTTTTAGATTTTTTTTTGATGTCAGTTACTGGAATCCGGCTTAATGATCATATTTAACCTGTAAAGGTTCATCTAAAACAGATAACATATTGACCAGCACTTCCATATTCAGTATATTCCGTATAGTTATGATCAATCGGATCTCGTGGTTGAATATGCAACAATTATAAAGATGTATATTTGTGCTGAATAATATAAAAACTACAATAATGAAAACAAACATCTTATTATATTCAATTCCAGTTTTCTTCTCATTAGCTGTTTCGGCTCAGCAAGGTTTATCAGTTGGCGAAAAGGCACCCATGGTTCGAGCCACTGCAGATGATGGTACTATCTGGGATATCAATAAATTTATAGGGGATAAATTTATTGTGATTTATTTTTATCCGGCTGCAATGACAGGAGGGTGCACAAAGCAGGCCTGTTCATACCGTGACCACAGAGATGATCTGCAATCAGCAGGTATTGAGGTTGTTGGTGTTAGCGGAGATAATACTGAAAGTCTGAAGCTTTTCAAGCAGGCTGAAAACCTTAATTTCACACTTTTATCCGACGAGAAAGGCGAAATAGCAAAAGCATTTGGAGTTCCGGTTAGTGAAGGAGGTGCTATTAAAAGGACAATTGGAGGAGCTGAACATGAACTTGTACGTGGAGTAACTGCAAAAAGATGGACTTTTATAATTGGGAGGAATAAGAAAATCATTTATAGAAACGAATCAGTCAATGCAGAAAAAGATACGGAAGAGGTCTTGAATTTCATTAAAGCTCAGGTATCGAAGTGAAAACTCGTGAACATGAAAACAGCTTATATTTTGTTTAATTGTTGCCCTGATCCTTCTGAATTCTTTATACTTCACTGAAAGTCAGAAAATAAATCTCCTGATGAAATCTAAACTGGTTCAGACAAGAAAAATATATCCAATTGAGTCTCCGTGTAAAAAGACAATATATAATTCTTTTATTGATGCAAAAGAATCAATAGACTATCTTCAGGAGAATAAGGGTGTTAAAGAATTGTCAGCTTATAAGTGTTCTGTGTGTGGATTCTGGCACCTGACAAGTAAATAGCTGATACTCCACCTTCTTGATTACCTGGAACGTATAAATATTGTTGATACTTACTATGGTCCAAACACCTTTCTGAGTGCTGGCAGGTTCCTGCAAAGCTTTATAGTTTGCTCAGTTTGTAAGGGTATTTTGGGTAACGTTTTTTCAGGAATAATATTTGAATTACTATTTTAAAGACCTGTAAGACTGACAATCCTTCTGGATTTAAGTATGAAGAGATCTAATGTGGTTATCAAATTGAGTTCAGCTGAATGTTGGAATAAGAGATTTCCCGATATCAATGCTTATTTTTTTTATCACCAGGCAATACTATATGAAATTACCAATAGCAAGCAAAACAAATATTTCTATTAATTGTTTCAGTATATTAGATTTTCAAAGAGACTGTTATTTTTGTGCGATTTCATTTTGGTTTAGTTCTTACATAACATTAATTCATTGAAATATATTCATTATCAACAAATTGATTCTGAAGTAATATGTATTCAAAGATCAAAATATGATAAAATGAAAAAACAAAGTTTTTTTCTTCTGCTTATAATTATCTTATTAAATGGATGTTTATCAGAGGAACACATGGTATTTGTGAATGTCCCAATTAATGGAACATTAGATAATTTTGCAGGTGAACTGAAAAAGTTGGGATTTACTGCTCCTCAATTAATTAAAGAAAATCAAATTAAACTTAATGGGGAATTTTTAGAGAAGAACTGTGAGATTTATGTGTATGGGACAGTGCAGAGTCAAACAGCATATAAAGTCAGAGTCAATCTGCCCGGCCAAACCCGCGATTCACTTGAATATAGTTTTGGAGAAATACAAAAGCTTTACACAGCAAAATATGGAAATGGTACTAGCAGATACCAGCAATATAGAAATGCAGACAGGTTTCTATTTAATGAACCCAAACGTATCAGGCACCTGAGTCAGGGAGATTTTACGAGATATACCACAGGTTCAGGAGTTATAACAATGCAAGTGCAGGATGGATTTATTTCAATAACTTTTCTGGATAAACAGAATAATGAAATTTGGGAAAGGGAATTGGGGGCTGGAATACAGAAATCGATTAACGAAGAGATTTAGCTGGAAATATTTAACACATTGATTCTTAAACCTATTGTTAAAAGACAAAATCTTTATATATACATTGTTTATTACCGTTATCCCTAAAACCGTTCAGAAATCTGGCAAGAAAGTATGAGCGTGAGAGTGGGAGTGAACAAAAAAAGCGAGGAATTCTCCCTCGCTCACACACTCACTTTTTTTTATCCCATAAAGTCTCCCCGGCAATGTCTTACTAGGTTTGTTATTTGGAGCCAGACGTCTCTCCCTTACTCCTGAACAGAGTCAATTTACCTTAATCCTTTATACAACGGACTGATTCCCCTGCAGACTTATCAGCATCGACAGTGCTGATTTTACTATTGGTAAAATTGAGGCTCCACATCCGTGCATAAATAGCAGGGCTGCTTTCCGTTGCACTCCACATTTGGCAAACAGAGCCAATAAAATCAAATATATTTTCTGTTAAAAAGAATCCACCCGGAAGAGCTGTAAATCCTGATGAATTTGAAGCGTTCGTGTTTGGAGTTTGCCAATGGGAAGTTCCGCTTTCTTTAAGTTTTCCACCTGCTATACTATTGCCTCCTAAGAATTTAACCAAGGTTGTCCATTCCGCATCGTTTGGCAGATGCCATCCTGTTGGACATACTCTCTTTGCAGTTTCCCAATCATAGAGATAACCATAGATTTTAACATTGGCTAAATCATTTTTATATGCCCTGCAGCCATTACCTTCTTTAAAAGCAATGTTTTCTGCCATCCAGGTCTGAGTCCCAATTTTAACTGTTTTATAGATTTTGCTATCACGGGTATCTGTGATGGTGCCTTTTTCCTGTGCTGTAACTGGTATGGCACAGTAAAGGAGGGTCATCGCGAACAGGAAAAATGTGTTTTTCATGGTTCTTTCTTTTTGTTAAAAAATATTATTAATTATGTCATATCCTATTCCAACTGACATCAACTATATATAAAATTTTATTTCCCAAAAGCACTAACCGGAACACCCTAAGATAATATTTAAATCTTAATCAATTGCAAAATCTGTCTATATTTAACGATATCAAAAACTGGACTGATTGCTCTTAACATACTTAAAAAGAAACAAGTATTTAATTGGGATCAGTTTATTCCTTCCAGGCAATGTCAGAAGTGTTATTATTCTAATTTTCTATTAATTTCCGGGAATCGCTAAGGTATTTCAGATATATTCCAGAGAAGCCTTACCCTGAAATTATTCATATTGATACTATTCATCATTTTTCTCGGCTGTTTCTAATGATGCTGCCTTTTTGAATAGTTCCAGACTGCCTGCGAGTTTCATAATAATAGCCAGCAGCAGGAACAGACCAATATTCCCAGCGAGGTAAGCATAATCATTCAGGGTCAGGAGGACAAAAATAAACGAGTATAAAATAACCAGCATACCAGATACAATAAGTGCTGTCTTTTTTTCTCTGAAAAGAGTTCCGGCAAAAATTGAGATCATCAGAATTGTAGCAATGGATGAAATCAGGTAAGCTACATTAAAACCCACCTGCTCACTCAGAGAATTAAGAAGTGAAAAAAAGAGGACAAGCCCAAGGGAGACCAGGAAATAGTGGAAAATATGAATAGTTTCCTTCCTTGTGATTTCAAGAAAGACAAGAACAAGAAATGTGAGAGCTATGAAAAGTATTCCATACCTGGAACTCCTCCAGGACTTCTGGTAATGATCAACTGGTTGAAAAAGATCCAGACCAAATGAACTTTCCAGTGGATGAAATGAACTTCCTTTCCAGTTCTGGGGAAAATTTCTGTTCAGGTGGGTCACTTCCCAGTCTGCAGTAAATCCTGATTCATTCAAATTCCTTTTTACCGGTAAGAAATTCCCGTTAAAACTTGGAGAAGTCCAATCTGACTGTAGATGAACCGAAGTTATCTTTCCAAGGGGTGTCAATTGTAATCCCTCAGAACCTGATAGATTTATACTCATGTCAAAACTGACTTTATTGCCAGGAATAAGAGCAGGACTAACAAACGAGACACCTGACTTAAAGATATCATTATCCCTGATTCCTGGTTCTACCTCCAGTTCTGTTAAATCAGTTTTTATTATGATTTTGCCCTTAATACCCCTGTTGTCTGAAATACCTACAGTATAATATGCCTCGTTCCATAGAATCTCATTGTTTTTTAATGCATCTTCTGACGGGATAATAAAATATCCTTTAATTTTCAATTCAGAATCATATACAACTGACTTATAAATCCCCCTGTATCTGATTTCAGGTCTAATTGTTCCGTTTATATCCAGATTTTCAGGTAGAATATGCCATAAACCGGTGATTGATTTCTCATCCTTTTCTGCAGGAATGGTCCGAACCGGAATATTTATAACAGGTCCTGAGAAACATTGTTTTGCAGCCCACTGATCTGATATTTCCTTTTTTACCTTTTCAGCATTTAACTGCCTTTCCATGATAATCTCCTTGATCATCTGAAGAGGGATGAGTAAGAGCAGTCCGAGTATTGCAAGAAGGGCTAGTTTTATTGTCAGGGACTGGTGCCATTTGTTCTGGTTGGTAATTTCAATTTTCATAATATTCACTTATTTAGTTTAAAAAGTACTTTGTAAGGCAAAGTATATATACAAAAAAAATCATTGTTCTTTTATGAGGTTTTCGAGAGCCTTTAAATGGTGTCTGAATTCAGCTATTCCCGTTTCAGTTGCTGAGTAGCTTGTATTTGGTTTACGGCCGATGAATTGCTTATTAACCTTTATCAATTTTTTCTCCTCCAACGCTTTCAGATGACTGGCAAGATTACCGTCAGTTACATCAAGAGTCTCTTTAAGGCTGTTAAAATCGTAGGTTTCATTAGCCATCAAGACAGACATAATACCCAATCTTACCCTGCTTTCAAAAACTTTGTTTATGTTCGAAATAAGATCTTTCATGCCTCGTATTTTCTGAACATTACCAGTCCGTAGATAATATGAAGGATACCAAAGCCGAATATCCAGAAAATAAGGCTCCAGCCCGGAACAAAGGCTGATACAAGCCCGGTAATTATTTCCATTATTCCGAGGTAATAAACCTCACTGAAGGTGAACTTACCTGCATTTACTAATGCCAGACCGTAAAAAATGAGGAACCCAGGAACTACAAGTTGCATATTGTTTTGAAGCAGGAATACAATAATAAATACCCCACCGGTAACCAGTGGAATCAGAAGGTTTATAAGCAGCCTTTTGGAAAGGGGAGTCCAGAAGCTTTTTCCGTCCCTCTTTGCCTTCTTTATTGAAAAATAGAGAGCAAATAGCACAGAAAGTACGAGCACTAAGAAGGCATCTGCCATGAGCTGCCATCTCAGAACAAGTGTCTCATTTGCTGAAAGGTTTCGGAAATATTCATCATATTTAATATTTCCATTTCCAAGAATAAAGAAATATGCAACAAGTGCTCCAGCTATTGCCGTAGCCCCGGCAAATACTCCTGAAAGGCCGCTAAGAGAAAGAAATCTGGAAGATTCTTCCATTATTTTCCTTATTGCCTTAAGATCCTCGATAGATTTTGTATCACTTTTCATTTTATAAAAGTACTTTGAAATGCAAAGTAAAATATAAATTTTATATTGTGCAATTTTTTTTAGCAAATATTCTGGTAACAATACAAGAACAACAGAGGGGGTAAAAAACATTACATTTCCATTATTTACGTTTTTTCTAAAAGCATTGAAGTCTCAGGAAAAATTTGTGCTTTTCAGTAGTTAGATTTAACTTTGATATGAATAATAAAGTTTGTGCTATAAGGAGATAGTTTAATACATAGCTAATAACAAAATAATTTTCAGGATATTTCATTCTTTCGTGTAAAAATT
This sequence comes from uncultured Rikenellaceae bacterium, assembly GCA_964639725.1. Taxonomy (GTDB): domain Bacteria; phylum Bacteroidota; class Bacteroidia; order Bacteroidales; family VadinHA17; genus LD21. Next base: position 7,612 of record CAZXFB010000064.1, read on the forward strand.
ATTTAGGATTATTATGAAAAAATCCCAAATTGTTTTTTTAGTTTTAATAGAACTTCTATTCATTCTAGCGCCTGTTTCAGCACAAAACCAAAATGATTCAACTATAAAGGTTTCTTCCTATGAAACGAAACCTGATTCAATTTCTGAAAATAAGAATGAAGTGATCCAATCACTTCCTCCAGCAAATAAAAAAATCGGAATAGGGTTCAATCCTTTCCGGTTTGTCACATGGTATGGGAAAATTAATGATGGAGGTTGTGAACGGGAATTCCGATGCGCAGTTTCTTTATTTGCTGTAGATCGTAAGGCAGAGATCGCTTTCCCGGTTCAGTATATGTTTGGGAAAGAAAATAATATACCATGGAGAGTTCTCTATATTGAGACAACTTACCGCAGATTTTTCAATAATCACCAGAAGGGAGGTTATTACTCCGGGGGGGTGCGTTACAGATATATTGAAGGAGAACAGCTTATCACTTCTTCGGTTCCTCATATAGATCCTGAACATACAGGTGTAATAACCAGGCAAAGCAATGTGGGCATATATCTTGGAATTGGATACAGATTTTTTGCAAAGAGGGGATTGTATTGTGGTAGCAATCTTATTATCGGTACTTATTTTGGTCCCAAGCTTCATAACATTGTATCTGCGGAAGATGTCCCTTATAATTTCATCCTTGGATGTGACTTACTGGAGATCGGTTATGCATTCTGATACAATATGTTTTTTCATTCTTTTTTTGAACTGATAATTTTTACTTAAGTATGCGGATTTAAAAAAAACTTTATGATAAACAAAAGATTGTTTCTAGTCTTGTTAATTATTTCATTTGCAATGACTGGCCAAGGGCAGGGATTATACTCTCAAGAAAAATTGGAGAAAGCTTCTAGGGAGGATTTGTCTCTTTACCTTACTAAAGCTCAAAAGCAAAAAAAAGATGGAGGAGTTATAACAATTTTAGGTTCCTCAACAGTAATTGTCGGAGGAGTCTTAATTGCTGCTAACAAAGAGACTTCTTTCTATGTAGGATTCTTTACGGGACTTGCAGGATTAGGTATTACAGCAATTGGGTTGCCAATCCTTGCGACAGGTTCTTCGAGAGTTAAGAAAGTTTCAAAGCTATGGAATACAAAATACAATGCAACTCTGATTGACTTAGTCCCATGTAGTCTCTATAATTATCGGACTCAACATATCCAACCTGGGATAACGCTTAGGATAAAGTTCTAAAAGAACCGCCGGCTTCTGTTAATATAGCAAGTGCAAAAGCCGGACGGCTTTACCACATTCGGCAAGTTAATTAGAGGTCATTGTATTAAATTTAACAGCAAGCACCTAACACCGATCTAAAGAGGTCAATTTGTTGTGGAGAAAGGTTATAAGAGCCAATGGTTTTACCAAAATGCTTTTGAACTATTTCCCTTTGGGAACAAACTCGATGCACCTTGCCATGGCTGCAGCTTTAGTGCTTTTTTCAAGTTTTAGGAGAAGGCTCATCTGGTTATTATCAGTTGTAGTGAAATCAAAGAACAGAACATTTTTTTCAACTGATTCACATTTGATTTCTTTAAGTACCTTGCCTGTAGTGCCGGAGATTGAAAATAATCTGACAGCAGCCTGGTTGCCAGGATCGCCTGCACAGGCAACGTAAAAGCGAAGATGTGTTCCGGGTTTGAATTTAAATCCCACAGAATCATGTGTGTTGATTCCAAGATCGGCATCCTTAAGTTTTCTCACGGCCTTGAGGGTAAAGACAGGACTTGATTCCTTGAAGTTTATATTATCTGCTACCCTTTGTTTCTGGATCCTTTGTCCAAGTTCTGTCAGTTCGGGTCCATCCTGAGCCATAGTTCCAATGTTACTGGAAAGAAACAAAACGATTGAAAGAAGTAACATCTTTTTCATCTTGAATAGATTTGATGGTTTCATATATTCTCTAGTTAAAGATAATTTGATTTAAGAAATAAATTATCATTTGCTCAGATATTGTCAAAAATACCTTATGCAACATATAGTCTGTTTGCGCTTATTTATCAGTTGTTCTATCTCTCCTTCGCAAAGCTGCGAAGAGTAATGCAGTTCTCCCGTCTTTGCCTTGCAGGCTGAGGAAAGGTAAAATTAACTGGGGTGAATGATAAAGTGTGAGTGTGCTCCTTCACTGCAACCTATGCAGAGTCATCAATTGACAAAGAAAGCTTAGGAGGCAACTAATGCTCTAACCACCTTCAGATTCTTCCAGTTAAAATGAAAGGATTGCATTAATCCTTTATAAACCGAACACCCATTGCACTGGCTTTAAAAGCCCATCTACATTCCAGCGGCCGTCCTATTTTCCATAATAAAAAATGTTGAGCCGCTCTCTCTCCATCGGGGGTGGAGCTCCAGAGAGAAGCCAGGGTATTTACATTATCTTTCCCACCGGCAAAGCCGGTTTTAAAATCTTTGTATCCGTTCCATTCAAAATTCAAACCGGAATAACCACCTGGTTCTGTGACCTCATTAATATTTTCAGGAAATCCTTTCAAATATGCATAGATAGCCTCCCATTCATCTTTACTTGGCAAATGCCATCCGTTGGGAGCGATTTTGTTGGCTGTTTCCCAGTTATATAAATATCCACGTTTCGGAACATTGCTTTCATCATTCTTGTATGCCCAACAACCCTCTTCAGCCTTGTACCTGAAATTCTCTGTCATTATTTCCATTTTACCGATCTTAAGGGTCCGGTATTTCTGGCTATCACGACTGTCAATCAAATATTCTTTGGGTGCTAACATCATTGACAGTTTTCCGGGTAAACTGTCATTCTTAAAAACCGAACTATAATAGAATGTGATTTTATTATAAGTGCTTTTCAGTGCATTCTCATATTTGTTCTGTTCAGGATATCTGTTTACAGCCTGATAACGTCTGTTATTTTTGCTGCACAGTAGGGTGACGCCAAAGATTTTATCCACATTTGCATCAAAAGTAATTGAAACCCCGTTGTCGAAGGGTTGAACATTAACATTGGTTATATTTTCATCATCACCTTCATATACTACCTGATCAAAGTTAAAGTAAGTATCAGGAATATTATCAGTGGCAAGTAACAAGTCAACAATTTCCTTATCGGCGCCCATGAGGAGGGCAAATTCAACCGGTTTCATTATTAATGCCGGTTTTAAGTATTCATTTGTAACAATTGAACCGGAAGCTCCTCTAAATATGCCTTGTACGGTACTATACCTTATCATACATAGCTCCCGGGGATCGACGCCGTTGTCTATCAGTAATTTAACCACCTCAATATTTCTATTCCTTATAGCATAAATCAAAGCGTTATTTCCTATAGAAAATGATTTAGCGGCATAACCAAAACGATAACCAGGCCTAAGATCAACAGGTATCAACACATTGTTTTGTTCATCCTTCATCTTCCAGGTTCCTCTGACATAGGTGACGGGAACTCCAGTTGCCGCACCTGCAGGCAAAAACTCGATGTAGTAAAAATCTACGATTGTATCATTCTCAAACCGACCTCCTTTTTCAAGCATAAGTTTAACCATATCGATTTTGTCTTGTCTCACAGCCCAATCCAATCCTCTTGAAGGCTTTCCTCCTCTATCTACAAAATAATTCGCAAGATTCTGGTTATTTTTTTCAATAGCCATCCTCAATCCAAGATCAACCTGAGCACCGGCTGACAATGCCGCTGCAATTTTTACCAGGTCGTTGGATTCAATACCTTCAATAAACAATTCACTCGTCTTTTTTGATTGACCTCTAACACTAAGAATTAAGCAAATTAATACTGTGCTTGCAAGAAGGAACTTTCTCATTTTGGGATATTTAATTCTGACTCATATTTTAAATATTAATTCTCAATATTCAATAATATTTTTAACGCTCATTATCATCAATAAAAATATAAAAGTCATGGTTAGGAATCCATTTAATTTTGCTGATGACTTAACAGATGATATTCTTATTTGATCATCCATTTTTGGCCTTTAACAATATTACTAAATGTACGAAGATTTATTGGTTGAATGGATTATTTTATTTTACTAATAGTCATGATAATGTGAATAGATATTGATACTGTACAAATAGATAAGTGGTAACCACCACCGACCTCTGTTTATTTTTAAGTGATTTCAGTGAAATTACTCCAAAAACCTAGCAAGAATATGGCAACAAATAAAAAACCACTTACAAAAAATCTCGTAAGTGGTTGAATTACTGGTTGTCTCGTCCCCGCCTTGCGGGACTTCGGCCTTTTCAGGCCTTCGCAGGTCTCCCCGACGATTCCTCACTGCGTTCGTCATGTCGGGGCAGGTCTCCTCGACGATTCCTCATTTCATTCGTCGTGTAGGGGCAGGCTTCTCTCCCTGACAGGCCAAAAGAAAATGCCGGCTAAAGTACCGGCATCCTTGTTGTCCCGTCATGATTCGATCATGTACTCTTCTGATCTATATGGGGTACATGAATATTATTTTTATCTTAACACATTGAATATCAATGGTGAGTTGTAAAGACAAAATCGTTACATTTCCATTATTTAATACCTGTTATCCCCAAAACCTGGCAAGATACCTAGCAAGATTTTTCTCAAGTATTTAATATGAATAGGAAAAACAACACATCAGAATTTATGACTATTAAATTTGTATATTCTAATGTCTTTGATTAGGTCTTATTGTTTATCATTACTAGAGGTCTTAAAACCAATTGCTTTCCTGGGTTTAGGATTATCGTGTTTCTCAATCAGCTCATCAAGATAACTAAAGACAAGCTCTATATTTTTATCATGGTTTACAAGCTGCTTTTTAATCTCTTCTATTTCGAGACGCACACTCAAATTATCTGTCAGGATCTCCCGTACCTTGGTAAATACTCTCATTATCTGGATATTTACAGTTATAGCTCGTTCACTATGCAGCACACCTGATAACATAGCTACGCCTTGCTCAGTAAAAGCATATGGAAGTTTCCGTCGACCTCCCCAACTTGATGTTCCAAATTGTGATATCAAGTTATCGAACTCCTCTTTGGTAACCTGAAACATAAAGTCATCAGGGAAACGGGCTATGTTTCGTTTAACAGCCTGATTCAGGACTCCGGTAGTAACATTGTAAAGCTCAGCCAGATCTTTATCCAGCATCACCTTTTTCTCCCTAATCAAATAGATTTTACTTGTTATTATTTCGTCCGGTATTGCTATTTGATTTAATCCTTTTGCCATATGTTTCGTGTTTTGCTCACGTAAATTTATTATTTAAAACTTGATATCACAATTTGTGATTTCAAGATTTTTAACAAATAAATGGGTTTAATCATAAAAGCAGAATGGTGGTAATTACCACTGACTATTACACAATTTATAACTTATGCAGATATCTGCACAAGTTATAAAATCCGGCCTTCTTTGGCCACTTCAAAATCCGGTCTGATAACATTTAACATACGCAAAGAAAGAACAAGGATATAACTCCGGGGCTGGGTGGTGCAAAATCCGGACACCTTGACCACATTTGGCCGGTTAAATTGAGATTATCGCATTTAATTCTAAAACAAGCATCTAACATCGGCCTTGGATGGTCAATTTTCTTCAGCGTGGGGCGGTCAGGGGCACTGGCTTTTATATCAGAAACGGGATTACAGTAAATCAAATAAGCAGGATTCAGCTAGAAATAGAAAACTGATATGATAGTGAATATCAGACTCTTCAATGTTTTGATAATTAATTTATTAGCAAATTAATGAACCAACACTTATAAGTAAAAGCTATGAACCTGTAGATGGAGTCGGATCATTTTCCTTTATTCTTTTACGGCAGATCTGTTCTATATCGTAAACACCAGGTATACCTGCTATAAAAATAATATCAGGTACATAACTCGAACTACTCTTACTCCAACCTCTTGTCATTTTGCCGGTTCTCATTAACAGTTTAATATTTCCTTTTTTATTGCTACCCTTAACCTCGATATTGCCTGAAAACTGCTCCCAGTCAGACGATATCATCTTACCTTTCCTGAAGTTGACAAGTCTGGTTGGCGTACCAACAAAATACCCCCCCCCTTGGAACAGGGAGAAGACACCTTTCAGAAATTCAAAGAGGCCAACCGACACGAAAATGCCAATAAAGACAACAAGAAAACTCAAACCCTTGAGGCCTACTTCATAAGGAGTTACAGATTCTGTACCTTTAAGATTATTAATTACATAGTCCCAGAACTCAGGGCCAATAAATTTTGATACCATAAACAGGGTAAATCCAATAAATCCTGCACCAAATATTATACTGTATATTGAACCTAAGATGGGTTGCGCAAGGGTAGATTTTACAGCAAAGTCCCTGCTTTCTGAACCAAGAGATATATTTATTTCTTCAGGTAATTCGACTTTCTGTATCATAAATTTCAGTTTAGATAATTTAAATCTAAATGTAAAAACTAATTATCAGGTATGCAACAAAATATAGTAATGATGAAGCAGAACTATCCCCCCCTCCCCTCATGTTAATACTAATACTTTTTTGACCGCAAAATCAATTTTTAAGTTTAACTTTAAGTCAATCAAAAAAATTAGATTAAATTGGTTTATTGTACTTTGAGATGGAATATCTCAAAATCTCCTGTTAATGTTCTTTTATTTTTAATAATTGACACATGAATAAACATCTTAAAATTTTAGTATTGCTTGTTACAATTTCTCCTGCTGTATTATTAAATGCCCAGATAAACAAAGCAGTACAAACAAAATTGTTCAGTATTTCACAGGGTGAAAGACCCGTATATGATGAGTGTAAATTATATATGAGTTCTTCGGGGAACACTGTCAGCCTTGTTACTAACGATGCTAACGGAAAATTTTATGTTTATGAGAGTGGGAAAAAACGCGGACCAATTGATGACTTTAAAAAAATTATACAGAAACCACAAGATGAAAAAAACATTTTGAGTTCCTCTGTTTATGTAAGTGAAAGGCCCACTAATAAGGAAGGAATAGTCATTACAAATGATGACGGCAATATGTCAATAAAATCAGGAGCAAAGTCCTATGGCCCATATCAGCTTGTATTTAACGCTTATACAGGAGATGATGGCATTCTTACAGCTGCAACTGTCCTGCAGGATATGAAACCAAACCTGCTTACACAGAGCGGGACCTTAATCAAACTTGATGGTATGCCAACATATACCAATGTTAGTCCTTCGGGGAAAAAGGTGTTGATAGTAGCTATAAAAGAGTACACACCATCTATGGATGTTTTAAAGCAGGACATATCGAAACTATCAGTTACTGAACTGCAAAAATTATCTAAAAAGATGGAGGAAGAGCGAAATAATGCGCCTCCTCCCGAGGCATTTATATACTTCAGCGATGGGAAGAAACTGGGTCCCTATCCCAAGGATGCGCTCTCTTCTGATAACCCTGCATTCTGTGTCACAGCAGGTGAAAACTGGATGATGACCATCGATAATAAGCTGTATGTAAATGGTACACTCCTGGCCAATCTTGGAGATGAATACACCCCAATTAACACTATATGGCTTTCTCCCGACGCCAAACGGTTTGCAATTATTGGTTATGATAAGATTTCATTCAGTGACGGTTCATCTTACCAGTTCCCTCTTCTGATAAAGAAGTCACTTAAAGATGGAAAAATCTGGTTAACATGGGTAAGTCTTGAAAATGAAAAAGATATCGTACTCTATTCTAAGCCCCTTTAAATGAAAAAGCTCCATCGGATTGCAGCGATGGCAATATTCTTCTCTATATTTTTTGTGATTCAGGTTCATTCTCAGCAACTGAATTATAAGGAGGTCTTTGGGAATCATTATCAACTGGCTGAAGACTTTATTACTTCAAACACATGGATAGCCGACACCCTTAAAAGTAACGGGATTGATCCCTGCACAGGACTTGCAATCATTTTTCCAGAGCTTATAAGGTATTCTTCCATAAGAGATAAAATTGAAACTGCCGCTCTGAAAAGTCTGTACATTCAATACGGAAAAGATTATGCAGATTTCTCCATTGGTCAGTTCCAGATGAAACCCTCATTTGCAGAAGAAATTGAGAAGGAATACATAAAATGGAAAGGACTGCCTGTAGAGGGGACTGATACTACAAGTTGCGTAGCATCAAGGAAAGAAAGGGTCAATAGACTGAATTCAACTGAGGGGCAGGTAATGTATCTTTGTATGTTCATAAAGCTTATGAAGCGAAACCTTATGCAAATATCTCATTTAGGAAAAACCGAAGAGATAAGACTAATGGCCGCTGCATATAACTACGGATTCAAAACAGATATTAAAACTCTGAAAGAGATATCTCAGAAACGATTTTTTTACATTGGAATAATTGCCTCAGAAACAAAATTTAATTATTCTGATATCGCAGTGGGATACAGTATAAATTTTTGCGGATATTAAAGAAAAGAAATCAACTAACCGACGATAGGTGCATTAAATTAAATCAAATCCAACAGGTAAAATTATCTTCTGATTCAGCGTATTCTGCTTCTTCCTAAATATTTCGAATATTTCATATCAGAAGTCAATTCTTATGTTTAACTTTATGATTACTAATAAATCAGGTTAAAATTAATTGACATGAAAAACAAAATCAGAATTTGGGTAACCCCATTATTGATAATGGGATTCGTATTAATTTTAACTAATAGTTGTACCGTAACTAAGCCTGTGCAAAAAACTGTTGTAAGTACTCCAACAGATGCTACTCCTTCCAATAAGGTAACTGACATTGACGGAAATGTATATGGTACAGTATTAATTGGCTCACAATTGTGGATGGCTGAAAATCTGAAAACTACGAAGTACAACGATGGGACTCCAATTCCATTGGTTTCAGAAAATTCCTCATGGGGAAATATAACAACCCCGGGATATTGCTTTTACGACAATGATGCAAATATCAATAAAACAACTTATGGAGCACTTTACAACTGGTACACAGTTAGTACCAATAAACTCTGCCCAAGGGGTTGGCATGTACCTGCTGACGCTGAGTGGACAACCCTTACAAACTATTTGGGTGGTGAAAGAGCAGCTGGCGGCAAACTAAAGGAATCCGGGGTATCTCATTGGGTTACTCCTAATGATGGAGCAACTAACTCAAGTGGATTTACAGCCCTTCCGGGTGGCTACCGGCAAGAGGAAGGCGGGTTCAGCAACATTAACGACGAAGACTTCTGGTGGAGTACTACCACGAGTAACACCCAAATAACCAAAGCATGGAGTCGTGGAGTAAACTACAATTACCCCTATGTATATAATGACTTCTATCCTAAGTTTTTTGGTTTTTCAGTTCGTTGCCTTAGGAATTAGACTATTTGACTGTTAAATAAACGCAGGCAAACAGCCATCTTATAAAACCATTATTAAAACCACTATAAGACTCCTCAGGAGTTGGTGGTCGTCAACTTATATGCGATAAATTTCATGTATCAGATAAGATTTTGAAAACATTTTGCACGCAATAATTTTAAAAATTTTAAAATGAGAAACAAGTCGTTATTAATGACAGTTGTAATATTGAATATTGTAATGTGTTCAATGGCCCAGGTGGCTGGTACTTTTGAAGATCCCAGAGACGGTAAAATCTACAAAACAGTTAAGATTGGTACCCAGACATGGATGGCTGAAAACCTGAATGTGAGTACTTTCAGGAATGGAGATCCTGTCCCTGAAGCTCAATCAGACGAAGAATGGGTAATTAAGAAGGCAGCCTGGTGCTATTATAAAAACGATCCCAAAAACGGAGAAAAATATGGTAAGCTTTATAATTGGTCAGCTGTGAAAGACCCAAGAGGTCTTGCTCCCGAAGGCTGGCATATACCAAGTGGCGCAGAGTGGAATACGTTAAGTAAGTTTTTGGGTGGCATTGCCGCAGCCGGTACAAAAATGAGAAGCAAAACCGGATGGGATGAAAATGGAGGAGGGACCAATTCAAGTGGCTTTTCAGGCCTTCCAGGCAGCCTGAGATACGATGATGGACAATTCAACGACATCGGCAGAATGGGATTCTGGTGGTGTACTACATCGAATGAAGTAGGAGGTCGTAGCCATAACCTGGCTTTGAACAATACCTATTTGGGATTTGGTGTCAGTTTTAAGGACTCTATTGGTTTTGGATTTTCTGTCCGTTGTGTTATGGACGTGCCCGGAGCAACTTCTGGCAATAAGAATATCTCAGAAATACAAACTACAAAAACAGAAACTAAAACTGAAACAACAACATCATCTATTCCTCAAAACCAACCAATAATCGAATGGTCTGAAATCTCTGCAGGTACCTTTGCCATGGGCAGCCCCGATCCTGAAGATTGGCAACGGCAGATTAAGGTAACACTGAGTGCATTTAAGATGAGCAAATATGAGATTACGTTTGATCAGTATGATGCGTTTTGTGAAGCTACGAAACGAATCAAGCCGGGTGATAATGGCTGGGGTCGGGGGAATCATCCAGTAATAAACGTAAGTTGGGACGATGCCAGAGCCTTTGCCGACTGGATGGGCTGCCGCATGCCTACCGAAGCTGAATGGGAATATGCCTGCCGGGCAGGTACAATAACCCGTTTTAATACCGGTGACAGCCTTACAACCGGTCAGTCAAACTTCAATGGCAAAGCTGAATTCCAGTCGGGAAAAGGAGAATTCAGAGGAAAAACTTTGGCTGTAGGAAGCTTCACTCCGAACGCATGGGGTCTTTACGATATGCACGGTAACGTAAGAGAATGGTGCAGTGATTGGTATGGCGATTATTCATCCGTACCTGTAACCAATCCGTTAGGGCCAATCAACAGAACCGCAAGGGTAATACGAGGCGGCAGCTGGAATATTGGTTTCCGCGAAATCAGGTCATTTGAACGCGATAGTAAAAATCATGAATTCAGTAGCAATGATTTAGGTTTCCGTCTGGTTGCAGATAATGATAATAGTATCGTAGCCGCAAATAAAAACAGTTTAGGCATATCGACTACTAAAACAGTTTCAAAATCTGAAACGATAACGGGTGGAAAAGGAATAACAACCGTGTCAACTTCATCAACCAGCCAGACAACAACAATTAACGTCGGAAAATCATTAGGAACCACCGGCGCGGTAGTTCCGACTTTAACTACAAAATCTGCTACCAATGTTTTAGTGACTACAGCTACAAGTGGCGGAAATATTTCGAGTAATGGCGGAAATCCTGTTACAGCAAGTGGTGTATGCTGGGGTAAATCACCGAACCCGACAATAACAGGAGATGATAAGACAGTGGATGTGCCCGGAACTAACTTCACGAGTAATATTTCCGGGTTAACTACCTTTACCAGGTATTACGTACGTGCCTATGCTACAAACAGCGCTGGTACAGGTTACGGCAACGAATTAAGCTTTACAACACTTGTTGTAGATTATGATGGCAACTATTATCATTTCGTTGCCATTGGTACTCAGATCTGGTTAGTTGAGAATTTAAGAACCACTCATTACAAAGATGGCACTTCAATTCCAAATATAACCGGCAGCGATAAATGGTTCAATTTGACTACCGGTGCCTGGTGCAATTACAAAAATGATGTTTCCAATGCAATTACTTATTCACATTTATATAATTGGTATGCCGCAACTGATAGCCACAATATTTGCCCAACTGCCTGGCATGTACCCTCCGATGCTGAGTGGACTGAATTGACCAATAATCTGGGAGGTGAATCTGTTGCAGGTGGTAAAATTAAAAGCAAAAGCGGGTGGGATGACAATGGAAATGGCACAAATAGCAGCGGCTTTACTGCACTTCCTGGCGGTTATCGAGAAGATAATTATAACTCTGAATGCTTCTATATTGGATCTAAAGGCTATTTCTGGAGTTCTACCCAGTATGATAACGCAAGCGCATGGTATCGTGAACTGAGAAATGCCTGGGGTGGTGATCCTGTATCCAATGAAGTTTATAAAGATGTCTGGGGCAAGAGTATCGGGTATTCTATCCGTTGCGTGAGTGACTCGAAAAGCCAGAAGCCCTGACCAATTTTGGCTGGTATTCATTCAACAGCCATGGGAACAAAGCCGGAATTATATCATATCATTTGATATAGTGATCAAATTTAATTTTCGTCCATGTTTCCATACAGGAGGTAGAATGCCCCATCATTTCTCTGATCTCGTCCCTTGACTTGCCAATGGTTATAAAAAGGGTGGTGTTATCAACCACCGACCCTTCATATTTCAATATCAAATATCTTATAATACACTTTAAACCCAGCAAGAACCTAGCAAAAACCTGGCAACAAACAAAAAACCACTTACAAAAAATCTCGTAAGTGGTTGATTATCTTGTTGTCCCGTCCCCGCCTTGCGGGACTTCGGCCTTTTCAGGCCTTCGCAGGTCTCCCCGACGATTCCTCACTGCGTTCGTCATGTCGGGGCAGGCTTCTCGACCTGCCGGAACAACAAAGCCGCTCTCGCGGCTTATGTTGTCCCGTCAGGTCTCGAAC
>CAZXFB010000065.1:0-20004 GCA_964639725.1 uncultured Rikenellaceae bacterium
AGTAATTGATCAATCAAGAGGATTATCTTTTTAAATTTATATCGAACTCACGTTAATTAACAAATGATTAAGGATTGATTAACATATATTTAGGAGAGTTGTAACTATTAAAAATATAGATTCGTCTTACAATATATTTTAAAGAATAAATAAAATCCAGACGTATGAAAGCAAAATTTTTAATTATTTCCTTAATGATTCTTTCAAGTTCTTCGATAGCCATATCACAGACCTCAGATAAGAATTTAAACCTTCCAAATTATAAGAATCAGATTGGAATACAATTCAATCCTTATTTAAATATAAATGAAACAATTGATGCATTGGCTTATGGTATCAGATATGGATTCAGGGTTTCAAAACACCTGATGTCAGGAGCAGAAATTTCAGGCTCTTTCCATGCTTTTAACAATTCATATGTACCATTTTCCAATTATAAAATAGGAATGTTTGCCAGATATTCCTTCTTCCCGGAGAAAAGAATTCAAGGTTTTGCAGAAGCTTCACCATTCTTTGCTCACACTTTTATCAGGGGAACAGAATTATACCCTGGAAATATTGTAGAAAACAAGATTGGATTATATGTTGCACCAGGACTCTCACTATATACAAAGAATCGAAAATTTAGTATGGATCTATACTATAAATTATACATCCATCCTGACAATTTTTACTACCATGAGAATGTAATTTCATATAAAGTTAATTTCCATTTTTAGGTGTTTTCTTTCGCCATAACTTTATATAAGGATACTCCAGAAAGCTCAGACTGATGGGGCTTAATGAGAAATTTTATTTGAATTTGGAGTGAAAGCTTACAGGCATTAGGGATAATTAGTGAGGAAGGCCTTATTTATAAATTTCAAAATCAGGCATGAAAAATTGCTGAATTGTCAAGTGAAGCAGGCTGGGACTTTCATGACTTTTTAATGGAAGCATATATTAACTGTTATCCTGACAACATTGTCAAAGTAGGCTGAATTATAGGCTAATGATAAAACCTGACCATTAACCACTGGCTGCAATAAAGGCCAAATACAATGTGGGATCCGGAGTGATTTTAAAAATTTGACCATTGTATCAGGTTTCAGGTACCCGGACTATTCAATCTGATGCAAACCCGCAGTATATGGATTATCTAGCTGTTAGCCATCATTTATTCAACTATTGTGATCTTCTGATCCCTAAAAATATGAGCCCGACGAAAAAAAGATGCGAATAAAATGTAATATTTGTTACATTTATTTTTCCGTTAATTGATTTGAAAGGATTAGATAAAAACCAATTTCTCAGAATAAATGAACAACTCAGAACTGGTTAGTTTTTTTAAGAACGACCATTACGCAGCACTTACAGGTATAGAAATTATTGAAGCTAAAAAAGGTTATTGCAAAGCTCAACTAAAAATTACCGAAAAACACCTTAATGCAGCAAATGTTGTGCAGGGAGGTGCTATTTTTACACTCGCCGACTTTGCATTTGCGGTAGCTTCAAACAGCCATGGACAACTTGCTCTTGCTATTAATGTTAATATAACATTTTTAAAAGGAATTTCTGAAGGGACATTATTTGCAACAGCTACCGAATTTGATACTCCTAAAAAACTAGGAGCTTACGATGTAATTGTAACTAATGAAAAAGATGAAATCATTGCCCGCTTTAACGGGTTGGTTTATCGAAAAAGTTAAGTATAAAATTTTGCGGCAGCCAGGGTATTGAATTAATTGCTTAGTCAGCCCTTAGCTGACGGCCCCCACTAAACATACCGGGCCGTAAGATTGTCTGAAAACCTGACTTTTCCTGAGATTCTAAAAATCAGACAAATGGAAAACAAACCATCGAGTATAAGATACGAATCTGACAAGAAACCAGAAACTTGATCTTCATGTGGATTTAAGACTATTACTGAAATGCGATATTGTTTAATAAGAGTTACGCATGAAAGTAAAAAAGAAGTTAATCATTGGATGAAATCCAAAACAACTTCTATTTCATTTTAAGATATAATCCGGCAGTTGCAAAAAACAAGGTGGCTAATAGTTCAATACTTTTTAGTTGCTTTGAATCAGTATTTTATTGTCCCATATTATCTCTTTTAATCCTATCTTCAAGATTATTAGTGCATCCGGTATATAATATTTCATTGCACAACTTAAGATTCATACGTACCATAAAGATTGCATAAGAGGGCTTTGCCCGCCATATTAATAATATTAGTTATACAACGAAAAGTGAGGGATATAAAAAAAGCCCGCCATTACTAAAGCTTTGGCGGGCGAAGGTGGGCCCAGCTGGCCTCAAATTCTTTCCTCAAATTTCTTCTTATTTCTGTAAGATGCTGCAAAACAGCTAAAAATGAAAAACATATGAATTAACATAAAGAAATAAAAAGAAATAAAACGTTATATTTGTTTCAGTAATGTTTCAGTAAAATTAATAAAAAAATGATAAATGGCAAGTTTCAATGTAGAGCTAAATAATAAGGAAATCAACTTTCAGGACAGACAAAAAGATCCTAAAGGAAGTATTAAAAAGGGATCTGGAGAATACAACCTGTTTCTTAGAATAACGATCAATCGTAAACATGCAAGGATAAAACTGAATTATGCAGTCCAAAAGAAACACTTTAATCCGAATCCCAGTGAGTATAAATATATCAGAGGTTCTCATCCAAAACATGCTGTTATCAATCAGCATATTGATAATAAGATACAGGAGGCAAAAGATGTAATAACTAAACTCGAAAATAAAAAGCAGTTAGTTACAGCCAACTCCGTTAAAGCTGAAATGATAAAACCTGCTGCAGCTACCTTTTTGGAGTTTGCAAATAATCTTGCAACTAGTATAAAGGAAAACAACCAGGTGGCAACCTATAAGAAATATAATACAGTAATCCAGAAGTTAACTGATTTCAGAAAGGATGAAGATTTTTATTTAGAGGAGATGACACCAGCGTTTTTGGCCTCTTTCGAATCTAGTCTTAAGAAGCTGGGCAACAGTATAAATACCATTAATAGCAACTTTCGAACAATTCGCGCAATATACTATAATGCAATCGAAAAAGGATTAGTTGACCAAAGTAAGAATCCGTTTTTTACTTATAAACTTAAATTAAACAACTCTGTAAAGGAGAGACTCAATGAGGAAGAAATTCAACAAATTGAGAATCTAAATTTAAGCGGAGATGTTTTGATTGATAGCATCCGTGATGCGTTTTTGTTCTCGTACTATAATGCAGGGATAAGAATTAGTGACATCCTTAAACTTACCTGGGATAATGTAAAGGATGGTAAACTCACTTATAAGATGCATAAAACAAATCGAGTGCATTCATTTAAGCTTAAGGAGAAACCAATTTTAATATTGGAAAAATACAAAGGGAAAGATGAAGTTTTTGTTTTCCCATTTTTCTCAAGCAAGTATGATTATTCTGATCCAGTGTTCTTACATAGTCAAATAGGTTCAAAGACTGCTATATTTAACAAGTATCTTAAGTACATTGCCTCGCGAGCAGGGATAACCAAAAAGATGACAACTCATATTGCCAGGCATTCTTTTGCAGACATTGCTCGTCAGAAGACAGATAATATTTATAACTTGAGCAAAACATTGGGGCATTCAAGTCTTAAAGTGACAGAAGCATATCTGTCATCATTTGATGAGAAGGCCGTGGATGATACTTTGGATAGTATGTTTAATTAACTTTTTTCTATATGATTTCTGAACCAAGTTCATATGATAAATTAATACATGAATTCGCAAACATAAATGTTGAAATCGAAATTGGTTCTCAAAATTTCGCTTATCCTAAATATGGACAATCTATTGAGGATGAAACAACAGAATATACTTTAACACATGAATTCTATGTAAAGTTTCAGAATGAGGATAAAGTATACTATAGTGATTACTCTAAAACTTATATTGAATATAGGACATGTTTAAATGTCCTTAGTCTAAATTTTTATTCTGATATTAACCAAGAAATTATTAATTTCAATAATAAACTCCATATTCTCAATTTATTAAGTAATTATCAAATAAGATTTTCTGAACTTCGAGATGATTATTACGAATATAAAAGCTTTTTACCCGTAGGGACAGTAAAAGTCATGGGGAATAGAATGATTAATTTTCATTATTCTGATGATAAACCTATTCTAGATTATTGTAAGGAAAGAATTATAGATAAGTATTTAATTATTCAAGTCGAAACAATTGAAAAAATTCTCAGATATCTTGAGGAAAAGATCAATCTAATTAAGATTCATATCGACAATGAAAAGGTTGATGCAATAACCCGTGTTAAAAATATTAGTCTCGGCAAAAGGATCTACCTTATGAAGTCCTTTGAACTTAATCCACTATTTTTTCAATCAGACATTATAATAGCAGATAAGTTAAAAGATTTCAAAGAAGCATTATTGAAAGGTGGTTATATTAAACCAATTGATTTTAGAGATTTTATACGAGTTTTTAAAAATCAAGATATTAAAAACCCAATCAAATGGGTTGCAGATCCAAAAGAACTGTTTTATCTTATTAACACTTTATATGAAAAAGAATTAATCATTCAATTTAAAAATTACTGGCAAATAACCTGTAAATGCTTCATTGCATACCAGAAGAATCACACGCTCTGCAGTTCTCGTTATATGTCACGTTGCAAGCCTCCCACTCGTGGAGACCAATTACGAAGTCTTAACTCAGTGATTGACACCTTAAAATAGCCCTCCATTTTTATTCGTAATTACGAATCTTTAAATATTCTATTGCTTCATATTGCATCTGCCAATTGGTGAGTATCAGAACTGGTATCATATAGTATTTACGCAAGAATAACTGAAAGTACGCTATTTCTGGAGCAATTATTTGTGTTCATTAAAAACAATAAAAAATGAATACAAAAAATGAAAAAACACAAACAGATCAGATGATCTCTAAATGGCTTTCTTCGGATGAGATATGCCGTTTACTTATGATCTCCAAAAGGACTCTTCAAACCTACAGAGATCAAGGAACCCTGCCATTTTGCCAAGTAGGCAGGAAGATATATTATAAAGCTTCAGACGTTGATGAATATCTTGAAGCACACTACATTAAAGCGAGGTATCAAAAGGATGGAGGTGCAATATGAAAACATCATTGCCCTTCAGTGGAGTAATCCAGAAGTATCCAGTATGGAAAGCTCTCTCAGTTGATCACCCTTGCGTTAATAATCTCAGACCTGTTTACATTGATAAGTTTGATCACAATGTGAAGATTAATTCAAGACCTCTATTGATCACCTCGATCCTACTCAGGGAAGAACTGTTAAGAAAACTAGAACCTCCTATGGTTGAGATTCAGGAATCCCCAATTGAATTACCGATAACACCCAATTTGCCACGTTTGGTAGAAAAATCGATCTCAAATCAATTTGTCATGAATTTACCAACCAACAATAATCAAAAAGGAAGAAAAACATTTTTTAATGCATTAGAAATGTTGCATCGTGAAACAACAGAAAACCCAGCTCTTGTGGAAAATCTTGTTCCTAAGAAGGAGATCACTGTAATAGCAGGAAAGGGAGATACAGGAAAAAGTCTATTATATCTGAACTTATCACTTTCAATCATATTGAAACAAGATAGTTTCATAGGATTTAAGATATTCTCAAACTATTCTTCAGTATTAATAATTTCTACTGAAGATGGGGAATCTGTACTGAAAGATCGAATCCAAAGACAAGCTCTATGTATAACTGGTCAAACGATAGAACAGCTTAAAGAAAATGATTTGTTGAAAAACCTATATATTAGAGTTGTTCAAGAAAATCTATTTGACTTTATTAATGAAACACTTCAAAAGAATAAAGTTGATTTATTGGTTCTAGATGCTCTGGGAGACATTATCGAAGGAGATGAGAATTCTCAAAAGGATGTTAGATTATATTATGATAAATTATATTCCGTAATTGCAAATCATGATTGCGCAATTCTCATTGTTGCTCATGAAAACAAAGCTGCTGGTAAAAAATCAAATAGGAACAACGTTATTGGTAGTACTGCAATAGTAGACCGAGCAAGGAGTGTCCTTATGCTTGCAAGAGATCAAAAAGATTCAAAGGCTAGAATTCTGACAATCGTGAAAGCAAATTACATAAGCGATGAGTTAAAGGGTAAACCTATTAAACTGACTCTGAATGATGAAACAATTACTTATATGAGAGCTAAAGATTATGTGGTTACAATGGAAATTGATTCCGAAAATTCACTTGCAGCTGAAATAAGTAAGAAACTACAGTTAAAGAAATCACCTTCAAATTCTGTCACTCTTAAAAGTAGGAAGAACAAACCTGGGAGAAAGCGTGATGAAGTTAAATTTGAGGCTGCTCATAGAATGAATGAACAGGGATTTCCACAGGTAGAGATTAGTAAGATACTGGGTGTAAACAAGGCAACAATTTGCAGATGGCTCAAAGAGAAGGATATAAATTTGAAGCAAGCTATTTAAAAGATGAGACATATGCAAGTTGCACAATCACATATAATTAAGTTTCATATCATTACAGAGGTATATCATAATACGAAACATATAAATAAGTTTCATATTATAATATGAATATTATATATAGGTCTGATATAGTGCAACTTGCAATTTGCAACTTTAGGAAATAGGGGTTTTGGACCCCTTTTTTCATTAAAATAGCTCAATTATACAAGATTCTCCCTTAAAATAGTAATAGCGCGTTGCAATATAGATATGCTTGAATATAAATAAGTTGCAATATAGTTACAATATAATTTGAACCCGTCTACTGTAAACAAGTTCTCCCATATGACCGGTACTCTCTGTAAAAGGCCCCGGCCGTATTTAGTACAAATAAAAGCACCCCCCCCTTACCAACAAAAAATTATAGCACCGGTCACATAATTTTTCTTATGTATAGTGTCGCGCATATGGGTCCCCAATCAGACCACCCGCTGCCCCGGCGGGAAGGACACGTACCTCCCCAAGTAAATTTTTATTTATTCACAAAAACTTATTGTTATGGTAACTATTGTTGGCCTTGAAAAAAGGAAAAACAAGGCAAAGAACGAAGAGTTCAACGTATTGGTTCTTCAGGGTGATGTCGTTGTGGCTATTTCAAAAACCACTGGCAAACCGTACTTAACAGCAAGGAAGACCTCTATTCCCTGCACATTTGATGAGAAGCTAGCTCAACACCTAATAGGCCAGTCATTGCCTGGGACAATTGAGCGTCAGGAGTGTGCTCCTTATGAGTTCGTAATTCCGAACACAAAGAAAAAGGTAACTCTGAGCCACACCTTCCAGTATTCTCCGAATCCAGTTACCGTCGAAGAAGTTGTTGGGTAGGTAACTAATTGTCTCAATGCAGTGCTAATCAGGGGTGACTGAAAGGTCACTCCTACTTTTAAAAATTATCATGAGTGAAGTAAAATTACAAAACGAGTTAAAGTTGTTTCATGGTACTTCAAGGTATTATAAACACTTATTCCCAGGCAAATCACCTATCATATTGACTGATGGGTGTAAGTATGTCAGGGATGAATTTAATGCATATTGGCTGTTTGATGCTATTCTTTCATATCAGGACGAACCAATTCTTAAGAAGGTAAACTTTCAGATATGGGAGTTACAGAGACTTAAGAAAGATCTGTCATGGTTACTGACCTGTCGAGAGGACACAAATAAGAAAGCATTAATCAGTCAGTCTATTGAATTTTCTGATTTCCCAGTAGATTATATCAAAATCTGGGTATTCGGAAGTATTGCACTATTACCATCAGAATACTAACATGAGTGATGAAGACAAGAAAAAATACATAGAGGATATTTTTAGGTACTGCAAAATTGACAGTATACTGGTCATAAATAAACATGGCCATTTACAGCGCCTAGATTGTCCGTTCGAAGTCGTGGTGATATCAGACGTTGGCGAACTCTACAAAGGGCTAATATGCCTTGTTTCTGCTGTTAAAATTGATATAAGCTTAATTGACGTTTATATCATACGTAACAAAGCCTATTACTTCTTTAATTTCAGAGTATTAGAGCGCAAATAAGTGCATTCCAGAGACTAGGCCGAATAGACCCGAAATCTGGTATTTAGTTGAGTCATGCTGCATTTTCTTTACTGTTGTTCTGAGATGGTTCTGCCTCAACTTTAAAATCTCAAGAACCCCTGAAAATCAACAGTGCTATTACCATTCACCAGGTCCCTAAAAAGAGGACTTGGTCGAATGGTTAATAAATACTATTTTTAATAAGCAAAATTATACTCATGGAGGCAGGAGCATGCTTTGAACTTTGGTTAGACCAGACCTTGACTAAACAAGAGAAATATCTTCTTAGAGGTTATGAAGAATATCTTCATAAATGTAAATTCGGTTATTCTTTTATGCACAGTTTCAAGATTCCAAAATATTCAGTTGCAGAAAAGAAACAGCTATTAAATACAATTGGTTACATCCCTGAGGAAGTTATTTATGTTTGTGGCCTAGCTACACCATTATTCCGTTCAATTGAAGCAATCCTTAAGTTCTATGGGGGTTATTTGAAAATGGGTACTAGGAATATTCTTAAAAATCATCCCGATATTAAGGGCAGGTGTTTTACTATAAGGAAGAAAAAGTACTTATCTAATATTTTATTAGCCTCGTCATATCAGTTAATTGACTGGGAAATAGTAGGTTTATTGTTTAATTGTGATGATCCGCCTGAAATAAAAGAGATCTATTCAATACAAAACTATATGAATTAAAAGCTTAAATAATTCAATATCTTCTACTCATGAATGATTATGACAAACATTTATACTTTACGACGATGGGCGGTAAAGGTAAAATTCAATGTTTAGAGTGTAATTTTCAACAAGAAATTGTAAGCTACTTGCATGGAGTTAATTGGAATAATACTGGTTTTCAATGCCAGAAATGTGGTAAATTCCATGAAATAAACCTGGACATGGATAATTCTAAAAAGAAAAAATGTGATTGTGGAGGGAAATTGGATAGAGATAAGCACCTTTTTTGTCCAGAATGTAAGACATTCCATTTAGCTTACTGCATGAGTAAGATTACTTGAACTATAGATATTCGGAAATACTCTCTTTATATTGGGTTACAGATTACATCATAAAATAATCTTAAAAATCTCAAGAACCACTGAAAATCAACAGTACTATCTCCATCCACCAGATCCCTTCATGGGACTTGGTAGTGTGCTACGGATTCAATTTAGTTTTATCTTATAAAAACTTGTATATTAGAGCTCAGAATAAATTGTTTTGATAAACTGCTCTAAAATAGGAGGTACATGCCCTCATCCAGTCAAACTGAATGATAGGTATATTTTTGTTATGATGCCATTTAAGGATTTTGAATCGGTGTATGATATAATTAAACAAGCTATCTCTAAAATTAGAGGAGAAAAATTCATTATAGAACGAGCTGATGAAAGATATACCAACCTTTCTATATGGTGTTCTCGAATTTGCATAAATATAAGGAAAGCAAAGTTTTGCATTGTTGATACAACAGGTAGAAATCCCAATGTCTTCTACGAATTGGGGTTTGCTCATGGAATTACAAAAACTAAGACAATAATATTAACCCAAGATATTTCTGATGCTCCATTTGATATTAGAGAAATGGGGCATATTATTTACTCCGAAAAGGAGCTTCCTAAATTAAGAAGATCCCTTACAAAAGCTATTATTGAACTTCTTAAAGAACAGGAAAATGATGATAAAGAGCTATCGATATCTAGGCAAAACGATCTTGAAGAAAAGGCGATAAATAAAATTATTGAGAGTATAAAACCAGAACTGATAAGAGAAACAATTATTGCAAGAATTACTGAAGAAATTAATAAGTAGCAAGATACTCTAATGGGAAAACTGGATAAATATAGCAAAGATAAAACCATCTTGATAAAAGATTTTCAAGACCAGGAAGAAGATGCCATTCGCTATATTTATAATCAATTTTATCCTCTAGTTCTGGATCATGTTCTAAGATATGGCGGTAGTGCAGAAGATGCTCAAGATGTATTTCAGGAGACTATAATTGCACTCTATAAACATATTCAAAAATCAGATAATTATCTGATAACTACTGATTTGAAAGGGTATTTTTTTGGAATTGCAAGAAATTTATTTAGTGCACAGAAAAGATATTCAGAAAAGTTGCAAAGAAATATTATCGAGCAAACAAATGAAATTGCAGATAATCTGGACAACTCAGAATTTGATGAAGAACTTGAAGAAATTTTTTTAAGATGCTTTTCACTTTTAGATCCATTAGATCAGAGAATATTGACGATGTTTTATGAAGGGAAAACTTATAAGGAAATTGCAAACACATTAAAATTAAGATCAGATGCTTATGCAAGAAGAAGAAAGTATTCAGCGAAACAATCCTTAATCGAGAAACTTCTAATAGATCCAGATTATAGAAAATTAAAGGGATTAATATAATAGATCTATTTCAAAATCTCAGTTTTTTAATTAAATGGTCCAAAGGTGTGAGTGTTGCTCTCTTTATGTTGCATTGCAGAATACATAGGTCTAAGGTATGCAACATAAATCGCAACCCTCACTATGGATAAGTGCTCGCCTGCTGCAGCCAATTTTAATCGGCATACGTGGGTTTGCAGAAAGCAATATTGACTGACACATCAAGGCCAAGCCCTACGGGTTATTGCATAAGCCTTGCTTTAGTCATTCAATAACCCCACTTCATATGCCGAAAATTGTCTGCTACTCGCGACGGCGAGCCGGGGATTGAATTTGATTGAGGGTATTTGGGATGCTAATATAGTAAAAATGTTAATAAATCTGATACATAAGATCTTAGATGTTAACATTATTGATTAAGTTATAGTATTGTAAATTAGAAAATTAAGAGTTACTTTTGGTTGCAACTCAACTGACTCTAAACTTACATATTTAACTCAAAACCCTATGGATCCATTTTCAATAGCTATTGGCGCAGCAATCGGAGGAGCAACTGACAAATTTGTTGAAAAGGCTTGGGATTCAGGTGAAAAATGGATTAAGGCCTTTTTCAAAAACCATAAGCCAAAAGCCCAAAAGAAGGCTACAGACAATGGCAGAGATTTTATAAATGAGTTGGCTAAAATGATAAAAAAAATAGAAGAGTCTAATCAAATTTTAGGAGAAAATATTAATTCTGCACAAGACCATCCAGACTTTTCTGCTTTACTTCAAAAGGCTTTGTTAACATCAGCACAAACGGATAGTAAAGAGAAGCATATTATTCTTGCTAGATTGGTTTCGGAGCGTCTAAAATCAGAACCAGAATCAATATTAGCACTGGCTTCAAAAATGGCTTGTGATGTTATTTCTTATTTGACTGTAAATCAGCTTATGATTCTTGGATTATCAGTTAATTTATATCAAATTAGACCAATACCTTTTCCTCCTAAAGACATTCAAGAAAGATTCTTTCAGTCTTTTATGGATACCTGGTTAACAACACAATTGAAAATATATCAGGAAATAACCCTGAGACAAATTGATCTAATCCATCTTGAATCATTATCCTGTTTAAAAGTCAATAATAATATTGGACGAGATATGAACGTTTTATTTTCTGATAAAAATTTCAAATTTGATTTTGGAATAATAGAAGATGTAAAACTCGCTGAAGCAATTAAAAAGAAATGGCACAGAGGCCTCGAGCTAATTGACTTAACAACAGTTGGTCAAATTATTGGAGTTTCAGTTTCAGATTTGCTAACTAAAAGCCAAACAGTATTTGATGGTTGGGATTAAAATGTAAGAAAAATAAATATTATATGTACTTAATATAAAGCCAAGAAGTTGAAAATATAAGATTCAGGTTTTGAGACGTTTACTTAAAGAGGATTCCACAATAAATGATTTTGATTCAATTTCATTATGGAAAATATAAAATATTCAGCGCAATACCATATATACTCGGAAGGTCAATATATTAAAATCACTGATAAAGAAACAGATCTTGATTGGCGTATTGGACTGAGGGACCATAGTCTAGTTAATGATATTGAACTAACAAAGTTAGGTTTTAATGGTACTGAAAACACAGATTGGTGTTGCATC
The DNA here is from genome assembly GCA_964639725.1 of uncultured Rikenellaceae bacterium. Classification (GTDB taxonomy): domain Bacteria; phylum Bacteroidota; class Bacteroidia; order Bacteroidales; family VadinHA17; genus LD21. Next base: position 12,113 of record CAZXFB010000065.1, read on the forward strand.
AAAACAGATGTTTTAAAAGTAATTGGAGCTCATGTTAGAGAAGGTATCAGGGATACTTTTTACGTTGTCGATATTGAACTAACAAAAAAGGGGTTTAGTGGTACTGAAAACACAGATTGGATAAATGTCAAGAAACTATGATAATATCGACTCTAATTTAATCTAAAGAAAGACTTTGGGACTGTAACACTATTCAATTAAAAACACAATTTAGATTGAGGAGAGTATAAAACTATTTTTCAAATGTACATCAACAAAGGTTGCTTTTTATGATTCTAAATTCACAGAAATTCTTGGTTACTAATTATATATGCTAAAATAAGTATAATTGAGTATGTAGTAGACGGAAAGGTTATAGAAGAAAAGTCTCATTATTTTTGAGAGGCGAATGCTTTCTTCTGAACATCTAAAAGCGGGCAAGATAATGGAGCCTTGAATAGTAACGCCTGAAGCAAATTGGATGGATGAAGGTAAGATGCAAGCCAATGGAGGCACTTATTCTTTTACTCAAGTTTATCCAGATGGGCCTGCTTTTACTGATGAGGATATACTTAAATTCATAGATTAATTTTGTTACCCCTGTTTGTACCCCCATTATAAGCAGCTATACATAACCTTTTAAATTGATCCTAGGAGGCACTATCTCATACTGTCTGGCACTCTGCTATTAACTCAGTATCTGAAGTGCTTAAATCATCAACGTTTTCATGGCGTACAAGTTTATTTGCCTTAAAATCAATATCAGGGGTTGGTGTTGATACTTCAGACATATTAAACTATTACTTAAACATTATCCTCTACCCCTGATACAACTTTTGGCACCCCCTGATACAATTCTGTTGTAAGTTTATCATACCATTCCAGGGCTAATATCTCATTGGCAAAACATCTACTCCGATCCCTGCCAAATTGACCATTTGAAGGTATGGCTTCACGTTCACCAAATTTGTCTTTTCGTATGTATATAATATCAACTTCCCAATGTAGGATTTCATCAGTGTATGTTCCCCCTATCCCATAAAGGGCAACTACTTCATTTCTCTTCAGTAAGGTATATGGAAGGCCATTCAGGCGGAATTGTGTTTTCAGTGTTTTCATTTTATTGTATAAATTATTATTGCTGATTAAACCGGAATATGCTGACCAGATAAACCGGGCTAACACGAACTGTGTTGTACTATTGTATACGGAAGATATATGACAAGGTTACATATCTCACTATATTACATATATCTATTATGCAACTCAATTTTATGGGATTTTGGGAAGAGGAAATCGTAAAAGTATTATTATAACCAAGGATATATTTTCATAACCAACTAAATGGAAAAGCAATCATTAATATTTATACGAATAATTTTGATATAATTGAAATCTCAAATAGAAGGAAATAATTATGAGTAGCATATATGATAGGAACTTTACAGATAAAGGCTATCTGCTAAATTACAAAAGGCCTGGAAAACTTTTTACTCTTAAGAATCAGGTTTTGCAATTTAAAATCGAGCTTGATGAAATATCACCAATTATATGGAGAAGAATATTAGTCCCTGCTGATTACAATTTCTGGGATTTACATGTTGCTATTCAGGATTCTATGGGATGGAATGATTCTCATTTACATCATTTTGAAATACGTGGTAAAGGGAAAAGGAAAGCTGTAAAGATTGGGATACCTGATTTTACTGGAACTGGAGACCTGGAAGAAGTTTATCCTGGGTGGGAAATACCGGTATTCGTTTATTTTAAAGAGCTTGGTATAAAAGCTAAATATGAGTACGACTATGGTGATGGATGGATGCATACGGTTCAGCTTGAGGGATATATATACAAGGAAAAAGAAACACAATTTCCCATTTGCATTGGAGGTGAACGAGCATGTCCCCCAGAAGACTGTGGTGGAGTATCGGGATATTACAATGTTTTAAAAACCATATCTGATATCGCTAATGAGGATTATGAAGATATGAAAATGTGGGCTGGACACGATTGGCATCCAGAGTGTTTTTATAAGGATCTTGTGAAATTCGATAATCCATACAAACGATGGAAGGGTGCATTTCTAGAAAGATAGAAACACTATAGTAGGTAGGACAATTTTTATCAATTAACCTTCCCAATTCCCCAACTACCATCAATAATGGTATTATTCAGTATACCAATTACATACGGCATTATCAAGTTGCGATTTAAGGCCATTTCTAGCCTATTTAAGACACTTTCTATACTCCATTAATGTTCTGTGCCGGAGAAGTGCAACATTGCCTTAAATATCTTTATAACAAGTAATTAGAGCATATGCCATAGTTGCACTATCTTATAACAGTTTATATATCAACATATTAAAATGACAACCATACAGCCTGGGACTTTTGTTCCGGGCTTATTAATTTCTATTTATTCACTAATCAAACTATTATGAAAACACAACAGACAACCATATCTGAAGTGAGACTCGTCTATAGGACTAAGGTCAAAGCTTCAGATAGACTACAGATTAAATGCTCAAAGGATGCTTTTGACATATTTATGGGGAATTGGGATCTGGATTCAATAGAACATATTGAAGAGTTTAAGCTTCTGCTAATGAACAGGTCTAATTCAGTATTAGGCATACTGGCAGTTTCTAAAGGTGGTTTATCAGGGACTGTTACAGACGTAAGGTTAATCTATCAGGGTGCAATAAAAGCAAACGCATCGGGGATAATAGTCTGCCATAATCACCCATCAGGGAATTTGAACCCAAGTGAATCAGATACTAAGATCACTCAAAAGATTAAAGAAGCTGGTAACCTTATGGATATTCAGTTGCTTGATCATTTGATTATTATCGGTGATGGTAGTTATTACAGTTTTGCAGATAATGGACTTTTATAATTAAACCTATGAAAATTAGATGTAAACATTGTGGTGAATACTTTTGTCCAAGTGATGAAAGTGTTGACCTTATATCAGAAGGGTATATTTCATCTGATACAGTTAATATCTGTGATGACTGTTGGGATATGCTTGAACATCTCCAGGATGACATTTCAGATATGTATAGTGATGCTGATCCAGGACTTTAATTAAAGAAGACATCCCTGGTTGAATAATTGTCGACTAGGGTATTGTTTCAATATGGTGTAATAATATTGTAATGAGAGAATTATCGCATACAACATGAAAATATTCCCAAATAATGCACTAGGTGATTTTTTATAATACCAATTCCAATTCAGATAAAATGTTTAACTTTAATGATAGTTGAATGATTGAAAGTCGGACACAAACATTCTATTTACCTGTATTTATACATGTTATATCAAAATGAACCTGTGACTGACGAAGCAGTGCTTTAAGTGGCGGTTGTGAATCAAAATGAAAAAGTAATTTAAGGGGATGTATGATAAATTCAACGACAGTTGTACAATAACTCCCAGTATTGAATATATTGTTGCACAAAAGGGGACATATAAAGGAGTTATGGGCAATAGCGCTGACCCAATGACAGTTAACCTAGATAGTTTCAGGACTTATACAGATTCGTTATTCCTAGACAAATTATCGCTCAGCGCTACTACCTATAACGGACACAAGATGATTTTATAATTATCCAAAACCTTATAAATACTACTTCCATGGACAACCAAGTTCTTAACCTAAGCAAGATTACTGCAAGATTAAAAGCCTTTGGGTACAGATACGAAGCTACCGAGACTTATTTAAAAGTATATCTTCCTATGTTTTGCTATTTAAAGATTAAACCAGGACCAGATAAAATATCGATAACCTCTCATTTAAGTACTGGATTTAGATTTCTTCCAATTGAGATAAATTTCTTGATTTATGGATTAATTCTATATACCCTGACTTGGTTCCAGTGGGATAATTTTAATAAGGGAATATTTGCTCTGTTGGGGATCATATTACTTCACTTTATTGTATGCTTTATAAAACTGGAGTCATTAAGATCGATCCTGCATAACTGGATTGAGAAAGACAATCCATCTTAAAAATAAGCTAACAAATGAAAAAGATTTTTTTTGTAGTCCTACTAAGTCTGTTGACGATTAGACTTGTTGCCCAAACAGCACCTTTTAGGCACGATTGGGATATGAAATATCTTGAGCATGATATTCAATTCACTAGTAAGAAAAAAGCTCCACCTCCATTCTCAACATCTGGAGAACCACAAGCAATTATGTATGTGGGTGCTTCAATACTCGACCCTTCTGCAAAAAAGGATTTAAATATGATTGTCAAAGAAGAAATTGAAGGTATTAGGAAGAGCTTAAGCATTGATGAATACTTAGAAAATGATTACAAATCTGAAGACAATATTGTATCATATACTGAAAAGATTGCCAATTTCCAGCTTGCAGTCATTAAATACAGAACAAATGGCAAAAAAGAAGGACCACGAACAATGCCCAGAAGTGTTAGACAAATACTATTTATATACAAGGACAGATTGTGGATTTCTTCACTTATTGTATTATTTGCAGAAGATCAAGACAATATGAGAAATGACCAGATGACTTTCATAAAAAGAGTATTGAATATCAATTAACCGGATTAAAAATTACTGCCCATAACACGGACAATAAAGTCCATTTGCTTGTCACATTTTTTGCAGGAGAGCGGGTGCAAAAAATGCGCCATGCTTCGCTCCTTTCGGCTGTAACCTACATTATCGTATAACCAGTCATCGATCCGAATTTAATACAGAAACAGCCTGCAGTCGCTCAGCAACACAAACGTACTTTATTGCCGGGCCGTTATAGCCAATGTGACACTTATTCAGCGAGATAGACTACACCGAGACAACCACGTAATAAACCGCGACCGCTGATTTGGCACATTTGCTTTTGCGCGACACTCAATCCATCACACATGCAAAAGCAAAAGAGCCAAATGCCCTCGCTCTTTCCTATAATGCCAGCTCTTCAATTAAAGATAAATTCCATTCGGCATATTTTTAATCAATCCGAAACAATTAGATTTGATCTTTGTTAAGAATATAAAGACCCATTAGCAGGACAGAATGAAAATTTAATGATCAGAAAATTCAAAAATATTACTTCTTTGTTGTTGTTGCTGGTTTTCCTTCTGCCTTCAATAATTAAACTTGAACATCACCACGAACACTTTGAATGCAAAGCAATAAATGAGAAACACTTCCATGTCCCTCATGATAAGTGCGTTATATGTAATTTTGAATTTTCTGTCTTTTTGTCAAACACCGGAGATATTGATTTCCAAAAAGAAAACCCCGTAGAATATTTCTGCAATAATTACGATTCCGTATATTTTTCTAATCTCTCACAATTCTCATTTTTATTACGCGCTCCTCCCATACTTACAAATAGTATTTAAAACATCCTCCCGGATGTAAGACATCTTATTTGTAAAACATTAACTCGTAATGAAATGAAAAGAATACTCATAGTATGCGTTTTGATATTATTTTATCATTCAGTAAACGCACAAAACAAGATAGTTGGAAAGATAACTGACCAGAACAATTTACCATTACCCGGAGCGACAATCTTCATCTCAGACATGAATAAAGGAACAATTTCAGATAAAAATGGGAATTATGAATTATTAAATATACCAAATGGTAAAAACAGGATTCAGTATTCATTCGTAGGTTTCGCTAACCGTATTGAAATAGTTGAGCTAAACGGAGAAAGTGTAGAATTAAATATGATGCTAAAACAAACGGCAGTTGAAGCAGATGAAGTGGTGGTTTCCGGTGTTTATAATTCCACCCAACATGATAATGCAGTAAAAATTGACGTTTTAAAACTTGACCCTCATACAATTAAAATCACACCTAATTTCGCGGAAGTACTCACTCAGGTGCCAGGCGTTGACATGATTTCTAAAGGTAGCGGCGTTTCTAAACCTGTTATCCGTGGACTTTCAATGAATGATATTTTAGTTTTAAATAACGGAGTTCGGTTTGAAAATTATCAGTATTCCAGTCATCATCCTCTTGGAATTGACGAATTCGGGATTTCAGATGTTGAAATCATCAAAGGTCCGGCTTCATTGCTTTACGGATCCGATGCCATTGGCGGAGTGATTAATTTTATCAAAGAAAAGCCTGCACCTGTTGGCAGTATCATAGGTGATTATAACCTTCAACTTTTTTCAAATACAATTGGAATGACAAACAATTTTGGAGTAAAGGGAGCGTCGAAAAAATTCTTTGGGGGAGTAAGAGCAGGACAAAAAACAAATGCCGATTTTCTGCAGGGAGGTGGTGCATATACCCCAAACTCCCGGTTTAACGAATATTCAGTTAAAGCAAATGCGGGCTTTACAGATAAAATCGGAACATTCAAATTGTTTTACGATTTCAACAATCAGAAACTTGGTTTAGTAGAAGATGAAGCAATTGAATTAATAACAGGCAGAGGCAGAAGAAACGATATTTTTTATCAGGAATTGAATACTCATTTAATTTCTTCTCAGAACAAGCTGTATTTAAGACGTTTTAAACTTGACATTAATTCGGCTTATCAGAATACCGGTCTGATTCACTTTGGCGAAGAGAATGTTTATGAGCTTCAAATGAAACTTGCAACTTTAACATATGAAGCAAAATTACATTTGCCTTCGAAAGAAAATTCTGAATACATAATAGGATTCCAGGGGTTTAATCAAACAAATACAAATCTGAATGACAGAGAGACCATACTTTTACCTGACGCAACAACAAATAATTATTCTGCATTCGGTTTATTCCAGTATACATTTTTTAGTAAGTTGAAATTGCAGACAGGAATCCGTTACGATAATAAATTCATTTCAACACAGACAATCGGCTTATCTTATGAGCCAGCCACTTATCGGCCTGCTATTGATAAGACTTATGGAAGTTTCAGTGGTTCATTTGGTGCAACATATAACCTTTCTGAAAACATGCTTTTCAGAGCGAATTTTGCTGCTGCATACCGTACACCAAATTTAGCGGAGCTTACTTCGAATGGTCAGCATGAAACACGCTACGAAATAGGTGACAATAATTTAGTTCCGGAAAATGCTTATGAAACTGATTTAAGTATCCATTATCATAAAGAAAACCTCACATTCGAACTTGCAGGATTTTATAACATGATCAATAATTACATTTTTCTTTCACCAACAGGAGACACAACATCTTCAGGGATTTATATTTACAAATACATGCAGGCAAATTCAGCATTGTTTGGCGGAGAAGCCGGCTTGCACATTCACCCGAAACCCATTGAATGGCTACATTTTGAAACTACCTTTTCATCGGTAATCGGAAAACAAAACAATGGCGACTTTATACCCTTTGTACCTGCACATAAATTACGTTTTGAACTAAGGGCTGAAAAAGAAAAATTAATGTTTCTGCAAAAAGCCTTTGTTTCAGTTTATTCAACTACCGCCTTTGGTCAAATGAATGCTGCTCCCGATGAAACAACGACATCAGGCTATTCTCTTCTGGATCTGAGCATAGGAGGAAATATAAAAATCCAAAATCAGTTTATGTCAATCAGCATAAGTGCAAATAACCTTTTTGACAGAAAGTACATTGACCATTTGTCGACTTTGAAAGAAGTTGGATTATTTAATCCCGGGAGAAATATTGCAATAAACCTGAGAATCCCATTTTTAATAACTAAAAATGAAAATAATAACACACCTTGACAGTTGAGTAAGACAAGTAGCCTGTCATCGTTTTTGCAAGCACATTTAAAGGCCGCACTTGCCACCGCGACACCAAAGTTTTTAAAAGAGCTTGCAAAGATTAAATCCTGCAAACCATGACACATAGATCTGCCATATCATAACAATTTTAAAATAACACTGGCTATAACACGGACGGTTGGGGTAATAAACTTGTCACAATTTTTGCGCGCCACCTTGAC
>CAZXFB010000066.1:0-19533 GCA_964639725.1 uncultured Rikenellaceae bacterium
TAAACTGTAACTCTAATTTCTTATTGTACATGAAAGTGATACTTAATTTCAAATTAGCAGTAACTAAGTAGATGGTTTATATAATTGGTTTTTAATTATCCCTGCAAAAATCTGCAATAGCTGGCATACTTGAAGAGCTCAATTTCCTTTTAACACAGAACCTAAAATAAAGCTAATTGTTTAAAAATCAATAAACAGACAAACCCCTCAGTTAATTATTAATCTTCTCTGAAACACTGATCTCCATGGGACGACCATTTGGAGTTGAGATTCTTCGTTCTCCCAACGACTCTATGTGAAGTTAGCTGATTAATTTTACAGGCAGTCTCTCAACTATTTAAGTGTCTTACCGGGTTTAAGGATCATTTTAATAATCTTATTCCTGCAAAACCATTTCCATGAACAGGAATAACAATTTCTCCATTTGTTAAGTCTAGCTCCCTTATGTCCTGCTCCAATAAATCAGTAAGCCATGCTTTTCTGAAGTCATTTGTCAGAATAAAAACATTAGTGTTATCGGGGGAAGTATTCCAAAGACGGAGTACTGATCCTGTACCAAAAGAGGGGTCAGCAGGTTTATAAGATGTCACTTTAATTTCAGGATTGGAAATAATGAGCCGGGAGCTTATTGCTGGTATCATGCCCTTGGCTACCAGCATGGGCATCTGTTTCAAAAAGCCCAATGTATGTGACTGAACCTGAGAGTATTTACCAGAGTACGGGGTAAGAGAAAAATTAAAATTGAATTTTGTTTCACTGTTTTGGTCCTTAATGGCTTCCCTGTAATTGTTATTGTTTCCAAGCAGCTGAATCACAAAAGCAGAGTCGTTTCTGTTCAGGCAAAACGCATCAGGTGAAGTCAGTACCAGTCCACCGGAATTTGAATATTCCGCATTTGCAAAGCCTTGCATAACCATCCGGGATGTATCAGCCCCGGGCAGATAATCACCTTTCGGTGCCAAGTAAGGTCGAACCACCGCAGCAGTTGTTTCTACGTGTAAGAGGGATCTTTCCGGGAGTTTGCAAATAAGATAGAGTCCTTCTTTTGAAGTATTGATTTCCTTTGTTACTGAAATGTTGAAATCAATACTGTTATCTGTTTTGGGGATTATCAACTCTATCACAACCTCATTTCCGGGTAAATGACCTGAAATCTGATAAATGGTAGCAAGAGTGCCTTCTGAAATTATTTTAAGTTCTTCAATATTCGCATAATACGAATTACCGGATACATATTTTAATTGCAACAATGCAGCAATTTCAGAAGTTTGTGAATTGATAATTTCAATACCTGTAGTCTTGTTCAGATTAATATTATACCTGGAATTGTTTTTTAAAACAGAACTCTTACCTGGTTTTAATTTATAGGTTGCAAATCCATACCCTGAAAGTGTATCTGTCAAAAAGCAGAGCGATTCAATACCATTCCTGACTATTAACTGTGCACTTAACTGTATATCATCAGCCCAGATATTCATATTTCTTTTACCTTTAGGCAAAGGTATCTCAACCATTGATGAACGACTGTAATTAGTTGGATTAAAAACTGTTACAGTGTTTGGTAATTGTGTAAGGCCATTAGCAGCAAAGCCGATTGTCTTAAGGGAATCTGTAAGCAGAAGAAGCTCTTCAGAGAATCGTTTCCGGATATCACCATTTGTTTTGATATTTGATGAATCAGATCCATTCCAGGCATGATCGTAAAGCATTCCCATCAGCCATTCAGCGCGACGATGAATCGAAAGCAACCTGGAATCATTATTAAAATCAAAATTGGCTGAGGCTAGCAAAGCTTCAGCTGATATTAAACTATTTTCACCCCTGCGCAGGTTTAAGGCATATTTTGCCAGAGCTAAAGGCCATACTTCCCAGCTGTGTCCGAAATCACCTTTCAAAACAGGCAGAAAAGGTTTTGAAACTTCAATGGAATCAACAAGCTCAGCAAACATGGCAAAGGTAGCATTTACCAGTGTTACCGGCCTTTCAGATTGTCTGTTATAGTCTATAATTTTTTGAGTAATGTTTGAAACCTGTGCTGGGCTTTCAGACGAAAGGTCACTATGAGTACCTTCAGCTAATATAGTTTTAAGCGGGTAATCCGATAGGTTTGAATAATAGGGCAGCCAGAAGTTTTCAATTGTAAGTGTATCTCTTTTGTAGCGTAAAGTTTTAAGTATGCCATCACCTTGCATATAGTGATATTGGCTACTTGCATGTTTGTCCATTAAAACATTAATTTTACTGCTGTCGGGGCCAATCAATATAAAAAGTGGTGGAACATTTAGTCCTCCAAAAGCTGCATCAAAGTTGTAGTATGGCTTATTAATCCAAAGAATACCACTACCCGAGAGTAATGGAACTATACCCCACGATAAACTTGGCAGTTCGCTGTGAACGGCATATTTAAGAGGCAGATGGTTGTCTGCAGCAAACCGTTTTGCAGGATACATACTTCGTAAAAATCCTTCCACTCCGGGAAATCCCCAGTTGGTATTTGCCAGAAAAGGGCTTATCATGATGCGCCCTTCAATAATACGGTTTATAAGTTCAGCGCGTCTCAGGGGATACTTTTCTAAAAAAAAGATAACTTCATTGGTAACAGTGCAGGTATACCTGGCTTTGTTCTGCCATGGTTCATTATCTGTTGCATTCATTGCATCAAGATGAGCAGCTATAAGTCCCGCGGCATATTCTCTTGTCTGTTCTTCCGTCAGGTTCCACGTATAGTCCATGCATACATCATTTGAAATGTATAACTGCCACTGGGAATAACTTCTGCCTATAAAAACTGTAACAAAGAAAAAAGCAAATAAAAATTTACGACAAACTCTCTGTTTTACATCTGATTTGATGAGTAGCATGGATTTATCTTTTTACTATGATACTTTCTGTATTGACTTGTAACACCTTAGGGTTTAAATAGTTCCAATGCTTCGATTGATGTAATTTTTGTAAATACTCTTGAATTTGTATACGTATAAATTCAAAATTTCAAATTCCAGATTAAGATTTATTTGTGAATTATTTAACAGTCAAAAAAATTCAATACCGGAGTCGAGTGGTTATTCATGAATCTTAGGCTTTTGAAGCACTTTTTACTTTGCTATTTCGGTAATCTGAATAATATGTCAAGTATTAAGTACTATCTGTAATTTACTACCTCCTCAAGGTTTTTTCTGGTTGAAGCAGATGAGACAGCATCAGCATTATTGTCAATGTTCCCTACTCTCAGCACGGTTACAGCCTTGTAATCATCAGGGATCCCAAGTTTTTGCTTCCAGTTGGTGTTGATATCAGCCACTGGTCCGGCGTAAATATGTGTGCCAAGACCAAGAGCCTGGGCAGCTATATACATGTTTGCTGTTGCAAGAGCACAATCGAAAGGATCAACTGTTCCATCCGGCTTTACCTGACCAGAAATAACTATTAAGATATTTCCGGCAGTAATATTCTTTAAGATTTCTACAGTCATTACCTGATCTTTAACGACAGTAAATTTCCAAGGCTGGAAGTTCCTCCCGCTGGGAGCTTTCATACCACATTTTACAATAAGATCTATGTCGCTGTCTGATACGGGCATTGAAGTGAACATTTTTGCAGAGTAGCTTTTCAATATTCCATCAACGGTATAATTGCCCGAAGTCTGGGCTTTTAGAATTACAAAGCCTGATAATAAAACTACCAGAACTGATATAACTGATTTCTTAAACATAGAACTCTTTTTAAAGATTAGTATCCGGATCTAAAATTAATAATTGTTTTCAGGATAGTATCCAAAAATTACTTCCTTTTGTAATTACATAACCTGCAATGAACTGCTCTACAATTTTCATCTTCAGTTCCGGCAGATTATCTTTCCCTACTTCTTTTGTATCTTCTCATGTCTGTTTCATGGAAAATTGAATCTCATAATTCTCTCTTTCAATCGATTCATGGCATCTTTACTATATGTGGTAATTCATATAATGAGTGCAGTTCAAATGAAATTCTAAAAAATTCACTCTCCGGATAATTATGAGGATATTGCAAAATCTATCGCCTGATCCATCACTCCATGAAATCATAAACCCCGCAGATCTCTGATCTTTCGGGGTTTATGATTTAGTTATCCGGAAAATATATTCCTGGAACTTATTCTATTCTTAATTAGTTACCATTAGAATCGCATATTTGGAAATTTTCCAGAACTGCACGGGATCTTTTATTTCAATAGATTTGATTTTTTTGTCTTTATCTCTTGTAAACTCATATGAACCAGAAGGATGTTCTGAGATAAGTTTAGCGCTTCTTGAATTAAGAGAAAACGATGTTGTTTGACTGATGTCGACCTGGGTAAAAGAATTATTGGAAAAATTCCCGGTTAAAGATTCTGTTTTACCAAGTCCTATAAAACCACCTTCCTTTGTTAAAAGACCTTTTGCTTTCAATTCTTTATATGTACCACTTGTATAAAAAGCCTTGTTCATCTCATAAACCTGGGTATTGATTTTCTCATTCTTAATTGCAATAGTATCCTGCATAACAATCATTTGTGTATTGAGCTGCTCAACCTCAAATTTTTTGTTTACCAGTGAAGCCTTTAATTCCGAAATTTCATTTTCATTCTGTTTCATAGAAGCTTCCAACCCGGATATCTTATTCTGCAGAACCTTAATTGTTCCACCAGACTTCTTTAATTGAGCATTTAATGAGGCAATTTTCTTTTTGTTCTGTTCAAGAAGTGAATTTATAAATTTAATATCTTCCAGAACTTGTTGCTTTTTGTCTTTGGATATTTCTGCATTCGATGAATTAATTGTGATTATTTTCTCCTTTTCTTTGATCATTGCGATATTTTTTTCAATATCATCAAAAGTCGTTATCCATTCACTGATAACAGAATCCCGGGCGGAAACTTTTTCTGTAAGGGAATTCCTTTGTGTTTCCATCATATTAAGCAGCTTCTTATGTTCGCGACTATAAAGTGAAAAAACAATTATCCCTGTAACCAACAGTATTAAAAAGCTGATTATTGAAGTTATAACAACACCTTTTTTTATTCCTTCATCCCTGGTCTTCTTTTCAATATCACTTTTAGTCTTTACATTTTTGCTGGTTCCTGTAACTTCATTTGCAGGATCAGTTTTGCTGTTTTCATCAATTTTCATATTAATCCTCCTTTATTTGTTTTAATTACGAAATTCATTTTCAAGATTGCACGTGCAGAGTAAATCCATATACCTGATATTAAACTTATTAGACTTTCCCGAACTACCTAAGCATTGTGCCCGTTACCAGTAAAACAAAACCTGCAGGCAAAATAAAATAATCAATGGCAGAAAGAAAATCCATTTTGACAAAATCACCTATAATACCAGTGATACAAGGGATTAAGCCAATAATCCATTTAATATTTGATGGTGATGAATGTTTCATTCTATTGTTTTAAGCTATTTTAATAAATTTATTGACAAGGCAATATAAAAGTTAAGATGTTAAATAATCATTGAGAAGAGTTTTGTCATTCACATAAATTTTATTCTGTGATACTGAATACTTAGGAAACGCAATCTGTTAGATATTATTTGATCCGGAATTTAAATAAATGTTTCACCCTAAGAATCTGCATAAAGTAATGCAATTGCAGATTTTAATAAGGCAATTATAAATTGATTTATTAATAATATTTAGAGCTATCATCCTGCACTCATTGAAGATACAGACAAACAATTTAAAGAATACTAAACCTGATTTTTAAAAGGAAAAACCAAACAGAAAAATCCTGTATGCTTCCTTTTCCCGGAATAATTCAAGATGAGAAAAAAGAATAACAATTAAGGATTTAAGTTTTTAAATATGGTTCAGTATTCGAGGTGATTAACAGGTTTCAGTTTCAGGGAACTATACCTTCTCAGTTATTGTCAATGCTATCAGAACTTAAGGTATAGTGGATTTCGATTAATTTATTCATTAATATTGCTCCGGAAAACAGATCTATTCAAATCATGAAAATAGTACTTACAATTATCTTTACAACATTTATATTAAGTTTCACAAACGGGCAGCAATCAGGGTTTCGTGGAATTAAGCGTAATGGAATATATAATGAAACAGGATTACTAAAAACCTGGGCTCCATCTGGTCCAAGACTGCTCTGGGAAGCGACAGATATAGGGAGAGGACAATCAAGTGCAACAGTTACAGATGATGCAATCTATATTACTGGCAGAAAAGGGGATAAAGATGTCCTGACATGTTTAGACCAGAATGGCAAAAAAATTTGGGAAGTAATATATGGTAATTCTTCGGTTGCCACCAATTTTCCTGAAAGCCGTTCTACACCCTCATATTCAAACAACAGGATCTTTGTGGTTAGTGGCCAGGGAGAATTGGTTTGTGTCGGAAAGGATGGAAAGATAATCTGGTCCGTTAACTATTTCCAAAAATATAATGCCTCTGAACCTCTGAATGGAATTTCAGAATCACCATTGGTAGTTGATAATAAAGTAATCGGAACTCCGGGTGGAAATATGGTATCTATGGTTGCCTTCAATGCTGAAAATGGTAAAGTAGTTTGGGAAGCTCCACCGATAAATGAATTGACAAATTATGTAAATCCATTACTTATACAAAATGGAAGCAATAAAATAATTGTCACATGGACAGCACATCATCTGATTGCAGTCAATGGAGCAAATGGAAAGCTTCTCTGGAAAATTCACTGCGAGGCACTTAACACCCAGCAGTTGGAAAGAAGGAATCGTGTAAATACTCCGGTTTATCATGATGGTTTTATCCTTGCAGCCAATGGATATGATCAGGTAGCTATTAAGATTAAGATCAATACGGATGGATCAGATCCGGTAATTGTCTGGAAGAATACGGATCTTGATCCTCATGTCGGGGGTATGATACTTACCGGCAATTATATTTTCAGTTCAACTCATGAAACAAACTCAAAGGGGAAATGGATCTGTGTTGACTGGACAACAGGAAAAACCATGTGGATTACCGACTGGTACAACAAGGGTGCTATAATATCAGCTGACGGAATGCTCTATATTATTGAGGAAAAGAGCGGTCATGTTGGACTCGTAAAACCATCAGGAGAGAAATTTGACCTGGTAAGCTCATTCCAGGTTACCAAAGGCGAAGGCACCTATTTTGCGCATCCTTCAATAAATAAAGGCAGGTTATTCATCAGACACGGTGATTATCTTGCTGTATATTCAATAAAAGCAAAATGACAACTTATGTGGCTATGCCTTAACTGGGCAACCTGACTGAGAATGCATAGTGGAAAGAACATTTAAAACTTTGTGGTGAAAGAATATCTGTTTTCTTAAAACCAGATATCCACAGATTATACTGTGAGATCTGTGGCCTTGAGGAAAGGTTCCTCATGTCCTCTGATAGTTAATTTCTTCTCACCATTTTAATATGCCTTTATTTCAGCCAGAAACTCTGTATCTAAAAAATACTTTCCCGGATCGTTCCTGTCAATGTATACATCAAGATGATTACGTCCTGCGAGCAAAGGTGCCGGATCCTTCCATAATTGTTTTACAGCATCGCTGTATTCTCTTCCTGTTATCGGATCTACCCACCTGCAATGGATAATATATGGATGATGCTCAAGAACAGTAGTACTTAAATCAGTTTCAATACCCGTTATTTCTGCCTGCACCTTTCTGCCATTGGTCTTGAGCATATTCATTGATTTATTCTTCGATCTCCGTTGATAAATTGAAAGCAGAAAAAGCGACAGCAAAACAATACCCCAGAATATTGTCTTCCTACCTCCTTTTTTCCCGTCATATATTCTTGATTTGTCAGGATTATCTTTAAGGTAGAAAACTTTGAACTTTTCACCTTCACGGTGTTTCCCATTCTTTCCCTGGGTGCCCTGGTGTGTTCGTTCTTCTCCATCTTCAGAAATGTATTTAACAATAAAATATGTACTATTTCCGGAGATAACAGTACCTTCTGTAACTCTGGCTTTCTTCTGAAATGCTGAGGCTTCAACAAAAATAATTGTCCCTGTAGCTATAACTACCAGACTTATAATTAAAAAAATTATTTCACCACGTTTCATAAAAGGAGGTTTGAAAAATTATCATAGTGAATATATGATTTTTTTTAATATGAAGCATGCTCTGATTTCACATTTGCCAAGGGATAAGGGATACAGAATTTATATGATGTAAAAACCGTGATTTCACTTCTATTGTAAAAAGTTGAGTTGAACCATAAGCCAAAAGTTTTTGAACATTTACCTTTTTTAAAAGGTATTAGTCGGAGAATTGAATATCCCCGTCGCAAGTAACCTCGGCGAAGCCAATACGCTAGCTGGGATTCAACAATAACCTCAAATGAGTCTTATGATTGCCTTTCAACATACATACTGATGAAGAGAATTTGCATTACTGTGCTACCAGACTGATCCAAAGTCTTGATAATATTCCTCTTACAAAATTAATCACAAGATCCCCGTCTATTCACAGACAGGGTATCAGGGGTAGCCCATCAGAAACAAGAGGGTGTCTCAAAAGTCAACCACCTCCCCCCTGACTGACGTCAGGGGTACTCCTCCTTCAAAAGGAGGAGAAAGTTAATGTGCTATACATCAATACTTTCCCCTCCTTTTCAAGGAGGGGTGTCATGCCCGAAGGGTCATGACGGGGTGGTTGATTTTCCTTTTGAGACAGCCTCTTGCAGTATTCACATTTTAGCTACATTCCTTTCGCAGTGTCCCTGTTATTTTAAAATATAAATGGGATAAGTTTATACCGGGTTTTGCCAGAATATTCATTATAACCCTTCAGTTCATTTTTTAAAGTCTTGTCTTCCAGATGTGTTCTGGCCAATAGAAAAACAACTAAAAAAAATACAGGTATTATACTCCAAAGAGAACCAAATAATAGAGGAAAACCAATTGCCTGAATAATTGACCCAAGGTAAGCAGGGTGTCGCACAACCTTATACAGACCCGACTCACAGACTGTATGCCCTCTGTCTGTTTGAATCCTTACTGTACTTGAGAAAAACTTGTTTTGCTTTTGGGCAATAAGAAAAAGAAGTTGCCCGATAATTGTTAATACTATTCCAAGCAAATAAATGCTACAGTGAAAATCCGGAGACCAGTGAAAGCGTCCGGAATCAAAGCCGGCAATTATATACATTGTAATAGTTGTCAAAAACGTTAATCCTAAAATAAGCTTATCCCATCTTTTGGCACCTTCTCCAGGTCTGGAACGTTCCTCCAATAATCCGGAGTCTAACTTAAACACTGTATAGTTCATAATTGACATAAACAGACCAACAATAACATAAGCCCAACCTTGCCAATAGTATAAACTACCTGCACTTATAAAAATGATTGCAAAAAACAATAAGGTACCAACCGTTTGCTTAATAAAAAGGCTCGTTTTCATATTCTTAAGAATAAAAATCAGGATAATCTATTGCAACCCATATGATAATCAACTATTAAACCAGAATCACCATGCTAATTTACCAAAAAACAGATTTATATAGCAAAAGTAATCTACAGAGAATGAATAAATCTATGTTTAAAAGTTACCTTGCCAGAGCTATATCTATATATGCGTCTGACTTATTATGGACTGGAAAATATATCACCATCATAAATCAAATAAACGGAAGATATTGAAGATCCTTAACCAGGACTCGGAAAACATATAAAGGATCGCTGGGTTCTGGATCAGATTAGTGCAGAACTGTTTACCTTTTTGTATCCTGATTCTGAAAAAAATATTAAATTTGAATACTTATCATTAAAATCAAAACATGAAAAGCAGGCTATTCCTTTACCTTGCTGCAATTGCTCTTTTCCCGGTTAATCTTTTTCCTCAAAATCCCAATGCCACTCATCCTCAAAAAAGGATAGCGTTAGTAATTGGGAATGGTAATTATATGTCAAGTATGCTTCCTAATCCTGAAAATGATGCGAAAGCGATGAAAATTGCGCTGGAAAGCCTTGGATTCATAGTACTTAAGTATGAGAACCTCAAACAAAATGATATGAAGAGGGCCATTGATGAGTTCGGGGCTTCACTCAAAAATTATGAGGTTGGATTGTTTTTTTATGCAGGACATGGGATTCAGTCAAAAGGCAATAATTACCTGATCCCTGTGGATGCTGAACTTAAATCTGAAGAAGATGTGGAGCTGAATTGTGTTGAGGCTAACAGGGTTCTGGCAAAAATGGAGGCCAGTGGTTCAAAGGTTAATATTGTAATTCTTGATGCCTGCAGAAATAATCCGTTTGAAAGAAGCTGGACACGCGCTTCTAATGGAAAAGGATTGGCTTTTATGGATGCTCCGGGAGGGACACTTATAGCGTATTCTACTTCCCCGGGAAGAACTGCCTCCGATGGAAGCGGAAACAATAGTCCATACACAACTGCCATATTGGAGAGTATCAGGATCCCTGATATTACGATTATTGAAATGTTTCAAAATGTCAGAAGCATCGTTTCTCAAAAAACAGGCAAGCTACAGATACCATGGGAATCCACTTCACTGACAGGAAATTTTTATTTTAATTCTGAAATAATTGATGGACCCACCAATCAGAATGCAATACCACTTATCCCGGAAAAAGACAAAAACCAGCCTGTTGAATTGACAACTATGGATTTAAATGTAGGAAAACCCGTTGTTGCCTCAATCAAATCTGTCTCAATACAGGTCAAGTCATTTGGCTTACTGGAGATAGATTATGAAAGGTTCATAGGCAAAAAACTGAGTACAGCAGCGGGTCTCAATATTATGGGGGCCAATCTGGCACTCAAATATCATTTCAAACCGCGAATAAACAGTTCCGCAATTGGTTTATCAGCAGGAGCTGGAAATGATATTCGGGAGAAAATAAATCCTTATTTTAAAGTTGTTCCTTTTCTTGAATTCAGAACCAGAAAGCTCTTTACATGTAGCATTGGTGCTGGATTTTTATGGGGTGATTTTAGCAATTCTACGATAAGTGATGTACCGGCAGATAAAGCTTATGTCTATGCCGATATAGGATTGGGAGTATTTTTTCCCATGAAGTGATTTATTTTTGCCATATATGTTTGTTTTAATCTCTTGTTAGAATTTGAGGTTAGGGATTCAAATGTCTGTAAGACCCTGGAGAATCAATTTAGCGGACTCTGCCAAAAAAGACTTTTATATACTGATTATCATAGTGAAAGTTCAGTTATGAATCTGATATTATGATTTACAAATATATAATTGAATATGTATCCTTTACAGAATCCATCACTAATCCGTCACCCCTTTCAAAACCTGAACCAGCAAGACGTTGATATTAACGTCTTTGTCGGGTCACGCTGTTTTTCCTTCATATCTGTCATCTCGCAAATATTCAGAACAATTTAGTTACCTTTGGTATTAAAACTTCCTTACATGTATCAAAAAGACTATATTCTCAGAATGATAGAGGAATTGGGAAAATTCCTGGCCTTACTTCTCGGATTAATAAAAAAAGGGGAATACCAGAAGTCTTCGGAACTCCTTGAGAACATCTATTATGATCTGCTCAAGGAGGATGCTGCATTTTTCAGGAATATACCTGAGGAAGATCTTGCTCAGGGACTGCTGGAAAAGCATAACTATACAAACGGTCATCTTGAGATACTGGCAGAGCTTTTCAATGCAGAGGCAGAGTTGTGTTTTGCACAGAATGACAAACCCAATACATTATCCTACTCACGAAAATCACTTCGGCTGTTTAGATTTATAGATACCGGACTAAAAACATACTCTAAGGAGAGGATTGATAAAATGCAAGAAATAGAAGAGAGATTAAAAAATCTTGAAAAGATTTGATCTGATATTATATTGATTAATAGAAGTCCACATAACAGACCTATACCTACGAAAAAAAACAATAGTCATCTTTCATAACTATTTTCCTTGAGATACTTGTATTTAACCTAATTCTAACATTCATTATTATCCCCTGAACCTTGAAGTATTAAATGGTCATGAATTGATTCTTATATATTTTGTTTAGATTTATTTGATTATCTGTACGTTATAAAATCCGTCACCGAATCCGTCACCCCTCTCAAAACAAGAACCCGCAAGACGTTGATCTTGCGGGTTTTGCGATTTAATTAAGAGCGCTCTTCCTGTATGTATGTATTTTTTTTATTGTTTCACTAATTCTACTCTGCGGTTCAGAGATCTTCCCTCTTCATTTTCGTTAGTTGCAACAGGTGCTGTTGGTCCGTCGCCAAAAGCTTTTAATCTGGCAGCTGCTACAGAATGCTGTGTCACAAGAGCATTAACAACTGCTGCTGCCCGGTCCATTGATAATTTGATGTTAGCATCAAATGTTCCGGTATTATCGGTATGTCCTACAACATAAAGCTTTAGAGACTGATCAGAAGTAAGCAGTTTAGCAATCTCCTGCAGAGCTGACGACGATTCAGGCTTCAATACAGACTTGCCGGTATCAAAATAGATTCCATACAGAGCAACTTTACCGGTTTCTTTAATTGAGGAAGCCATACTGCTTGCATCGGCAACCACATCCTGCTCCATAGCCTCTTTTTCAATTACGTAAATTGAATACATACCGTTTCCCCCACCCTGAATATGAGCCCATACCTCTTTCCCATCCTTTACTAAATTAACTGTTGTATTGAGAATTCCACCATCCACAAATTCATATACCATTTTCCCTCCGATTTTCTTAATAGCATTTGTATAGTTTCTGGCAATTTGCAATCCGCTCGGAGCCTGCGCATTTTCGTTAAGGTTATAGTAGACAAACATATAATGCCCCTCAACAGCCTTCTTTATTCCATCACTTACAGTAAATTCATACCTGTCGAATTGCAGATCATCACACCTGTAGATATGAAAATTTGGCATCCTGGTGAATAAAGCAGGATCTTTGCAGCTTTCAGCATCTTCCTGTGCGATTGCAGGAATGATTCCTGCCAGAACTAGTAATAACGTACTGATAATTTTTTTCATACAATTAGTTTATTTGAAATAAATACTTTCCCCAAGGGTTTCTCCTTTTGAAAACACTTCCGAGGTTACCTTTATAAAAATAATTCAAATTATTAAAGAATCCATATCCGGAATCCAGAAAAATAAAACATAATACTAATTGTTCATAAAATATTATCAGACTAGTCAGAGACAAAATATGATATGACCCTTCTTAAAAAGTAAAATTTTACATTACAGGTACGATATGAAGTAATACCTTAATATGACATAATGCAGATCAGGCAAGAGCGATATGCATGTAGTATACTGATTTTTAGTGAATTACAAAATACATCACCTGATCCCTGCCTGCCGGCAAACAGGCGTCACCCACTTAAAAACAAAAACCCGCAAGGTGTTGATCTTAGACACAGATAAAAAAATGTGAGTGTGTGTGAGTATTGAGAAAAGAAATCATCAGATTTTCAATACCATTTGAATTATATTATAAATCTAGCGAATAAAATAATTCCTCTACATTGTCATGAAATAAATAGCCTATACTGCTGATCAATCTGAAACCATGTTTCTCATAGAGTTTTCTTGCAGGAGTGTTTACGCTGCCAACAAAAAGAAATATTTTTCTTGGTTTAATGTTAAGTTCAATAAAACAGGTTCGGATTGCATCAGTTGCATACAAAACAAGTAAAGAGCCTATTCCATGTCCTCTGTAACTTTCCGAGATAAACACCTCTTCAATCTCTGCAAGACCATGGACCGCACTTTCTTTTACATGCCACTGCAAAACTCCCACGATTTTGTTTTTATCTTTTGCTATAACAGTTGAATTATGAACCAGGTAACAATCGATCCTTTTCTCAATAAGTTTCTGGATGTTGTAAAATTCAAACCAGTTTATGAGCTGTTTCCTGTCCTTTACTGTTGCATTGGATATTTTTATTTCTTTCATATTTATTAATTAATTTATGTGATTTGTGGATTAATAATCTTAGATTCTTAAATTGATCTTTAAAATCCGATTATCAAGTATAATGATTTTAATTTATAAATTACTACCTGTATCTGATCCATGACAGGATATGGAATATTATGCATTTGTCTCGCAGAGACGGAATTCAAAAAATCGTGTAAATACTGCAGGACGTGATGAACAAGGCTGAATTTTCCTAAAAGGTAAATTCAGTCATCTTCTTAAAAACAAAAACCCGCAAGACGCTGATCTTAAGGGTTTTGAGATTTAAAGAAGTGGTGCCGTCAGACTCCTGAAGAGTCTTTATAAAACATTTTTGTTTTAAGATTATACTGCTGTTTTCGGCAAGGGTAACGCTATGCAAAGAATCTATTACAGATATAAAACTACTTAGCCTGATAATTAATATTATATGAGTTACCAATAATATCCAGATACATAACAGACAACATACTAAGTTGAGACATAGGTACCGGAGTTGGAAGCTTGAAGTTATAAAGATCAGTATTAGTTTTAGCTTCCGGATTTTCCCATAAAGCTCCCATCTGAACCAGTCGATTCTGTGAACCTTCGAGAGTGACCTGAGTCTCATAAACATAATTTTCGGCAGTAACAGGATTATTTTCCGCGTCTCTGTAGTCTATTGAAACAGAAACAATTTCATTGTTGCTATTTGTGTGGATTGTGGGTTTTGCAAGAATAAAGAAGTGCTTTGCACTTATATTTGCATAATTCAGGGTATAATTCTTATTTTCCAGAGTTACAGTATATGTACCTTTTTCGAAAGGGAGCAAAACCGATCCAAAAGGATTTCCAGGAGATTCGGCAGCTTTCCTGCCAAAAGATGCAATAAAGCAATCGGGTCCAAAAGCAAAACTCAATTGTGTGATATCGTTATGGGGCGAACCTGAAGGACCTGAAAGAATAGCCTTTGTATCTACTGGTTTAAGGGCTTTCCCGGTGCCAATCCTTAATACGTAATTTATAAATATATGATTTGTATCAACTACCTGCATTGCAGCATTGTTCAGTGTCCAGGGACCACAAGAAATAATAAATATGGTGCTCAGGCCAATGTCTCTTTTGGAAAGAATATCAGGAACACCGTCGTTATCAGAATCAATATTTTTTGATAGGGACTCATAGTACCCCCCCAATTCTTTATACCATGCAATTTCCTCATTATTAAGAAGAATTGAGCTACCTAAAGGATTATTGGCGGGTATAACACTTGTGACATTTAGAGTCAAAGTACTTAGATCTATAACAGTATTATCACCGTCTTTCAGGCTCACTAGAGGCAGCACATTAAGTCCTCCAGCTGTTAGACAACCTATATACTGGTTATTTGCATCGAGAAAAGCAATAGCAGTAGCTGTTCCTGAAACTGCGTAAGCTGTAAATGATTTATTTACAATGTCAAAGACTTTATATGAAGTACCGTTAAAGACAAGTACCTTTGTGGCATCAGATAAGGACAATGCATTTGCCTTGTACGATGCCCCGCTTTTCATATTGCTACCAGAAAGTGTACCTTTTATTACAATTCTCGGAGCATTTAATTCCAAATTATCGCTTTTCTTGCAACTTAAAATTGCACAAAAACCTAAACACATAAAAATCAGATTCTTCATATCATGTTTTTTTAAATGTACTCCTATTTTAAGTCACTTCTGATCTATTACGAACAATAATGTATATAGATTTGAATATAGTGCGGCATAAGATCTTTTTTATAACTCTGAAAAGTAAGGAAGGTGAAATCAAAAGCCTAAAGTCCAGTTGGCATCTTATAATATGAAATTCATGAATAGAATGATGCAAAATCCATCACCGATTCCGTCACCTTTTTCAAAACAAAAACCCGCAAGACGTTGATCTTACGGGTTTTGCGATTTAAAGAAGTGGTGCCACCAGTACCATTTTACGATACTCATTATTTCAGAATTCATCATTGGGGGATGACAATGGGTCAAATTTGAATGGAACACACTATTGTATAACTTTTCAATGGTGACAGTTGGATTGTTAAAGAGGAGTGATACTGTGTGACCAACCATCCATTTGTGCCGGTCACCATCTCTGACTTCCTTTGGCAGGAAACATGATCTGAATTCTTTCCCGTTTTCAATCACAACATAGTTCTTTCCTTGGTAATCATTCAGGGTAGTACGATATTTAATCTTTGAAGAGTCTGTTATAACTGATTCCTCAAAACCACTAAACAAGGTAGACCAGGTAGAATCTTTGGAATCCTGAAATTGTACTATCCCGGTAGATGTTTGGGTTGTAATCTGATCAGCATACAACGAAGTCGCATTCTCGTTAATATAGATATTTGGATCAAAACTGATTACATTTTGTCTCGTGATGTCACAGGTTTGTTTGTCTATAGTTATTCCATACCCTTTGAAATAGTTGAAGAGATAACTCCAACAACCTTTGAAATTTTGAGCTGTTATACCATTGACCTTAACAAGTGCTCCAATACCGATACCGCTCAAAGACCTCCAGCATGAATAAATGTACTCATCCCTTTTTAGAAAGTTAATGTCATGGTAATCATCCAGATCAATATAAATGAATCCACTTGGTTCCTCCAAATACTTCAGATCTCGTTTATGACTGAATCTGGCATTTGGTGTAAAGGTTGGTATCTGAAACTTAATTTTATTATATTCTAAGGAATGTTTTCCGTAGGATCTGGCCAGTTCGGTGAGGAGCTGTGTTTCTCCATTATGAATCTTTTTGAGGATGCCACTTATTGTATCGAATCCTGTGATCTGGCTTTTTTTAATGTTTTGACATAATGATACTGTCATTTGTAGGGGGTTGGTTTTTCAAGTACTTTCAATAGGAAAGGGATACTACTATGAATATCCCTCATTCTCAAACTCAACAACCCACCCTTTTTATTCCCAATGAGAATACCTTTCTACCTATATATAAATTTTGCAGGTTCGTTCGAAGAAAAATACAGCATAATATCAGATAACTTTTTACCTATTAATTTTAAATGAGCAATTATTCAATTTTTATTTGTATCTTTGTGCTAGTATTTAACTCATAATAAAACCATTAGCCATAATTAACGATACCTCTAAAAAACTGATAAATAAAAGTGCCAACCAAAAAACCCTGGTTTATTTTGCCAGTGGACACTATAAGAAGGAGTACGAATCCCTTCCTTTTGACCGAATCTATTTGGTCGATTTTTGTTTTATTGGATTAGGTAAACGCAACAATGGAAGTGGTAACCCTAACATCCAAGTTTCTAAATCAGGCAAGGTAATTTGCTTAGGAATGGATTGTCTTCAGTCGGTAAGATTTTTAAACCAGCATAAAGTCAAGATAGATGCGTTTGTCGCATTGAATGAAGGTCTGTTTGAGGGAGGTGGGATCTATCCACTTCAAAATGACCTCTTTATAGGATTTGTAATGCCTATTTTAAATCTTGAATACATCCATTTAGTTAATAAAAACTATTATGGACATCAGTACCGTGTTACAATGGATTTACCCTATAATATGACTCTTATAAACGAAGGAGAACCTGATTACTTAAATCCTTTATTATTTTCATCAGATGAGTATAATATAGAGCATGCCAAGGTTTATCGGATGACAAAGCAGGTAGAAGAGGAAGTAATAAATATCAATCCGAATATTCGAATTTCAATCTTACATGATAGTATATGGAACTATAGGGATGAGCTAGACCTTCTGGCGATTTCCATTACTCCCCAGGGACAGAAAGATTTTTTTCATGGATCAAAAAAAGTAGTATCGTTGAGAGAATTATCTGTAACTGAAATACTGGATTACTGTGTGGAGAATAAAATTACAAGAATTGGATTTACCCCTTGGCTAAATGGAAATTATTCTCCCTTTGTTGACCAAATTAAAAATTATTCGAAAGAATTTCCTAAGGAGATATCCCTTTTCCATCTGAATAGGAAAGACTTTAGAACATTGAAGGAACTATCTTAAATATCTTCATTCGGCATGCTCTAAAGTAACCGTAAGACCACGTCTTTCTAGTCCGAGACTCATATAATGAAGCTCATTTATATTACCATTTTTCACAATTGCGCGTCCCTTCGTGTGAGTTTCCATCATAACAGAGAATGACTTTTCATTGGATAGTTTACATTCCTCATAGAGTGCTACTACTACATGGATCATATTATTTACACTGTCATTGTGGAGTATGAGATTAAATTCCTCTGAGAAAGCAATTCCCAATTGTTCTAAAATTTCATTGAATTCACTCTCAAAAAGCTCATCTCTTCGTAAATCCCTTAATCTCTTTTGCTTTGGATCATCCATGATTCTTATTTAAGATTTCATACAAAGTTACACATTTTTCCGATAACTTAGATTATTATGCAGATTATGAGACGTTTATCCAGCATGTAGTATTCAATTTACATTCAATTCTCAGGTTTAGAAATGCAATGGAATGAAATTAAAAAAATTAATAATATCTAATGCATACCATCTTAATATGGAATAATTAGTTCTTGATTTTGACTCCTTCTAGTTTATATATATATGGAGCAGGTATGGTAACTTATAACCAAAAGTTTTTTTACCTTAAAAAAGATACTAATTCGACTATGAAAATTGAAATTACAGCAGACTGGATTTTAACAGAATTTAGCAAAAACATACCAATGATGGATTTTGATAGTTATGATTACGATATTGTTGACGATAAATATGGTTGGCATTGTTTTACTTTTGTTTCTGAAACCGATAGCAGGTGGATTGAACTAGCGTTAAATGCATGCGAAATTAAATACAGGAAACTAAAATTTGATAATATTGGTGAAGAGCCGGAGCAGCCTTATAATTACTGGTATGATATAATCTTTAATTTTGGTGACATACTTAAAAAGGAAAGGGAATTACCGAATTTTGTCGAAAGGTTAATTAATTGGAATTATGATTCAAAATATGCCTATTATAATTGGCTAATGGATAATAAATAAATAAATATAGGTCCTAATGTGGGAAAACCTGTGGCCTTGACCAAAGTTGGCCGGACAATATTAACCACAAAAAGACAGAGTCAATGAATTATTGTTTAGCAATGTAGGTTTGGGTATTCTGTCTGGCCAAAGAGGATCAATGTGTCCGACTTCTACAACTATATAATATAATCCACCAGTAACTATGATCCTCCTGTAATTATCAAGTGTAAACGATTACAGATAATTATTTTATAGATAATACTTATTTTCTATAAAATAATTGTTCAAACTACATCTTCTCCAAAGAACATGGGGTAATTGGTAACACGTCTGATTTTGGATCAGAAGTGTTCAGGTTCAAGACCTGATGAGACGACAACTGATATAAACATATACGGCCTTGAATATTAATTAGTTCAAGGCACTTTCATTAATATATCTTGCACATTTTGATTTAGATCTGAACATTTTAAACACCATATCCAGATAGAATAGGGTACTATTTACAACAAATATAACCTTGATACATAACAATATCGAGGCTTTTATGTTTGTTATTACTGAAACATTTCTGAAGTAAAAGCTATTTATTTGTTACGAACCAAGTCCCCAGAG